>JAATFV010000032.1 GCA_015655015.1 Chitinophagales bacterium | reverse complement strand
GTTACGCGCCTGGCAGAAGCCCGGCGACAAGACAGACATCCCCCGGATCACCAACATCGCCAATGCAGACGGCAGTTACAACCACAACTTCGAAAGCAGCCGTTTTATGGAAGATGGCTCTTTCATACGCCTGCGCAACCTCAGCCTGGGATATACCCTCCCTCAGACACTCGTCCCAAAGATCGGTATCCAGCAGCTCCGGGCCTATGTCAACGTCACCAACCTGTTCACGATCTCCAAATATTCCGGCGCCGATCCCGAAGTCAATACAGCACAGGATTATGCTAACCAGACCGTGCAGGGACTTGATTTCTCCGAACCCCCGCATCCCCGGACTTTTGAATTTGGGATCAACCTGAATTTTTGATCGGCTCGACATACAGGCACGCTTATAAACATACAGACACCTTATACAAATCATATGCAAAACAAATTTCTTTACAGGATCTTTTTCTTCGCCCTCTCCCTGATAACCACCCTGTCCCTGGGCTCCTGCAAAAAATATTTTCTGGACGTACAGCCCACCCAGTCTATTTCAGATCAGGCTGTCATCGTAGACTCCAGCACGTCTTTATCTGCATTACTGGGAGTGTATGACGGCCTGCAAAGCAGCAACTATTACGGCGGCGACGGATATGCTGCAGCCGCCTTCCTCTCAGCCGGCGACGGCCTCTGGGTAGGAACCCTGAATTATTACAACACCTTTATCACCCATACCTACCGGGCAGATAATACCCTGCTGAATAATGTATGGGACGACATTTATAAGACCGTCAACCGGGCCAACCAGGTCATCGATAAAGTTTCCGGTCTCGACCCTAAGCTGATCTCCTCCACCGCAAGGAATCAATATGTAGGAGAAGCCTCTTTTATCCGCGCACTGGCCTTCTTCGACCTGGCCAGGGCATGGGGCAATATCACCATCGTTACCAAACCCACCAGTTCCGCGGCTGACGTGAAAGGCATCAAGCAAAGCAACCAGCAGCAGGTCTACACCCAGGTACTGGCCGACCTCGGCAAGGCCGATTCTCTCCTGACCAATACCCTGAACAGGAACAGGGTGACGAAAAAAACAGTAGCAGCATTTTTAGCCCGGGTCCATCTCTACCGGGGCGAGTGGGAGCAGGCGGAAACCTACGCTACCCGCATCATCCAGGACCCCAGTTACCAGTTGATCGACTGGACTACCTTTATCAACAACAAAGCTACCCAGGAATCGATTTTTGAACTGCAGTTCACCACCTCCGATCCCAGCGCCCACTATGGCTCCTGGTCCAGCGTCAGCTACCGGAATCAATACTGCCCTTCACCGGTCCTGTACAACCTGGAACAGGATCCCGCTACCGGAGGCGACAGGAAGCTGCTGATCAAAAATATCTCTACCCCCGCCATCACGAATTATTTTGTACAGCAATTGTACTGGCGTACCAACGGCGACAATCCTACCTATATCTTCCGCCTGGCAGAACAATACCTGATCCGCGCTGAAGCCCGCGTCAAAAAAGCGACACCCGACCTTCCCGGCGCACTGGCTGATCTGAATGCCGTAAGGGTAAGAGCCAGGCTGTCCCCTGCGACCTTCACGCAGGCCGTCGATATCATACAAGCCATAGAAGACGAACGGAGAGCGGAGTTCGCCCTGGAACCTCATCGCTGGTTCGACCTGGTAAGAACGGGCAGGGTAGGGGCCGTACTGGGAGTCACCGATCAGACAAAATGGATCTTCCCCATACCCTTTAATGATATCCAGGCCAATCCGGACCTGGTGCAAAACCCGCTTTACTGATTGACGACATCTTTTCAGTTTTAAAACAGCTAAAAATTTAATGACGAATAAAATAATAACCATGAATAAAATAATCTCCTTTACCAATAAGACGGTCATCGTCGGCTTACTGTTTCTTATAACCGCCGCAACTCATCCATCCTTTGCACAAAAAAACGCCCCCGTCGCCATTACCGGCTCTGCCCCGGGACTTACCGGCTCCCGGATCTATCTGCAACGGTATGAGAACAAAATGTTCTTCGTGATCGACTCCTCCGAAATAATAAATGACAAATTTCAGTTTACCACCAAAGTGAAATTGCCGGAATTATACGGGGTGACTATCGACACGCTCCTGATCACCCCTTTATACGTGTTCCTCGACAATACCAGCCCCATCTCCATCGACTTTGACACAGCCTCGCATTTTCAGCACAGCAAAGTGACCGGCTCTGCCGCCACCGATCAGTTCACGGAATTTCAAAAGTCAAGGAATGTGAAAATTGATGAGTTTATTCAGAAACAGCCGGCCTCCATCGTATCCGCCTTTGTCTTATACCGTTTTTATTCCAACCGGCTTTCGCCCGAAGAGCTGAAAAAAGATATCGCGCTCCTGGACAAGTCACTGAACAATACACAATATGTGTTGCTCCTGAAAGAGCTGGTACCCGTGCTGGCAAAGAGAAAATTAGGCACGCCGGCTCCGGATTTCACGCTCAATGATACTGAAGGCTCTCCCGTACGACTCTCCTCGCATTTCGGGAAATACATCCTGATCGACTTCTGGGCAGCCTGGTGCGGACCGTGCCGCCGGGAGAACCCCAACATCGTCAGGACCTTTTATAAGTACAGGGACAAAGGATTTGAAGTATTCGGCGTATCCTTCGACCGCAGCAAAGACGCCTGGATAAAGGCGATAAAAGACGATGGCCTTGCCTGGACCCAGGTATCCGACCTCGCTTTCTGGAACAGCGCTCCCGGAAAACTCTACGGCGTGAGGACCATTCCTTCCAATGTCCTGATAGATCCGAAAGGAAATATCGTCGCCCGCAACCTGTATGGCCCTGAACTGGATCACAAACTGGAAGAATTACTCCACTAAAAGAAGAAATTAATTACCTCATTAAAACAACTAACCCTCCTGCAGAACGAATTACTTTATTAAAACAACCGGCCCTCCTGCGGAACGGCAGGAGGAGCCTCCTACTAAAAGAGCAACCATGACAACGCAGCTGGTTTATACGCCTGAACAAGTTACCTGGAAAATGTATGAGAAAATAATTTTCCGCATCTTCTTCATCTATGTATTTATCTATATCGTCCCCCTGGACTATACCTACTTTCAAAAGGTATTCGCGATCCACTGGTCTGTATTTAAATTCCAGGACATCAACACCATCGGTAATTATAGTCCCAAATTGCACAGCAACGAAAGAGGCAACGACCTCCTGGGATTTGTATACGCATTCGGCATCTCGATAGCCGGAGCCCTGATCTGGTCCCTCATCGACCGGAAAAGGAGCAATTATACGGTACTCTATTACTGGATGCGGGTTGCCCTCCGTTACAAGCTGGCAGCCGTCATGTTCTTTTACTCCTTCATCAAGGTTTTCCCCCAGCAGATGCCCTATCCGACCCTCAGCTGGCTCAATACCAACCTGGGAGATTTCAATGCCGGCCGCCTCTTCTGGATCACCACCGGCGTCTCCCAGTCCTATGAAATATTTACAGGTATCCTGGAGACCCTAGTGGCTTTTTTATTGTTTTTTCGAAAAACGGCCACCTTCGCCGCACTGGCCTACCTGGGCATCATGATCAATATCGCGGCCATCAATGCAGGTTATGATGCGGGAATCTTCACCGTATGTGTCAACCTCGTCATCCTGGCAGCCATCCTGCTCGCTTACGACGCCAAAAAACTATGGGAATTCCTCATCCTCCACAAGACCGTAGCGCTGGATGATTACATCCCCGGGTTTACCCGGCAATGGCAGTCAAAGACCCGCCTGTGGGTGAAGACAGCCTTTATCCTTTTCTTCTTCGGCTTCCGGGGTTTCAAGACCTATGAAAGTTATGCCGCCGGCGGTTTCCGCCTGCCCGTCTCTCCCGGCCTCCCGGACACCAGCGGATTTTATAAGGTCTCCGAATTCCAGGTCAACCATCAGCCCGTGACGCTGTCCAATACAGATACCACCCGCTGGCAGAATGTAGTATTTGAAAAATGGAACAGTCTCAGCATTAAAATACCCCATACCGTGAAATTATTCGTAGGCGACCGGATGGCCAACTATGAGATCTTCGGCACTGCCGGCAGGGATTATTTTACCTATAAATCCGACACGGCAAAACATACCCTCATCCTGAAAAGCCAGACTGACACCACTCAAAAGCTGGTATTTCATTACTCCAGGCCCGACTCCTCCACGATCATCCTTTCCGGCATCGATCAAAAGAAAGACTCTTTATACGCAGTGCTGAATAAAGTAGAGCGGAAATACCCGATGATCGAAGGACGTTATGAAGGGAAATACGTTGCCTATTAAATAGAATTCCGGGCCCGATCTCCCGATCAGGCCCGGAATCTCCTTATAAATTAAGGACGGATGGTTATGTACTGGATTTAATTAGCTGTTCCCTTATGCGTCAGCAAAGAGCTGATCATCAATTCCAGGGATCGTTCACTATACGGATCGCTTGCCCGGAAATTAGTAAAGACGATCTGCCCCTGCTGATCGATTAAAAAATTGGTCGGCTCGCCGCGCACTTTATAAGTGGCGGCCGCCCACTCACCGGAAGCGCGTAAGGGCGTAAAAGTGTATTTGGTCCCCTTCATGAAGGGGAGCACATAATCGTCCTGTGTCGTATCTACATTGATACCGATATAGTCCACGTTCTTCCCTTTGAACTTGCTCAATACGGTCTCAAAATGAGGAAACTCGCCGCGGCAGGGTCCGCACCCGGGGAACCAGAAAGTAAGTAATACCACCTTCCCCTTATAGTCATTCAGCGAGGCCGTCTTCGCAGACGTATAGAGCCGGAGATCGAAGGGAGGAGCAGTCGTAGTGGCGCCGTCGCGCACTTTCCATATATCGGCTTCTATCCCATCGGCCTTCTTGCCCAGCTTGGCCCCATAAAATTCGATCCTGTTATAGATCGCATCGTTTGGCGCCTTCGCATATACGGCCACCAGGCTGTCATATGCCTGTTCGGACAGACCTGCCGCGTCCCTTATCTCCGCTTTCAATAAGGCGATCATATCTGCAGCAGAAGAATACCGGCTCGCCTTGATCTTATTCGCAAGGGTCAATGCATCCGAGAACTGGTGTTGGGTCAGCATAGAGCGCACCTGGATAACATTTTGCGCCAGCTCGGTCTGGGCCGGCCAGCCACCGCCTGTTCCCATGGATTGCGCCAGCGCTGCCGCCTTCTCCGGCGCCGTAGTAAGGTAAATATCGAACAGACCGGACATTCCGCTCGAAGACCAGTTGAATTTCTCCGGCGGATAGGATGTCCTCAGCTGTTCATACACCCGGATCTTTTCTGCCGTATCCGTCGAGCGGGTGGCCAGCCAGTACAGGCCCTGCGCTCCCCGCTCATGGGCAGGGAAACGCCTGGCGAGCTCGAACAATTTTGTCCTCCACTGTGCAGGATCGATCTTTTCAAAATCCATCGCATAATAAAAGGCATAACCCGGATCAGTAGGGTCCGCTTCCGCCGCTTTTCCCATGTATTCGCGGGCCCCGTCATTATCACCCCAGCGTTCCGCATCTATCGCCAGGTCAAGATAGGCCTTGGCCAGTTTCGGGTTAAGAGTTGTCGCCTTAAGAAGATATGGCTTGGCCTTGGGACTTTCCCTGTTGGAATAAGCTTCCCCCAACGCATAAGGAACAGTAGCTGACCGGGGAAACTGATCCATCCACTTTTCATATTGCCGGAGCAATATCGCGCTATCGACACCGATAGCTTTGATGTACTCCTCATGAGCGGAGAGATTATCGGGGTTGGCCTCGATCGAAGCTTTAAGCCGGGCGATCGTCGTATCGGCGACAGGGGCCGGTTTCTTTTTAGCGACAGTAGTCACGGTGCCCTGCGACCGGCCGGTTGGCGGTAACAATAGTATAAAGAAGGCGATCAGGAGGCAGACCCCGGGCACGGCCCGGGTACATACTTTGTGTGTGGTTGATTTTTTAGTAGTCATAATAATTGATTAGTTGAAGGCAAATTGTTTAGCTGCTTATAGACAGTCCTACCATCCGGCGCTCTGTGCCAGGGAATGGTTGGGATATTTATCGATCTCCGTCTGTGGAATAGGGAAGAGGTACATCTTAGGATCGAGAAATACCCTCGTCTCTATTTTGATCCTGGAATAGGTCCTGGGTGAAGTGCCGGTAATGCTGACCCCATAAATATCGCTGCCCCTGTATGGAGGTCCCTGTTTCCAGCGGTTGATATCCCATAAGCGTAATCCTTCAAAGGCCAGCTCCACCCTGCGTTCATGTACATAGCTGTCGAACGTGAAATTGGCGGCGGAGATCGGCGGCATATTCACGCTTGGCCTGGCCCGGATCATGTTTACATAAGTCCTGGCGACTTCCGTATTGCCAAGCTTATATTGAGCCTCGGCATAGTTTAACAACAATTCCGCATACCGGAACAGGATAAAGTTATTATTTCCCGCGATGGTGCCCCCGACATATACGAAGTTCGGATTCATCATTTTTGCCAGGTAGTAACCTGTTGCAGAGGGGCGGGAGAGCGGGCTCCATACGCTGCCTGGCTTCATATCCGCGATCTGTCCCTGCCAGACCGTGCTGTCATGGATGACACTTGCATTCATGCGGGGATCGCGGTTCGCATAAGGCTGCGCCGCTTCAACCGGGTTATTCCAATCGAATGGCGTGCCGTCCGTCATCTCGTAAAGATCCACCAGGTTCTGCGTAGGATCGTTCACGCCGCTGGAAAAGGCAGTCAGATTAGGAGGACCGTTATAGGCATCAAAAGAATTGGTCAGCCCCGTGGCATCGGCGACATACTGCTTGTCGAAGATCACTTCCTTATTCTCTTCGTTGGCCGGCAGGAAGATTCCCTGGTAGTCCGGGAACAGGCCATAAATACCCAGGCCCATCACCTTTTCGGCGGCGTCGGAAGCGGCCTGCCAGCGCCCCGCATATAAATTCACCCGGGTCTTCAGCGCCCAGGCGGCTCCCTGCGTAGCCCTTCCCACATCTGCCGCGGCATATTTGACAGGCAGCAGGCTGATCGCCGAATCACAATCGGCCAGGATAAAATTGATACAGCTATCGTCGGACGACTTCGGCGTAAAAAGAGCGGGATCGGACAAGCCTAATGGACTGGTGATGATGGGGAAATTACCGTAATAATTATGCAGGTAATGATAATACAGGGCACGTAGAAAATGCACTTCTCCGGCCATCCTGCTTTTCAGCGCGGCGCTCTGCGGAACGCTGTTGATCTTTGACAGGAAGACATTGCATTGCCGGATAGCGTTATAATAAGGGGTCCAGGTGTTATAAGGGACATTTCCGGCATTGTATTGGGCCTGGTTGACGGTGACGGACGGCTCGAAAGACCGGTTATTGGCTCCTTCGTCCGTGAGACAGGCCAGCAGATTGTCAGGCGCATCATATTCGCTGGGCACGGTAGAATAGATATAGGTCAGGTACAGCTTGACCAGGGTGCTATCCTGCCAGAGCGTGGCGTCAGAATAGGAAGTCAGCGGTTTGCTGTCCAGGATATCTTTACTGCAGGAACCGAGGACGGTTAAAAGGAACAGGACCAGTAGGGGACTATATTTTTTCATTATTCTTCTTTTAATAATAAATGATAGTTGGGGAACTCTATAAGGTGATGCTTACACCCGCATTGAATACCTGTACCAACGGATAAGAGTTGACATTCTGATCATAGCCCAGCTCCGGGTCGACGATCTTCTCTTTGGTGACGGTGAACAGGTTGCTGCCATTCACATAGATTCGTATCGGTCCTGATTTTAATCCCCTGGTTATGGAAGCAGGCAGCGTATAGCTGAGCTCAACGCTCTTTAGCCGTAAATAGTCCGCATTGCGCACCCAGAAGCTGGAAGTCTGCTGATTATTCGTCCTGGTCACGCTCATACGGGGGAAAGTCGCTTTCGGATTGGTGGGCGTCCAATGGTCCTGCTGGAAAGGATACAGAGTCTGGTAACCCGCATAGAAGGAATTATTGATCAGGCTCGGTATATACACCCTTGTATCTCCTGCACCCTGGAAGAAAAGGGTAAGGTCCAGTCCTTTATAGGATGCCCCGGCATTGATGCCATACATGACCCCCGGTGTAATGCCTCTGGAGACAATGACCTTATCACTGGCATTGAGCACTCCGTTCTTATCCACATCCACATATTTGATGTCGCCCGGCGCGACATTGGCGAACAGGGGCGTCGGGCCGCTGGTGATCTCCTGTTGCGATTGGTACAGGCCATTGGCAAGGTAACCGGTGACCGCATCCGGTGACACCTGTTTGCCGGTCAGCTTAAGAGCCGCCGGTGTACTGACCGGATCCGGATAAGATACGATCTTGCTTCGGGCGAAAGTGACATTGCCGCCGAGATGATAGTTGATCTTGCCGATGGTGCGTTGCAGCGTCGCCGAGATCTCAAACCCGTGATTGTCCACCGTGGCGATATTCGAAGCGGGAAGCGTACCGCCGATCACAGCGGGTATGGCGGCATTCGTTGCCAGGATGTCTTTGGTACGCTTGTAGTAATAATCGGCTTCAATGCTCAACAGCCCTTTCCACAGCGTAGCTTCCAGCCCGATATCTTTGATGACCGCCTTTTCCCAGGTGAAGGAGGGATTGGCTACCACACCGGGTACCAGGGTAGGCGCTGCAGCAGCGCTTGGGCCACCCCCGAAGGCAGCGCCGGGGCCAATGCTGTAGGTGCTCAGGTATTGGAACTGGCCCACGCGGTCGTTGCCTGCTTCACCCCATGACCCTCTCAGTTTTAAATTATCCACCGATTGGACATGCTCTTTAAAAAAGCGCTCTTCCGAGATCCTCCATCCTGCCGACACCGCGGGAAAAAAACCATACCGCTGGCCGGGAGGGAATACATCGGACCCATCATAACGGAAGCTGAAATCGAACAGGTATTTATTGCTGAAGGAATAACCTGCCCTGCCCACTATGCCTTTCCGGGCATTTTGCGTTCCGGTGCCGGAGTTGGTGGCCCCTACAGTATTACCCACCGACAATTGATCCAGCGCGGCCGAAGGGAAGTTGATCCTTGCCGCGGTCAGGTTATCCCCGGAGTTCTGAGTCTGGGTATACAGCAGCAGCGCATTCACCCGATGCTGCTTAAATCTCCGCGTATAGTTGATCGAAGCCTCTGCCGTCAGGCTCTGGGTCTGTGCATACGTTTCGGATAAAGAAGCCAGCCCGGCTGCCGGCACCGATCTGGCCGTATAGCTGTTATCATCGTTCAGGATGTAGGTCGTATAAGGACGGGTAAAGACCTTTCCAAAAGTGAAGGTCTTGTCGAATGCCACCAGGCCCTTTATGGACAAGCCCTCTATCGAAGGGATATGATAGACCAATGACATGGAATTCTCCAGTATATTGTTGGTGGCATGGTTATAACCACCCGCGCCCCTTGAAATAAGATAGGAATTGCCTACCCAGGGCACATCATAATGATAGGTGCCATTGGTATATTGGATCGGCTCGATCCGGGGCGTCATGAGCGCATTTTTTACCGGGGCGGTATTCGGATTTTGCCTGTTTTCCAGCCTGGCGGAGATGTTCAGGGCGAAATCCAGGTTGGTGGAGATATTGGCGTCCAGGTTGCCGCGCACATTATAATGCCGGAAGACGGAGGAAGGATAAAATCCCTTCTGTTCCGAATAACCGGCGGATACAAAGTATTTTGACTTGTTGCCCCCTCCGTTGATGGAAATATTATGCTGGGTCTGAAGAGCAGTAGGGTCCAGCACCCGCTTGTACCAATCCGTATTGGAATACCGATCAGGATTGCTCTGGTTCTTAATGATCTGCAGCGTGGCGTCATCGTATCCTTTCGCCCCGCCGGCAGTGGGCGCAAAAGTACCTTCATTCTGCCAGGCTTCGTTCCATAACAGGGCGGTATGATAGGAATCCAGCGTAGGGATCAGGCCAATGCCATTCTGGACCCCTACATTGGCCGTATAAGTGATGCTCGTTCTCCCGGCAATGCCCCGCTTCGAGGTGACCAGGATGACGCCATTGGCGGCCCTTGCGCCATATACTGCAATAGCGGCGGCGTCTTTGAGGATCGTAATGCTTTGGATATCGTTCGCATCCATATAGGAAAAGCTTGTCCGGGGTATACCGTCGATGACGATGAGCGGAGAGTTGTCTCCCGTAGTGCTTAACCCCCTTATGTATAAAGTGGGGTCGTCGCTACCCGGTTGTCCGGATTTGTTGAGTGCGATCAGCCCCGGAAGCCGGCCTCCTAACGACTGGGCCAGGTTATTCCCCGGGCTTTGGAGCAGCTCTTTCCCGCTGACACTGGCCACCGAACCGGTCAGCGTGACCTTTTTATGCTCGCCATACCCGATCACGACATTCTCTGTTAATGCAATGATCCTTATTTTTAAGGCAGTATTGATGACATTGTTATTATCAATAGGAAGAAATTGATCCTCATAACCAATAGAGCTGAAACGAATGTGCGTGGCGCCGGCAGGTATATGAATGGAGTAAGTCCCGTCCGCATCCGTCGTGGTCGTGTTGGTGACCGTGTTCCCTTTTACGATAATGGTTACATCCGGGATGCCTTTGCCATCTTTGTCTGTTACCGCGCCGGTGATCTTTTCCTGCGGCGGAAATAGAAATGGCAGGGCGAAAGAAATGGTATTGACAGGAGGCGCTTTGGGCTTGATGACAACGATCTTATCGGTAATAATATAGGTGAGCGGCTGGTCTTTGAAGCATTCCCGGAGCGCATCATTAATGGATACATTCTTTAATGCCAGATCGACTTTTTTGGCCTGCTGCATCAGTTCCTCCGTATAAAAGAATTCATACCCGGTCTGCTTTTCCAGTTCCTTGAATATCTTCTCAAGCGGCATTCCCTTCCCTGAAAAAGTTACTTTTTGGGCATAACCTGCAGCGCTTACATGCAGGGCAACTGCAAAAAATAAAAATGTGGTGAGTTTCATCGCTAAGAGTAGTGTTTTGTCAATAACGGCGATAGGTTTGTGAAAAGCCTTAAATACCATAACTTCGATTTTAGTTTGGGTTAAACAATAAGCAGTCTCCATTGCTATTGCCGGTTACTGACCGGCAGTTTATTATTGGGTTAATCCATACTATCCGCCGGGAGTGGTCTGAACACTTCCGGTTTTTTTATGGATTTACCACTATCTTGATTTTTCAGTTTATTGATGACAGGACATGGCATGGCCATCCTTATATGGAGCAGTGTGCAATCGTTCGATAAATAATAATTTGGGTAATAGCTTAACGGTCGGATACCTGTATCCTATTCTACTTTAATGGTTTTTCCGTCTATGGTAAACTGCACGGCCTCGGTGAGCGCTATTGTTTTTAAAACCTGGGAGACATTCGATTGCCTTGGGACCTTGCCGGTGAAATGAAACCGGCTTTTCTTATTAAAAAGGACCTGTACATCATACCACCTTTCAATCTGTTTCATGACAGCCTCGATATCATCTCTCTTAAAATAGAACATGCCGTTTTTCCAGGCGACAGCCTGTTCCAGGTCAGCCTCATCGATCACCCTGATCTTCCCTCCCTCCTCATTGGCTGCCTGCGCCTGCTGACCGGGAGAGAGCACCTGCTGGGATTGGCTGTTCCCTACTTTAACGGCTCCCTGCAACAAGGTAGTAGTGATCGTATGCCCGTCCTCATAGGCATTGATATTGAATTCCGTTCCCAATACATCCACGGTCATCCTGTCCCCGGCTTTCACCCGGAAGGGCCTGCTTTTATCCGTAGCCACCTTAAAATAAACTTCACCGGTAATAGTGACATTCCTTTGATCGCCCGTAAAGACAGTAGGATACGTGATAGAACTGGCGGCATTTAGCCAGATCTGCGTTCCATCCGATAGTGTCACCTGGTACTGCCCTCCCCTGGGAGTCGTCAGCGTGTTATAGACCACCGCTTCCGTTGCTTCCGCCGTTGGCCGGTAGAGCAGTTCACCCTCCTTTAACTTCGATATCCGGATATTCCCTTGCGCAGCAATAGCTCCATTGAGGGTGCTATCCAAAATAATTTTCGATCCGTTAGCCAGCGTAAGTATTGCTTTATTGCCGCCTGGCCTTATATCATTGACCGGTCCGGACGCCACTTTATTATTGGCCCGTTTCCTTTGAACTTCATATTGAAAATATAGGAAGGTGCCCGTTACGAACAGGACAGACGCTGCGGCCCAATAGATCACCCGTTTCCGTATCGCCGATTTTTGCGCAGGTACCGGATACAGCTTCGCTGGTTGTTGTATAAGCGGCTTATCTGCATTGAAAATAGCGGTCAGCAAAGGCATGAACCGGGCTTCGTCAAAATCCCCTGATGCCGGATGCTGTAAGGATAGCCGGGTTAGCTCCTCGGTCACCCGATCCTTATTGGCATCGTCATTGATAAAGGCAGTCAGGCTGGCGCTTTCCGGTTCGCTCAACGTGCCTTCCAGGTACTTTTGCAGTAAATAACTCAGCGTTTCATTTTTCATGTTTTATGGATAAAGTTGCCGGATAAGGTTACCCCCCGCCAGATTCATACTCCTCCATATATAAGTCGAATGAAAAGGAATTTACTACCAATAGGAAGGACACTTTTTTAAAATAAATTTAACAGGAGGCTGATGACCGCCATTTGATAGCCCTTTTTAAGCAGGTGATCCCGGATGGCGCCAAGCGAGCTTTGCAGCGTATTACGCACCGTATTGGGGGAAAGATTTAAGGCTTCGGCGATCTGTGGCACCGTCAGCCCGGCCTCCCGGCTGAGCAGATACACCTTCTTTCGCTGGGGAGACAAGTCATTCACCACTTCCTGTACCGTATTCAACAGCATATTGACCTGTAAGGTTTCTGCGGCCGACCAGTCTTTTCCAGGTTCGGAAATGATATTCTTTAATACCTTTTTTTCTGTCAGTAACCGGCGGAGATAAGAATAGGAGATATTCGCGGCGATCCGGAACACCCAGGCCCTGGGTTCCCGGACTTCCGATAATTTATCACGGCTGACCCAAACCTGGAAAAAGGTTTCCTGGATAATTTCATCCACTAAGGCATCCGATCGCGTTAACTTTAAAATAAAAGATGCCAGAGAAGGCGTAAAGGATTGATAGACATTTGTAAATGCCACTTCATCACCCTCCGCGATCCTCAAAAAAAGCGCCCGCTCATTTTCTAAAGTAGGTTGTGTTGCCAACAGCAGTTCAAGTTTCGGTTAATGAAATTAAGGAAATTTGGTTAAAGTCCGCGACCGCCCACCTATTCTCATTCGAAAATTCTTTTCCCACTTGCAAAAAATAGGGGCCATATGGAAATACAGCCCCTCTAACGATTGCTTGCCATATGAAATAGTTGACCGCTTTGACTACACGGATAGCCCTGTGGCGGTCCGGTAGAGGCGGTCTTTTGCTGTCGTGGACGGATTCGAACCGATATAAAGAGGCAGACCATATCTGCATGCACGACCTTTGACAGTGCAATGATATATTATTATTATTAGTCTACCAAATTAATAGACTAATAGTTTTTTCCAGCAGAAAATGCCTTCTTTTTATAAAGCCTGCTGATTGGTGGGTAATTAAGGTTTGTTTACCTTTACCCTCTTCCGGATGATCGAATTAAACAACCTTAAGGTTGGTAATCTTACTTATCTTAGAGTCTGACAATAATATTCCCCCGATGACAGAGATGATAGACACTGCTTTATTCGATAAACTGGTTGCCATCAGGCGCCGGCTTCACCAGAACCCTGAACTGGGTTTTAAAGAGTTTAAAACATCCGCCCTGGTACAGGAGCACCTCCATGCCCTGGACATCTCCTTTGAGATCGTCGCCGGTACGGGTGTCATCGGTACCTTGAGGAAAGGAGAGGGGCCTGCCATTGTTTTACGGGCAGATATGGATGCGCTCCCTATTGTGGAAGATACGGGTTTAACTTTCCACTCCATCAACCCGGGGGTGATGCATGCCTGTGGGCATGATCTCCATACCACGATGCTGCTGGGCGCCGCACATCTCCTGAAAGAGCTGCCTTTTGCCGGAACGGTGCAGCTGGTTTTTCAGCCTTCCGAGGAAGGAAATGCCCGGAGCCCGGAAAAAGGAAAGTCCGGAGGGCAGCTCATCATAGAGAGCGGTAAGCTGGATAATGCACAGGCGGCCCTTGGCCTTCATGTCCATCCTTTATTACCACCCGGACAGCTGGGTTATAAAAATGGCGAGGCGCTGGCGAATGTAGGCAACTTCTCCATTAAGATCACCGGTAAAGGAGGGCATCCCGGCGCCATGGAACATGTGACCGACCCGGTTCTGATCAGCGCACAGCTGATCGTGGACGCCCAATCTATCATTTCTCATGCAGCGCCGCTGCAGCCTGCCGTGATCGCTTTTACCCACACAGAATCCCTGGCGCCCCCAAGTTTTAATGTCATTCCTCAAAGCGTCCTGCTGCAGGGTTCCTTACGGGCGCTGAATATTGACACTTACCAAAGATTAGTAGCCAAACTCCGGGCCCTGGTAAAAGGGTTGGAAATCTCCTACGGCTGCCAGATAGAGCTGGACTTCAGCGCCTATTATCCCAGCTTGCTGAACGACCCGGCTATTCACGAAAAATTAATGCCCGTTCAGGATAAGGTCTTTGGAAAGAATAATCTCCGGGAAGTCCCCGGGCAATTGATCGGAGAAGACTTCGCTTTCTATTCCAGGTTGATGCCCTCGCAGTTTTACTTCCTGGGCGCACAAACAGATCCGGATAATTCCTTTTATCTGCACCACCCTAAAGTCATCTTCAACGAAGAATGTATAAAATCCGGCGTCGCCTTTTTAGCGGAAGGGGCCCTGGCGCTGATCAACAGCCATCGATAGCGTTCAAGATCCCTCCCCGGCTATAATTGGTTTTTTCTTCAGGTATCCTTGAATGCTGTTTTCCCTTTTGCGTAACATCTTTTCCCGATTAAGGTCCATTAAGTGTAATGCTGCCGATACTTTTGTGCCGTCAATTTCTGCTCCGTTTAAATTTCTTTTATCAACGCACGGCCTTGAAAAGGGTGTCTTTGCGATGATATTTCTTTACTGTTGGTAAAGAACAGCGACTGTATTGCAGGAAATATACCGGTAATGGACAGTCATATATCAATACATATAATTGAAGTATGCCCGTAGTATCCCCGGTTAGCAGACCGGCGGAGCAGAATAACCGGAAAGCTGCCGGGGAGAACCGGGTATTTGAATTCGTCATTACTAAAACAATTTACTTATGGGAGGGCTTTTTTTTAGAATCGGTTTTATGACAGTATTACTTTCCTGCAGCCTTATTATAGCTTTTGCTGGAAGTAGGGAAGGATATAATAGAAACATGGAAGGAACTAACGGAAACACGGAAGGTATTAGCAGAAACACGGAAGGAAATAACGGTGTTATCAAAGGGAGGATCACCACCAGCGACGGGAAACCGGCAGCATTTGTAATGGTTCAGCTGAAAGGAACGAAAAAGGGGGCGCAATCCGACGAAGACGGCGCCTTTACTTTACGAGGCGTATTAGCCGGTAATTATACCCTGGAAGTGTCCCTGGTAGGATACGAGGCCTTAGAGCAGACTATTGCCGTCGAAGCAGACAAGACCACCCTTGTAGCTCTGAAGCTCGACGTTTCGGAAAAACAATTACAGGAAGTCGTAGTTACCGGCGGCACCAATAAGTTTGCCGGCAAACAGAGTGACTATGTGGCCCGGCTGCCGCTGAAGAACCTGGAGAACGCCCAGGTATACCATGTGATCAGCAATAGCTTAATGAAGGAAAGAAGTATTACCAGTTATGCGGAAATATTTTATAATGCCCCCGCCGTTACCCCCCCCAGCGTCACCCCCTCCCGGGGAAATGAATATTTTATGAGAGGCTTTTATAGCGGCGCCGAATTCAGGGACGGTCTGGCCAGTGACGTCGGAGAAGGAGAGGACCCCGTCAACCTGGAAAGAGTCGAGATCTTAAAAGGACCGTCAGCCACCTTGTTCGGAACCGCTAATGGCAGTTTTGGCGGCATCATTAACAATGTTACCAAGCTGCCTTCGGAGATCACCCGGGGGGAAATCAGCTATTCGACGGGAAGCTGGGGCCTGAGCCGGCTGACAATGGACTACAATACCCCTCTGAATAAGGACACTACCGTGCTTTTCCGGATCAATGCCGCCCGGCATTGGGAAAATTCCTTCCAGGACTATGGCTTCAAGCATACCTATGCCCTCGCGCCCACCCTCTTGTACAAAGCCAGCGACCGGCTCACACTTCGGGTTGGCGCCGAATTTTATCACCAGAACGCCACCATGTGGCAATGGTACTACTTCGGCCCCGGTGTCACTATAAAGAACATGAAAGACCTGAAAGCACCCTACAACCGTTCCGCCGCAGGCGATCAGATGCTTCAGGACTGGAGTAACACAAGAATATTTGCCAGGGCGGATTATAAAATTTCCAACAGCTGGACCTCCTCCACCAATTTTGTGCAGGAACTCTACCATCGCCCGGCAAGCTACTATATGAACGGGAATGAATACATCAATGATTCGACGATGACAAGATGGATCATGGGCGCCAAACCCCAGTTAGGCACCACCTATGATGTTCAGCAGAATTTTACCGGCGACTTCAGGATAGGTAATATGCGCAACCGGCTGGTCATAGGATTGGACGTATACAGCCTTCGGTACAATTCCACCTTTGTAGGCGTTTACCAGGATACGATCGTCATGAATGACCCCTCTTCCAGAGTCAACGTTTCGCAGGAAAAGATCTTTAATGCCTTTGCGCAGGACCCTTCCCGGGACCCTTCGCAAAGCCACTATATATCCCAGTCCTACACCTACAGCGCCTATGCATCCGATGTGATCAACCTCACAGGCCAGCTGCTGGCCATGGCAAGCTTGCGGGTAGACAGGTTCGATAATAAAAACTCGGTTAACAATGGTGTCGTACAGACGGATGGTTACGGGCAAACCGCCTTATCCCCTAAATTTGGACTGGTCTACCAGGCAGTAAAAGACCAGGTCTCTCTTTTCGGGAATTATATGAACGGGTTTTCGAATAATGCCCCCCAGCTCGATGGAACAAATATGGTCACTTACCGGCCTTCCCAGGCCAACCAATGGGAAGGAGGCGTAAAAATGGACGTCTTCCAGCATAAGTTATCCGCCACGGTAAGTTATTATAATATCGATGTCAAAAATGCTTTGAGAAGCATCCCCTCCTCTTCCATATCGGTCCAGGACGGTACGCAGCGCAGCAAGGGGGTGGAGGTTGAGCTGATAGCCAACCCGGTAGCGGGCTTGAACCTGATGGCGGGTTATGGGTATAACGATGCCAAATATATAAAAGCCAACCAGGGCCAGGAAGGACTATCGCTGGGCTCCCCTAAGAATATCGCTAATTTTTACGCCAGCTATAAATTATCGCATGGCTCCGTCAAAGGCCTCGGGATCAACTTCGGCGCTAATTATGTCGGAGAAAGCACCTTCCAGGCCCCGGTCATCATCCCTTCCTATTTTATTTGCAACGCTGCTGTCATGTACGACCGGTCCAGGTACAGTATCAGCTTTAAATTGAATAACCTGACCGACGAACATTACTGGTCATGGAATTTTATCCAGGCGCAGCCCACCCGGAACTATGTAGCCACCATTTCCTATAAATTTTAAAAGAATAAAGAATGAAGACAATAAAAAATACTGTCCCGCTCGTTTCCGGCCAATCCGCCTAAAGCTTCTTTTATCCTCATAGAAGTATGCACGTTCAGGCATGCAGTTAGTTTTGGTTAAGCCCCGTTATTCCTAACGGGGCTTTTTATCGCAGGACAGTTCTGCCAACACTTACCATAAACGGAGAATAAATTACCATAGACGTAAAACATAGTAGCTCAAGCACATAGTTTTGCAACAGATTCCTTTTTGAGTAAGCATTTTTCCAAATGGCGTAACAGGAACATTGATAATTTGATTACCATTGTATATCGGCACTTGACACTTTCATGACAAACCTTATAATATTTGATGGGTATAAATATACAGGAAGAAAAGGACCAGCTTATGTCTTGTTCTTTTGATATCTACCAGCATGGTCACGAAAACTTGCGCGAAAGCCGCCGTCAGGTGGACAGGAACGGCCATAAGGGCACTATTTATGAAATGGGAATGCCTGAAGGGATCAGTTTTGGACATTACAAGATCGATTCTACCACTGGGGGAAAAGTAGTCATCAACAATTCCCGGCCCTTTGTTCAGATAAGTTATACGATCAGTGGAAATAAGGCCTATGAGATCGAAGGGCAGACTCAGGTGCTGGCTACCTTTAAAAAGCAGGAATATAATTATTTGTTTCTGACAAATAAACGCGTCAGTCTTACCTGGCAGCCTGGTGAACAGCTCGAAATTTTTGAGCTGGGCATTAGTCCTGAGCAAATGCTGCGATATTTGCCGGTTGAGCATTCTTTCTATCCCTCCTTTAGTGAAAGTTTGGAGAAGAATATTGCTGCTTCCATGAGTAAAACGAATTTGCTATTGGGAGCCAAGAGCAGCAACATCTTATATGATATGTTACACTGCCCGCTGGATGGCCGGTACAAGCACTTGTATATGCTCGGTAAGACAGCCGAACTGCTGGCCATCCAGTTGGAAGAATATTGGCGGCAGGGAGAGGTGAGGCCGGTTAAGAAGCTGAAGAAGGAGGAGATAGACCGGATGTACAATGTACGCGATATTATACTCTCCAATATACATAGCCCCTGTTCCCTTATTGACCTGGCTCACCAGGTTGGCACGAATGACGCCTATTTGAAACAGCATTTTAAAGAGGTTTTCGGAACCACTGTATTTGGTTATTTACATGTGGTCAAAATGGGAGAAGCCCATCGAATGCTGCTGGAAGGGCAGCATGTTTCGGAAGTAGCATATCTTTCCGGTTATAAGCATGTAGCCCACTTTACACGGGCCTTTAAAAAGCATTTCGGGATAAACCCCAACCAGGTAAGAAAATAACGGCCCGATCCGGACCTGTTATTGCCAGTGATGGGTTCCCGCTTTCCTTATTTGGTAACTAATTCTCCTTTGGTGGTCATGGTTTGTTAAGACCTTTGTGATCTGATAAATTCTCTTTGCAAAATTTTAACAATCATTACCATAATGACCATCCTGCGCATCCTCTTTTTGTTACGTAAAAACTACCGGCGGAATAATACCGCTTTGGCATTATGTCCGGTGTTGCTGATGATCGTTTCTTTAACGGCATGTTCAAAGAATAACACGGCTCCTCAGTCGGGGGCCGGCGGAGGTACGGGGCCAGATACCGATACGACTGTCACTGAAGTTCCGGGTTTGTTTTACAAGCTGATCCATGTCTCCAATCTGCCGGGTGATACCTCCTCTGCCATCAAAGACAGCTCCGCAGGAGCAGCCCCCGTCAGCGGAACCACCTGTTTGTTCAGCCTGGAGGCCAATACCGCCAGGAACATCATCTACAAACAGACCAATAAATGGGACCTGGCATTTGACGGCATCTCCAACAGCTTCCTGTCCGGCAACAATGGCGCCAATGCCCGCAATTACGGACTTGGCAGCAATGCGGTTGGCGGCATCTACATCGTGAAACAGCCCTTCGATAGCGTAACGAATATCCCCGCGGATGCCTTGTTCCAGACAGGCCCGGATGTATACGGTACTGATGATTCCGGCGCTTTTGGCACCGGCGTAGGCTGGTATTTTTATGATTTTACAGGAGGGAGTTTCCCCGGCGGCGATGGACAACCGCATATTTGTTATGCCATTCCCGACCGCACGGTAATTGTTCGTACCGCAACGGGTAACTACGCCAAGATCAAAATGATCAGCATTTATAAAGACGCCCCCACAGCGCCTACCACATTTTGGCCTCAGCCTTATTTCACCTTCGATTATGTCCTGGCGCCCAAAGGCAGCACATCATTCGTGATCAAATAAATAACGATTTCATTAAAACCACGATAGAGAAATGATACTAAAGAAAGTTTCGCTCCTGTTCATTTTGTTCCTGACCCTGGTTATAACCCTTATCAACACAGGATGTAAGAAAAAGGATATCATAAAAGAAATAAAGGCGGATACCGTATACGACACTATACCCGCTCCCCCTTTAGCCGCCAATCGCATACTGGAATACGAAGTGACCAATACGCAGGACCAGTTCTACTGCGCCATAAATGATAATCTGCGAACGATCACCGTATACCTTCCCTATTATTTTTCCGTAACGGTGATAGAGCCTGGGATCACCCTGCCGGCCGGGACGACGATCAGTCCGGCCAGCGGAGACCTCATAAACGTATTCGATACATCGACTACTTATACCGTCACCGCTAAAGACGGATCAACAGCCGTGTATAAGCTGAATATCATTATACAGCAGCCCGTGCTGGTCCTTACCGAAGTCTCATCCGCAACAAAAACAAAATCCTATAAGACAGGACAGGTAGTCGGTATCGGTGGGCAGAACTTCGTTCCTTCCCCCGATGTCACAAAGGCGTCCCTGGTCGGAGACGATGGCTCGGAAACACCTTTGACGCCTGAACTGACTATCGGCAACACCGTTACCGGCTTCTGGGCGATCATACCTGCCAATGTGAAGCCCGGCAGCTATAAAATAAAATTATCCGTCTACCGATTGAGTAAGACAATGATATATCCCGTTACGATCACATCGTCGTAAAGGATGAAAAATAATACCCGGTCCTGTTAGCTCAACTATTAAATCTTAGCATTATGAGACAAAACAACATCTTTAAGCTGATCCCTGGAACATTATTGATAATGTTCATGGCCTTTGCCTGCCAGAAGCAGGCGACGCCCGATCGGGACAGAAAGCTTGCCACTGCCGGGGAAAAATCCCCGACGGCAACGCCAAAACGACTTTTGGAGGACTGTACCCCCGCCAATTTATGTACAAAATACGACGGTACAGTGGTAGGAGCTAACCAGACTCCCGGCCCACCGCCTTACACGATCTGGGGACATAAATATTACAGCTTTGGAGAAAACGCGCAAAAAGATCCTCCCAATAACGGCTGTGCTGAAATTGATTTCAATAGCATCTTTAATTCGACCATTACAGCCACCTCAGGATGGAAGATCGGTTATATTCAGGTTCTTTCCGCAGAAGACATCGACGATATCGAATGTTGCTGGGGTGATAATACGATCAACTCTTCCAGCCTGGATATGGTATCTATCGGCGAGAACACGGCCGGTACGCCGGGATGGTTCAATTATGACATCACCACGCATATCCCTACTCCTGTGGCAAACAGGTTTATCGTGGTATGGTCCGATGTGGATAATAGTAACGATATCAGCTGCGGAGACATCATCTATGTCATGCAGGTCACATCCGTCACTACGAACCCCGCGGTTTCACCGACCAACCCCGGACCCTATCAGCCCACTTATCAATTCGAATATAAAAGAATCCAGGTGTGCTGTGACAATAAAAAATAATTAATAGCTAACGACCGGGTAATTAAAACAGGTTGCCGGTTGCAACCTGTTTTAACTTTTTTTACTAAAAATGTAATTCGCAAACAATGAAGTCCCTGATTTATTCTATGCTGTTCGTTCCGTTCGCCTTTATCACGGTGATCAGCGCCCCCTCCTGCAAAAAAAACAACTACATCAACAAGATCATTCCCGGAGACACGGTCACCGTAGCCGCCAAACTACCCTATAACCAGCTTACCTCTTTTAGCGTGCCGGTCCCCGGAGAGGATTCGCTCCTCGCATCCGTACGGGAAGATACCATTTACGTCTACTGGCCTTCCTATATCAGCTTGCCGGATTCTGCCGCTCCGTCCCTGCAGGTAAGCAAAAATGCCACTGTTTCCCCCGCTTCAGGCAAGAACATCCACCTGCAGGATAACCTTACCTATAATGTCACTGCTGAGAATGGCGATAAGGCGGTCTATCATCTCAAGCTGGTGATCAATCAGGCCCTTCCGGTTTTTAGTGTCCAGACGGCTGGCTCCGGCTACCGGCTCGGCGCCGGGATTGTCCTTACATCCAGCTATTTAGTCCCCGATACGAGCCTTACCCATTTTTTTCTCATCGATAAGAACAATAACTCCACTCCGGTAAGCAAGACCAGCGGGCTTAGCGTAACAGGTGCTACCGTTACCGTTCCTTCCAGCCTTGATACAGGTATGTATAGGATAAATGTGGTTAGTGCCTGGCGCTCCTACACCACTTCGGACCTTATATTCATAAACTATCCGAACCCGGTGATCACCTGGACCAGGGCAGGGGTCTCTTTACACAGGGGCGATACCCTGATTGTGACAGGTACTAATTTCCGCGCTGTAACAGGCGTGAGTTTGGTCTCGACGGCTACCGGAGGTAATAATGCTGTGGAATTGGTCAGCTATGCTATAGACAGTATGATCATAAAGATCCCCGACGACTTTCCATCCGGGACCTACAGGGGGATCAATGGGAATTCGGTAATAGGTACCGGGGGTATATTCTCAAAGATAGTCGCCAGCAGCAGCCAGTATATCACGGTCGTCGAGTGATTGGCCTTTTAGCGCGGAAAAAATCCGGTACTGCGACATTTTCACCAGCCAGCAGGTAGATACAGACCAGGGCGGGTTTATGTGCCGGGTCATAAAAAAGCAGCAGGATCAGCGGGATAAAAATGATTGGGTAGTATTGGACCAGGCCATACAGGGAATGCTCTCAAAAATCCGGGGATGGAGGAAATATTGATGATGTGCCCTGATTTTTTGTTGCGTAAATGAGGTATTACATTTCTCATTATGTTCAACAAACCAAACACGTTAATCTCAAAACCTTTTCGGGTTTCTTTGTCGCTCAATTCTTCGATTGTCCCCAATTGACCATAACCTGCATTGTTCACTACCACATCTACACCGCCAAATATTTCTAACGTTTTTGAAACAGCGGATTTTACACTTGCTTCATCAGCTATATCCACTTCCAAAGGAAGAAAATTGGCAGAGATCCCAACTTCTTTTTCCAGACTTTGAACAGTCCTTGAAGTTGCAGCCACTTTATAGCCATCGTTCAACAATCTTTTTATTAATGATAATCCCAATCCCTTTGACGCTCCGGTTACAAACCATACTTTTTTAGTGTCCTTTTTTGTTGAGAAATAAATCACTTTTATTCCACTCCATATAATGGTTATATTTACTGTTGAAAAAGCAAACCGTAAAAATTGATTTCAAAAAGTAAAATATTAATCCATAAGGATGAGTTAAAACAAAGCGGCATAGACATCATGGCTTTGCATGGGCTTAAGTTTACAGATCATGAATTGCACCGTGATGACCATTATATGTTCATTATCCAAAAAAGTGGGCGTTTTGTTTTTGAAGTGGACTTTAATACAATTGAAATCAATAATGCAGGACTTTGTTATGTTGCTCCGGGACAGGTGCATCGTTATATAAAGGTAGACCAATGTGAAGGCTGGCTTTTGTTTGTGGATTCTAATTATATTTCGAAGGAGTTCCGGGAAGCCTTCGATACCATCTTGAATGTAACTCAAAATTCTTCTCTTGCTAAAAAAGACCCGGTTTTTGCTTTTGCTGATAGTCTGGGAAAATGGTGGTTGGGTCAAAAGAAAAATGATGATTTATTGTCCTCTATCATTAATTCTTTACTGAATGCAATTTCAGGATTAATTGCGTCTAAATTGCTGGGCTCTTCTACAAAATTCAAACGCATCAATAGTCAAAAGTACATACTGGCTACCCGGTTTAAGCAGTTGATAAAGGAACGTTTCCAAACATTAAAACAGGTAAAAGAGTACGCCTCACTTCTTTATGTCACACCACTGTACCTTAATGAGGTAATGAAGGAGATAACCGGATTTCCGGCAAGTTATTGGATTCAACAGGAAATCGTACTGGAAGCCAAAAGATTACTTTCTTATTCCGGTAAAGACATAAGGGAAATTGCCTGGGAACTGGGATATGAAGATTACGCCTATTTTTCGCGCTTCTTTAAGAAAAATACCGGAATTACCGCCTCCGCTTTTAGAGAGCAAAAACCATAATTTGTCCAATCATTGCCATTATATGGCTATCTGCTCTCGCAATTAACCTTTCTAATTTTGCATCATAAAATTTAAGTGATTTATATGGATGTAACTATTGAAAAGAATGTTGAGTCGACTTTATATAGAACAAATTAAAATTTAAAAAGAATGAATATTGTATTAACAGGCTCCGTTAGCAACGTGGGCAAACCGTTTACAGAAAAATTAGTAAAAAGCGGACATTCCGTTACCGTCATCAGCAGCAAGTCTGAAAGACAAGAAGGCATCGTAGCTCTTGGAGCAAAAGCAGCTATTGGCAGTATGTTTGACACAGAGTTTTTGACAAGAACGTTCAAAGATGCAGATGTCGTTTACCTTATGGAAACGCTGGATGCTGCTGGTAATTTCTTTGACAAAGAGGTAGACTTCATCGCTGCCATTAACCAAATCGGCAACAATTATAGACAGGCGGTTTTAGACTCCGGCGTAAAACAGGTAGTTCATCTCAGCAGCATCGGTGCGCATACTGATAAAGGAACAGGGATACTGATATTTCATCATAACGTTGAAAATATTTTGAAACAATTACCCGAAGAAATAGCCATTAAATTCATTCGTCCGGTAGGTTTTTTCACCAATATGTTTGGATTTATCCGAAACATACAAACAAAAGGTGTTATCGCTTCCAACTGGGGCGGCGACAGGAAAGAGCCTTGGGTTTCTCCATTGGATATTGCCGATGTGGTTTCTGAAGAAATTCAAAAACCGTTTAGTGGAAGAACGTGCCGCTACGTTGCCAGTGATGAAGTTTCTCCGGACGAAATTGCCAAAGCGTTGGGTGAAGCCATCGGAAAGCCGGATTTGCAGTGGCAGATAATTTCCAACGAAGAGCTATTAAGCAGCTGGCTTTCTATCGGTTTCAACGAACAGATAGCCAAAGGATTTGTGGAATTTCAGGCTAGCCAGGGAACCGGTGCTTTATATGAAGATTACTACAAAAACAAACCTGCATTGGGCAAAGTGAAATTAGCTGATTTTGCAAAAACATTTGCAGCAGCTTACAAAGCAGAATAACACGCACCAGAAATTTTTTAGATATTAACAGTAAAGAAATATGAAAACAGTATTAATAACAGGAGCGAATAAAGGTATCGGCTTTGAAACAGCAAAGCAAATGGCAGCATTGGGATATTTTGTGTATTTAGGAAGCAGGGACAAACAAAAGGGAGAAACTGCAGTAGCGATTCTAAATGAAATGGGATTTACAAACGTTGCGCCATTGCGGATAGATATTTCTGACAGTGCCTCTATAAAAAAGGCCAGAGCAGAGATGGAGAAAAAAATAGAATCGTTGGATGTGCTCATTAATAATGCCGGGATTCTTGGAAATATGCCGCAGGAGCCCTCTATTACCAGTATAGAGAACTATAAGACAGTATTTCAAACCAATGTCTTCGGAACCATTGAAGTAACTCAACAATTTTTGGAACTTTTAGAAAAATCAGAATCCCCAAGAATTGTTAATGTTTCCAGTGAAGTAGGTTCTTTGACGGAAAACAGCGATCCCACTTGGTCTAAGTATGATTCAGTAAAACCATTTTTTGCCGTTTATGGGGTGTCCAAATCGGCTGTTAATGCTTACACTATTGCGTTGGCGTATCAACTAAGAAATACAAACTTTAAAGTGAACAGTGTTACTCCCGGACATACGGCGACTGATTTTAATAATTATAAAGGAATTAAAACGGTAGAAGAAGGTGCTAAACCAATTGTGAAGTGCGCTACACTTTCCAACGAAGGAGCAACCGGCAAATTCTATAGTGAGGAGGGTGAAGTCAGATGGTAACTTATTCTCCAGGGGCTAATAGAAATAAAGGCTCCCGACTTCCAATTTATGACTACTATTTTATAAACCGCTGTATAATAACGGGTTTAACCGTTTTGCCTATTTTTACTTTTTATTAATCTTTTTTTAAAAAAGATTACCTCCCGGTAATGGGTTTGCCCCTCTTGCGGTACTTATATAATACAAATCAGGACCCCTTATTTTTATTCTATGGAGAAACAGGAGTTATATCGATTGATCGAAAAGTACCTCGATAAAGAGGCCTCGGAAGAAGAAAAGGAAAGGCGGCACTATTGCCCTGGAAAAAATTACCGGCAGCTAATGCGTATCACTTGTTTAACAGCAGGAATCAATGTTTCTTTGATAGCATCGGTATGGATACGGTAATTGATCTTTGATAAGGTACGCTGTAAGCTCCATTCCTGTTTTTTCACATTATTTTCTTCGTCTTTGAGACGTTGAAATTCCATAATTAGATATAGCTTAAATTCCGCACTTAGCCATGAAGCGAATTCAAAAGCAATATCTTTGTGGGCAAAAGTACGTCCGGTATTTCCTTGTTTAGATATAATGCCGATGGCATGGGGCTTCTATCCATTTTGAGGGTGATAAAACGAAGGCATTGCTGCCAGCTTCCCGGGAAAAGGCGTCGAATTCGACCCCTTTGAAAGACGGGTTATGTAATTTTTCCCATAGACCCAGGAATTCAATGGTTGTTTTTGACTGCATCCAATTCTTAACAATATCCTTCGGCTCATTCGGATTCTTATGTCGGGCAATATTCGTCAATGAAATATAATCCGATTGATTCACCTGTATAAAAAAATATATCACTTAAAAATACAAAGAAGGACTTCATCTGTTTATTACATTGGACTATAAGCCCGGATAATCGGTCAGGAACTGCCTGTCTAACTCATAATTGGCATTCCTTTAACTTCCCTCAATGCGGAATTATAGTATTTTGATCTTATCAAATACCTCACTAACCAACAGCTCCTCCTATGTGGCAGAATTACTTCAAAATTGCCTGGCGTAATATCACCCGACATAAGATCTATTCCCTGATCAACATACTCGGGCTCTCCCTCGGGATCTGCTCCTGTATCGTGATCTATCTGATCTCTCATTTCGAGCTCAGCGTTGATGCTTTCCATCCGGGCAAAGAACGTATCTACCGCATCGTAGAGGAAATACAGCGCGACGGGGATATCCCGCGAAGTGCGGCTATTGTTCCTCCGGGCGCGCCCCTGGCGGCCAGGGAAAACATCCCGGGGGTGGAATCCATCGCAGCCTACCATCTTTACCTGGCAAAGATCAGGATTCCCGGCAGCAAAGATCCCACGAAGAAATTCGATAACCGACAGGAAGGGCTATCCACGCCCTTCACTATTATCGCGGAGCCTCAATATTTTACCATCTTTAAATATGAATGGATTGCCGGTGATCCAGCTACTGCTTTGAAAGACCCCTTTACCGCGGTGCTTTCGGAAACGAGCGCACGTAAATATTTTGGGGATGCATCTCCCGATAAGATCATCGGACAGGCCATAGTCTATAATGATTCCCTTAGAGTCCGGGTTACAGGAGTCGTAAAAGACTGGAAAGGTTATACGGACTTTCCTTTTTCGGAGTTCATCTCTTTCAGCACTATCCAAAATAGTTTTCTGCGAAAGGATATTCAGCTGGGGGAATGGGGCAATGGGAATAGCAGCCCCTGGGGCTCACGTGCTTTTGTTAAGCTGTATCCGGGCACATTGCCGGGCAGGGTGAATGCACTGTTGGCGGCATTGGGTAAAGAGCTTATAAAACCGGAACCCGGTGTAAAATACCGCATGTGGCTGCAACCCCTGTCCGATATACATTTCGACGCCGGGGTCGATGACGGGATACATAAGACGCATTTGCCTACTCTCTATGTGCTGATGGGCATCGCTGCTTTTATACTTCTGCTGGCCGCCATCAATTTCATTAATTTTTCTACGGCGCTGTCCCTGCGCAGAGCCAAAGAAATTGGGATCCGGAAAGTAATGGGCGGTGACCGGCTGAGCATCGTCTTTCAGTTCTTAATGGAGACATTCCTGCTCACCCTTGGCGCTTTACTGATCGCTGCCCTGGCCGTAAAACCCGTGCTGTCGGCTTTTCACGCATTTATTCCGGAAGGGGTAAGCTTCCATCTTCTCCATCCATCCACCCTTGGTTTTATATTGTTGCTTACACTCGCCACCACCTTACTCGCTGGCTTTTATCCGGCAAAGATCTTGTCCTCCTATCTCCCGGTCCTTAGCTTAAAAGGCCCCGGCGCACAGGCAGGGCAAGGAAAATGGTACCTGCGGAAAGGGCTGATCGTTTTTCAGTTCGCCATCTCCCTCATCTTTATTATCAGCGCGGCCATCATCAGCCGTCAGATTAACTATATGCGCAGCAAAGATCTGGGCTTTACCGCCGATGCCATTCTCTCGGTATATACCGATCCGGGGGATAGCGCTAAAAAAATGCAGCTTTTCGCGGAACGTATAAGACAGCTGCCCGGTATCAACAACGTCTCCCGGCAATCCTTTACCCCCCTGAGCCATTTCCACACTTCGATACCGATGCAGTATAAAGGCAAAAAGGAAACAGGGGTCCTGGCTGCCCTGCAGATAGCCGATTCGAATTTCATTTCACTCTATGAAATTAAGTTGCTGGCAGGAAGAAATCTGCTGCCGGCGGCTGACAGAGACAGTATAAAAGAATTTATTATCAATGCATCCTTTGCCGGTGCGCTGGGCTTTAAGAGACCGGAAGATGCCGTAGGGAAATTTATTTACCTGGGCGACCGGCCCTATCCTATCGTTGGCGTCGTTGCCGATTTCCACGAGAGCTCTTATCATGAACCGATCCGGCCTATAGCCATCATCGATCTGGCTCAACCGGAAAATAGTCTCGCGATCAGGCTGGCCGCCAAAGGTAAGGAACTGAGTAGCGTCAAAACTACCCTGGCACAGGTAGCGCAGATATGGAAAGAAATATATCCCAACGAACCGTTCGCTTACCAATTCCTGGATGAGACGATCGCTGAGCTGTATAAAAAAGAGCAAAAGACGGCTTTCCTTATGAAAGTAGCCACGGGCATTACTATCTTCATTTCCTGCATGGGCCTGTTCGGCCTGTCCCTGTTCTCTGCCGGACAACGAACAAAAGAGATCGGCATCCGCAAAGTCCTGGGAGCCAGCGTGGCGAATATAACCTCCCTGCTTAGCCGGGACTTCATCCTGCTGATCAGTATTTCCCTGCTAGTGGCGTCGCCGGTCGCCTGGTATGTTATGCACTGCTGGCTGCAGGGCTTCGCTTACCAGGCCCCGGTCAGTGTGTGGGTCTTTGTGCTGTCAGGAGCGGTGGCCTTATTGCTTGGGATTGTCACGGTGAGCTTCCATGCAATAAAGGCGGCACTTATGAATCCAACGGAGAGCTTGAGAGCACAATAAATTATTTCTGCAGGTCTCCTCCATTTCTCGCCCTGCGTAAATCATTTTTCCGGATGCGGCAGACTCTTAATATTCAGGGGACATCTTTGTGCTCTAAATTCAATGCCCTCCCCGCAGCCGGTGCAGCACATTTACCAGCGCATGCACATCCGCACAGGTATTATAAAAGGCCAAAGACGGTCTTACCGTACTCTCCAGTCCATACCTGCGCAAAATAGGTTGCGCACAATGATGGCCCGTACGGACGGCAATACCTTCCTTATTAAGGGCCTGACCCACCTGGTCATTGGTATAACCATCCAGCACAAAAGATAATACGCTGGCCTTATGCGGCGCAGTACCGATCAGGCGAAGGCCCGGCACTTCCTTCAATAATTTCGTGGCATAGACCAATAAATAATGTTCATACTGATCGATCAGGTCCATGCCGATCTTACTCACATAATCGAGAGCAGCGCCCAGACCCACCGCATCGGCGATATTGCCGGTACCGGCTTCAAAACGCCCGGGAGCGTCCTGGTACAGCGTATGTTCAAAAGTGACATCTTTGATCATATTGCCGCCCCCCTGCCAGGGCTGCGTCTCATTTAACAGTGTTTCTTTGCCATATAAG
Source organism: Chitinophagales bacterium (assembly GCA_015655015.1). Lineage (GTDB taxonomy): Bacteria > Bacteroidota > Bacteroidia > Chitinophagales > Chitinophagaceae > Puia. The sequence goes on along the minus strand of JAATFV010000032.1, from coordinate 19,799 downwards.
ACGCCAATGCCCGTGGGAGCAAAAACTTTATGTCCGGAAAAAACAAACCAGTCGGCATCCAGATCCTGTACGTCCACCCGCATATGTGAAACGGATTGCGCCCCATCCACCAGTGCTTTAGCACCGGCCTGATGCGCCATGGCGACGATCTGTTTCGCCGGCGTGATGGTGCCCAGCGCATTGGATACCTGCGTGAAGGCCACCAGCCTGGTTCGGGAGTTCAGCAATTTGCCATACTCTTCCAGCAGCAACTGACCATTGTCATCTACCGGGATCACTCTTAGCTTGAATCCTTTCTTCGCCGCCAGCTGCTGCCAGGGAACGATATTGGCATGATGTTCAAGATGGCTGATGATCACCTCGTCGCCTGCCCCTATATTTTGTTCCCCCCAGGACTTGGCTACCAGGTTGATGGCCTCCGTAGCGCCCCGCACAAATACAATCTCTTTGGGGGAACCCGCATTTAAAAAGCGTTGTACTTTCCCCCTGGCGCCTTCGTAGGCATCCGTCGCACGGGCTGCGAGCTCATGCGCGGCCCGATGTATATTGGAATTTTCATGCTGATAGAAATAACTGATACGATCGATCACCTGCTGAGGCTTTTGCGTGGTGGCGGCATTGTCCAGCCAGACCAGCCTTCTCCCGTTCACATATTCTTTCAGGATAGGAAAATCTTTTTTGATCAGCTCTACATCAAAAGGCGGCTGGGTCAGGCCGCTATGCCCATTTACGCTGACCACATGGCCGGCTGCTGCCGAAGGCAACCCTGCCGGAGAAACTCCTCCAAAAGGCAACCCTCCCGATGGAAATGTATTTACCAGATGCATAGGATTCGCCTCCTGCAAAAAATAATAAGGGCTCTCACTAGCGGAAGCCAAAGGCAGCTGTGGCAGGTGCGTAAAAGACGTGATCCCGCTAAGCACCTCCTTCAATCCCATATCATAAGGATCAGAAGAGCCGCCCGCTGTATAGGGCAACGAGAGTGCTGACTGCGAGCCCGGGGACCGCGTAGACGATGATTGAGCCTGCAACGGCGGAGCCTGCGAAGACGTAGGTTGTGAAGAAGAAGTATCGGAAAAAGCAGGCTGTGTCGAAGGAGACCTGCCGCTGCCGGCCACAGAAGACGGCACCTTGCCATCGGAAAAATGCGGATCGGGCAGACTCGTCTGCGGATCCTTTACATTGAATGTCTTATTACTGTCAGGAGCCGAAGGGGATACGCCGCTACCTGCTACGGACATTGGCACTTTCGTCACCACTTCGGCAGGAGTTGCTGCCGGATCCGGACGGGAATACGCGCTGGGAAGAGGATCCGCAGCCTTGCTGCCGGTCTCCTGTGGGTTCCGAAGCGTATCTTGCGAACTACTGAAAATATCCTGCGGATTCCGAAGGCTCTCCGGTGAATTACCTCCCGGTACTGCCCGAAAGAACTGATTGGCCAGCTGCTCCAGCAAATCCGGATCAGGCAGGCTGCCGCTTTCAATATTTGTACTCATGGTAATTGCCGATTTCTACATTATCCAATACAGCGATGGCATCGTCTACCAGCACCGCCAGGGAACAATACAAAGAGATTAAGTAAGAGGCGATCGCCTTATCATTGATACCCATGAACCTTACCGACAGACCCGGAGTCTGTTCACCCGGAAGTCCCGGCTGATAAAGACCGACCACACCCTGACGGCTTTCTCCCGTCCTCAGTAAAAGGATGTTCGACTTTCCATTCTCGATAGGCACTTTATCAGAAGGGATCAGCGGAATTCCCCTCCAGGTTAAAAAGGGAGAGCCGAATAAGGATATAGTAGGAGGAGGAACTCCCCGGCGCGTACACTCCCTGCCAAAAGCGGCAATGGCAAGGGGATGTAACAAAAAGAAGCCCGGCTCTTTCCACACCTTTGTGATCAGCTCATCCAGGTCATCGGGAGTCGGTGATCCTTTCCGGGTATTGATACGCTGAGACGGAGCGATGCTATGCAGCAATCCATACTCTCTATTGTTGATGAGCTCGCTTTCCTGCCGCTCCTTGATGATCTCGATCGTCAACCGGAGCTGCTCGCTGATCTGGTTATAAGGTTTGCTATACAGATCGGAAACCCGCGTATGTACATCCAGGACCGTATTGACGGCGCTCAGATTATATTCACGGGGATTCTCCACATAATCGACAAAGGTCTGCGGCAAGGCCTTCTCATCCCGGGAGGAACAATCCACTTCCACATTGTTGGCATCTTTTACCCTGTTCAACCGGTAAACACCCGATTCTACGGGGATCCAGTTCAATAAATGGGTCAGCCAGCGGGGCGTGATCGTGGATAACTGGGGTACTGTCCTGGTCGCTATGGCTAGCTGCCTCGCTGCGACGTCTCCAAGTGCGGTCTGTTTTTTGATTTCTTCAGCCATGGGAATGCTTTCTTTAAAAATGGATAAAATAATGGGTAATCAGGGTGATTGGTGGGTACCCTAAAAATAATGCATTATTAAATACAAATAAAAGAATTATTTATATGGCCCGGCCGCTTATTCCATGGGGTCTTTATTTGAGGACCAAAACCGGTTTTTGTGAATTCAGGGACAGTCCATGCAGTATATTCTGGTGTGTCAGGTTATATAGAAAGCTATGCCTGCCTGGTAAAGCAATGATCAATTGCGCATGCTTATCGTCCGCGGATTGTAGAACACCCTGGATAATATTGCTATCCGGTAAATTATATAATTCATATTCAACACCTGGAAGCAGGCGGTCTAACGCTTCTTTTTTTTCGGGAGAAAGTTCACCCAGCTCACCGGCTACCAGGGCATGTTCAATTGGCTGATAAATACTTTCCGGCGGAACAATGAGTACGGGTACCGGAATAACTTTGGTAAGCTCAATTACCTGGCGGCCTGTAAAGCTATCTTTAATGGTGCTGCTGTTACTTCCGATAATGACAAGGCTGGTTTCATCTTTTATCACTTGTTCCAGCACCGAACGGACCAGGGGTAATTCACTGATGATGGTCCTGACGATAATATCCGGATGCAGCTTATTTGACAACTGCCATTTCAAGGCTTCGAATTGCTGCATCAGCAATTCTTTCCTGCTTTGACGATCTTCTTTACTTACCTGGATCAGATCAGGGGAGGGAATGATCTGTTCGAACAGGGAAACATGCAAATTCGTAGCAAGCACTAATTCTTTGAATTTCAAGTCATTGGCAAGGCCAGCTGCATAAGCGGCCGCATTATCCGACGGCGCTGAAAAATCAACAGGAACGAGAAGGGTTTTCATAATAATTTTGTTTTTTTATAGAGGGTTATTCTTTATAGGGGGTTATTCTTCCTCTGTCTGCTTAGTAGTTGATAAAAGACGGTCGAGCGATAAAGGACCGGACCCGAGAATAATAAAGAGAAACAGCAGCACCAGCACCAGGATGGACAGCCAAAGCTCGGAATTAACGTAGGGAGAGGTGATATTTACAAAAAATACGGCCCCAAAAACAATGGGAAACTGTAAGAAGGCCCACAGTCTCGTATAAAGCCCCAGAAAAATAAGAGCGCCTCCCAATACGTGCATATAGGTTACATAATAGATCAGCACCGTTATTATTTCCGGCGATTGCCGGATGGCCCTGGTTTCAATGATCAGGTATCGTAGATAAGCGGCATTGTTTAAAAAAATGACTCCCTTGACAACTAAAAATAGTCCGAGGACCATGCGAATTACATCCAGCACTTTGGGATGATGTAAGTCTCCCCAGTTTTTTACTTCCTTAGCGATATTCATAACGTGTTTTTATATGAGTAGATTATAGTACAACCTTATACAGTCAAACGTTTAACTAATTGGATAAAAAAAATTATTTTCCTCCTGTTATATTCCCATACACCAGTAACAATAACCGGGTCATTTCCTTTAATTTTTCATCAGGAATATTTCCCTTGATACAGGTATATATTTCATCGATCATGGGGGCAAATTTTTTTTTATACTCTTTTCCTTTTTTGGTAAGCGAAATGATTTTATTCCGCCTGTCATTGGGATCTTCTGAGCGTGTGACAAGCTTTATTTTAACCAGGTTATCAATAAGAGGGGTAACGCTTGCCTTGTTTTTTTGAACCGTATTGGCGACTTCCTGCTGGTTAACCTGGTTTTTTTTCCATAATACGATCAATACCTGGAACATCTCATAAGTCATTTCCCGATCATGCCATTCCCTTATTTTCTGTTGACTAAGCTGTTTCATAGCCTGCCTTACGCTAATTATGGCATCTACAAACCCGACAATGGCTTCCTGGTCTTTTTCTCTTTTTAACATGGCTGGTATTAACGCATGGCTGTTATAAAGGTAAGCATTAATGGTTAAACCTTTAACTAAATGCGGGAAAATATAACTCAGTCCGGATGCTCATCCTTCCACAACTGCGAAAAGTATAACCCGCAGTCCTTGATATACTTATAAAACTCGTAGTCGTTTTCACAATGTTGTATAAAGTCATAGCTGGGCCGGTAAGTACGCATGAAGGCCTCCAAAGCAGGAGACTTGAGCCCGGTGATCTTTTTTACCAGCGTTTTGTTAAACCGGTGGTCGACATACTTATCCTGCTCTTCTTCTACCAGCCGTCGCTGAAAGGCCAGCATCCGGCGATTCTTCTTTGCGCTGAACAGCATATCCAGGTTAAAGCCTACTCCGCCGTTCTCACCGCCGACAATATAATCGGGATTATACTCGAATACCCGGCGATATTCTTCCCGGTTCTCTGCCGAATCATACCGGTATAATTTGGGCCGCACCACGACAAGCGGCAGACTGTCCACATTCACCGCCAGGCTCATATTCAGGGGATACCCGGGGGCGATCCTCTTTACAGAAAATTTAGTGGTGAATTTCCCCAGGTAGGAGAAATAGATGGAATCAGTAGAAGGCAGCCTGATGCTGTAATGCCCGTTCGAATCCGTCATAGTCCCCGCTCCCGAGGTTCCCAGCACGCTGACCCCCGGCATGGCAAAATTTTGAGACCGGTCATACACCGTTCCCCTGACCTCCACCTGTCCAAAGGTTTCCTGGCTGACCAGGGCAAGCGCCGCTATCATGACTGCTAATAAATATTTAATCAAATCTATATTCGTAATTAATTGCTATGTAATATTTTGATTTGTAATGACGCCGTTCGCCTCCCCCCGCGTTAGCCCCGCAAACTTCGAATTTCCGTATAAAGATAGTCGTATCAGATGATTGTCGATGCCGGAAATAAAATATCCCCGGACCTGTACAAGACAGGCCGGGGATAGCGGTTATAGGATAACCTGAATATTTGAAAGATATCTACATAAGCTGGTTGAGCCGGCCGGCTTTTATCCGCGTTCTTTCTTCAGCAGCTCGATCACGTAGCTGACCTCATCCGCCACCTGGATGACATTCCCATAAAATCCGGAAGTCACCCAACGGACAATGCCATTCTGATCGATGATCACCTTCTGGGGAATGCCGCTCATTTTCAGTACCGGCGCCAGCCGGCCGAACACGAGCCCGTTACGGCCCGTAGCGGGATCGTTCTGGTCACAGAGCACCGTAAAGTCATAATTTTTTTCCTTCAGGAAATTCACGATGCTTTTCTTATAATCAGGCCGTTCTTCCAGCGTCGAGATAAAATAAAACGCTACCGAAGGATCGCCTTTATATTTATTAACCGCCATCTGCATCCCCGGCATAGCCGACTTACAGGGGAAACACCAGGTGGCCCAGAAATCCAGCACAACGATCTTGCCCTTTAATTTAGCCAGATCGACCGTGCGGCCTGCCATATCCGGCAGCGCGAAAGTAACGCCGGGAATATGGATCAGCGACTTCTCCAGCGCTGTATGTTCTTTGTCCAACACAGCTTCGCTGCGAAGCGACTGATAATAGTCCAGGAACCCGGTGGCCTTTGTCCGCCGGTAATCCGCTTCCAGCACAGCGAGCATCGAAGGAGTAGCCGTATTTGCGTAAATAGCCCTCCTGATAAAAGGGATCGCTGCTTCATCTTTCTTCAGCTGGTGCAACAGCCGTACATAATTCTCATTGAAAGGTATATCCGCCACCCCGACATACGGCGCCAGCTGCAAAGCCAATGTATAAGCTTTCTCCGCTTCCCCATTATCGATCATCAATCCCAGATGGTAACCGAAGATCCCGGAGTCCTCCATCATGATATGCTGCACCCATTCAGCAGGAGCAACGGCGCCCCGCCCTGAGACAACAGGATCCGTATCCCGTATCCGCCGCAGGATCTCCTCCACGATCAGCGAAGAGATGCCCAGCGCAGCCTTAGATGTGATAGGGGGATTCTCTACCCGGAAAGGATACATGCAATAATGCTGGTAAAAATAATCCAGGTACTGAAAAGGTGACTCCCGGATGAGCTGCGCCAGCTCATCCCACCGATGACCATTAAAAGCTCTCGTTGCCATATCGATGTAAACATGCCCCCCGATGGAAGCGTCGCCGGACTCAGGATCCAGGTAGGCATCCAGCGGAAATTTGGACAAAGGGAATTCCGTAAAAAACTTTGTTCGCAGTCCGGCTTTCAACGTTGAATCCCGCTGCATATACATTGCCCACAACCGCGATATCCTATCTGTGAGGCCCCCGGGGAACTTCGCCAGGATCACTTTCTGTAACGAGTCCGCAACCACCCTGTCTTGCAGCACCTCCCCATATACGTTTTTTATATAAATCCACTGCTTTTCCGTAAGATCAGGCTGCTCCATTAAATGCACAGCCATCTTCCTCAAAACGGAATCCGCTTTATCCGGATAGGCAGCTTTTATCGCCCTGGCCATCCCGGGAAAAAGATTACGGACCACGGTTGAATTCCCCCATTCCTTACCCACCCAGATCATCGTCACGTTCGGCTCGATCATCGAAATAGCAGGAACGATACCCGACACCATCCCGGTCTTTTGTTTATTACGGAACAATCCCCACTCCATATAAGCGCCATCGGCCATCTTCCCCGGCCGTTCATGCACCAGGCCTGCGTAAGGGATCCGCCCTCCTTTATCGACACTGTCCCCGATGAGGAAATGAAAGGCGATCATTGCAGCACCGGAAGGAATGACATATGGTGTCACCCATCCGCTATCCGTCTTCTTTATCACAAGATCATGGCCTTCCCATTCAAAATTTCTATAGAGATATACAGAGGCGCGGACACCCGCCGAATCATCATGCCCGGCCAGTTTCGGCCGGTAAACTACCTGCACGGTATCCCCCTGGGAATATACCTCCGGGTAAAGTGAGAAGGGGCTTTTGTACTGGGCCGACCCCCTCAAAGAAAATAACAGCACAGCTCCCAGCAATGGCCAATAAACAGCTTTATTCATGTTGTTTGTTTTTTTTAGCAAAGCAATCCTCTACTTCCTTTTCCGCCTGATCAGCAACACCGTCCCGAAGATCAGCAGCAAACCCGGCAGCACCCCTAAGAACAGCACCTTCAAGGCGGCCAGACCTTTATCGGTCAGGTTGATATGCGTATCCCTGCTCCTTGGTCTCGAAGAGTCGATAGGGAAGGCCCCATAAGAGAACCAACCGAACACTGCCGTATTGAAGCTGAAATTGGCTGTCCGCACATTCCGCCTTGACAGCTCGGCATTGCTTAAAAAATCCGCATCTCCCGCCACCACGATCCGCTGTTCCCTGCCGCCCACCATCCGGGTCAGCCGCAGCGCAAGAGGAAAGCTCCCTTTTTCATCTCCTTCCCCCGGAGAATACACCACGTCGGCAGAGTCCGTCACCAGCCTTCCTTTCTTGTTCCAGCTGAGCTTGCCATCCGTCACCGCGAGAGGGCTTACGGCAAAATCGCTCTTCCCGGAGTACCTCAACCCGGCTACACCGGGCATGGATAACCGCGCACTATCTTCTGCCGTTACCCCCAACGCCCTGGAGAGGCTTCCCGCCGCATTCGTTAAATAAGGCAGCACCAGGTCGGGGGCATACTGCTTCGATGGCTGTACGATTGTCCCATCCATGATCTGCACCCCCAGTTTCTGTAACAACGGGTTCAGCAAAGCCTGCTTTCCCGGCTCCCCGGCGATCAGCAGGTTACCCCCCTTATCGATATACTGTTGCAGTTTGGTCAGTACAGCAGTATCGAAATTAATTCTGGGATCCGCGATGACCAGGCCCGCAATATCGGAAGGGACCGAACTGTCTTTCAATGAGATCGTCTCTACATCAAAGCCCTGGTTCACCAGCGCATACCGGAAAGTTTTCTGACTCGTCAGCGTCATATAATCCCTGTCCCCGATCTTATCGATACTCCGTTCCAGGTCCCCCTCTAAAAAGGCGATCCTGGGAAGATCCCCCATCATCCGCTTCAAAGCGGCAGAAGTCTCCGTCTCCGTAGGAAAGACGATCATGTCATCGAATAACCGTAAAAAAGTAGATTTGCCTTTATACTTCAGCTGCATGACATACCGGTTGTCCTCAGGACGCAGGTCGATCATCTGACGTATCTCCGCCGGCGTCCTGAACCGGTCCAGGTCCACCTTGGAAGTCTTGGAATATCTTTCAGCCAGCGCCCGCAGGCTCATCCCCGGATTGTATTTGAATATCGACCTGTCGGAAGTGCTGTCATAATAATATACATAACTGAACTTGATATCGGGTTTGAACCGCAGGTATTGTTCCCAGCGTGCCATATCTGCATTCCGTTGAGCAGGCAGACCATACCAGAAATGATTTTCCAGCAGGTTGATATAGGAAGTCACTTCCAGCGGACCGTCCATCTCTTTAATGATCTTCTGTGCAGCCGGGGCCAATGTCTTCGACTTTGTAGCCGTGGTATCCAGGTAACCGATGGCGCCCGGACGGCTGCCGAGATAACCGATCGTCAATGCGGAAACAATGATCCCGGCATAGCGGCCCACTTTGATCAGCACAGGCTTCGACTCCCTGCCGGCCTGCAGTTTCAGAATGCTCATACCCAGGAAAATATAAATGATCACCCCAAAATACAGGATATCCCTGGTAGTGATGAGCCCTCCCAGCATATTCTCCGTCCTGCCGGAGATAGAGAGAAAATAAGTGAGATCCCTGACAAAATCGATATCCTGCCATAACGTGCCGATATAACTTAGCGCCCCCAGCAGCACCAGTGTGCTCAGGGCCGCGACGACCTGGTACGAGGTCAGACAGGACATAAAGAGCCCGATCGCCGAATAAGCGCATAACAGTAAATAAACGCCAAGAAGACCCGATAACAACATGCCATAGTCCGCAAATTGTATATTGAACAGGCCTGCCACGACAAAAAATCCCAGGATCAGGGTCAGCAACAGGCTATACACCATCATGGCCAGGAACTTGCCGAATATGATCTCTCGCACCTTGATAGGTGAGGAGTATAACAGCCGGATGGTCCCGCTGCTGATCTCCCGGCTCACCAGCCCCATGGTCAGCAAAGGCAGGTACAGATACAGCTTCCCCGTCATACTGCTGAATGTTCCGCCCGGAATCACGAACACTTTCTGCGTGAGAAAGCTGAGGCTTCTGGCGTAAGCGCCTCCCAACAGCTGGGAGGTCAGCCAGTTCTCGATGCTGCCCGTATAGGCCATCCCGCACTGGAAAAGAAAGACGATCAGCAGAAACCATGCGATCGGAGAATAAAACAAGGTATTAAGCTCCAGTTGAGCGATTCTTATTATCTTCTTCATTATAAATTATTGGGAAGAGTGGTTGGATAATTGTGCAAATACTTCGTCCAGCGAGCTTTTGTCCAGGGAGATCTCTCTTAGCTCCCATCCAAGCTGCACGCTGGAATGGATGATCCTTCCCGTGATGGCCGGATCCCCGCTGAAGTATACTCTTATCTGTCTTTCGGTAAGAAAATCCGCCTTCGTCACACCGGGTATCTTCAATAGCTCTTCGGCCGCCGGAGGATTCTCCATCCGCATCAGCACACTATGCGGCTCTACGTAATTATTGAAGGCATCCATCGTATCGGAGAAGACGATCCTGCCCCCATCGATCATCTTGATCTCCTTGCACAACACCTGCACTTCCGTCAGAATATGCGTGGAGAAGATCACCGCCCGGTCGGCGGCGATCTCCTTGATGAGTGATCTGACTTCGATGATCTGGTTAGGATCCAATCCATTCGTGGGCTCGTCCAGCACGACCAGCCGGGGACGGTGGAGGATGGCCTGCGCGATACCCACCCGCTGGCGGTAACCTCCGGACAGATTCCGGATCAGCCGGCTGCTGAAATGAGCGATCCCGCAGCGCTCCTTGGCTTCTCCCACAGCCTGTTTTACCTGGTCGCCTTCCACCATCCGCAGGTGCGCGCAATGTCGCAGGTACTCATCCACGGTAAGGTCCATATACAAAGGCGGCGTTTGCGGCAAAAACCCGATCCGCATTTTCGCCTTCTCCGGCTCCTTCCGCAGATCGATGCCATCGATATATACATCCCCCTCCGTCTGGTTCAGCGACCCGCACAAAATATTCATGGTCGTGGACTTGCCCGCACCATTGGAGCCCAGCAGCCCCACGATGCCTGTCTGGCTGATCTCCATATTGATGTCCCGGATAGCCCAGTTACGGGTATACTTATGGGACAAGTGTTCGATTCTTACGATCGGTTCCTGCATGTTGTTTTATGTTGTATGGTGGGTTTCCCCGGTAATTAATTATATCCCGGATTTTGAGTTAAGAATGGATTGAGCTGTGTTTGTGCATAGGGAATGGGATACAGGGCGGCATAGGGCTGATAGGTCGGTTTCTCATTACCCGGAGCCCCCAGAACCGAATTGATCGTATTGGTCCGTTTCAGGTCAAACCAACGGTGTCCGCCTTCAAAACATAATTCTACCTGTCGCTCATGCAGGATGGCGGTCAGCAGATCTGTCTGGTTCGCAGCGGAGGTAGGCCCCAGCCCTGCACGGCCGCGTATGAGGTTCAGGTCAGCGGCGGCATCCGCAAGATCTCCCTGTTCAGCCCTTGCTTCAGCGCGGATGAGGTATTGTTCAGCCAGCCGGAATACAGTGAACGCTTCTGTAGGCGGGTTGGCCGTGTAGTCGGATCTTAATTTGTACTTGTAAGGATAATAGAGGGTGGCAGCGCCAACCGATACGTGGCCTAACCAATGAGCGGGCCGGAGATCTGCTGATTCGAAGGCCGAGAGGAGCTGCGGGGAGACGTCGTAATTAAGATAAGTGCTCCCGGTGGAGGGAACGAGGTAGGAGGCCATTGCAGTCTGATATCCGGCATAGGCTGCCGGCATCTGCCAGATGGCTTCTTTGCTGCCGACGAGGAAGACGGCATCCAGGTTGGTGGCGAGCGTGTAATTGCCACTCATGGCCCTGGTTGCATAACCTTCCGCATCGGCCCATTTCCCGCGGTAAAGTGCAACGCGGGCTAAAAAGGCATTCACTGTATACCGGTTAGGCCGGACATTCGTCACCGGAACAGGATCATTGGCCAGCAGGGAATCAGCGGACAATAGATCGGCGAAGATCTGTGCATAAATACTGTCGACAGATGTCCTTGGCTGGACGCTGGTCCTATTGAAATCTGTGGAGAGGATCAATGGGACCGGACCATAGAGATTGACGAGGTTAAAATGAAGCCAGGCCCGCACAAATTTAGCTTCCCCGACAACACGGTTCCGTACGGTGAGTGATAAGGCCGAGTCATTGATCGCTCCGGCAATACAGGCATTGGCGCCGTAAATGTAGTTGTAGGCCGTGATCCAAAGACTTGAAGCATAGGAATTGGTAATAGAGATGGTATTCAGGACCAGCTCCTGGTCGGCAGAGCCGGCGGAAGAGGGGAGCAGCTCATCGGAGGATGTCCCGGTATAGATATCGATCCCTCCATTGCCAAAAGCAATGGTGCCGCCGCGGTTCCACATATTGACATAAACGCCAGTGATGGCGGCCATGGCGCCAGCGCTGTCTGCGAACACCTGGTCGGGAGTGAGAAAGATCGTGGGGTCCGGCGCCTGGACGAATTTTTTACAGGAGCCCAAAAATGCCAAATAAAATATAGAAAGTAATATAATTATCCGATTACGTGTCATAGCGGTCTTTTTAAATCATTAGATCAGATCATTAAAAATTGAAATTCAATCCTCCGGCCAATGTCCTCATCGGCGGTGTCCCATAATAGCCCTGGCTTTCAGGGTCATTTCCTTTATACTTCGTGATGGTCAAAAGATTCTGGGCGTTGACAAAGACCTTGAAGCTGTTGATCCTGTTCTTTTTCAGCCACTCGCTATTCAGGGTATAGGATAATCCCAGGGTCTTCAGTCGGATATAGGACGCATCGCCATAGGCGGCAGTCGAATTACGGAAATATTGCCATACGGAACCCGCCTTAGTGCTGTAGGATTGGGAGGTCAGGAGCTGATACGGCGCGCGTGAACCGGGTCCCTTCCAGGTATTCAGGGCATCCACCGGCAGATTGGTCATATATCCGAAGGGGTTGTTAATCGAATTCAGGTAATTGTAACCGGATTGCTTGCGGAATTCCAGGAACAGATCCAGCCCGATGCCTTTATAAGTGAAGGTGTTCCGCAGACCACCGTAAAATTTCGGGTCAGGATTGCCGACCACAAACATATTATCCTTGTTGAATGCGGAAGGTGTGTAAGTCTTATCCCCTTTCTGCGTATAGAACTGGTATACACCGGTGGTGTCATTGATGCCGGCATATTTATAACCCAGCACGGTAGAGATGGAGCGGCCGACAGCATAGTAGTTGCCATAGGAGGATGCCGCCAGTCCCGGGAAAGCAATGAGCTTGTTACGGCCAAAACTCAGATTACCCGAAGTAGTCCAGGTAAAATTCTTTTTCTTGATATTATTGCTCGTGACGGAAAATTCCCAGCCTGTATTTTGCAGCACTGCCTGGAAGTTCTTTGTTACCGTAGTGAATCCTGTCTGAGCCGGCAGGCTATACTGGATCAGCTGGTTGGCGCTGCGGTCCCGGTACCAGGTCGCGCTGAATAAAAGCCTGTTGGAGAACCAGCCGCTTTCGAGACCCAGGTCCAGCTTTTTTGTAATGCTCCAGCTGTAATTGGGATTGTCCAGGTTCTGGGGAATATACCCGATGCTGCCGCCATAGACATACGAGGCGCTTTGCGTCTGCCAGTTGGAAACGTACTGGTAGTTGCCGACATTGTCATTGCCTGTAGTGCCATAGCTGCCCCGTATCTTGCCATAGCTGAGCACAGGCAGGGATTTCTTCAACCACTGCTCTTCCGTGAAGATCCAGCCGGCGCCCACTGCACCGAACTTACCCCACTGCTTGCCGGATATAAACCGGCTGGAACCATCGATCCTTCCTGTTGCGTCGATAATGAACTCGTTATCATAGACATAATTGATCCGGCTAAAAGACCCGCTGTATTTATAAGGGGAATAAGTTTGGTTGGCTGTCACCGTGGCTGCATTGGCAATGGCGCTTAACAGTCTGTCATTGGTATAACCGCTGGCCGAGGCCTGGAGGTTACTGGAGGCGGATTGCTGCTCTGTGTTGCCAACCAGCACATTCAGACGTCCCTTTCCAAAACTATGTATATAATTAAGCTGCGGCTCGACGATCCAGGTGTAGCTATTGCTATTGGACGCAGTAGCCGTTCTGTTGATGGTACCATACGGACTTTGGGCTGTCGAAGGATATTTGTTGTATTCGTTGCTGGTGAAATTGCTGTATCCCAGGCTGACCCTGGCAGACAATCCCGGCAGCACCTGGTAGGATAATAACAGGTTCGAAGTCTGATTATACACCTGTACATTATTCGACTGGTTGAGATAGGCCAGCGGATTATTAAAGTTATTGAGAATGGTGGCGAGTTGTGTCCCTTTGTAGGTCCAGCGGAGTGAACCATCAGGGTTTTTCAGGCTGGGCAGGTCGGGCGGCAGGGTAAAGGCGGACAGGATACTGGGAGAGCCGGGTACATTATTATGGTCATAGGAATATTGTGTGGACAGATCGACGGAAAACCTCCTGTCATTGGAGGTATGATGGATCCCTGCATTACCGGAGATGCGGTTGTCGGCATAACTGCCCGGATAGATATAGGTCTGCCGGTCATAACCAGCGCCGATAAAGAAAGTAGTATTATTGTTACCGCCGGATATGGATAAATTACCGCTGGCGATCGAAGAATTCTTTCCGAACAGCTGGTTGACAAAATCAGTATAGCTGGTGGTATCCAGTGTCAGCAGGTCCGGAGCATAACCAGCGGAGAATGCAGTTGTATTCGGAGTGATGCCGTCATTCGCAAACGCCTCATGGCGCATTTTAAGGTATTGCTGCGTATTCAGCAAGGGCATATAACGGGCGATATGGTTGATGCCGGAATAAGCATTCCCGGTAATAGATACCTTGGTCGCCTTGCCTCTTTTTGTAGTGATCAGGATAACGCCATTGGCGCCCCTGGAACCGTAGATCGCTGTGGCATCGGCGTCCTTCAGCACTTCGATACTTTCTATGTCGGAAGGATTGATGCTGTTGAAAGGGCTGAGACCGGTGACCGCACTGGTGGTGTTCGTACGGAAGATATCATCCACGGTCTGCAGTTTGGTGGAAGATCCGTTTTGCGGTGCAAAAGGAACCCCGTCGATGATGAACAGGGGATTATCCAATGGAAGGTTGCCTCCGGGACTTGATTTAATGGTATTCTGTCCCCGGATCTGGATATTGAAAGATGCGCCTGGATTACCGGTATTGGTCGTCACCAGCAGCCCCGGCACCCGTCCTTCGAGAGCCGCCAGGGGATTGATGACCGGCTGGCTGGCGATATCTTCCGCCGTCACCTTCGAGATGGAACCCACGTTGAAGCGCCGGGTGGTCGTGCCATAGGCTTGTACAATCGTTTCATCCAGCGGCTGCAAGCTGGTCCTCAGCGTGACATACACTTCTTTATTGTCCCGGACATGTACCACCCGTGACTCATATCCTGTATAGGATACAACCAGCGTAGCACCCTCTTTGACATTATGAAGGGTGAAATGTCCACGACTATCTGTATGCGTTCCTGTTTTCGTCCCCTCGATAAGGACATTGGCGCCGGCTAGCGGGGCCCCGGTCGAGTCCATAATTGTGCCATGCAGATCACCGACAGGAATGACCGGATCTTCCGGAGCAGGAGGCGGGCTAATGATCTCCGGCTCTTTAAAGATAATGATCGCCCCATTGCGGATAGAAAAGCCCAGTCCGGGCTCCTTCAGGCACTGCGCCAATACTTCTGTAACAGGAGCGTCTTTCACGTTCAGGGAGACAGGCCGGGTCTTCGACAGGATCGCCTGGTCATAGATGAATTGATAACCCGTCTCCTGGTGGATGAGCTTGAACACCTTGTCCAGGGACAGGTCCTTACCCGTAATAGTCACTTTCTGCGCATAACCTCCTGCAGTAACATGTACAGTAGCAACAACGATAATAAAAGCCGTTAGCCTCATAATCATAAGCAGTTTAGTCAGCAATGGCCTGGGCATGGCTTTGCCGGATGCAATTATTTGCATAAATTCGTTCAGTTTTGGATGATGAATGAAATAGATTTCTCTTGCTGAGCAGTCTGTTTTTTACAATCCGGAATGTCTGCCGGGAGTGAAACTTTCCCTTTCACTTCCGGTTTTTTTCCGGTCTTTTTTGTTTCTTTTATTTCCTCATATTTTATTTATTTCGTGATAGATCGGGTTATAGTTCTGTCAATAATCGCCAATGGTAGACCCTGCATCGGAAAAATCATCCACTGCTGGCCAATCAGAGGCTGTCAACCATCAGTCAAAAAATCTTAGCTGTCAGTCATCGGTCAAATGTCTCAGCGCCCCTCCAGCGCCGGCCCCCTGATCACAATGATCTTCCGGCCTTCTATATTGAAATGAACGGTCTTTGTCGTTTCCAGGATATCCAGCAGCACCGAAGCATTCTGTGTCCGGGTGATATCCCCGTTGAACAGGTTGACAGGAGGGGCGCCCTGGTATTCGACCTCCACATCATACCAGCGGGCCATCTGCCGCATGATCGTCCGGATCGGCTGCCCGCTGAACTTAAATTCACCTTCCTTCCAGGCCAGCACCTCATCGAGATCCGGGCGGCTCACGGTAAAATGTCCTTCCTTTTCATCCAGCGATCCCTGCTCTCCGGGTTTGATCACCTGCGCCCCTTTAGGACCGATCAGCCGGACAGCCCCGTTGACAAGGGTCGTCCTGATATTTTCCTCATCCGTATAAGCCATCAGGTTGAAGGCCGTTCCCAATACAGCCACCTGCAAACCGGCAGTCCCGACAGTGAAAGGCGCCCGGTTATTCTTCGCCACTTCGAAATAGGCTTCCCCCGTCAGTTCGACATGCCGGCTGCTCCCATCGAATACGGTAGGGTATTTTAAGCTGCTGGCGCTGTTCAGCCAGACTTTAGTGCCATCCGGCAACACCACCTGGTACTGACCGCCCCGGGGTGTGGCCAGCGTATTATACTGGCTCAGGCCTTGCGCGGATCCTTGTGATCCGCCGGCCCCTTTCCCCCCGGTTACATACGTCAATTGTCCGCTATCCGTTTTGACCACGTTCACCCCGTTCTGCTCCGCCAGCTGGCCTTTAGCAGTATCATCCAGCAGGATCTGCTGCCCGTTCGCCAGCGTAAGGATCGCCTTATCGGTATGATCGGGCAACGGGGGATGTACCGCCATCTTCTCCCGATCAGCGGCCCCCTCCGTCCTCTTCCATACCAGGTATCCTCCTGCCAGCAACAGCACGGCTGCCGCGGCCCACCACCAGGCCCCGGCTCTCCGGCGCAGTGGGATGACCTGGACGGGCGCTCCGGCCTCGGGCTTACGAAACGTCCCCGGGGTGTTATCGGTCTCATCACCGGAATAACTCTTATCATCTCCCTCGCTGTTATAAATAGCATACAGTATCTTCTGAACACGTTCCGGGGGCAAGTCCTTTCCATACGCGGGCGAATCGTAGACTTCATCGTATAACTTCTTCATCTCCTCCTCGTATCCCCCTGTCTCCACGAGGCGACGAAGCTCCTCCATGTCTTGTTCAGTAAGTTGATTTCCGATAAATTGGCGCATCAGAACAGATAAGCGCTCCTGGCTCATAAGAATGGTTTTATAGAAAAAAGCAATGGTTTCCTATACTTAGGACGAATGAACGGCCACCAGGTATTAGTCCGGCTGAAAAAAATTATTTATTCAGCACTTTGGCCAGCAGGAGAAGGAAGGGCAGGGCATCGGGGTAATGGGATGCCAGATAGGCACGGATGCCTTGCAGGGCAGCCGTCATATGTACTTTCACCGTGTTTTTGGAGATGGAAAGGGTATCGGCTATCTCCTCCTGGGAGAGGCCTCTCAGCCGGGCCAGCTCATACACCTGCCGCTGCCGTTGCGGTAAAGTGGCAATGGCAGCCTGTAACAACCGGACCGACTCGTCATCGCGGACCCGGTGATCGGTATCGTCAACCATCGCCTGGTCAAGCCCCAGTTGTTTTTTATAATCTTTCTCCAGGATCGTTTTCCGGAACTGGTCTACCATCAGGTTATAGGCGATCCTCCGGATAAAGCTATTCAGGTAGTTGATATCGGGAAGGTCTTTTCTTTTCTGCCAAAGCCGTAGAAATACTTCCTGCACCACTTCTTCCGCCGCATCGGCACTCTTCAGGAATACCAGCGCAGCATGATAGACCCGCCGACGGTAGCGGTCGAAAATAACGGCAAAGGCATATTCACTACCTTGCGCAAGAAGCTGTAACAGTTCATGATCATTTCCCGCATTAAGGTGCTCCGGCATCACTTATTACAAATTGTCTTTAAGTATTACCGCTAAAGATAGACAATGTAAATTTAAACTAACCGGGATACCAGTTGCGAAGCCGTACTTCGATCTTCTTGTTGCCTGCCTCCACCTTGCTTTTAAAGGCATTCACGTCGCTGAGTCCATCCTTCCCGCGATAGTGATAAGGATAGACGATCTTCGGCTTGAAAGCCAGCACGGCGTTTGCTGCTTCATTGACATCCATCGTATAAGGAAGATTCATGCAGACAAAGGCTACGTCGATATTTTTAAGGGCCCGCATTTCCGGGATCCCCTGGGTATCTCCCGAAAGATAAATATTCTTCCCCCCGATCGAAAGAACATACCCGTTCCCTCTGCCCTTGGTATGCATGGACGCGGGGCTTTCCGGAAGATTGTACATAGGTATAGCAGAGACAGTTATACCGTCGAAATCCTTGTTGAATCCATTATTAAGGATCTCCATCTTCACCTTTATCGAATCGGGCATCTTGTCTGCTACGGCTTTCGGTACCACCAGGACGGTCTTTTCCGTTTTCACCGCGGCGATGGTGACCGGATCGAAATGGTCCCCATGGATATCGGTGATCAGGATGAGATCGGGAGAGGCAAGCCCCGTATAGTTGGCGGCGCCCCCGGTAGGATCGGCATAAATAGTCAGTCCGTTGATGGACAATACCAGGCTGGCGTGCACGATGGGCTGAATGGTCAGGTCGCCTTTACTGGTAGGGATAATGTCCGGGCTGATGCGCTGGGCATTACCGGCAAATACGAGGAAGGAAAAGAAGAAAATGACAATGCTGGATTTCATAAAAAAGAATTGAGCCGGTAAATTAGTAAAGTTTGGCGATACAGCCTTGCTCAAAAAGAATGCCCGCACCGGTATTCCGGGACGGGCATTTAAAAGGGGGGAACCCTTATGTATTTTTGACTTATTTCAGGATGGGCTTGCCATTGAACGTCACTGATTTCAGGAGCGCATCACCTACCTTCACTGCAGCGGGAGAAAGAGGCGCATAATTCAGCGCATTGCTGAATTTCTGGCCGTCGTGGATCATCCAGGAAAGGAGCCTGATCAGATTGGTAGCCTTTGCGTCGGAACGGCCGCCATAATTCTGCTCTTTATACACCAGTACCCAGGAAAAACCTGAAATTGGATAGCCGTCCGCAGCATCCGTATTCGTAAGCGACACTTTTGAATCGGGAGGGATCGTGATATTCGCCGCCGCCGTGATGCTGGCCGTGCTGGCGGTAATGAACTTCCCTGCTTTATTCTGCATTTTTGCAAAAGGCATGGAATTCTGGATGGCATAAGCCAGCTCGATATAACCAAGAGCGCCCGGTGTCTGTTTGATCAGACCGGCTACCCCTTCATTTCCTTTGCCGCCGAGACCGATAGGCCAGTTCACCGCCGAACCTTTCCCTACTTTAGTATTCCACTGATCACTCACCTTGGAAAGGTAAGTAGTAAAGATATTGGAGGTGCCGCTGCCATCCGAACGGTGCACGATCAGGATAGGAGTGGAGGGCAGCTGGATACCCTTATTGATCGAAGTGATCTTGCTGTCGTTCCAGGTGGTGATATTTCCCAGGAATATATCGGCCAGCACAGAAGGCGTCAGCTGGATCGTGCCCTTTACTTCGGGTAAGTTATAGCTCAATACCACGGCACCGGCAGTTACGGGGATGTGTATGGCAGGGGCCGATAAGGCCGAATCCTGTTTCCCGTTCAGAGGCGCATCGGAAGCTCCGAAATCAACAGTCTTATTGGTCAACTGGGAAATACCTGCTCCGGAACCGACAGATTGATAGTTGACTTTCACCCCGGTAAGCGTATTGTACTCTGCGAACATTTTGGAGAACAAGGGATAATCAAATGAGCTGCCTGCCCCGATGACTTCTTTGTCATCCTGGTAAGCATTGGACAGGTCTGCCGGAATATTATTGGTCCGGGGCATCATACTGATTCCCATGGCTGCAACGACCACACCTGCAGCGATAGAAATTCTAAGGTTTAGAAATTTTACGTTCATTT
>JAATFV010000103.1 GCA_015655015.1 Chitinophagales bacterium | reverse complement strand
TCAAAATCACAGGTGGCTCTTTCTGAATTGCTGGATCACTACCGGCCTACTAAAGGCATAGCAGAGGTATTGGGTTACATGCAGATTGCTACGGGGGATAGCCGGCATTATATAAATAATGATGACGTGGAACAATTGAACGTCTCGAACAGCGATACCGGGAAAACCTATTCTTTAAAAGCACCCCTAATCATTTTCAACAGATAATTTATGACATCCGGATATTCATTAAGCCTGATCGCCTTATTGAAAGGAATACTTTATAGCCACCAAAAAATTGCATGGGAGAATCTCCTGCAATATGAGCCTGAAGTAAAAAAATATTTTTCAGCTTTAGCGCTCGATGTATATATTGACAAAAGTGAAGGCTATGCCTATTTACAGCAGGTTCAACTGGAGGAGGAGTCAGAACTGCCAAAACTTGCCGAAAAAAGGCAACTCAACTTCTTTACTTCCCTTCTTTGCATCGTGATTCGTAAGTATCTGCTGGAACAAGATGCCCAGGGTGGCTCAGTTCGCGCCATTATTTCCCGGCAAGAGATCATCCAGCGTGCCCGGTCATTTTTGCCCCCCGCTTCCGATGAAGCGAAACAACAGGAAAAGATATTGTCCACCATTAACAAAGTGATCGACATGGGATTCCTTCGGGAACTGGAAGACGACGCAAGCAGCTATGAAATACATCGAATTATCAAGGGATTTGTCAACGCGGAAGTCATCGATGACATGCTCCAAAGATTAGAACGGTATGCGACAGAAAAGAATATTACAGACTAAATTGCCCGGAGGTCCGTCGACCCAATACAAATAATAGATTATGGAACAATCTGAAATAGAAGTAACATCTTTTATAAATGCTGGATTTCGGCTTCAATACCTTGAGGTGCTCAATTGGGGAACTTTTAATAAGGTCCGTTGGAAAATCGAACCCGGCGGATACAATGCGCTCCTCACGGGCGACATCGGTTCCGGAAAGTCGACCCTGGTAGATGCGCTGACCTGCCTGCTGGTCCCTCATAATAAAATTGTATTCAATAAGGCCGCAGGAGCAGAAGGCAAAGAACGGAACCTTCTGAGCTATGTTAAAGGTGAATACAAGAAAGAAAAGGAAGAGATCACCAAAACGGCAAAGCGTATTTATTTGCGACCGGATGACAATACTTATACAGTCATTATCGGTAATTTCCACAATGAGGGCTACGGTGAAAATGTCTGTCTGGCCCAGGTTTTTTGGATTGGCAATGATGGAAAAGTTGAGAAACTGCTGATTATCAGTTCCAGTCCTCTGACGATCACCCGGAATTTCAACGGCTTTACGGATATTAATGATCTCAGGAAAAAGTTACGCCAAACAGAGGGGGTACAACTATATAACGATCATTTCAGCCAATACAGCGAACAATTCAGGCGGCTTTTCGGGATGAACAGCGATAAGGCGATCGATCTGTTTTACCAAACGGTATCTATGAAATCGGTCAGTAGTTTGACGGACTTTGTTCGTGATCAAATGCTCGAAAAGACGGATGTAAAAGAGCAGATCGCTACTTTGATAAAGCGATTTGACGATCTCAACAAGGCCCACACAGCGGTGGTCCACGCACGGGAACAACACGCCATTCTCAAACCGCTGACCGAATTTTCTGTTGAGTATGGCAATGTCGGCAGGGAAATTGAAGGCCTCGAAGCGATGCTGGAAGTGGCGCCTGCCTGGTTTGCAATGCAAAAACAGCAGTTATTGAATGATGCCATCAAAATAGGAAGGCAGGATCTGGAACTGGCTGTTCAAATCCAGAAGAAGTTGGGAGAAGAAAAGGAAGTGCTGGAAAACCGGAAGTTTGCAATACTACAGGACATTGCTAATAACGGTGGAAAAAGATTGGAGCAGATCGAATCTGAGATAAGGCAGCATGAAAAGGACAAGGAAGTCAAGAAAAAGGATTATGATGATTATGAAAAACTGGCCCGGTCATGCGGTTTGCCTTCGCCTCTTACTTCAGCTGATTTTCATGCCAACAGTGATCAGGCCAAAACAATAGATACGGCTTGTGCCGGTAAGGAAGAAGACCTTCGGCATCAAAGGGACGACCTGATGAGTGAGCTTCGAAGAAATGAAAATGAGCTGAAAATTGAGGAAGAAGAGCTCGCATCCTTACGGGCCAGGAAAACCCAGATTCCCGGACAGTTTATCAGCTTTAGATCGCAACTTTGTTCGGATCTTGAAATTGAGGAAGAAGAGCTTCCCTTTGCCGGCGAGCTCCTTCAGGTGAACGAGTCAGAAAGCTCATGGGAAGGTGCCATTGAAAAACTGCTGCGGGATACGGGTATCAGCTTACTCGTACCGAGACAACATTACCGGAGTGTCAGCAAGTACGTCAATGATAATCCGGTGAAATCAGGTAACGGCAAAGGGATGAAACTTACTTACCTCGAAGCCGACCTGGATAGCTCATTTGGCTATAAAAAGCAATTGGAAAATGAGAGTGTTGTCTACAAGCTGGATATTAAGCCGGATTCGCCACTCGAGTCGTGGCTGGATAGTTATCTCCAAAAAACTTTTGGCGACTTCCTTTGTGTTGATGTCATCCGCCTGCAACAGGTTCCTTATGGCATTACACGACAGGGATTGATCAAAAGTGGCAAGATCCGTCATACAAAGGATGATAGATGGGATATAAACGATCGGCGTAATTATGTCCTGGGCTGGAGCAATGCCGAAAAAATAAAGGCGCATGAGGAGACGATTGCCGCACTGGAAAATGAAATTTTCAAGCAAAGGACGCGGAGGTCAGAAATACAAACGGAACAGGAAAAAAATAGGAGTCTCCGTCAACAGATCGCCTTTTTGCTCAGCATCACCAATTACGATCGGATCGACTGGAAATGGCATGTAGAACAAATCCATATCCTGGAAAAAGAAAGGCACGACTTGTTGAATAACAATGACATTCTTTCGGAACTCAACAAAAAAAGAGATGAGGTTATCGCTTCGATCGAGGATGTACGGAATAAAGAAACCGAAAAAAATCGACAGATAGGCAAATTGGAAGGAGATATCCTATCTTATCAAAAACAATTACAAGATCTGGAAGAAACGGTCCATCACGCGGACTCCAAGCTTCGGGCGATTTATTTCCCGGTAATAGAAGAGAAACTGGTCGATAAAAATCTACGGCTTTCTTCGATCGACAAACAACAAGATCAGTTCAGACGTCTTTTTGAAGGAGATGCCGGCGAGTTGAAAAGACTTCGCTACCGGCATAGCACGCTGCGGTCTTCCATAGAAAAGAAAATGCGGGAAATAAAAGAACATTCCAAAGCGGAATATAGCGAGGTCCCGGAAAATATAGAGGCCAGATCGGAATATATGAAGAAATTCGAAAGACTGGTGTCAGAGGATCTAAAACGGCATGAAGAACGTTTCAAGGAAGAACTCAATAGAAATACGATTCGAAGCATTGCAGTATTCGACAACCAGCTGGAGAAACATGAAAAGGATATTAGGCAAAAGATAAAAACCATTAATCAGCACTTGCATGAGATTGTTTACAATGCCAGCCAGGAAACCTATATTATTATATTGATGGATGCTACTCCTAACAGGGAGATTAGGTTATTTAGGGAAGAGCTGAAGAGGTGCTACGCCAATTCTTTAACCAATAGCGATGAGCTTTATACGGAAGAAAAATATGAGCAGGTGAAGAATATATTGGACCGGTTTGCCAGTGCAGAGAACAGCAACAGGGAATGGACAAACATGGTCACCGACGTCCGGCAATGGTTCGAATTCAATGCGAGTGAACGGTTCCTGGCAGATGATTCAGAGAAGGAATTCTATGAAGGATCCGGCGGAAAAAGCGGGGGACAAAAAGAAAAGCTGGCCTATACTATATTGGCCAGCGCCCTGGCATATCAATTCGGCCTGCAATTCGGCGAAGTCAAAAGCCGCAGTTTCCGGTTTGTGGTCATCGACGAAGCCTTTGGCAGGGGCAGCGACGATAGCACCCGGTATGGACTGGAACTATTCAGCAAACTGAATCTGCAGCTATTGATTGTCACTCCTTTGCAAAAACTGCACATTATCGAAGGACATGTCAATTCCTTCCATTTTGTCAGCAATAAGGATGGCAATAACTCTCAGGTCAATAATTTTACCAAAGAGGAATACGAGCAGGAAAAAGCAAAACACGATAGTCTCTTTAGGCATGCCCCTTCAATGACAATAGAATGATAAGCCCGGAAAATATCAGGCAACAGGCCCTAAAATGGTGGAATCCTTTTCTGCAAAGCGTTATGTCCGGGGAAGCCTTTTTCCCCAGGGAGATGGATCGTATCGGGAAAGTAAGGCCTGCTGAGATAACCCGCCGTTTTGACGTTCTGCAGGATGAAATTGCTGCGTTATACAAAAAATCTAAAAATGATACGGGATCGGGTTACTGGATAAAAACAGCTGAAAAGAACTTCCGGCGAATAGGCTCTCACCAGCTTCCCGACAGCATTGTCTTTGAAACGGCAGGGGATTATCTTCATTTTATACGGAAAAATGCGGAATATGAGCGGTTCCTTGACAACTATCAGTTAATTACCAAAAGTCTTCCTCAATTACATACCTGGGCAATGCAGGGCCCCATACCTTTAACTAATGAGGAAGTTGACTGGAAAAGCATTCTCGCCGTTTGCTCTTACTTTATTTCCAATCCGAGACCCAATCTTTACATCCGGCAATTACCCATTCCTATTCATACCAAATTCATCGAAGAGAACGCGACATTACTACAATCTCTACTGGATTTTCTAATTCCTGAACACATCCGCGATCCCAATCAAAAAAGGTTGGTGGATCGTTACTTTCTTCGACGGGATGAACCTTTGATAAGATTAAGGATGCTTGATCCAGCGTTAGCCCTTCCCAATAATATACTAGACTTTAGCATCCGTCTGTCAGATTTCGAAAAAGGGAATTGGAAAAATGAGAATATCGTCATTACGGAGAACAAGATGAACTTTTTGTCTTTACCCGACATTCCTTCAACAATAGCCATTTGGAGTGGCGGTGGCTTTATGGTTAGTTATCTCAAAGATTCTCAATGGTTCCGGGAAAAAAGTATTTTTTATTG
Organism: Chitinophagales bacterium; assembly: GCA_015655015.1. Classification (GTDB taxonomy): domain Bacteria; phylum Bacteroidota; class Bacteroidia; order Chitinophagales; family Chitinophagaceae; genus Puia. The sequence goes on along the minus strand of JAATFV010000103.1, from coordinate 450 downwards.
GGGAGATATAGATGAACATGGTTTCCAGATATTGCATCAACTTCGGACTTATCACCGCCTGACCCAAAGTATAATGATGGATAAGGCGACATTCGATCTTTTCCAGGAATTTTCCGTTGCAGGCGAGCGCAACAGAGCAGAAAGCCTTTCCTTGCTGAATGCTGATGAGCACCAATTATACGAAATGCTTAAATCAAGGCCAGAAAGGAACAGGCTAGAGCAGGAGAAAATCCCTCAGACGTATGCCGACAATTTCTTAATGCAGAAGATTGTTAAGTAAAATTTCTAAGTATACTGATGGTTTGATTTTTCCAACCTGGTAACCCGGCACAATTCAAACCAATGGTGCTTAATTTTAAAGGACTTCCAAATCTGTTTAAGAGCAACAAAATAACAAAGTCCTTAAATCCAGTGATTTAAGGACTTTTGTGACCCGGATTGGATTACTTT
>JAATFV010000013.1 GCA_015655015.1 Chitinophagales bacterium | reverse complement strand
CGGTTACTTACAGAAATACTGCGCGATCGGCGTCCACGAGAACTATATACCACAGAATGTATGGCTGGACATAACCAACAATCCTTTCATGGACCTGATCACTTTCGAGGATATCTTCATCCTGGAGAAAAGGACTTTCCCCCAGGCTGTAGCCCATGCGACGGATTTCACAGATGAGAGCTATATCGGATTGGAGCTGGACCTGGATTGTATCCAGCAGGTACTCAGCGCCGGTATGACCCCTTCAGGTCTTTCGACACTTCATGCCCGGCAGTATGTCACTTTCGCGGCGACGGATTCCAAAATAGCCTACCTGCATATTTGCGAAGGCGCCACGGCAATGGAGGATGGAAGAAAAGATGAGTCGACCGGGAAGCTGATCAGCTTTATCGTGTCGGATTTTATTAAGGCGAGAGAGTAACCCCCAACCCCCTAAAAAGGAAGCTTAAAACGGTATCCCGATATTCACATACCCGATCACGCGCTTCGACTGATCACTGTACATGGCGCTCAGCTCCAGCGGACCCAGCGCAAAATTGTAAGTGAACGTAAGGGCATAACCCGAGAGGAAATCCGGCGTCGTGAAGAAACTGCTGTTCGTAATGAAATTATTGACTAACACATTAGCCCTTCCCGTTATAAACGTATTACTGAATAGCTGATAACGGAGGCCTACTAATAATTCCGCCACGCTGGGCGAATAAAAAGTTCCTTCCCGCAAACCGGCAAAAGTCACCTGGTTATGAAACTGGCTGGTCATTCCCCCGATGGAGAACTCATTCATGATATTATGCGTGTAATTGAAGTTCATCCCTACCTGGGCATGGGTCAGCAGGGTATAACGGCTCGCCAGGGGCGTATAGCGTTCCAGGTTAAATAATATCCGCTGATAGGGCTTGGCGGAAAAGCTGGTGTCCGAGCGGGTGGTATTGGAAGCGAAGTATTGAGCCTGCGGGCCTTGCTCGAAAACATAATCAGCTTCCACTTCTATTTTCATTCCTCTTTTGGGATAGGAGGGCTTGTCCAGGGTATTGGTGCGGAGGAATACATAACCCGTCGTGAAATTGTTGCTGCCTTTAAATTCCAGGCTGGAAGTGATGGACGGATCGTAATGGATCCATTCAAAACGATCTCCCAGGCCCACCGTCAGATTGCGGTTGGTGAAATAGCTTAACCGGCCGTCCAGCTTGAAATAATTCTGGTCATAGAGCCCGGCTTCCTTGAATTGTGTATTATAGGTGGTGATATTGAACTGGTCGAACTGGGTGCCCAGGGTAAAAGCAAAGTTGGCTCTCCGGCTGAAATACTGAAGATGTTCCCCCCGGATCCTGAAATTCTGCCCGATATTGAGGGTCACCAGGCTGCGGGAGGTCGGGGTCAAAAAATTCCGGCTGGTCACATTGATAATAGCGCTGATCCCGCTGAAGTCGTTATAGTTCAGCCCGATCTTTGCAAAGGTGAGGGGATTCTCTTCCACTTCGAAAATTACGCTGCTGGTACCGTTCTCCTTCGGGAGCATGGAGTAGGTGATCCGGTTGTAATACCGGGTCCCGAATGCCCTTCGGATCATCCGGGAAAGATCATCTGCTGAATAGTAACGATTGGTAAGCAGTCCCATACTTTGTATGAAGAATCCTTCCGTTGTCTGATTCAGCCCCTTAACGGTATAAGAAGATATCTTCAGAGGATATACGGCCGGCAGCCTGTTCTTTACGATTGGTTGAGGGCCATATATTGCATTCAGGGAATCGGCCAGCTGCTTTAACCGTGGGTAAAGCCTGCGCCCCTCTGCCAGACCGGCATCCACGATCTCATTGCTCTCGCTGAAACTGCCCATCCCGAATTTATCCAGGGGCTGATGCACATAGATATTACAGAGCGGGATCTGGGTGCGGGTATCCTCCGCTTCGCGGAAGAATGCTACCTGTAAAAGTACCTGGATAGGATTGGTCACCTGGGCGGAGCTGCGAAGGGAGCCCGAGACATTGCTGCCGATGACCAGGTCGGCCCCCATTTCCCGGACGTCTTTCACGGGGAAATTCCGTACGACGCCCCCATCCACTAATTTTTTACCGTCATATTCCACGGCGGTAAAAATGGAAGGAATGGCCATGCTGGAGCGTAAGGCCGAGACGATCTCTCCGCTGTCTATGACTACGGCATCACCGGAGGACACATCGGTGGCGACGCATTTGAAAGGAATGGGGAATTTAGAGAAATCTTTTATTTTATATACCGGGCGGAAAAGCTCGGAGAACTTTAGCCATAATTCCTGGGCTTCGATCACCCCGGTCGCAAAACGAAACCAATGGTTCACCCAGGGAAGCTCGATATCATATTTACCATACTCATCTTTTTCCTCCATGATCATGCTCTTCATGGTGGACTGACTTGAGAAAAGCAGGTCCCAGTCTATATGGCGGGTGATCTGTTCAATGGAATCCGCGGAATATCCTATGGCATACAGGGCGCCAAGGATACTACCCATACTCGTTCCCGTCACATAATCGATCTTCAGCCCGGCCGAATCGATCGCTTTCAGAATGCCGATATGCGCCAGCCCCTTGGCCCCTCCTCCGCTTAGCGTGAGCCCGATCCGGGGGCGATGCTGGCCGGGAGCAGCTGGTGTTAGTGTTAGCGTCGTCTGAGCAGATACAGGAATATGTAGAATTACCAATACACTGTAGACAAGGAAATATCGCAATGGACTATTCATGAAAAATTGTTCTCAATAACTTCGCCTGTCATTTGTTGGACTCCGATCATACTCTTTGCCTGGGTCCCCGCTTCTTTCGATCCTCCTGATCGGGCCGGGAGACCTGCATGTCAGTTCCCGTTATCGGGGCAATTTACAGCGCCTTCTCCAGCTCCATGATCTTTTCAAAAACCTGCTCGTACTGTTTGTTGGCCTTTTCCAATTCTTCGCTGGCCTTTTTATAGGCAGCTTCCGCTTCTACGAACTTATTTCTATCTGAATACGTGGAAGGATCCGCGAGGGATGCCTCCAGCTGTGCTCTTTGTTTGGTAAGGGAGGCGATCCTTTCCTCCAGTTCCTGGAACAACCGCTGCTGTTTCTGCAATTCTTTTTTCTGCTCCTTATTGATAGGAGCGTTAAAAGTTACCGCCGGGGCAGGGGCCGGCTGCGATTTTCCGGCCTGGTTGCCGGAAGAACCTGTTGCCGGTTGCGTATTGCCGGATTGGGCGCTGTTGTTCCCTGACTTGCCGGCGCCTGACTGCTGAGATCCATTATTATTTCCGGATTTGCCGGAGCCGGAAGGCTGGGCGCCATTTCCGGACTTACTGTTGTTAGTGGAGCTCTTGCCTTGCGAATCCCCGGATGACGCGGACTGTTTGGCCGCATTGGCTGCCTGCAGACGGGCGGCTACATTCCGTTCCTTCCAGTCCACCCACTCATCGTAGGTGCCTTTGAATTCCCGGATCTGGTGTTCATCGATCTCCCAGATCTTATTGGCGGTCTTTGAAATAAAGTAACGGTCGTGACTTACCAGCAGTAAGCTGCCTTCATATTTATTCAGGGCATCGATCAGCAGATCGCAGGAGTGCATGTCCAGGTGATTCGTCGGTTCATCCAGTAACAGGAAATTGGCTTTGCTGACGATAGTCTTGGCCAGGGCGATCCTCGCCTTTTCTCCACCGCTGAGCACCTTGATCTTTTTATCGATATCATCCCCGCTAAAAAGAAAACATCCCAGCAGAACACGCAGCTCCAGGTCCGTCTTCTGGCTTCCGCAGGCCTGCATTTCCTCCAGTAAGGTATTATTGACGTCCAGGGCTTCCATTTGATGCTGGGCATAGAAGCTTTCTTCTACATTATGCCCCCAGATACGTTCTCCGGTGAAAGGTTCTACTCCTGCCACCATACGCAGCAGCGTGGATTTCCCTTTTCCGTTGGCTCCGATCAGGGCGATCTTATCCCCCCGGTCGATCTCCGCCGAGGCGTTTTCCACGATGGTCAGGGCCCCGAATTGTTTGGTCGCGTGTTTCAGGGTGGCCAGGACACGTCCCGGTGTTTTATCCACCCGGAAATTGATCTTTATATTGGGGCGTTCGATCTCCATGTCTTCGATCCGTTCGATCTTGTCCAGTCTTTTCATGGCGCTCTGGGCAGCGGCAGCCTTGCTGGCTTTGGCTCTGAAACGCTCGATGAAACGCTCCTGCTGGCGGATATAGTCCTGCTGGTTGGCGAAAGCCTGCTGCTGCAGCTCTACGCGGAGGGCTTTTTCCGTCTCATAATAGCTGTAATTCCCTTTATAGATATGCAGCTCTTTCTGGTATACCTCCACGATCTTATTGACCATGCGGTCCAGGAAGTATTTATCATGGCTGACGATCACCACCGAACCCTGGTAATGCTGCAGATATTTTTCCAGCCATTCGATGGAGGGAAGATCCATGTGGTTGGTCGGTTCATCCAGCAGCAGGAGGTCCGGCTGCTGCAGGATCATTTTGGCCAGCAATACACGCATCCGCCAGCCTCCGCTGAATTCCCGGAAGGGCCGGTTCAGGTCGGCATTGGCAAAACCCAGCCCCTGCAGGATCTCTTCGGTCCGGTGATGAATGCTATAGCCATCCAACGTGTCCATTTCATGG
>JAATFV010000140.1 GCA_015655015.1 Chitinophagales bacterium | reverse complement strand
CTGAGCGTGCAGGGTGTCCGCAACTTATTAGAGGAAGTGGCCCGGGCGGCGGGAGCCGCCGCTGTGGCTAAAGCAAGTGTCCTACGGCAGGAGTTCGACCGGCAGATGGCGGCCCTGGCTGTCTCGCCATCAGATAAAAAGATCCTCTTTATTTATGCCAGGGGCGCGGGTACATTAATGGTGAGCGGGACGGGAACTTCCATCGATAAAATGATCCGGCTGGCAGGCGGCAGGAATGCGATAACGGATTTTTCGGATTTCAAGCCTTTGGCTGCCGAATCGCTGGTAACTGCCAATCCTGACCTGATCCTTTTATTCGACAGTGGATTAAAGAGTATCGGCGGTATTGACGGGTTATTGAAGATCCCCGGTATCCTGCAGACCAATGCGGGCAGGAACAGGAAAATACTTTCGATGGATGGGGAGCTGCTGAGCGGGTTTGGCCTCCGGCTGCCCCAGGCGATCCGGGAATTGCAGGACAAGATCAAATCGTAAAATAAATGCGGAGATATTGGAGCAGGGCGTTGCTGGTGCTGATCTTAATGATCAGTGTATTGATCGCTGCCGGCAGGGGCGCCATGCCCATTGCTCCCTTGCAGGTGATTGCGATATTACTGGCTAAGACAGGGATTCACCTGCCGGTCTCCTATACGGAAGGGATGGCTGACGTACTGGTGCAGATCCGTCTGCCCCGTGTCTGCCTGGGAGGGCTGATCGGAGCGGGGCTTGCTATTGCGGGAGCTTCTCTGCAAGGATTGTTCCGCAACCCTTTGGCGGATCCCGTCCTTATCGGGATCTCCTCCGGGGCCTCTTTATCAGCTGTAATAGTGATCGTGCTGTTCTCTTCTCCTGCATCAACGGGAGCAGGGCTGTTATCGGGATACTACTTGCTGAATATCGCCAGTTTTTGCGGGGCCTGTCTTAGCTCCATCCTCGTTTTCCGCTTGTCAAGGGTAGGGGGGAAGACGATGGTGGCTACTTTATTACTCGCGGGACTTGCCATGAATGCCTTGTGTAATGCGCTCACGGGATTGGTGACGTATACGGCTAATAACGAGCAATTGCGTTCCGTTACTTTCTGGCTGATGGGGAGCCTGGGCGGCGCCAGCTGGAATACGGTATGGTCCATACTGCCATTCATCTGTCTGCCGGTATTGCTCTTGCCGCAATCTGACAAGGCCCTCAATGTCTATTCCCTGGGGGAGGCAGAGGCCATGCATGCAGGCGTCGATATCCGCTGGCTGAAAGCACGTATTATCATACTGACGACCCTTTCGGTGGGAGCCGCTGTGGCTGTGTCGGGTGTTATAGGATTTATAGGGTTGATCGTACCACATATTTTAAGAGCATTATCCGGCAGTGACCATCGTTCCCTGTTACCGGATAGCGCCCTCTTTGGAGCCGCGTTGCTGATATTGGCTGATCTTGTCAGCAGGACGATCATCGCGCCGGCGGAATTACCGATTGGTATCGTTACGGCCATCATCGGTGCTCCTTTATTCATATTATTGCTGTACAAGCAGAAAAAGATAATAAATATGCAGGCAGCATGATTGTGATAGACCATATATCGTATGGGGGGCATCCACCCGGCCGCAATTCTGTCCCCGGCGGTCCCGGCGGAAGAAAGATACTGGAGGAGATATCCTGTACGATCCTGCCGGGAGAGCTGACTGTTTTGCTCGGTCCAAACGGAGCGGGTAAATCCACTTTACTCCGGATATTATCCGGAGAGAAAAAACCGCATACCGGGTCCGTGTTGTGGGACGGCCGGTCTATTCATTCGATGTCTTTCCGGGAACTGGCCTTACAGAGAGGAGTGCTGACACAGCAATATGCGGTGAACCTGCCCTTTACTGTAGAAGAAGTGGTGATGATGGGACGGTATCCTCATTACCGGAATAGCCCTTCTGTCAACGACAAACGGATCGTATCGGAATCTCTGCAGGAGATGCAGGCAGGTCACTTGTCGGGCAGGCTCTTTAATACGCTGTCGGGAGGGGAGCAGCAAAGAGTGCAAATGGCCAGGGTGCTGGCTCAGCTAAGAGACCAGGACGGGGAATCAGCCGGCCGCAAAGAAGGAATGCCCCCTGACCGGAAAATGCTGTTATTGGATGAGCCGACGGCCAGCATGGACCTGTTGCATCAGCAACTGTGTTTGCGTAAGGCAAAGCAGCTTGCTGAAGAGGGATATACCGTCGTTGTCGTTCTCCATGATCTGAACCTGGCATCGCAGTTTGCCGACAGACTGTTACTGCTTAAAACCGGAAAGTTGCTTGCTACAGGCAGGCCTTCGGATGTATTGAAGCCTGATCTTATTTATACCGTCTACGGAATGGAGACTGCGGTCATTTATCCTTCATCATATAATTTCCCGGTGATTATTCCGGTCCTTCAGAAAGGGAAAAATTATTTCCAAACACCTATAAACGAAGATAGCTATGCAAACGACTATTCAAAACGAAGATAAGCAGTTCCCGACGGAACGTCCTGTATCACTGAAAGACAGATGGATCCTTTTCCGGAAAGCTAATCCGAAAGTGAGGATAAGGGATGCTGCCAAAGAATTGCAAACGACCGAAGCAGAAATCCTCGCTTCTTTTGCCGGTAGTAGCGTGATGATCTTAAACAAGGAGTTCCAGGATCTGCTGCAACGATGGCCTGAATTGGGTCCTGTCATGGTATTGACCCGTAATGAAAGCTGCGTACATGAGCGGAAAGGCGTTTTTGAAGAGATCGTCATTCATGGCCGGCATGTGGGCGTCGTGACGGGAAATGATATCGACCTGCGTATATTCTTTCAGCATTGGGCCTTTGCGCTGGCTGTTCTTGCTGATGAGGAAGCGGGCTTTAAAGATTCCATACAGGTATTTGATCACCAGGGGACCGCTGTTCTGAAAATATTTTTACAGGAGGGAACGGATCGCAGGGCTTTTGAAGAAATAGTAAGGGATTTTTCCGTAACGGTGCAGTCAGGGGAACTGGCTATACTGCCTGCTCCTGCGCCTCCCGTCTATAATGATGAGGGAGTGGATATCACTTCTTTCCGAACGGACTGGAGTGAGCTGAAGGATACGCATGATTTCTTCCCGATGTTGAAGCGGCATAATGTGTCACGCCAGCATGCGGTAAGGATCGCCGGTGATTATGCGAAGAAGGTAGCTAATGATACAGTGCGGCTGTTATTGCAGCAGGCCTCCGCCGGTGATTGGGAAATAATGGTCTTTGTGGCCAACCATGGGAATATTCAGATTCATACAGGCCCGGTAAAAAAGATATTGGAGATACCGGGATGGATCAATGTTATGGATCCGGCTTTCAATCTTCACCTGCGCTTGCCCGATATCAGCGAGACCTGGGTGGTCAGGAAGCCGACTGTCGACGGATGGGTGCATTCGCTGGAACTATTTGACGGGAAGGGGGAGATGATCGTTCAATTCTTCGGTAAGCGTAAGCCGGGGATACCTGAAAACAATGTTTGGAGAGACTGGGTCAATAGTTTGTGACCGGAGGGGTATTTATCCACCGTTGGTTTATCCGGAGATGCCAGGTTTCTAAAAGTGCATTTCCGGCAATTCCTATTCGACGAGGTAGACCTTACTGATCTTCCGGCCATCGATATAATAGATGACTTCTCCTTCTCCCAGCCGTCGTCCTGCCTGGGTGGCGCTTTCATGGTCGAATACCTTATTATTTATTACGGTTCGATCGGTGATACTTACATGCAGACCGGCAGCCTGTCCTAAGAAGGTATAAAGTTTCCGTATCTCTTCTTTTCCTTTGGCCAGGGACTGGCCGGGGAAATTATAAATAATCGCCGTATCGGAATAAAAGGAGAGGAAGGTTTCCAGGTCATGTGCATTATAGGCGTTGACCTGGCGTTGTACGATATTCAGGGGTGTTTGTTCGATAAGGGAATCGGGGTGGAAGAAGGCGCCCCGGTGGATGATCTGGTCGATCTTTTGCAGGTTATTCAGGTCGGCCAGCGGATCGGCGCGGAGGATGAGCAGGTCAGCGGAACTGCCTTTGCGGATGCCGCCAAATTCATTTTCTTTTCCAAGGGCCTTTGCCCCATTGATGGTGGCGGCCGAAAGAACCTGCCAGTTGCTGAGACCGGATTGCTGCATGGCGCGTAATTCTTTGAAGAAGGAGGAAGCGTGCAGAGTCCCTATATTTCCTGCATCTGTGCCTGCGGCTATGAGCACGCCTCCATCGGCCATTCTTTTCAGGTTGACCCGGCGGATGGAATCATCGCGGTCATTCTTTTTTTCCATCATATTCGCCAGGGTGCGGTATCGCAGGGCCAGGAGGCTATCGGGCAGGTATTGCAGCTCCTGCAGGGAGCCCAATTGTACGGGATCGCCTTTGGCGATGTCTTCCGGCGTGGGTAAGTAATTTTGGGCGAAGGTGTCAAAATAGCCGGACTCCACTACCAGGGTGGGACAGAGTACGACGTCACGCTCTTTCAGTAATTTGATGAAGGGTTCATCGACCAGCTCGTCTTCGATGTCGTGCACCAGGAAATCTGCGCCGGCTTCCACGGCTAGCTGCGCTGCTATTTTTTGGGTGGCATGTACGGCCACTTTATATTGATGCTGATGCGCCTCATCGATGGCGGCTTTTACTAAGGGGAGGTTCTTTGCTGCGCCGGCTGCTGTATTCGGGTCGGGGATAATATACCAGATCTTTATAAGATCCGGTTGACTGGCATATTGTTGTTTTGTCATTTTAACCGCTTCTTCCGGGGTGTTGACTGTATAGAAGGGCTTATCGGGATCCGGAATGATGTCGAACGGTTTGGGGGTATATGCCGTAGAAACAAGCGGCCCGGCCATCAGGATGCGGGGGGCGTAGTTTTTAGTGGCGAAACTGTCCCGTTGCCGCAGCAGGCCGAGGGTGGCGCCATCATCGATGACGGTGGTGATCCCGCAGGACAGGTATCTTCTCAGCTGATTGTCCATGTTCTGTTTGTACCATTCTATTTCCTTTTCATAGGGATGGTATTTGCGGAGGTCGATAGCGTCGGGCCGGGTGTACAGGCCTCCTGTCTGGAAGAAATGAACGTGTGCATCCACCATTCCCGGCATTACCCATTTCCCGGTTGCGTCGATCACCCGTGCTCCTTCAGGGATCCTGATCCTGTCGGAAGGGCCGGTCTGTTCGATCGTATCGTTCCTGAAAAGGATGGTATAGTCGGGGAGGGTCCTTTGCAGGTCTACGTCCAGGAGGTTGGCATGGATGATACAGGTCTGTGCGTTCACGTGGAAGATAACGAAGGGGAGCAGCAGGAACAAAAGGGAGCTCGGTCTCATTAAAAGGGGTTTGTTTTTGGCGAAGCCGGGATTAAATATAAGTAAAATCCTACTGCCATAGGGTTGACACTATTGTAAAATAGATTTGGTCTATGATAACCAAAGAAGCAATTATCAGCATGCGGCTGGAGAACCAGCGTATCGGCACAGCCGGCAGCAAACAGCCGGAAGACCTGGTATCCTGGCTGGGCTGTGTCCAGGCCCAGGACTTTGCCGGTGCGAAATGGGCGATCGGGAGCCGCCTGATAGGGCAGACGGGTGGAGCAAAACAGGCTGACGGGGCAAAACGGGCGGATAGAGTAAAAAACGCGGATGCGGGACAATCGGAGGGTAATGGGCAGCCCGGGGACGCCGGGGAAAAGCAGGCTGCCTGGACGGATGCCGCCATTCAGCAGGCTTTTAATGAGGGGAGAATCCTGCGTACGCATATACTGAGACCTACCTGGCATTTTGTTACACCGGGGGATATCGGGTGGATGCTGGCGCTGACGGCTCCCCGGATAAAAGCGTTCTGTGCAGGGATGCATCGCCAGCTGGAATTGGACGAAGCTATCTTCAAACGCTGCCATGCGACCTTACGAAAAGCGTTATCCGGGGGTGTGCAGTTAACCCGTAAAGAATTGCTACCTGTGTTCCGGCAGGCAAAGATCCGGACGGATGAACTAAGGCTTGCCCATTTATTGATGCAGGCTGAGCTGGAAGGGGTCATATGCAGCGGCGCTATGAACGGCAAGCAATTTACGTATGCCCTGCTGGAGGAACGGGCGCCGGAGGGGAAACTGTTGAAATTGGAAGAGGCCGTGGCGGAATTGGTCCTGCGTTATTTTAAAAGCCGGGGGCCTGCTACGCTGGCCGATTTTGCCTGGTGGTCGGGATTGACGGTGGCAGATGGTAAAAGAGGGGTGGAAGCTTACCGGTCTCAATTTCTAAATGAGGTGGTGGATGAGCAAAGCTATTGGATCTATTCCGGTGCGGGTTGTTCTGTTCCCGGGACTTCTTCTCCGGCATCTTCTTCTCCGGCATCTTCTGTTCCGGGGGCTTCCATTCCGGGAGCTTTTCCGGTATCTTCCGGCACAGGTGACTTTTCCAAACAGGATATCTCCGGATTCCGTGTCTTACCGGCCTTTGACGAATATACGGTCGCTTATAAGGACAGGGACCTGGTCCTTTCTCCGAAACATGCGCTAAGGAGCGGGAATGGCATCTTTAAGCCAATCCTTCTCTATGAAGGGCAGGTTGCAGGTACCTGGCAACGGACTATCCATAAGGATCACATCGCTATTACGACGGATCTTTTCCGGCCGGGGGGACGCCGGTTGATCAAGGCTGCGTTTGCGGGTTATGGGGCTTTTATGGAAAAGCCGGTTGTCTGTCATTTCGATAAGGAATGGGATTGAAGGGGGATATTCTCTTTTTTTATATATGGATAGTTCGATGAAGAATTGGCTATTTAAAAGTATTTTTAAGTAGCTATTGTTGTATTATATAGATTAATCATTTGAAAAATTTATCCAGGAGAGAATTTCTTACCCGGTCGGGAATATTAGCGGGGGGCGCTTATCCGGCGATGCTGGCGATGGGCTTGCTGCCTTCGGCCCCGGCTCATCCTTTTTCCATGGAGGGGGATGGGAATGGGAAGCAGGTGTTGATCCTGGGGGCAGGATTGGCGGGGATGGCGGCCGCCTATGAACTGGGAAAGATAGGCTATCGCTGTACGATCCTGGAGGCGAGGGAAAGGGTGGGCGGCAGATGCTGGAGCGTCCGGAAGGGATCGGTCAATACCGAGACGGGACAGGGAGAACACCAGGCCAATTTTGACGAAGGCCAGTATTTCAATGCCGGTCCTTCGCGGATACCCCATCACCATGCGCTCACGCTGCATTACTGTAAGGAACTGAATGTGCCTATACAGGTTTATAACAATGTGAACGAGAGCGCTTATTATTTCAGTGAGGGGAAAGGGGCTCTGTCCAATAAAAAGATCCGGATGCGGGAAGTTCATAATGATGTGCGGGGCTGGCTTTGCGAGCTGCTGGCCAAGGGGATAGATGCCGGTAAGATAGATGCCGCCATGAGCCGGGAAGAAACGCAGAAGGTCATTGAATACCTCCGGGCGGAAGGCGGGCTGGATATCGATAAGCTCTATAAGGCTTCGGCCCGTAGGGGTTATATGGAAGCGCCTGGTGCGGGCGAAAGGTCGGGGCGGATCGCGGACCCTTATAAATTATCGGAGATCATTTCCTCCGGCCTGATGGATCCCGATTTTTATAATGTAGCGGAATATACGTATGAATTGCAGATGAGCCTCTTCCAGGCGGTGGGGGGGATGGACCGGATAACGGCTGCTTTTGAGAAAAAGCTGGAAGGGTTGATCCGGTTGAATGCGGAAGTGGTCTCCATTCACAACCTGGAACAAGGCGTAGAGGTTGTTTATAAAGACAAGGGCGGGAAAGACAAGGGGGAGAAAAGCAAAGGCGGGAAAAGCAAGGGTGGGGAGCAGCGCCTGACGGCAGATTTCTGCATCTGTACGATCCCTTTGCCGGTGCTGAGCAATATCGAGCATAATTTCTCCTCCGATGCCAGCCGGGCCATTGATTCGATAACGTACATGCAGACGGGGAAGATCGGGTTGCAGTTCAAGCGCCGGTTCTGGGAAGAAGATGAGCATATTTATGGCGGGATCACCCATACCAATAACCAGCTTACGCAAGTCTTTTATCCTTCTTATGATTATTTGAGCGGTAAGGGAATATTGATAGGATATTATAACTTTAATGAGAAGGCAAGAGTTACGGGAGAGCTATCCTATCAGCAAAGGGAGCAATTGGCATTGGAGAAAGGCAGCCTGATCCATCCGCAGTACCACCAGGAATTTGAGACTTCTTTTTCGGTAAGCTGGAATAATACAAAATATAATCTCGGCGGTTGGGCTTTGTATTCCGCGGAAGAAAGGCAGACCCTTTATAAGGCTTTATTACAGCCAGACAAACAGGTATATTTCGCCGGAGAGCATCTCACGTACCTGAATGCGTGGATGGCCGGGGCCCTGGAGTCGGCACGCAGTGTGGTCGCGTCGCTCCATGCAAGGGTGACCGGTCAGACGATAAGCTATCCGGTCAGCGCGGGCTGAATCATGCAGCCGGCGTTTGCCTGCTATTCATTTTCTAACCAATCAAAATAGTTGCTTATGTCCAACAAAATCAGTCGTCGTCACCTGCTTAAGGCAGGCGCCTTATTAGCCGGCGGTCTTCCTTTTGCCGGCATTCTCCCGGAGCAGGGACAGGCAAGCCCTCTAAGTCTTCACCGGGCGAATGACCTTATAACACCCGGAACGCTGCTGACGGAAAAGGAAATTGCCCTGCATGCTCCTATCGAGCTGAAGGCCAGGTTGTTTGCCAATGAGAATCCTTTCGGACCTTCCGATAAGGCCAAAAAAGCCATACAGGAGGCGCTTCCTAAAAGTTATCAATATCCTTTTATGTTCCTCAAGGATCTGTCCGGAAAAATTGCCGATCATGAAGGCGTCAAAGAGGAAAATATCCTGATGGCATCCGGTTCTTCTCCCTTGTTGATGGCTGCTGCCATTTGCTTTAGCCGACCCGGGGGCAATATCATTACCGGGGACCCTTCGTATGAGGACCTGCCTTCTAAAGCGGTCCGCTTTAACGAGAAGTGGGTGAAGGTCCCGCTGACGGCCGATTATAAATTAGACCTGGATGCCATGGAGAGGAGTATCGATGGGAATACAGGGCTGGTATATGTCTGTAATCCCAATAATCCTACGGCTACGGTGGTGGACACCGACAGGCTCAGGGCTTTTTGTGAACGTGTCTCTAAAAGAGTGACGGTATTTGTCGATGAAGCGTATATCGATTACCTGGATGATCCTGCGGGCACGACCCTGGTGAGCGGGATAAAGGCCGGGCAGAATATCATCGTAGCGAGGACCTTCTCCAAATTATATGGTTTCGCCGGTCTGCGGGTGGGTTATATCATGGCGCAGCCGGATATGATCAAAAAGCTATCCGATTACACGGAGGGACCAATGTCTATTTCCGCTACCTCCCTGCAGGCTGCCATCGCCAGCTACCAGGATACGGAATTTCTGCAGGGCGCTTTGAAAAAGACGATCGCTTCCCGGGATTATTTATACGAGGTGCTGAAAAAGGAAGGGTATAGCTATATTCCTTCCAGCGCTAATTTTGTTTTATTCCCCATAAAGATGGACGGGCCGCAGTTTGCCGATGAAATGATGAAACGGAGTGTGGGCGTGCGTCACTGGAAGCTCAACAATAAGGATTATTGCCGGGTGAGCATAGGCAGGATGGATGAGATGGAAGCATTTGCCGCCGCTTTTAAAGAGCTGTCCTGATTAACTACTAAATCAATTACATCATTTCATGAAGAGAATTTTTATGATGGCCTTCCTGGTGTCAGCAGGGATGTTTGCGGCCTGTGCACAGGACACATCTGCCAGCCGGGTGCTGAGCGCGGCGGAATATGAGAAAGCAAAAACTTTTATTATCAACGACCCGGATAAGGATACCTATGTTAAGTTTGAAAATGCCTATATCCTGGATCATCATGATTTTGGGAAGCCCTATTTCATTACAGGGGATGATGGCCTGAAAAAAAGGATCGACCTGTACAAGCTGATCTTGAAAGAGGGTAGGGTAGACCTGGGCACGGTCATTTTTTATACGACGGAAAAGGGCAGGCGTTATACGGCTTGTATGCCGGGTTATAAGGCCGATCCGAAGATCTGGGAAAAATACTTCGGGGATATCCATGCCATCGATAAGGAGGAGCCCAATTTTGTATTGAAGCTGTCTTATGTATTGTCGAAGGAGCTGGGTTTCCAGCTGTACCGGGCGGCTGCGGCGGGTCAGGGTAAAGACGCCAGTAAGGAAAGAGAGTCCGGTACCTATGGGAATGATATCTGTTTCCCCGGAAATATGCAGGTGACGATGGGGGATGGTTCTGTAAGGGACCTCAGCGGTGTAAAGGCCGGCGATGAGATCGTCACCGTAGACCCGGCTACCCGGGCAGCCACCTGGGTGAAGGTAAAGGAGCTGACGGTGCATGCGGTAAAGAATTATGCGATCACCCGGGTATTGTTATTGGCGGCGGAAGTCCATGGGGCAACCGGCAGGGAGGTGCTGCTGCACTCTAAATGGCTGGAAGCTACCCCTAATCATCCGATGGTCACCCGGACGGGAAATAAAAAAGCCGGGGACCTGGCGGAAGGCGATGGGCTGGTCTGCCGGGACGGGCAGGCGGGGGAGTATAGGAATTATACGGTCTGGTATAAGACGGAGGGGGCGGGCGGCTTGCAGCATGTATATAATATTATCGCCGGAGGAGGAACGACCTTCGTTATGAACGGGGTAATGGTATCGCAGAAATAAGGCGCTGAGCTATCCCGGGATAGGCGCTGAGGTATCCCAGACATAGAGCGCTGATTTTTGTCTGAAGCAGATAAGTGTGCTTTTCAGGATATTCCGATATTTTTGCGGAATGCAAAAGCCGGTATTGGTTATTAAATTAGGTACGGCCGTTATTACCGATGACAAGGGAGTGATCGTTCAGGCTATTATTAAAAAAGTGGCGGCAGAGATCGCCGTCCTCGCAGAAACATACCGTATCGTCCTGGTGTCGAGCGGGGCCGTAGGCAGCGGCCGGTCTTTTTTCGGGCAATATAAAGGGACTTTGACAGAGCGCAAGGCAGCCGCTGCTGTGGGTAATCCTATTCTTATCCGGCATTACCAAAAGCATTTTTCTGCCTATGGCATTCCTGTAGCACAGGCTCTTTGCGAGCGGCATCATTTCTCCGGCCGTTCCAGCTTCCTCCAGCTAAAGGAGACCTTCACCGAATTCTGGAAAAACGGCATCCTGCCGATAATGAATGAGAACGACCTGGTCAGCAATGTGGAGCTGAAATTTTCTGACAACGATGAGCTGGCTACTTTAACGGCTATAGGCTTTGATGCCGAGACGCTGATCATTTGTACATCTGTTGGAGGATTCATGGATGGGGAGAAAAAGATCATCCCCCTGGTGGAGAAAGTAGACAGCCGGATCCTGGGTTATGTACGGACAGAAAAGAGCAGTCTTGGCCTGGGTGGGATGTTGTCGAAGCTCACTTTCACCCGTCTGGCCAATTCCCTGGGAATCAAAGTGATCATTTGTGGGCTGGGGGGCAAAGCTCCTTTTTCTTCGGCCCTGGCAGGGGCTGCCGGCACCAGCTTCAGGCCCCAGGCGTCCAACCTGAAAGCCAGGCAAAAATGGCTGGCCAGCGGCTCTATCACCTTCGGCAGTATTTTCGTGGATAAAGGGGCGGCCAAAGCCCTGACCCTGCGCAGAAGCCTGCTAAGCGTCGGCATTCGTAAGGTGCAGGGGAAATTCCTTGGCGGGGAGGTGGTCCAGCTAATGGACGAGGAGGAGCATATTATCGGGGTGGCGAAAGTCAAATTGGGAGCCACTGAGGTGACTGCCAGCCTTTTGCAGAAGAATGTGGTAGCCGCCCACGCGGACGATATTGTTATTTTTTAAAAATCTTAAAAACAGATGCAAAGTATAGAGCCTCTTATCCGGAGAACACATAAAGCGGCAGCGGGCTTACGCAGCGCCAGCGACAGGCAGATAAAAGCTGCCCTGAAAATGCTGGCGGATTTGCTGGAGGAGCGAAGCGCAGCCTTGCTGAAGGCTAATGCCGCGGACCTGGCCCGGCAGGATCCGGACAATCCCCGTAATGACCGGCTGATGCTGAATGAAGAACGGATCCGTTCCATCGGCAGCAGTATCCGGAAAGTAAGACGGCTTCCTGATCCTTCCGGCAAAGTATTGGAAAAGAAGACGTTGAAAAACGGATTACTCATAGAAAAGATCACCGTTCCCCTGGGAGTAGTGGGCGCAATTTATGAATCGAGGCCCAATGTTACTTTCGATATCGCCGCTTTATGCCTGCGCAGCAGGAATGCCTGTTTGCTCAAGGGCAGCCAGGAGGCGGAAAAGACCAATAAAGCGGCTATTTTGCTGATCAAGGCAGCCTTGAAAAAAAATGGCATCCATCCTGATTGTGTTACGTTATTGCCTTCCGGGCGGGAGACCGTTCAGGAGCTGTTCACGGCTACCCGGTGGGTGGATGTGCTTATCCCGCGGGGCTCGGATTCCCTGATCCGGTATGTGCGGGAGAATAGCCGGGTGCCGG
>JAATFV010000121.1 GCA_015655015.1 Chitinophagales bacterium | reverse complement strand
GCTTTTTCAATCGTCTTAAAGGGGCTATCCAACCGGCCTGTATTCTCATCACTACCCGTTGTAGCCACAAAACAAGATTTTGTCTGTACCCCTGCTGTGAAAGAGGGCTGTGCACCTGCCGTAAATGAGCGCTGTGCTCCTGCCGTTAAAGACAAAAGAAAAAATAATGCGGAAAGAGAAAAAAATCGCATAAGTATCTTGTATTTACACATCCTATTTTAATACAACGGATTTTGAGGAATATTATTGACATTGGTCTCCACATCAGGAATATACCAGGTATTATTATAATCCCCGATGGGAATGGCCAGACTGCTGCCCCTGACAGTCTGGATATTACTTAAGGTATTCGTACGCTTCAGGTCGAACCAGGTGCTTCCCTCCAAATGCAGCTCCCACTTCCTTTCCATCAGCACGGCGCTCCGGAATTGATCCTGTGTCAATCCGGCAAGATCCGGTACATCCGCCGGATCGTTCCTGTCGACCCGCGCCCTTTCCCTGATAGTATTGATATATTGATAGGCATTCGCCGGACCATTTATTTCATTCTCAGCTTCAGCAGCGATCAGGTACATTTCCCCCAAACGGAGAATAGGGATGGAGTAGCTGGATATGATCGCTGAAGGGGTTTGACCTGCGGCGGTGAATGAATTATTGACGAACTTTTGAAAGAAAGGGGCCAATGTGCTGCCGCCCGGATCGACATAATTTTGGTTAATCCCCCAGGCCTTACGCTGATCGCCCGGAGGGAAGGTATTGATGAAAGAGGCCAACGGTATAAGTATAGGGGTAAAGCCGGAAGCCGTAGAGCTGAGACTATGCAGCCCGTTGCCGCCAATACCCGGCACATATAGCTGTTCCCAGATGCTTTCAGTGGTATAAGCCGTATTATGAAAGATCTGCGAATAATCATCCACCAGCTTGAATGCCCCCGAGTTAATGACAGCCAGGGCCTTGTCCCTGGCATTCTGAAAGAGGGCGACCTGCTTCATCGGATTCCCGGCCATAGTGAGATACACCTTTGCCAGCAACGCTGTCGCCGCCATTTTATATACCCGCCCTTGCTGGGGGGCCTTATCCGGCAGATTGGTCTCGGCAAAACTAAGGTCCGACAAGATGAGCTTGTATACACTGTCCTGGCTTGTTCTCGGGAACTGCACATTCGTGTAATCGGAGATCGTTTTGGTGCGTAACGGGACATCCCCATAAAACTGCACTAATTGAAAATAGGCGAATGCCCGCAGAAATTCAGCTTCGCCGATCAGGGCGTTCTTCTTCGCATCTGCCAGGGGCGCAGCAGGCAAATACCCCAGTATGAAATTGGCATTATTAATTATCCCATAATCGTTCTGCCATTCGCCCCGCACATTATAAAAGAAAGGCTGGTGGTTATTCTGATAGGTCGGCAGGGCCTGCTCGGTCTTTGGGTTGGGTGAACCGCAGATATCGCTGAACATTTCCCGCATCGTCATGGAATTGCCGCCATACAGACCGCTTAAGGACGAATAGATCCCCGTTACTGCCTGCTCATAACTGTCAGGATTGGAGAAAAAGGCATCGGGGCTGATTAAGGTAACCGGCTTCTCCTGCAAGGTCTTTTTACATCCGGAAAGACCCACAGACAAAGCCGCTAAGGTATATATGATCAAAAAAATATTTTTCATATTGTCTTTTTAAAAAGATTAGAAAATAACTTTCAGGCCGGCAGTTACCGATTTGGTAGAAGGATAGTTCCCCCTGTCCCAGCCATTTACAGTAGCCGTGGACCAGGCTGCTTCCGGATCGTACCCCGTGTATTTCGTAAGCGTAATGAAGTTCTGTGCACTTACATAAAATCGGATCGAAGATATTTTTGCTGCATTCAACAGGGCGGAAGAAAAATTATAACCCAATGTAATGTCCCGGAGCTTAATATACGAGCCGTTCTCGACCCAGTCGCTGTTGGCATAGTTCAACAGGGTTTGGGCGCTGTTGACGGAAGGCTTGTCAATCGTATTGCCGGTCCCGGGACCTCTCCACCGTTGATCAAAGGCCGCCTGGGTGGTAGTCCACTGGCCGGTCATGGCGACATTGTACTTCCTGAACTCATTCACAATGTCATTGCCATACGATCCTACTATCATCAGGGACAGATCGAAATTCTTCCAGGTGAACGAGTTTGAAAAACCAAATGTGAACTTCGGCTGAAGATGGGTAAGGATCACCCTGTCCGTACCGTCGATCACATGATTGGATTGGGGATGCATGTTCTGCTCCTTGTAGTCTCCCGCATGTTTATTCGGCTCTCCATTGGCAACGGCCTCCTGGTCGGTTTGATAGATGCCGATGATCTTGTAGCCATACAGCTCGTTCATGCCAAACCCGACGGAGTCCGGGAACCAGTTGGCCCCTGCCGTGCCGATCTCCTGGTAGGTGATAGGCTTGCCCAACGCATCGGTCCCCAGGCTCAGCAATTTGTTCTTGTTATGGGACAGGGTTAGGGTAGAGGTCCATTTGAACGGACCGTTTACTATGTTATTGGTCGTTAATTGAAATTCAAAGCCACGGTTCTGTACGCTGCCGGCATTTTTTGTCACGGAGCTGAAACCTGTAGAGGCCGGGATCGGAAAATTCAGCAACAGATCCCTGGTCGTCTTGTTATAATAATCCGCCGTAAATTGTATCCTGTCGCGCAGAAGCCCCAGATCGATCCCCAGGTCAAATTCACTGGTAGTCTCCCATTTCAGGGAGGAATTGTCCAGACTGCCCAACACATACCCTGTATTGGTCTGGTTATTGAAATTCAGGTTGGTGCTGCTGACGCTCGGCAACGTTTGATACGGTTTAATAGCCTGGTTCCCCGACTTGCCATAGCTGGTCCTTAATTTAAGATTGGAAACAGCCTTGACTTCCTTCATGAAATTCTCCTGCGAAAGACGCCACGCTAACGCGCCGGATGGGAAAAAGGCAAACTTATTGCTGGCGCCGAATACGGAAGAGCCATCATACCTTCCCGTAACGGTTAAAAAATATTTTTCGTCGTAATTATAATTTATACGCCCAAGATAAGAGGCCAGCTTGGAATCGCTGTAACCCGTGGAAGGCTGGGCTAAGGTGGTGGCAGACTGGAGATTATTGTCCCTGTAAATGTCCGAAACGAACCCTATCGCTGTTCCGCTATTCAGGTTCTGGCTTTTGCTGTCCTGGAAAGTGAAGCCCGCAACCGCGTCAATGGTATGCCTGTTAAATGTTTTATTATAGGTGACCAGGTTCTCATTGACGAAAGTGGATGAATTTGAATAGTTCTTATAGGCCCGCGGCCCTATGCTGAGCGTGGAAGGCGCATAATAATCGTCCCTGTTGAAGCTGGCATCGATCCCTGCATTCAATTTAATCTTAAGGCCGCCGATGATGGTGTAAACGAATCCCGTATTGCCGATAACGCGAAACGAGTTGGAAGGACTGTACAGCTCTTTTGACATTCCTACCGGGTTCGTCGCCCCGTAGGAGACACCCGTGAACACCGTATACTTTCCGCTGGCATCGTATACCCCCTGGGTAGGCGGTATCACTTCCGTCGTAAAAGGGATGCCGCCGTTCCCGTCTGCGCCGGTATAATTCGCCTGCACATATTTGGAATTCTGAAGGGAGAAGCTGGTATTCCAGCTCAGCTTAGTGTTGATCTGGTGGCTGAGATTGCCCCTAAAGGACAACCTGGTGAAATTGGAGTTTTTGATAATGCCATCCTGGTTAAAATACCCGAACGACGTATAATATTTTGTAGTGGCATTTCCTCCGGAAATAGAAAGGTCATGGTTTTGCATGCTCGCCGGCCGGTACACCAGGTCCTGCCAGTCGGTTCCTTTTCCCTTCAGGGAATCTATTTGCCCCGCTGTCCAGGGCTGAGGTAATGGAACAGCATTGACACCGGATGCATTATCATTGGCCACCGCCTCATTTTGCAGCTGTGCAAATTCAGACGCATTGATCAGCTTTATTTTTCTACGCAGCGTCTGAACGCCATAGTAGCCATTATAAGCCACCGTTGTTTTACCGTCCCTCCCTTTTTTAGTGGTGATCAATATCACCCCATTCGCACCCCTGGAACCGTAGATAGCGATGGAAGAAGCGTCTTTCAGCACTTCTATCCTTTCTATATCGTCCGGGTTCAGCTGAGCTGAAAGATTGTCCAGTGGCAACCCATCGACCACATAGAGAGGCGAATTGCTGGCATTGATCGAGTTCGTGCCCCGTATCTTGATGATCATCGATTCTCCGGGCTGTCCTGATGCCTGATTCACCTGCACGCCGGCGGCTTGTCCCTGCAGCGCCTGCGCTACATTGGAAATACCTTTCACCTGCGTGATCTTTTCGCTGGAGACCGAAGACACAGACCCCGTAATATCTGATTTTCTTACAACACCATAACCTATTATCACTATATCCTGCTGCTGCGTTATCGCCGCTTTTAACCGGACCGCGATGGTTGTTTTGCCGTTCACCGGTATCTCCTGCGGCGCCATGCCGACAAAGGAGAATACCAGCACCCCGGATGAATTATCAGGAACATTGATCAAATAATTACCGCCGGCATCCGTGGTAACGCCGATCTTTGTCCCCTTCACGATTACCGACACCCCCTCTATTGCCAATCCTTGTTCATCCGTTACATGCCCGGTTATTTCAACAGGCGGTCTTGCATCGGAAGGAGTGTTTTCGACTTTTGTTGTTTCCCTGCGTTTTATAAGGATCGTCTTCT
Source organism: Chitinophagales bacterium (assembly GCA_015655015.1). Taxonomy (GTDB): domain Bacteria; phylum Bacteroidota; class Bacteroidia; order Chitinophagales; family Chitinophagaceae; genus Puia. The sequence goes on along the minus strand of JAATFV010000121.1, from coordinate 1,341 downwards.
CGATAATAGTATAGGAAAATGGCTGATCCTTGAAACATTCATAGAGCGCCTCCTCGATAGAAACATCTTTTACATGAATATTGATCTTCGCCGCCTGTTGCAACAGCTCATCCTTATAAAAGAACTGATATCCTGTTTGCTTCTTTATCTGCTTGAACACTTTCACCAGGGAAGCATCTTTTTCAATGAGCGTAATTTTTTGCGAGTACGTTTTGGCGCTTACCTGCAGGCAGAGGGCAATTAGCAGAACGATCGTCAGTCTCATAACCAATAAGCTTTTGCGAAGTAAAATCCCCACGCCTGGCGGGAGTTTAACAACTTTTTTCATACTTTTGCAATGTTTGGGTTAAAAAATAAAGCAGTCTTCAAGCGATTGTAAAAATTAGCCCACATATTTGCCAGGGGTGTGTCACCACTCCTGGTTTTTTTTGCGAAGCCGTTATCAGAGCACAATTGTTATTATCAGAGCATATTATTATCAGAGCACAATTATTTTTTTGCCTTCGATCCTGAAATGAAAATCATTCACCTCCAGCATCTTTAATACCTGCGACAAAGGAATGTTTCTCCCGATCGAACCGGTAAAATGCCAGTCGGGTATCTTTCCTTCGTAGGCCGTTTCCACATCATACCATCTTCCTAACTGCCGCATAATGGTTCCTATATCGTCGCTGTCGAACTGGAACAACCCATTTTTCCAGGCCACCGCTTCCTCCACATCCGCCTCCCTGACATTTATTGCGGAGGTTGTCACATTCAAAGCAGCCTGTTGCCCCGGCTGCAATAAGGCGCTTTTATTCCCTTTTATAATCTTTACGGCGCCTTCCAGCAACGTTGTTTTGATCGCATTCTCATTGTTATAAGCCATTACGTTAAAGCTTGTTCCCAGTACGTCGACCACCGCATCCCTTACTTTCACCCGGAAAGGCATCTCCGCATTCTTCTTTATTTCGAAATAGGCCTCTCCGGTAATTTCCACACTCCGTTCCTTGCCGGTGAAGGTGGTGGGAAATCGCAGGGTAGAAGCTGCATTCAGCCATACTTTACTGCCATCCGCCAATACCAGCTGATATTGGCCGCCAGGCGGCGTCGAAATGATATTATAGGCGGCCTCCCCGGTAGTTTGCAGCTTACCGCCTGTAGCTGCCTGGTACGCCAGCCCGCCGCTCTTCAGCTTCACTATTTTGGCATTTCCCTGCCGGGTTAGATCTACATTCTGCAAACTGTCCAATGTAATCGTCGAACCATCAACTAACGTCAGTGTAGCTTTATTTCCCCCGGGAGGAATATCATGTATTACCGGCGGAACGAATCTTTCTGTTCTTACCAGCTCTTTTTCCG
>JAATFV010000023.1 GCA_015655015.1 Chitinophagales bacterium | reverse complement strand
TCAGCGTCCCCTGCAAGGAATCTGTATAAGGCTGGTATTCCCCGCTGAAAGACCGGCCTTTACTCCCGGTATCCGTCCTCATTTTCTGTGCCAGGGACGCATATTGCTGCGATGAAGTAGCGAACAAATTTTTTGCGGCGGTAGAATCCTTCTTATACAGCTTCTTCTTCAGCCGCTCTTCCCGCTTCTCCATCTTCGCCAGGTATTTTTCCGTCTGCGTAGTGAGCTGCTTATCCAGATCGGCGGTCTTGCCCTGGATCCGGCTGAAAAATTTAGAAGGAAAATCAATGAGTTTATCGGTAGTGGAGGCGCCCGTTTCCTCCTGGGAGAAAGATGCCAACGGCAATAAACAGCATGACAAGAGCATGCCAATCACCAGATACTTCATAAGTGTCAGGAGCTAACGGTTAAGGAATAATGATTATTTAGGGGTACTTCAGTTGATTAGACTATGAACGTAAAACTATTAATGGGAACCACCAATACCACTAATAGGTAATGCTGGTCAATCGTGGATTTGCGAAGAAAAATAGCGTAAAACTACTCGACTTTTATGTGGTTTTCCGAACCATTACCGTTACAAATAATTCCTATATGATCGCTGGGTTTCAATCGTTAAGGGTCAGTTCGATTTCGCTGCCTTCGCGTAGGTGTGGGGGTCTATGGCTTCCGGAGACCAGTCCTTGAAAAACTGCAGGACTTTTTCCTTGCTGTGGCCATGCCCTTCTTCCAGGTAGCTGGTATTCTGAGTGTGAATGCGGTTGCCTTTGCTATCCAGCACGACAAGGACCGGGAAACCAAAACGTTGGGGGTACCCTAATCCGGCCAGTAATTGCTCGTTTTTATTTTCCGGGCTGTAATTAACGTGTACGACTATATAATTATCGTGAAGGCATTTAGAGAGGTCCGGATCCGTGTTGACCTTATCATTCAGCAAAACACACCATCCGCACCAGTTGCCTCCGATCTGTAACAGGACATTCTTATGTTCTTTGGACGCAAGTCCGACGGCTTTTTCGATATCGGCCTTTGCGTCTGCCGACGGATCGTATATGCTGACTTTTTTGACGGGTTCCGTCTGGGCCTTAACTATGGAACAGAGGAAACTGACCGCAGCGATAAACAGTAACTTTTTCATGGCGGCTCTATTGATTGAGTGGAAGCTAAGTTATGGAAAAAAACGATTCATTTTACCGGACAAGCCATTGGAAAAATCTTCCATGCTGAACATCGCTTCATCTTAAGTCCCTGGGCGATTTGCCGGTAAATTTTTTAACGACTTTCGTAAAATACTGCTGAGAAGAAAAATTTAAATCATATGCCAGATCTTTAAAATTAGTTGAAGGGTCCTCTTTTATTTTCTTAACCGCAAAGTCTACTCTTTTTCTTTGTACATAATCAACAGGAGTAAAACCCGACACTTCCTTAAACCAGTTTTTGAACCGGGATTCGGATAAGTTCGCTTCTTTTGCCAGCATGGCAACGGAAATATTTTCCGTCATCCGCCGCGCGATCAAATCGTAGACCTTCTGCAATCTTTCATTGTCTGTTTCACTGAAGTCCTTGTTCGCGAATTCAATTATCTTAAGCAAGAAAAGTTGAGAAAGGAGCGTAATCTTTATTTTCCGGATCGGTTCTTTTTCCCCCTTCGTGTTCACGGCTCTAAAAATATCTTCCAGCATTTTCTTTATTAAGGCATCCCCTCTGAAATGCCTTCGCTTCATATTGATCAGCTCTTTCACCAGGTATCCAATGCCGGAGCGCTGTCCATGCGGGGTCCTTCTGCCGGGACTCTTAATTATAAACCAATAAAGACAGCCTTTGGATTCCGGGTTTTCCCCCGAGCCATGCACTTCACCGGGAAAGTGAATAAAAACATCCCCTCCTTTAACTAAATACCGGTTGTTATGAACCTTGAACCATTGATGGCCTTTATCATAATAACATATCTCTATCATATTAGCATGTACATGGTCTTCCAGATTTTTCTCGACCCTGTTGTAATTATATTTCCCCAGGACAACTAATTCATTGAATCCGGACTTCGTAAAGTCAATGATAGTCCTCGTTTTGGTCGTTCTTATATCGATCTGCATAAATGGGGATTTATAAAATAGTACTATGGCACAAATTAATGAATCTTTTAAATATAAAAATTCGAATTTAGCTTATTCGGTTTATTTCTGCCTGAGAACATTCAATAAATAAATTAAAAATGGCCAAAACACTGTATGTCCTGGCTTGCGGATTATTATTTTTAATCCATGTCAAAGGACAGCCAATCATTCCTCTTCCTCAAAAAATCACTACCGGCAATAAGGCTTTTGTTTTAAAGAAAAGCACTACGATCAGCACTGGTCCGGCCAATGCGACCGAGGGACTGCTGCTGCAAAAGGAAATCGAAGCGATGACGGGCTTTCATCTATCCATCACGGAAAAGAATGAGACAGGGAAAAACAGTATTGTTTTCAAAAGCGGGCAACTCCTCAGCACGGGTGAGGAGTCTTATCAGCTCGATATAAGCGAAACAGGAATTATTATACGCTCGTCAGATGCAAAGGGAGCCTTTTACGGCTGCATGAGCCTGTTGCAGCTGCTGCCTGTTCCGGGGGACAAAGCAGGCTCGCCGGAAAATGCGATCCCCCTTCCGGCTGTAAGCATAACGGATTTTCCAAGATTTAAATGGAGAGGGCTGATGCTGGATGTTTCGCGGACATTCCTATCACCGGACTATATCAAAAGGACGATCAGACGAATGTCATTTTATAAATTAAACGTGCTTCATTTACACCTGACGGATGACCAGGGATGGCGTATTCCTGTTAAAGCCTACCCGTTACTCACCTCAAAAGCAGCCTTTTTTGACCCTTCGTATCATGAACCAAAAGAATTTCAGGGATTTTATACGACCCGCGATATCGCTGAGCTGCTTCGGTTTGCCGCTTCATACCATGTCGAGATCGTACCTGAGATCGAATCACCCGGGCATAGCCATGCTGCTTTGTTTGCTTATCCGGATTTATCCTGTGATGGTAATATCTCCCCTATTTTCCCATTCTTTAGCGGCCCCGGCATCTCCAATGATGTATTCTGCGTGGGGAATCCGGGCAGTCTGCTATTTTTTCAGGCTGTGATAAAAGAAACGGCATCCCTGTTCACCTCCTCCTATCTTCACCTGGGGGGCGACGAAGTCCCGCGGACAGAGTGGGAAAAATGCCCCAAATGCCAGGCGCTCGTCCGGTCAGCCAAACTTCCCAATACAGGAGCGCTGCAGGGATATTTTATGCAACAGCTGCATGACGAGGCAATCAAAGAAAAGAAAAGGCCGGTCGCCTGGGATGAGATATTGATGGATAACCAGTCCTTATCGAAGGATTGGGTGATCATGAGCTGGAGGGGGAGCAAACCAGGTCTGGATGCTGCCGAGAAAGGATATGATGTGGTCATGACGCCGACTTCGAATATGTATTTCGACTATTCTTATGCTACGACCAATACTAAAAAAGTATTTGATTTCGATCCCTTTGACGGCCGTCCGGCGGAAAGGCTGGGCAATCATGTGCTGGGTATCCAGGCCAATTTCTGGTCGCACATCGACAGGACGGAAAGTAAGATCGACCTCCAATTATATCCGCGGGTATTGGGGCTTGCCGAAAGGGCCTGGTCGGCAGCAGAGGATACCAGCTATGACCAGTTCCGGACACGTCAGCTATACCATAAAAACTGGCTGGAATATATGAAAGTTCGTTATTACGCAGGTGATTTTAAATAGCATAGTCAATTATACCAAAACTAAAAACGTTATGAGAAACAAATCAATGGTGATTCGATTGATCACGTGGATATTGTTAAGCGCCGGGACATTAAATGCCGTTCATGCACAGAATAGTGAGCAAGCGGATATTATCGTTTCCGGAACTGTAAAAAGTGAAACGGGACAGCCTCTGCAAGGCGTCTCCATCAACGAAAAAAGTTCCACGAATGGGACGGTATCGGCAGCCAATGGCAGTTTCTCCCTTAAACTGAAAGGATCATCGAAGACGATCGTATTCAGCTCAGTCGGGTATATTTCAAAAGAAATATCCGTGAGGCATTCACAAACAGCAGATGTCCAGCTGGCCCTCTCCTCCGGTTCGCTGGAAGGGGTGGTAATCGTAGGTTATGGGCAAAGCAAAAAGGTAAATCTCACAGGGGCGGTGGCAACGGTGTCTTCGAAAGATCTGCAAAACAGGCCTGTTACCGATATCAGCCAGGCGCTGCAGGGACAGGTGGCCAATTTAAATGTCACCCAGACGACGGGCGGCGGGGCGCCGGCTGCGATGCCCAGTATAAATGTGAGAGGATATACCGGCTTTGGCGTTTCGGCCTCTCCATTAGTAGTGATAGATGGGATACCCGGAGGGGATATCAATACAATCAACCCATCCGACATAGAGTCCATCTCCGTGCTTAAGGATGCCGCGTCTTCGGCTATCTATGGTTCAAGCGCTCCATACGGAGTATTGCTGATCAATACCAAACAGGGTAAGAAAGGCGGCAAACCGACGGTCAGCTACAATAACAACCTTGCCTTCGCGCAGGTGATCAATCTTCCTAAAATGATCAATTCGCTGGATTTTGCGAACATCTATAATGAGGCTTTTGTGAATTCAGGGCGTGCACCCTGGTTCAGTCCTGAAACGATACAACGCATCAAGGACTACCAGGCGGGCACATTGAAGGAGGAAACGATAAAAGATCCCAACAACGATGACTGGTACGGGTCCGGAATAGGGTATTTTACCGGGGCCGGGCCCAATACGGGCAATGGCAATAACGATTGGTTCAAAATCTATTTCAGGCCCTGGTCATTCAGTCAGCAACATAATATAGGGGTGTCGGGAGGCAGCGAAAATTCGACCTATTACCTCGGAGGAGGGTATCTGAATAAAGAGGGTATGTATAATTTCATGAGCGACACTTATAAGCGTTATAATTTCAGGGCCAATATATCCAGCTCAGTTTCCAAAATCCTCACGTTGAATTTCCGCAGCTCTTTTTCAAGAGAATTGAGCAATACTCCGGCCACCTATCCTGATGCCACGGGGGGGAATTACATGCACCAGATCGCCCGAAAGCTTCCGACCACCCCGCTGAAAAATCCGGATGGGTATTATTCAGATTATTCCAATATCAACCTTTTCACGCAGGGCGGCAGGGATATTTATACCGATGACAAATCCATGCTGACGGGAGAAATTGTCTTAAAACCATTAGCCGGCTTGAACATCACCGCCAACTTCACCTATGATGGCAGGAATTATAGTGAAAGCGATTTCAACAAAGTAGTCTATTCCGTTCTCCCAAGCGGCAATAAAGTAGTGGAATTTCAGACCAATCCTAATAATTCTCTTACGGAAAGCTCTTTGCGGCAAAATCATTACGTAATGAATTTGTATGCCTCCTATGAAAAGAAGGCCGGCCCTCATTCATTTGAGATCCTGGGCGGGTATATCAAGGACTATAAAACAATCAATCAACTAAATGCATCGAACTCCCAATTGTATTCCAATGATATCCCTTCCTTAAATCTCACTTACAATACCACTCCTTCCGTGGGGGATAATGATATGCGCCTGGCCATCGAGGGTTTTTTCGGGAGGGCGAAATACAACTATAAGGAGAAACTGCTGCTGGAGGTGAACGGACGATATGATGCCTCTTCCCGGTTCCTTGCCGATAGCCGGTGGAATCTTTATTCTTCGGTGTCGGCAGGTTATGTGATCTCCAAAGAGGCATTCTGGCAATCGCTGGCGCCGGTGGTGAACGTATTGAAAGTTAGGGGATCCTATGGGTCATTGGGGGACCAATGGGGCGACAATCCGACGCAGGACAATTACTATCCATTTTATCCGGGTCTTGGAACCGTCGCCCCGACAGCCAGCAACTGGATCTTTGGCGATGGCAGGGAGGCCTATATCAACCCACCGGGCCTGGTAAATCCCTTGCTGACCTGGGCAACCATTCAATCCATCGACGAGGGCCTCGATGCCGAGTTCCTGAACCACCGGTTATCCGCGTCCCTTGACCTGTATACAAGGAAAGCCAAAAATTTTGTGGGGCCGGCCCAATCCTTGCCTGCCGTGTTGGGAACCAGTGTTCCGATGGCTAACAATGCCGCCATGCGTACGAATGGATTTGAGCTGACGCTGGGCTGGAACGATCATATTGGAAAAGCAAGCTATTTTGTGAAAGCTGTCCTGAGCAATTACAAGAGCAAAGTGGTAAAATATCCCAACCCTACCAAACTGCTGTCGGACTGGTATGAAGGCATGAACATAGGAGAGATCTGGGGTTATCAGACAGTGGGGCTGTTTCAATCGGCTGATGATGTGACAAAATCCCCGAGTCAGCAAAAGATCTTTGCCGGCAACTGGACGCCGGGAGATGTTCATTATAAAGACCTCAACGGCGATGGCAGCGTGGACTTCGGGAATAATACGGTCACCAATCCCGGTGACCAGAAAGTGATCGGAAATTCCACCCCGCAGTATTCCTATGGCTTTTCCTTTGGCGGCTCGCTCGACGGGTTCGATGTCTCCGTTTTTTTACAGGGAGTCGCTAAACGGGATGCCTGGATCGCATCCAATATGTATTGGGGCATTATCGGCGGTGAATGGCAGAGCACCCTGATGACGCAAAACCTGAACCGTTACACGGCAGCTACGCCCGGAGGTTACTTCCCGAAATACTATATGACCAGCGAGATGAATAAGAACATGCAGACACAAACCCGGTATTTACAAAATGCCGCTTACCTGCGGGTAAAGAACATCCAGATCGGTTATAATATTCCCGCCAGAACGATCAGCCGGCTCGGCCTGAAGAATATCCGGTTTTACCTGAGCGGCGACAACCTGGCGACCTTTACAAAACTGCAAAAATCAATCGATCCCGAGCTGGCTGTCGGGGATGCCAAGATCTATCCGATGCAGCGAACCCTTTCTTTTGGATTAAACGTTACTTTCTAAATTTAAAAAAACGGACATGAAAGCAAAATATATTGCCGGCCTGAGCATTGTGTGGTTCCTCGCGGGATGTCAAAAGAACTTTCTCGATCAAAAACCGAATGTCATCATCAGCGATGCGGACTACTGGAAATCCGCCAATGATCTCAAGCTTTATGCCAACAACTATTACAATACGATCCTACCTCCCTATTCCGGTTATTTTGAAGTAGGCATGTATGGGCTGGATGCGGATTCCGGGAGTGACAATATGGTCAAGCTGCCTTATAATACCGTCCTGAACGGCGAACGGGTCCAGCCTCCCAGCGGAGGCGGATGGAGCTGGTCCGCCTTGCGTACGCTGAATTATTTTATGGCTAATTACGGGAAGGTAGCCGATAGCTGGGATAATATCAAACCTTATGTGGGCGAAACCCTGTTCTTCCGTTCTTTTTTTTATTTCAATATGCTGAAGAACTTCGGGGGCCTGCCCTGGGTCAATACCGCGGTCAGCGTAACCGACACCGCTATTTTAAATGCGCCGAGGCTGCCGCGGAATGTCATCGTGGATTCTATGCTGCAGGACCTCGATCTGGCCGTGCAATACCTGCCTTCGAGGACACAGGGAACGACCGGCAGGCTTAATAAAGAGACGGCCATGCTGTTCGAATCGCGTGTGGCCCTGTATGAAGGGACCTGGGAGAAATACCACGCGGGAACGCCTTTTGGCCTGTCGGGGCAGAATGGGTCCGTCTATCTGCAAAAAGCGGCTGACGTGGCCGGCGCACTGATGAGTAATTCCGCAGGATATGCATTGGATAATGCGGGCGTGCAGAATGGATACCGGGAGCTGTTCAACCAGGTCGATTATTCCGCCAGCAATGAGGTGATGTTCTGGAGGAAGTTCGACAATTCACAGGGTATCTCTCAGCGCTGGTATCTTTTTGTGCCGCTGGGTTTGGACAGAGGCATCACCAAGAGCCTGGTGGATGACTATCTGTGTACGGACGGAAAGCCAATCAGCAGCAGTACCCTGTACCAGGGGGATGATTCGCTCCTGCATGTGGTGGCCAACCGGGATCCCCGCCTGCGCCAGACGATTTTTGTTCCGGGCGACGCGATAACAACCGGCCGGGCAGGCAATGCTCCGGACCTCCTCTTTCAAAACCCCGATTTTGTCAATTCGGCCAATGCCCCTACCGGTTATGAGCTGTTAAAAGGGAACAATACCAGCGCGTCCCAGCAAGTGGAAAATTCCACCCAGGCCCTGATCTATTTCCGGTATGCGGAGGCGCTGCTGAACTATGCCGAAGCCAAAGCCGAACTGGGCACGCTGGAACAATCGGATGTCGATAAAAGCATCAATCTGCTGCGCCAGCGAATAGGCATGATCCCGCTGGACCTGAATACTATCACCGCCGATCCGTTGTGGAAATTCCCGGGCCTGTCTCCGGTCATCAATGAGGTCCGCCGGGAGCGTAGGGTCGAGCTGGCCTGCGAGGGCTTTCGGCATGACGATATTTACCGTTGGGCGGCGGCGGACGAGCTGATCGTCGGCTGGCAGCCGAAAGGAGCAAAATTAAATCAATGGGTCACTCTTTTCCCCGCGGATGTGCTGAATAAATATCCTGTCGATGCGCAGGGGTATATAGAACCGTTCAAAAATGTACCCGCTATGTCGGCTGGTTATAAATTCAATACAAACCGGGATTACCTGATGCCGCTTCCGGCAGATCAATTAGTGCTGAATCCGGCCCTTGGTCCTAATAATCCCGGATGGTAGATTAAAAGTCATAGCAACGATGAAAATACTGTTCTTTTGTCCGATGTGGGGGCTGGGAGACCTACCGCTGGCGGAAATGCTGGAAAAAATCAAGTCAGCCGGTTATGACGGGATCGAATTTGGATTTGAGGAAGGTGATCCCCGAAGAGCGCTGTTTATAAGCATGACCAGGCAGCTGGGGTTACTTACGATCGGGCAGCAATGTTATGCCAATGGAGCAGACTTTGAGACTTACCGCACCAGCTACGAATCGAATCTAACCTGGCTGCTGTCGTTCGACCCGCTATTGATCAACAGCCATACCGGAAAGGATCATTACAGTGAGGGGCAGAATAGTGAATTAATTACATTGGCGGCAAAAATGGAAGGATCCAGCGGGGTGAAGATCGTGCATGAAACGCACAGGGGCCGGTTCCCTTTCTGCCTGCCGGACTGTCTGTTATACGTTACGAGGTTCCCGGACCTGCGTCTCACGGCTGACTTTTCCCATTTTTGCACGGTTTCGGAATCGTATTTAGAGGACCAGGCCGAAGCGCTGAACAGGATAACGGAGCGGTGCGATCATATCCATGCGAGGGTAGGTCATCCGCAGGGTCCGCAGGTAACGGATCCCCGGCTGCCGGAATACTCATTTGCCCTCGATAAACACCTGGACTGGTGGGATAAGATCGTCGAAATCCGACGAAAAGAAGGCTGCGCTCTTTTATCTGTTACCCCTGAGTTCGGCCCTGCGCCGTATATGCCGACGGCGCCGGGAACCGGGCAGCCGCTTGCCGACCAATGGGAGAACAACCTCTTTATGATGGATTTATTAAAATCACGCTATTTATAAATAATATATGAATTTTATGTACCAACTTGATCCTGTTAAAAAGGCCTTTTTCGAAGAAAACGGATACGTCGTAATTGAGGATATCATTTCCGCCGCTGAATTAGCCGCCTACCGGGCGATCTATGATCAATTTCTGGATGGCACTATCGATGCAGGAAAGAACAGAACCGATCTGGGTGTAGGATTAGGCAAAAACAAAAATGTGGAGAACATTACGCAAATAATGTGGCCGAGTGATTTCCTGCCTTCCCTGCGGGAAATGACTTATCATCAAGCCGCCCTGGATATTGCCAGGCAGCTGGAAGGAAGTGATATGGAAATGGATTTTGACATGTTGATCAATAAGGCTCCCCATACTGCTACTATAACTCCCTGGCACCAGGATGCGGCGTATTGGATCGACATGCCTGATAAGAGGGCCGTCAGCTGCTGGCTTGCCCTGGACGCCGCCACTCTTGACAATGGCTGCATGTGGTACATCCCCGGTTCACACCGGCTGCCGCTCAGGGCGCACCGAAGCGCAGGAGGGAAAGGAAGCGCCCTTGAATGCGAGGGCAGCGAATCGGAAGGTGTGGGAATACCATTGGCCCCCGGCTCCTGTGTTTTGCATCATGGCGCCACCCTTCATTATAGCAGAGGGAATACCAGCGATAGTCAGCGCAGGGCATTTATCGTAAATTTCAGGCCCGGGAATATGATTGCTATGGAGCGTGAAAAAGGATTTGACCATGGGAGAAGCGGCAATGCCGGTGAAAGAAAGGTGAGAAATGACAATGCGTAACTTTAAAAAATAATTCATGCTGCAACGGAAGTTCCTGCCGCCTATGCTTGTCATAGGATTCCTTTTTTTTGCCTTTGGGTTCATCAGCTGGCTAAATGCCTTGCTGATACCGTACTTCAAGCTCTCGCTTCAGCTATCGTTCGGACAGGCTATGATGGTCGCTTTCGCCTTTTATATATCCTATTTTGTGATGGCGCTGCCTTCTTCCTATATTATAGAACGGACAGGCTACAAAAAGGCAATGGTGTTCGGATTATTCATCATGGCGGCGGGCGCCCTGTTATTTATTCCGGCGGCGCAATTTAAAAGTTATCCCCTGTTCCTCCTGGGCTTGTTCATCCAGGCTACGGGGCTTACATTATTACAAACGGCCGCCAATCCCTATGTGACTATTCTGGGTCCGCTGGAAAGCGCTGCCAGCCGCATGAGCCTGATGGGTGTGTGCAATAAGGCAGCAGGGGCCTTAGCTCCATTGATCCTTTTAAGGAGCATAACCAAAAGTCCCAATGAGATCGATGAGATAAAGGAACAATTACCCCGGCTGTCAGCGACGCAGGCAGACGCTATTTTACAGCCGCTCTCCCTTCGGCTGCAGGCTCCCTACGCGATCATAGCGATCGTGCTGGCCGTATTAGGTTTGGTCATATTTTTTTCCGGATTGCCGGACATCAGGCATGCCCGAAAAGAAAAACCTGAAAAAAACGCTGTCTTTCAATACCCTCACCTTATACTGGGAATTGCGGCTATCTTTTGCAGTGTCAGTGTAGAAGTGCTGGCCGTCGACTCCATTATCAGCTATGCGGAATACCAGGGGTATCCTTTTTTAGCAGCTAAATATTTTGCGACGTATACGTTGATCATTATGATCGGAGCGTACCTGCTCGGAATTGTTCTGATCCCCCGGTATCTCAGTCAAAGAAGAGCCCTGATCGGTTGTGCCTGCCTGGGAATGGTCCTGACGGCCGGCATCCTGGCAACCCATCAATGGCTATCGGTATGGAATGTCGCATTTTTAGGCTTTTGCAATGCGCTGATCTGGCCCTCTATCTGGCCGCTGGCGCTAAAAGATCTGGGAAGCTTCACGGAAAGAGGTTCGGCTTTCCTGATCATGGGCGTCGCCGGAGGAGCATTAACGCCCCTTCTTTTCGGGGCCATTGCCAATAAGCTGAATTTACAGCTTGCGTACATGGTGCTCCTACCCTTGTATCTGTTCCTGGGCTACTATGGCTTAAAAGGATGTACGAGCTTTAAGGGCCAGCGTAAGCTATTGACCGCTGTATTCAGCGTCCTGATTTTGTCCCTGCCGGTAACCCGGCTTTGCGCCCAGCCATCGGATGGTGGACGATATCCGCTGATCCCCTATCCGGCCGTCCTTAAGCCGGCGAAAGGCGTTTTTGTTATCAATAAACAGACTGCCCTGGTGATACCTCCGGAAACGGACTCTTTTTACAATGAGCAAGCTGCTCTTGCAGCCCTGCTGGGCGATGTGGCAGGGGCTCCGGTGCGTATTTTAAAGACGCCGGCAGACAGGAATTGCATGCTGTTCCGGCTCGATCCTTCTTTACCCGATCCGGAAAGCTATAAGCTGGATATCAGCCCTGAAAAAGTCACCTTGTCCGCAAAGAGCTCCGCGGGCATGTTCTACGCTGTTGAAACGCTTCGCCAGCTATTGCCCGTCCGGGCGAAAGGCGGGACAGCGGCCCTGCCGGCTGTATACGTCGAAGACCAGCCGGCTTTTCCCTGGAGGGGTATCATGCTCGACGTCGCCCGTTCTTTTTTTTCGGTCGGGTATCTCCGGAAGCTGGCGGATAGGATGGCCATGTATAAATTAAACAAGCTGCATCTGCACCTGACGGATGACCAGGGCTGGCGGATAGAAATAAAGAAGTATCCGGCCCTTACAGGCAAAAATTCCTGGAGAGAATACAATAATATGGACTCGGATGCTATCCGGGCCTTTGCCGTGACAGGCAACCCGGATTTCAAAATAGACAGTCAGCATATAAAACACGTTGGCGGCAAAACTTTGTACGGCGGCTTTTATACGCAGGAAGAGATGCGATCGCTGATCCGTTATGCTGCGGAAAGACATGTCGAGATCATCCCGGAGATCGATATGCCCGGTCATATGCTGTCGGCCATCAACGTATTTCCCTTTCTTGCCTGCGACAGCGCTACCATTGGATGGAGAAATGGCTTTACCAGTCCCATTTGTCCCTGTAAGGAAGAAGTGCTGAATTTCGCAAAAGATGTATTTTCCGAGATAGCCGATCTGTTTCCCTCGCAGTATATCCACATCGGCGGCGATGAAGTAGAGAAGAGCTTTTGGGAAGAGTCTCCCCTTTGCCGGGCTTTTATGCAGGAAAAAGGGTTTACGCGGCCGGAGCAGCTGCAAAGCTATTTTAACGATTACATGGTGCGTTTCTTTCGTTCCAAAGGCAAAATACTGGTTGGCTGGGATGAGATCGTGGATGGTGGAATAGATTCGTCAGCCCTGGTGATGTTCTGGAGGCCCTGGGCGCCGAAAGCTCCTTCGAAAGCGGTGAAAAATTCCAACCGGGTGGTGATGTCTCCTGACGGCCCTTTATATTTCGATGCGATTCCCGATCGTTATACATTGCCCATGGTATACCATTATAATCCCCTGGATACGGCCTATCATTTTGAAAAGGGGCGGGAAAACCAGGTGATGGGTGTGCAAGGCAACCTCTGGTCGGAATTGCTCCCCTCTGAAAAAAGGGCCGATTACATGCTGATGCCCCGTATGACGGCGCTGGCGGAGCTGGGCTGGACTTACAGGCCTCTTTATGACTCTTACCTGCAAAGGCTGGCCGGACAATATGAACGCTGGGAGGCGTTGCAGATCAACTATCGGCTGCCGGATCTGGACGAATGGGAGGGAGATCGTGTATTCACAGACAGTGTCCTTTATTTCCAGTCCGCGCCGCTCCCCTGGTTTACCCTGCATTTTACTACGGACGGCAGCTCCCCTACCCCCGCATCACCGGTCTTGCGGGCCCCCATCGCTATCAGTCATAACCTGGACCTAAAGCTGGCTCTGTTTGCTCCCGGCGGTCACCACGGAGATATTTATACGCTGCCATTTAAAAAGGTGCAATACCTGCCATCGGCGAAGGCCGCTCAGGCAACTAAGCCCGGCTTACAATGCAGGGTATATAAAGGTCAGTTTAGCCAAACCGCCCTTATCAGGGGAACTCCGGACACCGTACTTCTGTCGGCAGGATTAGTCATTCCGGATTTTTCCAAATCTCCGGCTTTTGCACTTCGTTTCACCGGGTATATAGACGTGCCGGTCACGGGTGTCTATACTTTTTTACTAAGCAGCGATGACGGGGCAGTCCTGAGGATCGACAGCGAAAAACTGATCGACAATGACGGGCTGCATGGAGAAAAAGAAAGAGGCGGGCAGATCGCATTACAAAAAGGCCTTCATTCCATCTCCCTGGACTATCTGCAAGGCGGAGGGAACTACTCGCTTGATGTACAGTGCGGCATAGGCGATGGCCGACCGGGCATTATTCCCCTTTCCTGGTACAGGCAAGCGCAATAAGATGTCAGGGGGCAGCGGGAAACTACATCCAAATCGGGTAAATTTACGCTATGCCACTAAGGTTTACACTTAGATTTCAAAATAAATACCATTAATCGGGCGTCTGCAAAATTCCGGGAGACTTAATACGTTGTAGGTTAAAATACCCGTGCGGCGTGGAAACTAAAAAAACATTAAAGAAACTTCATCGCAAGATAATCTGGATCTTTCTCTTTGTCGTAATTTCTATGGGTATCGGATGGCTCCTGATCGGTGTCAGCAATCAAAATGATTCCAGGAATAATTTTTGGATCAACCATACTTACAAAGTACTAAGCATTCTTGACAGGATCGATATCGTAGTGGTAGAGTCCGCCTCCGTGCAAGCCGAGTACGTCATAAAGGGAAAGAGCAGTTTGAAACAACAGTTTTATTCCGACCGGGAAACGGTGATGCGGTATGTCGATAGTTTACGGGAACTTACAAAGAACAATGCTGTCCAGCAGCAAAAGCTTCTTCTTTTGATGGATCGCATCCGCGACCTGCATTCCCGCGAAGACAAACTTTTCTCCGCACCGCGGGCCGGAGGGGAAATTGACCCTGACCTGGCCTTTCGGGCCGATTCTGCGATCATATCGGTCCTACGCGCCATGCAGGACGAGGAATCCAATCTTCTTTTCAAAAGGCAGCGAAAGGAAAAACAGGAAAACAGCCGGGCTGTCTGGCTCCTGGTAGGTGGAAGTCTCCTGACGTTCGGCCTGATACTCGGGCTGCTCCATCAGCTGAATAAGGGTATGACCCTACGCAGGAGGGTAGAGGAAAAGCTGCATGAAAGCGAGTTCAAATACCGCCACCTGGTAGAGAATGCCGCGGCGGTCATTTATTCTATCGACAGCCTGGGGCATATAATTTTCGCCAGCGACAAAGCCACCGAATTGACGGGTTATTCCTCTGCAGAATTGACAGGCATGCATTTTTCGACGCTGGTAGATCCGGCCGGTCTCGGCAACGTGACAGAACATTACCTGGAACAGCTAAAGTCCCGAACGGCTGAGACCTCCCTGACCTTCCTTACCGTCACCAAACAAGGTGAAAAAAAATGGGTGGAGCAATACGCTGTCCTGGAATCCGGCATATCGGGCCCTGTTGGATTTCAATGTATCGTAAAAGATATTTCCGAGCAAAAACGTATGCAGCAGGAGTTGGAGGCATCCGAACTCAAAGGGAAAGAAAATCAATTGAAATATCAGCAGGAGCTGATCCAGGCGACTAGAGATGCGGAAGATGCCAAAAAAATGCAGGAGCAGTTCCTGGCCAATATGAGCCATGAAATACGGACTCCGCTGAATGGCATTCAGGGCATGATCAATTTACTGCTGGAAACGCCTCTTAACGAGCAACAGAATGAGTTTGCGCAGATCATAAGGCGCTCTTCCAATAATTTATTGGTGATCATCAATGATATCCTGGATTTTTCCAAGATCAAGGCCGGCAAGCTGGCCATTGAAAAAATAGAATTCAGCCTCACCGACGTTCTGGACAATGTGAAAGGAGTCTTTAGCCATCGCATAAAAAAGAAGGGGCTGGAGCTATTGGTGGAAACCGATCCGTCGATACCCGAACTGCTGCGGGGAGATCCTTATCGCCTTAACCAGGTACTCGTCAACCTGGTTGGAAATGCCATTAAATTCACTGAAAAAGGGCATATCCGGATATTGGTAAACCAAAAAGATGTTACCACAACGGGGTCAATGTTACATTTCTCTGTTGTTGATACAGGTATTGGCATCAGCGAAGAGAACCTTCCTGGTGTTTTCGACAGTTTTTCCCAGGCAGGGGTAGACATTGCCCGGCGGTATGGGGGTACGGGGCTGGGACTGGCCATTTGCCAGCAATTAGTCTTATTACAGGGAGGTCATATTGGAGTTGTCAGCACTCCCGGCCAGGGTTCTTCCTTTAATTTCGAGATCCCGTACGATTTCTGCGAGGAGGTTCAGCGGCTTCAAAAAAATATACCTAATATCTATGATTACGCGGGGGTGTTCAACGGCAGGCGCTTTCTCGTGGCAGAAGACAATGAGGTGAATCAAACGCTGATCGAACATGTTTTGAGAAAAGCGGGCGGGGACGTCGAGATCGTTGCTAACGGGCAGGAAGCCATTGACAAATTACGGGAGAACCCAAACTTTGACATTATTATCATGGATCTGCAGATGCCAGTACTGGACGGATATGCCGCGTCCCGGATTATCCGGGGCGAAATGAAGATCGGTATTCCGATCATCGCCATGACGGCGACTGCCCTCAAAGGAGAACAGCAGCGGTGCCTGGATGCGGGCATGAATGAGTATATGACCAAGCCATTCGAATTTACCGATCTCTACCGGTGCATAACGAGCCTGTTGGGAAAAAAGCAGGCATCCCAAAGAGGATTGATAACAAACGCCGACAGCGCGTGAGAAGCATTGTATCCGGATTTTATGTACACTCGTCCAAAGGCAGCTGCATGACGGGCAGCTCCCTGTGGATGTCACGCGGCCAAAGGGTCAGGGTGGATATTCTTTGGCATTTTACCATGGCTGATCTTCGGGATCGGGGCGTGATGCTGGTGAAGAGGAAGAGAAGATAACAAAAGTCCCCTGTAAAAACAGGGGGCTTAACCAAAACTAACTGCTTATGAGGATATTCAATATTTTATGATAAAGCTAGTCCGATAAATGGTTGCAATCCGTGACTTCAATTACCTTTCTGTATGATTTTTATCAGTTTTATTTTCAAGGAAAAAAGAAAAAAGCCTGTCCCTGGTATAATCAAGGGTAAATTCCTTTTTTAGTTCGATGGATTGAAGAACATCATAGATATATGTCTTGTCGATCGATGGTCCGTCGTAATCGTCATTCAGTCTTACGATAAAACCGCTGGTATTAAATAAGCCGATATAACAATAAAGGATCTTATCGGAAGGGCGACCTACTAATTTAATGATATGGCTGAGTTCTTCCGGGTCATATTTATAGGATAATTTATCCGGCAGGTGTGGTTCTACTGCGTCCAGTGTTTCTGTATTACTTAAAAAAGGGATCAGGTGCTGAATAAATTTTCTGTCGCCTTTTTTCAGGATAAAGAAACTGATGGCTGATTTGGCAATGGATTTATGGACGGCATTCCTGTCGATGGGTTCAACATGCATTTCTCTGATCACTGCTTGTTTTTCCCTCACTGCAAGAGACCTTTTCCTATCTCTTTTTATGTCGGGGGATACGGAAAAATGGCTGATCTGTCTGGCCAGCTCCGAGTCAAAGTCAGCTCCCATTTTTTCGTTACACGTTTTGCAAAGAAGTTTGTACGATTTGAGCCGGCCGCCGCAGGCGTTGCTGAGGATATGTTCTTTGGAGGTGTTCTTTTTGTTCAAGATATTATTACATAAGTAACAGTTGCTCATTTGTATTGTTTACAGACCTTCATGGGTATGCTATAAAATTACAAATTATAAATTCATTTACATAATAATCATAGGCCCCTGCATCGCCGGGGGCTCTTAACAATGAGCGGGGTCGAAAGATCAGGGTTGACCTGCTCCACCGGAAGAACCATACACTTGTCCAGTCGCGTAGCTGCCGCTCTCTGCAGCAAGCTGCACATAGATAGACGCCAGTTCAGCCGGCTGGCCGGGTCTGCCCAGGGGGGTCTGACCGCCGAATTTTTTCAGCTTTTCCTGTGTAGCTCCCCCACTGACCTGTAAAGGGGTCCAAATGGGGCCGGGCGCTACGCCGTTCACCCGGATGCCTTTCGGTCCAAGCTGTTTGGCGAGGGATTTAATATAATTCATGGTGGCCGCCTTCGTCTGTGCATAATCGTAGAGATCCGGAGAAGGATCATAAGCCTGCTCTGAGGTAGTACCGATAATTACAGATCCGGGCTGTAAGTGTGGCAGGGCTGCTTTAATGATCCAGAAGGGGGCATAAATATTTGTCTTCATGGTCCAGTCAAATTGCTCTGTCGATATGTCGAGTATGGAGGCATGGCTTTGTTGCCTGCCGGCATTATTGACCACAATATCAAGGCCGCCGAGGGCGCTGACAGCCTCTTCTACGAGTTTCCGGCAAAACGCCTCTTCGCGAAGATCCCCGGGAATAGCTATCGCCTTGCGGCCTTCTGCCCTGATCAGCTCGATTACTTCCCGGGCATCGGGCTCTTCGGTAGGGTAATAATTTATGGCTACGTCTGCTCCTTCCCGTGCAAAGGCAATGGCTGCTGCACGCCCCATCCCGGAGTCACCTCCTGTGATCAATGCCTTTCTTCCCGATAACCGGCCTGATCCGCGATAGCTGGTTTCGCCGTGATCCGGGCGGGGATCCATCTTAGCGGCAAGGCCGGGCCATGGTTGGGTTTGTCCGTTAAAAGGTGGTTTGGGGTATTTAGTGGTCGGGTCCTGTAGATTTGGGGATGTTGCGGGGGATTGTGGGGCTGCGGGCGCTTGTGTTGTGGCCGCTGGCTGTGGGGTTGCGGGAGACCCCAGTACGGGTGAGATGGCTACTGCGGCTAAGCCGGTTCCTATTCCGCCGATTAATTTACGTCTGGTCATTTTATTATTTTTAGGCATGGTGATCTTTTGTTTTAAGATCACTTCAAAGCGTGTGCCATGGGAGGGAAGGTGATTATTTATGCGGTGGAGGTGGTACGTAGAATTATTTCTACAATCTCAATAATATTTTAACCTAAATTCTACCCGCCTGTTAAGGGCCCGTCCTTCCGGTGTATGGTTGTCAGCGACCGGCCGGGAGCTGCCGTAACCGGTAGCACAGAGTCTTTCATTTCCGATGCCAGCCCGTTCGGAGAGGTATTCCAACACGGCCTTTGCCCGTCGTGCGCTGGGTAATGCATCAAATTAGCAGTTTTTAAAGAAATATAGGATTTACAAGCCTTATAGAGGGCCTCGTGGCAGGCCCTTTATTATTTTAGGTAGCTCAAAGAACTTATTTTCGCCTTTATACGCCCTGTAACAGGGCTTTTTCTATTACTCGTGTATCAAATTAGCAGCTAAATATGGATTGTAAATATTGTTCCCGGAAATGCCAGTGCGCTGGCAGGCAGAAAAACGGTACACAACGCTATTTCTGTAGGACCTGTAAAAAGT
The DNA here is from genome assembly GCA_015655015.1 of Chitinophagales bacterium. Classification (GTDB taxonomy): domain Bacteria; phylum Bacteroidota; class Bacteroidia; order Chitinophagales; family Chitinophagaceae; genus Puia. The sequence continues at coordinate 56,111 of JAATFV010000023.1, read as the reverse complement.
ATCAGCAGAAAGCGTATTTATACCAAGCCTGTTATGGAACCGTAAATAAAACTATCAAATTGTTGGTCTGCGAGAGTGTTGGGATACGCGGTATCAGTCGCGTCCTAAAAATAGCCGTAGGCACCGTACTGAGTAGGATAAAACTTATAGCCGCGGCCATAGCAAAACCACCTATTCCTTTGCATCAGTCAGCACTCGAAGTAGACGAACTATGGACCTACATCCGTCGAAAGGATAATGAGTACTGGCTCGCCTATGCACTGGATAAAGCCACCAGGAAAGTAATAGATTTTGTTATCGGGAAACGAACCAAGGGAACGCTGAAAATATTAATTGATAGCCTGCTGTCAGCCGCACCTAAAAAGATCAAGACGGACAAACTAACGATCTATCGGAGGCTAATCCCACAAAACCTGCATCAATACACCCCCTTCGGCACTAACCATATCGAACGAAAGAACTTATCCATCCGAACTCATATCAAACGCCTAAGCCGCCGGACCTTCTGCTTTAGCCGTAACATTCTCTTATTGGAAAGCTGCGTAAAAATCTATTTCTGGGGATAGATTAACGGTCACGCAACGATACCTGTATATACAAGATAGTAATGTCCACACGCCGCCCCGAAAAACGAACACTTGCCCAAGGCCGACCGGCCACCCTCCATAGGCGCCTATCTGCGCATCGCGGCTAGCCCAATCAGAGAATACAACAGCAGATCAGCGCCGTTAGACGGAGTGGACGGAAAGCCGCCTGAACGCTGCTGCATAGAATGGGCCCCTGTAAATAACGGTGGCCTTCCTAAAAGTATCCTAAACCGATGATAACTCACTGCCTTTTAAAATGGCTATTGTAGCAGTAGCCCCTTGCGTTCCAACCACGGTGCGTTCAAAACAGCCACCCGGCAATGCACCTCCGCTCCATAGCCCCACCGCCGCTCAAGTGTGCGACGCAACCAAAGCTTTATAGTAGCACTACTGCTGGTCTCCCACCCTGCTAATCATCTTTCTTTTATCTGGTGCTCACTCCCGTCTCCCTCAATACCATCACTAACTGCAGTGACTCCTCCTTCTTCGCCGTCAGTAAAAGCACCGTCCTCTTCACCAACTATACCGACTCCCTGCAAGGTAATTTCGACAGCAGTTACCGCCAAAAATGTATGCAGACTTAGGTAGCCAATTTCCATATCACGATTTTATCACCTAAATTTGTAAAAATGAGCAACATGGTTAGTACTAAAAAAAGGAGCTAGTAAAAAGGATATTGCTACCCTCCGGAAAAAGTTGGAAAAGCTACGTGCCAAAGGAGCGGGTACAAAAAAGTATTGTGGTATTATTAAGTTGAAGGAAGACCCATTAGCCATGCAGATAAAGATGAGAGATCAGTTGGAATAAATTTTGCTTGACACCAATACAGTGCTTTATATTTTAGGCGGGGATGAAGCATTGGCTGATTTACTAAATGGCGAAAGATTATATATCTCCATTATCACTGAACTGGAACTGAAAGAGTTCTTGCTTAAAATCGCCGGATAGTATAATTGCAGTTACAGCGATTGCTTGGAATATAATTTTGGTAACTACTGATAAGCAATTCAAAACACTTACAGAACTGAATTGCTTTACTACGAGAAATAACCTTCACTAATTATTCATCCTTCTTTCCACTTTTTCAGGGACTATAGATCTTAGATAATAGTTGAACATAGGCGGGATCAGATCACACCTGCAGTTTTCTACAAAATCTCAATTTTTCGCATAATGCCTTTTATCAAATCATTTTCCATTATTACGGACAGGCAGCATCCCTGGCCTTATAACATTCCGGCGGTACAATATGCACGAGAGATTGACCTGGACAATCCTGTTACAATCCTGGTAGGTGATAACGGTACAGGAAAATCAACCTTACTGGAAACGCTGGCAGTAAAGATAAATCTTCCACTGATCGGAGGAATGATCGGCCGGCATCCCGGCTTCGAAGCAGCCATATCCTTGCAACGTCATGTGCACCTCGAATGGAAAAGGCAAACGAATCAAGGCTTTTTCTTCCGGGCAGAGGATTTCAGTGATTTTCTCAACTCAGTGGAACGGGAACGAAATAAAATAGCGGGGGACCTCCGGGAATTGGAAGGAAAGGTAGACCAGTCGATCATCGATCAAATGAGCGAGGGCATGAATTATCAGCTTTACTATACTCGCAAAAATTATGGCGATAATCTGCAGGCCTACTCTCATGGAGAGGCCTATTTGAAAATACTGCAGACGCGTATTGCCGGAAAGGGAGTTTACTTCCTGGATGAGCCGGAATCGGCGCTTTCCCCCTTAAAGCAACTTTCTTTGTTATCTTTTATTATGGAGCGGTTGAAGAAAGGCAATGCCCAATTTGTTATTGCCACACATTCCCCCATCATTATGGGACTTTCGAATGCCAGCCTGTATGAGATCCTGGAAACAGGTATGAACAAAGTTAAATTCAGGGAAACGGAGCATTATAGCATCACGAAGAATTTTTTAGACAACCCGGAAGCCTTCTTGCGGTATCTGGCGTAAGATTTTTTACAGGAGAAAGCCTGGGGAAGCAGTACCTGCCGGAAGCTATCCGTGAAAGATGTTCGCTAGAGCAGAGCCAGGAGCAGGAATTAGAAGAAAGTCAATGGCATCGGCTGCATTTAGGTCTATAAAAAGTACCTTCATTCGTCTTTGCATATTTATAATAGTATAAAGCATACGCAAGCACACGAAAAGGTGCGCTGTGGCACGAACGGATCGCCTATGACTCCATCGCCAACATGGTAAACGCACGCGCGTTGGTATAGAAATCAATACCGTATTGAGGCGAATAATTCCATGGCTGCTAACATCCCTAAACCTCCTAAGCTGCGGGAAAATGAAAAAAAACTTGAACCAATCTAATATGGAAACTTGAACCCATGGCCTTTTATCTATTATATAATTACCTGAAAACAATGAATATCATCTCCAGTTGCCTTACAAATCTATACCTGAGAATAACCCGCTGGCTTAAGAAAAGTACGCGTAATCTTAGAGATCAGCCTTGCATCCGAATACTCCGGCATAACGCTGATTTTCTTCCATTCCGGGTCCGTTCTGAAAGCCGTCCAGTGTACATCATGCGCTTCCATATTATCGAAACAAAGCATATAAGTCAGGTTAGGTCTTCGTTCTCCGATGATCGTTTCACCAAAGAATACGGGCCGGGCGCCTATCTTTTTAAAAATATCTATCTCACCGGCATCATTGAACATCTCTATTTTCTTTTGGCCCGCGGACTCGGTAGGACTTTCATAACATCGGAGCTCGAAGAGGCGCTCCTTCTTTTCCGGCACTTCGATCAGGGGCATATGCAGGAACGCCCGGAGCAGAGAGCTTTCGATGCGTTCGTAGGCAGGATTGGCCGCCGGGGCTGATAAATAGGCTTCCCCGCTCTTCTGGTAGGCGGCATCACCGGTCAACCTGCCATTGATCGCTGCAAAGGAGTCGATGGAATCGAACGGGATCAGGAGGAACATTTTGCCGGGTCCATTGGATGGGGCGGCACTGGAATCGGCCGCAGCAGGCGGAAACCATTCGGAAAAAACGCCGACATTTATCACACCTGCACGGTTGAGGGCGGGCAGGCAGGCCTGCTCCAGGTAGGCGTTCGTCAGCTGCTGCTGGGCCTCATCGGCAAAGATATAGGTCCGGAGTTCGTACCACTGCTGTTTTTTACTTTTATTATTTTCCACGAAGGCTGCTGAATTTGAAAATGGGATTAAGCCGCCGAGTACAGAACCCGACAGGAATGACGATTTTACGAATTTACGCCTGTCCATACATTTTTGCGGTAATTTAACGCATTTTTACCTTAGTAAAGAGGCTGTGTAATATTTCATTACCTTAGGTCTTTCAAAATTCAAATTAATGAAGAAGACACTGTTCTTTACGGTTTTAGTCCTGTTAGGATGTGCAGGTATGGCTCAACAACCCAATACGCTTACCAGGAAAGAAAAGAAAGAAGGCTGGGAATTATTGTTTGACGGTAAAACCACCCGGGGCTGGCATACCTATCTGAGAGATACGGTAGGATCAAAATGGCAGGTGAAAGACGGGGCGATCATTTTTGATCCATCCCAGCCTCAAAGCGGCGGCGGGGATATCGTAACCAATAAAGAGTACGAGAATTATGAGCTTAACCTGGAATGGAAGATCTCTAAAGGCGGGAACAGCGGGATCATTTTTGACATTCAGGAAGACCCGAAATATGATGCCACCTATTTAACCGGCCCGGAAATGCAGGTGCTGGACAATATTGACGCTTCAGATAATAAAAAACAAAATCATCTCGCCGGCTGCCTGTATGATATGTCCGGAGATGCGACCGTTTCCAAACCTAATCCGGTCGGAGAATGGAATCATGTCAGGCTGATACAGAATAAAGGGCATCTTACTTTCTGGCTCAATGGAATACAAACCTATGACGGGCAGATAGGCAGCGACGAATGGAATAAGATGGTGGCCAATAGTAAATTCAAAAGTGCCGGCTTCAGCAACTTTGCGAAAGTAGCCAGGGGTAAGATTGCCTTACAGCAGCATCCCGGCTCCAGCGCATGGAGAAATATTAAGATCCGGATGCTGTAACCGTCTGACAGGCAGGCCTTGAAAGTTCAATTTTTTTTTATGCGTACGCTGATCTGTCTGTTCCTCCTTTTGTCCGCCCTGGCGGGCTCTTCGCAGTCCTATTATCTTTTTGCCGGCACCTACACCAATCTGGGCAGCAATACAGCTGATCCACCCAAGGACAGTACCGGCAGCAAGGGGATCTATGTATACCGGTGGGATGCGGCCACAGGTCATGCGGCTTTGCTGAGCCATACGGAGGGCGTCGTGAACCCTTCTTACCTCGCTGTGGCGCCGGATGGGAAACATGTCTATGCCTGCACGGATTCCCGAATGCTGGGCGCCGGCAGCATCAGCGCTTTTTCTTTTGATCGTGAGAATGGCGCCCTGCACCTGGTCAATAAACAACCCAGCGGCGGCGATAACCCCGTGTATGTCTCTGTGCATTCTTCAGGTCGCTGGGCGGTGATGGGAATGTACACCGGCGGCACCCTGTCGGCTTTCCCGATCCAGCCAGATGGGAGCCTGCTGCCTTACCGGCAGAATATACAGCATACGGGTCACAGCATCGATACAGTCCGCCAGGCAAAGTCACATGTGCATTCGGTGGTATTCCCGCCGGATGAGCGGTATCTCTATGTGCAGGACCTGGGAACGGATAAGATCACGATCTATCGATGGGGAGATACAGCGCAAGGCCGTGCATTGCTGCAAATGGCAGGAGATGTCGCTGCTATACCCGGCAGCGGGCCCCGGCATCTTACTTTTCACCCCAATGGAAAATATGCATACCTCGCAGAGGAGATGGGTGGTAACGTGGATGTATACCGGTATCACCCCGAGAGCGGAAAGCTCGACTCTCTGCAACGGATCTCCTCGCATGTCGCGGATACTAAAGGACCATTCGCGGGTGCGGATATCCATGTCTCTCCGGATGGCCGGTTCCTGTATGTATCCAATCGCGGATCGGAGAATTCGATCACGATCTTCTCCATCGATACGGCAACAGGGATATTACGCACGGTAGGTTATCAATCCGTTCTTGGTAAAGAGCCCCGGAATTTCACGCTGGACCCTTCGGGGCATTTCCTGCTGGTGGCTAACCAGGTCAGTAATAATATTGTGATATTCCGCGTCGACCGGGAGACTGGGTTGTTGCATGTTACGGGCGAAGAGCTGGCTGTGCCATCGCCTTCCTGTCTGAAGTTCACTCCCTGAATCTGATGATAAAAAATTACCGGGTCTATGGAAAAACTTCACCAACCTGGTCTCAAAGGAATTGAATTCGATTCCTTCATCCGAACGGAACTAATGTCCGGGATCCGATAATCAGCCACCTGAAATTATTATATCGTTTTCAGGTTATGGCTGCCATCCATCTGGACAAAATACCGGAAAGTGAAATAAGGGGCAGGCCAGAAAAGATCTGTCACTACCGGGGGATTCCCTTTGTATACATTCAGGAGCTCCAGCTTCGCATATTTCCCTTCTGCGGTACGCAACAGGAAGGTCCGGTTCTTGACGGGAACGGCAATATGATTATCCAGGGAGTAAAAGAACCAGCCCTGGCCGTTACCGGCATCCCAGCCGATCTTTGTCACGGTGGAGGCATCGAAATCCGTATCGGCCGGGGCATCTGTTACCTGTTCATAGGGAGTGTCGAGCTGAATGACCGCTCCTTTTCCGGGGCCGCCATATCCGGGATTGTACTGATAATTCCCGCTGTTGACATATACTTCGGAGTTATAGGGACCGGTAAAGGCCAGGTCCCATTTTAGGGTAGGTTTATCCTGGTCGCCGATCTCCACCTTGCCGTTGGCGGCAAAGCTAAAATACAGGGTCATAAAACTGGCAGCCCCCACGGCCATGGTAGCCGAGGTATCCCCCATCAGGTCCGTGACAGTGATGCTCAGGCCGTCGCTGGCGGCGGGCTGCTCATTATTTTTGGAACAGGACATAAAGAAAAAGGACAGGGCGGCGATCAGCGCGGCAAATCGTTGGTTGCGTAAACAATATAATTTTTTCATGATATCTTTTTTTATTTGTCGGAATGAGTTTGGAAGTTCCAGGTAAGGCCTGCCAGCAGCATGCGGCCCGGCTGGGCGGGCATCAGGTAGTCCGTATGGTTAAAAGCATTGTCCAGGGTCAGCTGCAGGGTAAGCCTGTTCCGGCAGATCCTTTTCTGCAGAGAGGCGTTGACCAGCATATAACCTTTCACGAACACATCATACGGATCGATGAAGCCGTTGTTATCGGTGTCCAGGAAACCGTACTTACCCCGGTAGCTGCCCCGCAGGGATACATCCAGCCCCCAGGGCCTGATCGCATAAAAGGCCTGGACGTTCGCCATATGGCGGCTCCTGCCCGGCAGCCCGAAATAGTCCTTTTCCTTGGAAGCCCGGATAACAGGAGAGCTTCTTACGGTGGCATAACGCGGGGAATGGGTGCGGATGGAGTCAATTACTGCCCGGTCCCTGGCATAGAGCAGCTGATAGGATCCGGTGAGGATCAGCCCGCTAACTGGCTGAAAAGAAAAACCGGCCTCAAGGCCCTTTGTATCAACACGGGCGACATTGAGGTAAGAGAATAACTGGGAGCCATTGGTCTTGATACCCACCTGCTGCGTATTGATAAGATTGCTGATAGCATTGTAAAAAGCATTGAAATTCAGCTCCAGCCGGGCGTATGGCTTCAGGGAAAACCCCATGTTGTAAGAAGTGGAAGTCTCTGCTTTCAGGGGAGCTACCTGTGCCGCCAACGGCCACACCTGTGCGATCAGGCCGGCATCTGTCAGCTGTGCCAGCCCTTTTGGAAATACATTGGCGCCGACTACCGTGTATCCCTGCATGACATTGGTAAAGACCTGGTAAGACTCCCGGTAAGACGGGGCCTTATATCCCTTGCCCGCCGCTGCCTTAAAGGTCAGCCAGTCCGCCGGCGAATAACGCAGGCCCAGGCTGGGATTTAATTTACCTCCATACTGGCTGTTTCCGTCGTACCGCAGGCCGGCCATGAGATTGAAAGTTTTCCAGGGACTGAGGCTGCCTTGCACAAAGGCAAAATAGTTGTAGCGATGCCCGCCGGATCCGTTGGTATCCGTAGAAAGGACCTGGTACTCCGCCCCGGAGCCTGCGATCAGGGATAGTTTCTTTTGCCAGCGATCCAGGGAAGCCTGCATCTCTGCCCGGTGGTCGTACTCGGTGTAATTATCGCTTTGCAGGGTATGATCATTCGCCAGCAGATAAGTTTCCTGCGCAGACTTGTACCGGGTGAAATAATAACGGGTTATCAACCGCAGCCCGCCGGTAAAATGATGGTCGAGGGAGACCATCCCGTTGGCATCGCTCTCTTTCAGTCGGTCCTTGCTGGGCAGGGCGCCATAATCGCGGGTCATGATGGAACTACGCTCCGCCAGACGCCCGGAGACATTGAGCGTGCTGAGACTGTTCAAAGCGTATCGGCCTCTTCCCTGCAGGCTGAGGCTGTTATAAGGCGGGGCTGTCTGGCTGCCTTTTTCAAGATAAGGATTGACATTAAAACCATCTGTGCGGTAATAGTTGCCGGAAAGCCAGGCGGCGCCCTTATCGTTTGCAAAGGGCGATGCGAGCTCCGTCGTAACATCCAGGGTGTGGTTAGTGCCATAAAGAGCGCCCAGGGACGCCTGCGCTTGCGTGATATGCTGGCGGGTGATGATATTCACCACTCCCCCCAGCGCCTCGCTGCCATAAAGGCTGGAAGAGGCGCCTTTTATAATTTCGATCCGCTCGATATTCGCCACGCTGATACGGGAAAGGTCAAAGTTGCCGCTGCTGCGCCCGGCCATTGGCTGGCCGTCAATAAGTATGGTGATATACTCCGAGCTGAACCCCTGCATTTGCAGGCCAACGGCACGGTTACCCGCTCCCAGGTCGCTAACTACGGCGAGCCCGGGCTGCTCCCGCAGCACTTCATCCAGGCGGCGGCTACCCATCCGCTCTATCGTTTTACGGTCGATGATAGTCACCGGCATGGCGATCAGGCCCGGCCGGATAACATTGTCTGTCGTCTCTCCTCCCCGTCTGCCGTATACAGTCACAGCCTGTAATGGTTTCTTCGCCGGTGTCGAATCACTTTGCGCCGGCAGTACGTTTACCCATAGGACAAGGGTAAGGGATAACAACCCGTTTATACAAGCGCGCATCGGGGAAAAGGGATTTGGTAATTGTGCATTTGTTTCTATCACGCAAAGATCCCCGTGTGTAAGAACCCGATACGGAAAAATAACTACCCGCCAGGGAACTTTTTACAACCTTTTACCTATCCAGCAAAAAAAGACCAGCCATAACAATCCTTTGACCAGGAAGAAAAGAAAACCCCAGAAACCCAGTCGCCTGAGCCATTTGAGCAGCTTTGGAGAAGGCGTGGAATTCCTTTTCATAAACTGATGACCTGGTACGTTTTAAAACTGCTGGACATGGGGGCCGGCCGGCCTTCCTGTCTTGCCCTGGCGAGATCTTCAAATCCCCTTTTGTGGCCGGCCCGAAAGGCTTCCGATCCTGTCCAGTCCCTGAACGCAGCCTCCGTCTCCCAATAGCTGACGATAAGATAATCTTCTCCTTCTCCTGCCGGCTTCAGGACATGCATATTGATAAAGCCAGGCATGGTATCGATGGCATGGGCGCGGGAAGTAAAGAGCTCTTCAAACCGTGACCGGTAATCCGGCGTGCAGGAGATGTAATTGATCGCAACAAAATGATGGTTCATGTACGTAAGATTTATGTCGGCAAATTAACATTGTCATGAAATTGTCATACACCCGGGAGGGAGAAATACCTACCCGATACGGAGAACTTGATTATTATTCCCAAAACGGCGGGAGAGTATATCGATCTTTCGGTGGAACAGGGAGGCATAGCAATTACCTGGATTTTTATGTTGACCCCGGGAATGGGATCCTTGTTCAATAGTTATCGTATCGTAAAACTACGTGTTATAACTTCGGGTAATACTCAATGGTAGGGGTTTGTGCCTAAGGGCTGGTAAGTTTACTGAGCAAAGATATAAACCAGACAGGTGAAAGTTGGGTCACGGATCGATTTCTTCGCATCTTTGTATCGGAAAGTAATTGTGCCCTTTTTTAATCCGAGATCTGAAAACTGTAACTAAGAAATCCGTACCCTGAGAAAACCTGTCCAAGCCTTGAAAACGTGTCCAAACCTTGAAAACAACCAAACCTTGAAACCCGACCAAATCCTAAGAATCCTGACCGTACTCTGAAAACCCGATCGTACCCTAAGAATCCTGACCGTACCCTGAAACCCGATCCGTACCCTTGAAACCGATCCGTACTCTATGAAAGGCCTGTGCATACTTCCTGTTACGTGCTTTGATTACAGTGAACGCATTAACCCGCTCTGACCCAGCGGGTTTCTTGTTTAAGAGATGCACAGGAAATCCTGTCACTTTGGGACAACCTCCAGTTTCGCGTCATTTATTTGTACAATTCTTCCTTTTTCGTACCTTTGGAAGTATGATAAGAGAACAATTGTACGAACCATATTCCATTACGGTGGAAACGATGAATGAATATCCAAAAAGGGCTAAACAGAACGCTTTTTTTGAATTGGTGTATGTTCTTGGGGGTGATGGACGGCATTGCGTCAATGATAATAAGGTCAGCTATCGTCCCGGGGATATGTTCCTGTTGAGTCCGGAGGACCTGCATGATTTCAAGATAGATACCACTACCGAATTCTTTTTTCTGCGTTTTAATGATATCTACCTGAAGTCCAACGGGATCGTTAAGGACAATATCCAGCGCCTGGAATTCCTGCTGTACAGTGCCAAACAGGTCCCGGGCACCCTTTTGAAGAATGAAACCGATAAACCGCTGGTCAAGTCGATCATCGACTCCATGATCCGCGAACAGATCAACCGGGATAACTGCTGGGACAAGCTGACCCTGGCTTTGGTGAATGCGCTGATCGTCATCGTCGCCAGGAATATCGAAAAGAACCTCCCTGAAAAATATAGCGATGATAAAGAAGAAAAGGCGCTGGATATCCTTCAATATATCCAGGCCAATATCTATCATCCCGAACTTATAAAAGCAGAAAGCCTGAGCCATCAATTCGGGATCTCCATCAGCTACCTGGGGCGTTATTTCAAAAAAAATACGGGGAAGACCATGCAGGACTATATCGCCATCTATAAGACGAAGCTTATTGAAAACCGGCTGCTGCACAGTACGATGCGTATATCCGAAATCGTCGATGAATTAGGCTTTGCCGACGAAAGCCATCTGAATAAATTCTTCCGCAAGCAGAAAGGGGTCAACCCTTCTGAGTTCAGGAAGAACTGATTGTCATATAATTATCAGCCGAAACATGCAAAGGGGCCCTAATGGGGCCTTTTTTTATGGGCATATTGAAAGATTTATACAAAAGAAACGAAAAATAGGACAATAACTAACCGGTCAATTCGTCGGAGCTTTGCATTATCGAAAAACAAATAGTATGGGAAGCAAAGAACGAATACAGCGGTCGAAGGAAAATACGAGGAGTAATATCCTCACAGCCGCCCTTAAGATCGTCCGGCAAGATGGGTGGCAGGCATTGAATATGCGAAAGATAGCCGAGGAGATCGACTATACCGCCCCTGTCATTTATGATTATTTTTCCAGCAAGGAGACTTTGGTCGCTGAGCTCTCAGCTACCGGGTATCTTTTACTTTCTGCGAAGATACGGGAGGCAAAAGATGCGCAACCAACCCCCGTCCGGCAATTAGAGGCCATGTGGCTGGCCTATTGGAAGTTCGCGTTTGCCGAAAAAGAGCTCTACCAGGCAATGTTCGGAGTGGAGGTCAATTGCAGCACCATGCGGGAAGGGCTTTCGAAGGCAGAAGAGGTCAGCGCCTTGTTCACCGGTGTCATCCGGCAGCTGATGAAAAAAGCCGAACCCACGGAGGACATGGTATGTACCAAGTATTTCACGTTCTGGTCCGTAGTGCATGGGCTGATATCCATTAACCTGGTGCATAAGGGATCGTCAGACGAGATCAATCAGACTGTTCTGCACGAAGCTATTACGGGGATCATCACTTCCATGACCCCCTGATTTTTTTTGTCTGCTTAATTAACACCGGTAAATCATTTAATTCAATTAGGTACGCCTGAAGTGAACTGCCTGCGCATTGGCAGCATGGGACAGTTCATGCCCGGGCATCAATAAAAAAACAATATGGAAAAGAATTCATCAGTCATGACTGCCGAAGTTACCAAAGCTCCGGTTTCCAATAAGCGTATCGTATATATTCTTGCACTCGGCGTCTTCGGGATCATTACGACCGAATTCGGCGTGATCGGGATATTGCCGCAGATCGCCGCGCAGTTCCACGTAAGCGTAACGCAGGCTGGGTGGCTTTTAACCGCGTTTGCCCTCGTGATTGCCGCCTTCGGGCCCTTTGTGACCCTGGCGGCGTCAGGAGTTAACCGGAAAGTCGCTCTTTCCATCGTACTGGCCGTTTTTGTGCTCTCCAACCTATTGTCCATGGCGGCGCCGAACTTTACGGTCCTACTCATAGCGCGGATCATACCGGCGTTCTTTCATCCCATCTTCTTTTCAGTGGCGATGGCGACCGCCGCGCTCTCCGCTAAACCGGGTGAAGGGCCGAAGGCCGTCTCTATCGTATTCTCGGGCATCAGTATCGGAACGGTGCTGGGTGTGCCTATCGTCGCTCTTTTCACCGATCAGTTCGACTGGCATGCGGCCTTCATCGTAAGCTCGGCGGTGAATTTCGTGGCCCTCTTATTCCTGCTGAAATACCTTCCTTCCCTGCCCGTCAGGCAGCGGTCATCCTTTGGAAGCCAGCTGAGCATTTTGAAGAAAGCGAAGACCTGGTGGAGCATAGGGATTGTCACGTTCATCATCTCCGGCATGACGGTGAGTTATGGCTATATGGTCGAATACCTGAAGGAGGTTGTTCATATGGATGGAAGAAATATCAGCCTGACGCTGCTGCTGTTCGGAACGGCCGGGGTTTTCGGCAATCTGCTGCTCGGCCGGCTGCTGAGCAGGAACATCGGGCTTACGGTGTGGGGCTTTCTGGCAGGACTCATCCTTATACAAACTGCGTTATTCCTGGCCACTGATCATTTCTATCCGGCCATGACGCTGGCAGTCATATGGGGCTTCATCCACACGGGCGGATTCCTGCTCGGGCAGACATTGATCACCGCCTCTTCGCCGGAGGCTCCGGAATTCTCCAGCAGTCTTTTCGTGTCCACCGGGAACCTTGGCTTTTCGCTTGGGTCTCTTGCCGGAGGTATAGCGATCGAAGTCGTCGGGGTGGAAAAGCTGCCCCTGATCAGCATCGGCGTTCTGGTACTCGCAGCTATGGGGTTCAAGCTGCAGGAGCGGCTGTATGGCGGAGGAACGGTTCATCTGAAGGGCGAAGCAGAAAAGGGGAATGCCTGACAAATAAAAAATAGTAATACCAATAATCAAAAAACATCTAAAAGAAACAATATGAAAAAGATAGTATTTACAGTCCTTACATTTTTGGTAGTCCTGCTTACAGCCTGTTCATCCGGTGAACAATCGGCCACCATGGCAACGCCTCCGTCATTACCGGTAACGACCGTTACTCCCACGACCGCGGAGACGTATAATGAATGAGCCCGCCGCTATCGCCGAGGTCCAGCGATAGCTTTTCTTTTTTATCGGGTCTAAATTAGGGAAAAGAAATGTACAATTTCGTAAATAGTTTACTTTTTTGTAAATTCGTTCACAAAATATGCAGATGAATGGAACTGGAAGATATATCAACCGGACAGAAAGCAGAAGCCGTCATCGAGCCATTGACAGCCAGGGATTTCAGGATCATCAAAAAAAACAAAGACCGTTTCGATAAATTTGACTGGAGTGTATATAAAAAGCGGGAAGTTTATAAGTTAAGGTTGACCACAGACAACACAATTTTAGGACTTATGTGTTTGATAGATCATACGGATGAAGAGACCAATGCCATCGAGATCGAATTGTTAGAGGTATCCGCGGAAAATATGGGTTCAAAAAAGAAATTTGACCGTATAGGCGGATGCCTGATTGCTTTTGCTTGCAGGGAATCATTTAAACGAGGGCATGATGGTTGTATATTTTCAACTCCAAAAACTGCCTTGTTAAACCACTATCCCGCAAAATACGGTTTTCATCACATGCCCTGGAAAACGGAAAAACGGCCAGAAGGTTTTATGATATTGTATGACGATGGCGCCCGCAAACTGATCAAAAAATACCTGGACTAGAAGTAATGAAATCGTGGCAGATTTATTCAGTGTTCTTAATGCTCACCATTGAATAAACAAATCTAAAATTAGTATGAAATCCTACAAAGAAATTGAAAAACAGTACACATCTGAAGAAATTGCAGAGTCAATTGTTTTTCCCGGAACCAAAGATCCGCAGGAAAGGGAAGCTCAACTCTCTGATTTTCGGGCTTTCAGGAAAAAAATAGCCAACAAGCAATCCGAAAAGAGTAAACTTATTTCTCAACTGTTGCAACTAAAGTTTTTGATCGAAGACTATTTGAAGACGGACACTTTCAATAAGAATTATTATTTTGGTTATTTCCTAAAGGAGTATATCACTCGTTTAGAAAAGAAAAACAATCAATTTGCGGACGAAATAAATGTTAATCCTACTGAATTAAGCCAGGTCATTAATAAACACCGAAAGCCTACTGAAAAGCTCATTTTCAGATTAGAGATACATTCCAACAGAAACTTTCCCGCACTTATGTGGTTTAGATTATTGGAAAAAGAACGCGCTTATGAATTACAGCACGACAAAAGTATAATAGATAGTGAAAAAAAGAATGTAAGAGGGAAACTGGCATTCTCATTTTAACGACAGGCAAAATAAAAGGCATTCGGATCATGTTAACCAAGGAACAGATCGCTATCGTCGGCAGTACCGGAAACATTAAAATTAACGCGGTGGCGGGCTCAGGGAAGACGACTACGCTCATAGAATATGCCAGGGCCCGGCCGGGTGAGAAAATATTATACCTGGCTTTTAACAAAGCGGTGAAACTGGAAGCAGAGAAGAAGTTCAGTGAAAAAGGAGTTGCGAATGTACGAATCGAGACAGCTCATTCGCTGGCTTATTCCCAGATAGTCAGAAGAGCGAACTATACCCTTAAAAATGATGGATACAAGACTCCTGAGGTAGTGGAGATACTTGGCCTTAATAGTTACACCGGCAGGCATACGGAGTATATTCTGGCTACTCATATCAACGCATTCATTTCGTACTTCTGTAACAGTGACAAAGCAAAAGTCCAGGAATTAAATTATGAGGAAGTGGTGAATGACCCTGCTGCCAAACAGTTTGCCCTCAATTTCAAACAAGAGATATCTCATCAGACCAGGCTCTTTCTCGATAAAATGAATAAGGGCGAAATTCCGATCCTGCACGATTTTTACCTGAAGAAGTTCCAGCTTGGCAAACCGGTATTGTATTTCGATACGATCCTTTTCGATGAAGGGCAGGATGCATCGGAGGCGATGCTGGATATTTTCCTCTCCCAGAAGGCAACCAAGGTGATAGTCGGCGACAGCCACCAACAGATCTATGGATGGCGATATGCGGTGAACTCCCTGGAGAAAGTAGATTATCCTTCCTACGATCTGAGTACCAGCTTCCGGTTCAACCAGGAAATCGCTCAGCTGGCCAAAGAGATAGTAAGCTGGAAACGACATTTAAAAACCTCCTCCGATATAAAGATCACGGGAATCGGCAAGCCGGGGAAAATAAAAACCAGGGCGGTTATTGCCAGGACGAATGCCGGGCTGCTCGTGAAAGCGATCGAGCTTTTAATTGAGAAAAAGGAGATCGGCTCCGTTTATTTTGAGGGGAGGATCGAAAACTATACCTATGCGTCGGAAGGAGCTTCCATCTACGATGTGCTGAACCTTTATTCTGGTGAAAAGGAATGGATCCGGGATAAAATGATCGCCTCCATGAAGGATATGGATGAGCTGGAGGAGTATATAGAAAATACCGGTGATTCACAGCTGCGAATGCTGGTGGAAGTGGTAAAGGAATATGGGAAAAAGATTCCCGGGTATATAAAAAAATTAAAAGAGTGTCATCTGGATCACGATGACAAGGACAAGGCGGACATGATCTTTTCAACGGTACATCGCTGCAAAGGAATGGAATACGACGAAGTGACACTGGCGGACGACTTCATCACGGAAGAGAAGATCCTCGATCTGGCTGATGAGCAGGAGGCTGCCGGCATGGCAAAATTAGCGGAAGAAGTGAACCTGTTATATGTGGCGGTGACCAGGACAAAAAGTGAGCTGTACATTTCAGAGGAGATCGTGCCGGAGCCTTCGAAGGGAAAGGGAATTAAAATCTTTTCGAATAAAAAAAAGTCAGAAAAGCCTGCCGGGAAAAACTATAATTATCAATCGGTCAGAGAGAAAAATAAAAGCGCGTATGCCCCCTGGTCAAAGGAGGAAGATAAAAAGCTGGCAGCGCTGTTTCAGAAAGGCAGCTCGGTCAAAGATCTGGCGAAAGTTCTGGAAAGAACCACCGGTTCGGTTGTTTCCAGGATAAAAAAATTGCAGCTGGATCCGGATGAATGAGGTTTCTCCTTCACACTTTATAGGAAAAAAGGGTATCAAATCAAACAATATTCTAACTTTTCCTTCCACTTTCGCCGGTCAGGCATCATCTTGTCCAGTAATTCCTGAAATGGTTTTCCATGATGATGGTACACAAGATGGCATAGCTCATGCGTAATAACATATTCGATACAGCCCTTGGGTGTTTTAATCAAATCGATGTTCAATATTATCCTTCCTAAGGGGGTACAGCTGCCCCAACGACTGGTCATCGTCCGGATCGTTAAAGGCGGTCTGGCAATTTTGTAACGTTTAAATTTAGGAAACACTTCTTCCAGTAACTCATTGAATATGCTTAATGCCTTGTCCTTATACCATACATTTAGCCTCTTCTTCAAGGTCTCCGGCTTTGTGTTACGGGAATACATCCATATCTGGCCGCGATAGGCTTTTATCGTATCCTGGTTGTCCGCGATCACCTTCAGCCTGTATTGTCTACCCAGTAACAGATGAGTTTCTCCGCTAATAAACCGTCTTGGAGCGGCCATCCGAACATAGTCACTGAAGTGGTCCTGCTGCTTAAGAATCCAAGGCGCCTTCCTCCTGACCTCATCAATGATCTCTGTTTCTTTTGCATCCACTGGCGCCAAAACTTCTACACTCCCATCGGGATGGACCTTAATGCCTAATGATCTCCGTTCAGCGTACTCCAGCGAAAAATCGATCTGCTTACTCCCAAATTTTATCCAGTGCTTCATTAATGCCTATATTTTACCTCTGCTACTTTAATGCATTCTTCTATAAGAAGATCTATTTGACCGAAATCTATTTCCAGGAGGAAAGCATTTTTCACCTCGAAAAGAAGATCGTCTATGTCAATTCTCATTTTCCCCTTTATATCATCATTCTTTTGCCAATCGACGACGGGTCTTCCATTGTCAAATATATTTCCCTTCACTATTTCATCGATTCCGGTTGCAATTTTCAGTGCGATCTCAGTCCTGTTGGTCTTTTCAGCCAGGCCATCTTTCAATTCCTCCCCAGCCAGGTTGTAAAATGCTATTGCAGTCGGGTTGTCCTTGATGTCGTTGGGAATATTATCTCTATAACCAGTAAAAAAGCTATTTTCAAAATGCTTGGCTCTAGCCAGGTATTCGGCTTCATTTATCCGCTGTTGATGATACTCCTCGATAGTTTTCCGGATCATTTCCGACAATTTCCTATAATACACAGGGTCCTCATTCATTTTAATATGTATAGCCCTGACAGTCCTGCTGGCAATATGGTCTGCCTTAGCGGCCTTTCCTGTAATCTTTTCCAATTCTGCCTGCCGCTCTTCTTTATCAAAGATGTTTACAAGGTCAGTGACTTTCAATACATTCCCATCCGATGTAATATGCTTATCGATCAGTTTCTGAACCTGGAGCTCATACTCCCTGTAATCCAGATCGTCGGCATACCGTCTTTTGACAGATACCCTTAGCGCCAGGAAGAACGCAGCATCCTTCTTGTACTTTTCAATACGTTGCGCAGGTGTATCGTTACTAAAATCCAGGCTGGATAAAGCTAATTTCAACAACCGTAAATAGGTAGACAGCTTGTCATAAAAATGATATCTTTTAGCTTCATCGGCCAACAACTCCTCATAAGCCGGCTCATCATATTTGTTCCTTATCTCTTTGAAGATATCCCAGAGCTCGGAAAGAGCCTGTGGCATGCGTTCGATCTCTTTATTGATATTTGTCAGCGTTCCTGCCAAGTCCTCCCGGCTGAATTCTTCCAGGCCTCCATAGGTATGCAATGCATCGTCTAAGTTCTCCAGATTCCCATAATAGTCAATAATATAACCATAGTCCTTTCCGGGATACAAACGATTTACCCTGGCGATCGCCTGCAGCAGGCTATGCTCTCTCAAATTGCGGGTCAGGTATAATACCTGGTTGCGGGGCGCATCGAAACCGGTCAGCAGTTTATCTACCACGATGATAATCTCAGGATCATCCTGCTTCTTAAAGTTGTAGATGATTGCCTTTTCATATTTCTCCGGGTTGCCATACTTATCCATCATCGCCTTGTAAAAAGCCTTCACCTTGTCATCATTTTTCTCAAAGGCATCATCTTCCCCTTCCCGATCATCAGGGGGAGAAATCAGCAGATCTACGGATACCCGTCCGATCTCTTTAAGCATCTCTCTGTATCTGACGGCCGACAATTTATTAGGAGCCACCAATTGGCCCTTAAATCCGGTACCCTGTATATTATCTGTAAAATGTTTGACTATGTCCCACGCTGTACTTTCGATAAACGACGCCGATTGGACTATCTTATTCCTCGAAGAAAACTTTCTTTTCAGGGCATTTTTCCCGTATTCCGTCAAAGGCTCCGAGACATAACCAAAGAAGGTATCCAGGGGTTTTTCATTCACTTCCATGATATTATGCCGACCTTCATATAAGAGCGGCACTACGGCTTTATCTTCCACTGCATTGGCGATAGTGTAAACCGTCCCGGGTATGATACCTCCGAATTTTTCAGCGGTACTTCTATCTTTCTTTAGTAAAGGGGTTCCTGTGAAGGCTATATAGCAAGCCTGCGGGAACATCTGTTGCATAGTCACGTTAAAAGTTCCGTATTGGGTACGGTGGCTTTCGTCTACCAATACAAAAATGTTGCTGCTTTCAAAAGCGTCCTTCTTTTTTTTGACGGCTGACTGAAATTTATTGATGATGGTGGTGATGATGGCGTCGCTGTTGCTATCCAATAATTCAATCAGCTTTTCTCCCGTCGCTGCATTCCGCACTTCTCTTTTGCACTTTTTAAAAGTATCGGTTATCTGGTTGTCCAAGTCGATGCGATCCGTTACCAATACAATCCTGGGATTCCTGATACCAGGTTCCATTGCGATCAATTGCGCCAGCATAACCATGGTCAGCGATTTACCGCTTCCCTGGGTATGCCAGATAACCCCTCCCCTCCTTTTCCCATCGGGTTGAATTTCAGCCACTCGTTCGAGGGTCCATTTTACGGCGAAATATTGTTGATAACGGGCTATCTTTTTTACCCCTTCGTCGAAAAGGGTAAAATAACGGATGAATTCCAGCAACCTCTCTTTGCGGCAAAGGCTGTATAACAGCTTATCCTGGGTGGTAATAGCCAGCTCTTCCTGTTCCAACTGTTTGAAGTAATGTTGCACTTGTCCAAACCGCTCCTTGAACAAAACGGTCCTGTCATTATACGGTAAAGACGCATTTTTAAGCTGTTGAAGGGCTTTCATATAAGACTGTTCCTCTTTTTCGGACCTGAACTGTTCTTTCCATACGCTCCAAAACTCCTTTTCCGTTGCCGTGGTAGCATATTTCGCCTCGTTGACTGCCAGGCTTACAACAAGGTTGGAATAATAGTATAATGACTGGATGCCATCTTCCTGTTGGTTGCGGATGTGCTGCTGAATACCCTGATCGATAGGGTCCCGTTGGTTCCTCGGGCTCTTGCATTCCATGACCACGACCGGGATACCGTTTACAAACAACACCATATCGGGCCGGTAGGTATCTGTTCGTTCATTCCTCAATACGGCGTATTCTTCCGTCACATGAAATACATTGTTTTCGGGATGATCCCAGTCTATATATTTAAACGAAAAGCTCTTTTTGTCTCCCAAAACGGTTTGCTCCATGCTCTTACCTAATGTTAAGAGATCATAACATGCACTGTTTGCCGCCAGGAACCCGTGTTGCAGAGGAAGATCGCGTACGGCCAGGATGGCTGTATTGATATTGGCTTCGCTGAAAGGGAATTCCTTTCCCTTGTATTCGATCCTGTTGATAGCAGCCAGCTGAGTTTTTAATATTGTTTCCAGTAACACATTGGAGCCCCTGTTGCCCCTTGCTTCCAGTGCTTCGCCTGGTGGGAGATATTTGTATCCCAGTTTCATCAGGATCTGTAAAGCCGGGATCTGGGAGATATGGTCTTCGATGAAGGAGGGGGTTTGCATCATGCGTGTCGTTTTAAATTCTTACGCGAATTTCGCCGGTTAATAGTTTTTGCATAAGGCCCTTTTTTTGTTGTTGGAGGGAGGAGAGGTGATTTTCAGACATTTTTATTTGCTCGTTAGCCTTCGTTAGAATGGCCGCGATGGCGACCTGCTCATGATATTCGGGAATACTTACTTTTACCAGTGAAAAATCCTTGAATTTGCAGTTAAGCGTATCTTCTACTAGACCTTGTGAATTCCTGAAGAATCTATGAACTACAGGTGGAAATTTAAGAAGAAAAGCAAAGTAAACCGGGTCAGCATTTTCCTTAGGAGTAATAATTGTATAAGCGGGGCTAACAATACCTTCGATCGAAGACAGGGCACTTCGCCCCTGCCACATACGCATGGTATTATAACCAATATCTCCAGGGCATATTCTTTTGTATTTAGTCTTATCTATGTTGGATGTATCTCGTTTTTCAGACTGGGATTGTAGATAGATACCTAATGAACCTACAGATAATAAATTTAAATCAATATGACCGGTTTCATTTCTTTCCATAAAAATATCACCTAGGTGTATCTCTTTCCATTCCTTGGCAAATCCTTTTAATCTCTTTTTACCGGTCAATAAGTGCAGCATCAATCCCTTATTGAGCTGTTGCAGTTGGGTAATTAGCTGCTGGGTTGTGGCGATAGCTTTATTCCAGGTGGAGAGAATGGTTGCGATGCGGCGTTGTTCAGAGGAGGAAGCTATTATTACAGGCATTTCTTTCACCTGTGTAGAATTAACTGAGGCAATGCCTGTCGTTTGTTTTGCGCAGTTTAGAAAGTAGGTTTTTGCCCTTTTCCCTTGTAAGTAATAATAAAAATAATCCGACGATAATGTCCCATTCAAAGCCCTTATTCTAAATAGATGATTTTGATAAATGCAGTTTTTGACTTCCTCATTCCATTTCGCTCCACGACCCAATTTATCAGGATCGCCCCCTTCTGTTATTAAGATATCATCTTTTCTTAAAAGAAAACGAACATAATCCGATTTATCCACCCTTATATATTTAACTTCTGACAAATCCAGATAACCATCTTTTATATTAGCGACTCTCATATAAGGTAGTTCGACGGCATTCGAATCCTGAATTTGTTTTCCTTTGGAAACTCCTTGTTGAATCTCGGCAACTGAATTAAGTTCCGTCACCTCCCACTCCTCTGGTATCCAACCCAGCGGAGTATGCTTATAACCTGGCCTATTTTCGTTTACAGGATGCATATTTTTTTGTTCAGTATAGATTTTATGGTATAAGTGTGCGACGCAAAGATGCAAATTAGTTGTACACGGTTGGGGCACTATTATTTTCCTTTCTTCTTGTCTTCCGGCAACTTTTTCGCCAGCTTATCAAAATCACTTTCAAACAGCTGGTCCTGTACAACCCGGTATTGTTCATACTGATCTTCAGCGAGCTTTTTTGCGACCTCGTGGCTGATGCTACCGGCGTTTTTCAAGGTTTGGTAGTCATTAAACTGCAGAAAGGCATCCAACTTCTGCATCCAGTCCGACATGGCCATGGCAACATTCCTTTTAGCCTGGTTTTCGGCATAATCGAGGTACATGGTCACCACCCGGTTCAGTTCGTCTATCTCTGTCTCCTGCAGGTAGTTCTTTGCGATGCTTACATCCGTTTTCAGTATCTTTCCTTCCGGAGCATTCTTCCAGGTGGTCAAACCCATATTCGGCCTGGCGGAATCTGCACGTTTATAGATGATCTCCGCGGCAGTCTGCCCGGTCACCGCCCAGTGCAACTTATTTTGAACGGTCTTATAAAAGGTAAGGGTAATTTCGGCATTGGGATCGTAATCGATACTGCATTGGGCGTAGATATCAGTAATCTTCTGGTAGAACCTGCGTTCACTGGCCCTGATCTCCCGGATTCGCTCCAGCAGTTCCTCGAAGTAGTCCTTACCAAAGTTCTTTCCCTGCTTCAGTCGCTCATCGTCCAGCAGAAAGCCCTTTATGATAAACTCACTAAGCGTCCTGGTTGCCCAGATGCGAAAACGGGTGGCTTCTTTACTATTGACACGGTATCCTACCGCTATAATCGCATCAAGGTGGTAAAACTGCGTGTTGTAATTTTTCCCGTCTGCGGCAGTTATTCGGAAATTCCGAACAACTGAATCTTTATCCAACTCATTGGTAGCAAATATATTATGCAAATGCTCATTAATGGTCGGCACACTAACATTAAACAGTTCCGCCATCTTTTTTTGCGAAAGCCAGAAGGTCTCCTGTTCGAAGAATACCTCGATCATCGCCTTACCTTCCGGTACGCTATATAATAATATCTTGAACTTTTCCATATTTCTGCTTTAAAATCCCAGATCTTTCAGATATTTCTCCATCTGGCTTTCTACCTTGGTAAGTTCGCCCTTAAGCCGCTTGATCTCAACCTGAGTAGCTTTAATATCGACGGGTGCCTCTTCTTCAAAGGTGTCCACATATCTGGGGATGTTCAGGTTATAATCATTCTCCTCAATCTCTTTCAAGGTAGCCCGGTAGGCATATTTTTCTTCTATGACAACGCCTGTGCCCTTTTTGATCGGTTTCGCAGCTTTAAAGGCTTTATAGGTGTCCACTATATGTTTGATATCCTTATCCTCTCTTAGCCTGTTTTGATTCTTTCCTTCCTGGTATTCGCGGCTGGCGTCGATAAAAAGCACGTCTTTATTATTACCTTTCCCTTTATTGAACAGAAGTATAGCTGCCGGAATCCCGGTACCGAAAAAGAGGTTGGCAGGGAGGCCGATCACCGCTTCAAGCAGGTTTTCCTTAATCAATAACTCGCGGATCCTGCCTTCACTGCTGCCACGGAATAAAACGCCATGAGGAACGATGACCCCTACCTTTCCTATATCTTCATAGGCCGTTTCGATCATGTGTGTAATGAAAGCATAATCGCCCTTACTTTTAGGGGGTATACCCCGGTGGAAACGATTGTATTGATCCGCCATCGCATCGTCAGCCCCCCATTTATCCAGAGAAAAAGGAGGATTGGCTACTACAATGTGGAATCGCATGAGCTCATCCCCTTCCAGCAAACGAGGGTTGTTCAGAGTATCCCCCCATTCTATATCCGCATTATCCATTTCGTGCAGGAACATATTCATACGGGCAAGCGCCCAGGTACTGCCGTTGTTTTCCTGACCATACAAAGAGAAATTGTTATTTCCCACTTCTTTAGCAACTTTGATCAAAAGGGAACCGGAACCACAGGCGGGATCGGCAATACGATTGCCGGGCTGCGGATCCACTAGTTTCGCCAGGAGGGTGGACACCTCCCCCGGTGTATAAAACTCTCCTGCTTTTTTCCCTGCATCGCTTGCAAATTGAGCTATCAGAAATTCATAGGCGTCTCCAATGATATCATTTCCTTCCAGGTGGGAAGGCTGGAGGTCCAGCACGGAGAAGTCTACCAGCAAATTTTTCAAGCGACGGTTACGATCTTTTGTCTGACCAAGATTCGCTTCGCTGTTGAAGTCGATATTGCGGAATACTCTTTCCAACTTGCTGCGGTTGGCATCTTCCAGTTTTTCCAGGGCAATATTAATGAGCTCGCCTAAGTTGTTTTCATTCCGTTGTTCAAACAAATAATCAAAGGTGCATTCTGCCGGCGCCTGGAAGCGCTCATTACGTAACGCGCGTTCAATACGTACTTCATCTCCTTTGTACTTCCCTGCATAAACAGCTCTCTTGTCCTTCCATACGTCTGTAACATATTTGAGGAACAACATGGTGAGTATGTAGTCTTTATATTGGGTAGCATCGATAGTTCCCCTGAATGTATCACAGGCCTTCCACACGATGTTGTTAATTTCCTTTTGCGTGAGCTTTCTTTCCATATGTTTATTTTATCAGCTTTGAAATCATGGCGGTATAAAATCGCTGCTTCTGCTCCATGAGCTGCCGGGATAATGCGACTTCCCGTTGATGCAACTCAGCCAATGCAGCGATCGCTTTTTGTTCTGCAATGGCCGGCAGAGGAACTTTAAAAGCACTCAGTTCCGACTTACGGATGGAAAGAATGTTTGTCCCACTGCCAATTTGTAAAAAAAACGATTTGCTTTGAGGTGCATTTAAAATTGCGGAGAGATATTCGGGGTACACAACCCGGAGATCGGGACGTAATACAAAGAAAATAGAGGAGGCAATTACCGGCCATTCCATTTTCTCATAACACCAGGAAAAAAGTCTATTACCTTTACCAACAAAAAGCACATCGCCTTCCCTTAAGACATGTGCATGATTTTTTGGGGTTATATCTATAAATTCCGGCTGAGAGATGAGCCTTCCATCCTCATTAAATTGGCGAACCTGTAAATAGTAACCAGATCCGACCGGCTTGGGTTCTTCATAAGAGCCAAACCGGACTTCAGTAATATCTCCCAGGAACTTTTTTTCCATTGTAGACATATTCAAATCAAATATAGTTGAAAAAAGGCTATATAAAGACATTTTTTCTTTTGTAGAGTGCTTCAGATTTTTTTAACTAAAGTTTTTGATATCTTCATTTCACTCAATTAAAAAGCCGCCGGAACAGACGGCAGCTTGTATTAGTTTAGATAATAGAAGGTTTAATTAGCTTTGAGAGCGTTTTTATTTTTGTTTACGAAATCTTTTTCGCGATACAATTAGCCTCTTCGCTTAAAAGAGAAGGGCAAAACATGAAGGAGGATCCCGACCAGCAGATTGAGGCAGGCGGCGAGGGTCATCCATTTGTTCTCCGTATAAAAGCCAGCCAGGAAAAGGCAGGCAAAGAAAAAAAGATGGAACCAGCCCGGCACCCACCAGGTGATCTCCGGGATCTTTCGCGCCTGCGCAGATGTCTTCCTGTTCTTCCACCCCCATCCTACCAGGATGAAATGAAGCAGTATAACGCTGATGAACCGCTGAAGTGATGCCGAACTGTTTATGAAGATACGCTTCTCCCCAGGCCTCCATCACATACAAAAGGATCTGGGAACAGAGCAGGGCCAGGATGGCCGTCAGGACGAATTTATAAATGGCGGCATTTTCGCGCCGGGCGATCGTCCGTTCGAATAACCGGCTGAATGCGGAGTAGAAGAAAATTACCATCTGCCAGCCGAAGAAATTGCCGTAGGGTATGCCGAACCACTGGGCCGTCAGGGGATTGAGATTCGTTCCGGACCAGTTCCAATGCCACATATGCAGGCGGTAGGCCACGGTGTCCATGCTCAGATCGATATTGATGGCCAGAAGGGTATCCAGAGCGGCGCATGCCCAGAGCGTCAGTCCGAGGCTGTCGCTGAATAACCGGGCCGTATATATGATGATCCCCAGCCGACGCCGATGCAAAGAGGCATGTCCAGCGGCGCCTTGCCGAACATGATCATGAACCGTCCATAGGTATATCCCATGTCGGAGATCACCTCGACGTATTCCAGGATCAGGCCGAAGGCCAGGCCGCCGAGCAGATAAGCGACATCGCGTCTTCCTCTTTTTACGGCAAAAGCCAGGCAAATTAAGAACAGCAGTTACATGCTGATCTCAAAGACAGGGAAACGCCAGGAAGGAGCCTTCCCGTAAGGCATACCAGGATAAGGGGGCATTATTCGTGATTTTTCTCAATGATACATTTCATTTGAACAAATTCCAAATGGATCCTGAAAAATTGACGCGGGTGAAGAATTTCTGAAATTCGGGCTGTTGTCTCAGGCTCCGACGATTCTGCCAGTCTTTGATAAAGACCTTCCCGGATAACTTTCCGGGCATCGGTTTCTGAAATGTCTCTATAGTCCTGCACTATATTCTTAGACAGTATACAACTCTGCCTGGTAAGCCATCTCTCCTTTTGTGACGGCCAAAGCCAGCAACCAGATCTTCCTTCCTTTAGAGATAGATGTTTCATAATACCGGTTCCTGTGGATCTGCGCCATTCCCTCCACCAGTGCAGCATCCAGATCCTTCGGCTCAGCGGCATATTTCAGCTCCGTCACATAGGTCAACCCGGGCAACCAGATAATACAATCCGGCCGGCCTTTGTCGGTATGTACTTCTGACTGCTGAGAAACACCCATTAGCAGCAGCGCCATTTGCAACAATGCCTGGTAATGCGCTTCATAAGGAAGATGTGTATCGTAAGTGATATGCGCGAACAATAACCGCAAATTCCCAACTGCGGCAGCTGGGTCTTCCTGTTCCAGTGCTCTGCGGAAACCATCTACCAGGCCTTTGACTTCATATTTTGTCTTGCCGGTCATACGAGGTAACAGAAAATTATATAGGGAATAGCGGACTTCGTTATTGGGAATTTCCAACCGGTAGCTATCTCCTATCTGCTTTTTAATCGTCAGGTAACCGGTCTGGAAGAACAGGGCAACCGTATCCATCTCCTCCAGGGCCTGGCTACCAGAGAACATTCTGCTTACCAGGAGCTCATCCTTCAATACCGGTGTAAAATCACCCCGTTCAGCCATAAGGTCCAGCAGGAAGGTGGGAGTGCCGGTGTCGAACCAATGAGGATCAAATTTTCTTTTCTCCAATAACAACAGGGTAGAAAACGGGTTGTACACAAAAATCTCCCCATCCCAGGAATAACCGTTGTACCAATATTTAATCTTTTCCAGCAATTGCTCCTGGCTAAGTGATTCACTAACGGCCAAATACCCGATATGTTCCGTAAAACCGGTTTCAAGCTCTTCCTGCGTATACCCGCATATAGCAGCGTATTGTCCGTCCAGCGAAATATCATTCAAATTATTCAACCCCGAGAAGATCGATACCTGGGATATCTTCGACACACCGGTCAGGAAAACAAAATGAATGCTTTCGGATCTGGACTTGATAACAGTATAAAAACTCCGTAAGATATCCCTGATTTCAGCAGCCAATTCCGGCTTGTGCAGGGTGTCTTGAATAGGTTTGTCATACTCATCGATCAGGATCGCCACTTTCACGCAGGCATTGCGATATACCTGGTTGATCAATTGCAATAATTTTCCGGAAGCGGTCTGTGCCTTTAGCGTGCCACATCCCAGGTCGATGGCCAATTCATCCAGGTACGTATTAATTCCAGCATTGAATACTTCCAGAGAGGCAGCACCTATGCTGCTCATATCCAGGTGTATTACCGGGTAATGTTTATTCCAATCGATCTTATCATAAATATACAACCCATCAAACAAGTCCTTTCTTCCCTCAAACACCGCCTTCATCGTGGATAGCAACAAACTTTTTCCAAACCGTCGCGGCCGGGACAGGAAAAAGAACCTTCCCGATCCCGTCATTAACCGGTGTATATGGGCTGTTTTATCGACATATACATACCCCTCTTCACGCAAAACGGTAAAGTCCTGTTCTCCTACTGGAAGTTTTTTCATAAAACGCATGCTCTTTTCACAAAAATACCTCTAATAACGGTAAATATTCCGGGACTTCTTAAATTCCGGCTGCTGCCGGACGCGGTCCCTGTCTTTGAAACCAAGCTGAACTGCTCTGTGCAGGTCATTTTCTGCGGCAGACATCTGATCATCCCGCGCATGCAGCAGGGCGGAAAAATACCAGGCTTCGATGTTGCCAGGGTCGGCCATTTTATACAGTTCTACAAAATGACGCGCTTCCGTATTGGCGTTGCCGTTGATCAGATGGTTGCTTATAGAGTAAAAGGCCAATGACAGATAAGCAAGCAGCCGCTGGTACATGGCGCCTTCCGCGGTTTTTGCCCCGGCCTTCTTTTGCAGGCCCGTGATGGTGGTGGTCCAGTACGGGATATCGGCCTGTTGAAAGTGCTGTGTATACACCGCCTTGGTATTTTGTTCCCTGACCAGCAAATTTTCCTGCGCCTTCTGTTCTTCCTGATAGGCTGTATTGGAAGAGAGAGCCGTCAGTTTTTCTTTGAACCAGGCCACTTCACCGGTCAGCCCATCGAGAAAACTGATGGAAATCTTACATTCCTGTCCGGCCTTTATTAACTGGTGTGTCGTGTAACAGCCATTAATAATATTTTTACTTTTTGCGATATAACGGGTGATAAAAGGCTTGTCTTTGGAAATGAGCCCCGCCTGCATGGCGTCGAACTCCAACCCTGCGAAAGCCTTATTCATGCTGTTTTCCGGCGCCCATTCATGCTTGCCGTCAAAGAAGATGATCCGGTGCCGGGTACGGCTTTTGTCGAGATCGTTATTGATGGCTACCAGGTCAGTCAGGTTCATGTCGCCTTCCCCTGCGATGGCGGTGAAGCTGAAGTTGAAATCACCTGCGGGAGTCCCATCGGGCAGACCGGCGCCGCCTGCAATAACGCCCTTTACGACGGAATGCTGTAAGGCGATGAAACCCGCTACTTTAGCGCCGCCTGAGAAGCCGCAGGTATAGATCCGGTGGCGATCTGTCTTTAGCCGGTCCTGTGTGTCGTCAAACAGATGGCGCCATATATTTTCAGTGGCGGGCCAGTCATTGCCGTTCTTTGAGTTGTTGCTGCCGACTAAAATAAACCCATAGGCATCCGCCAGTGATTTATATTTCTTTAAGGGCAGCGCCCCATCCGCATGCGGATCGAAGAAATAAATTACGGGCAGGACAGCGGCGTTGCCTTTCACGGGAATGTATAAGGCATAGGATTGAGCAGGATCTGCTTTGCACACGACGGTGTCGATAATCTTACCGGGCTCCGGCTTCCCGGTGACGGATGGTCCCGGGGCTGCAAGCGCATGACCTGCCAGGAAGCTGCTATACAATATAAGTATAAACCTGATTGACCAGTGCGCTTTTATCATACTGTATACGTATAAATACAATGTTTATTATATCCGAAAAAACACTTATATTGTAGTACTGTTAGCAATAGACATTTCTTCTTCTTTTTGACAGCGGCTTTTGCTATTATCCATTCTATTTTGCCATTCCTGACATCTTAAACCAGCGGCCCGATTACTTTTTAGGCAATGAAAAACCACAATAAGAAAGATCCTGTCTTACCTGTCGTGTCATGTAGATAAGCCGTCTCAACCTGAATGAGGCGGCTTATCATTTATCGTTCCCTTTACCAGCTGTCCGTCCGGAAGGGCGCCAGCGGCAGGCCTTCCTTGCTGAAGATATTGCCGATGCCGGCATTGCTGAACTGGTAGCGGACGGCGACGGGTTGTTTCACCTTCGGTGACGAAACGATCAGGCGGCTGCCTTCGGCTTTGACTTCGGCGGGATAAAAGATCTTATCGTCCCCGGCAATGAACAGTTCCCGCACGGCAGGGCCTTTTATCAGCAGCCCGCCGGGGGCCTCACCGATATTCACGGTGATCTTTGCGCCTTTAATCTCTTTACTTACATACGCCGGGTTTTTGTAAATAATAGCTTTCTGATGGTAATGATCAGCCAGGGCCCAGGCGGCAAGGCGGTATCCTACGTCATGCTTGTTTTTGGGATGTATGTTCGTCGTGTCTTCCACCAGGTCGCTGATCACCACCATGCCTGTATTCTCTCCATTCATGACAGCTGCCTGCTGTTCGCGCAGCAGAGCGGCATTTTCTTTTGCTTCGTAGGCGAAAGGTGCGATCTGTACATAATAAAAAGGCAGCGGTTCATTCCAGACTTTACGCCAGGAGGAGATCATCGTATCCAGTAAGGGTGCGTAGGTACCCGCGGTAGCTGCATTGCTTTCCCCCTGGTACCATAACAAGCCCGCGATGGTAAAATGGGTAATGGGCGCGATCATTCCATTGTAACAATAACCGGGTGTATAGGGCCAGCTGTTGGAAGGTGTCAGCAAAGACGCTGCCTGCTTAAGCGTCGGATCGTTGTTCACCAGTTCCGCCGGTGTCCACACTTCTGCCGCGGTGCCGCCCCAGGCCGCTTCAATGAGGCCTACCGGGACATTCAGCTGTTGATTTAATTTCTTACCGAAGAAATACGCCACGGCGCTGAAGGTCTTTAATTCATTGGAATCGCATACGGACCAAGTGGCCTTGCAGTCGTCCTGTGGTGTCAGGGATGTCGTTTTAGGAATATGGAAGAAGCGGATATTATTATTGGCGCAGGCCGGAAATTCGCTTTTCACATCCGGCAGTCCCCAGGTCTCGCTCATTTCCATATTGGATTGACCGGAACAGACCCATACTTCGCCGATGAGCACTCCTTTCAGCTCGATCGTATTGTGCCCTTTGATGAGGATAGTGTAAGGTCCGCCTGCTGCGGGTGTCGGAAGGGCAAGTACCCAGTTGCCGTCCCGGGTGCCTTTTGCGGAGTCGGTCCGGTTATTCCAGGAAGTGGTGATATAAATTTTTTCTTCCGGTTCGGACCAGCCCCAGAGGCGGGCGGAGGACTGCTGCTGGAGGACCATGTTGTCGGCGATCACCGCCGGAAGACGTACGTTGGCGAGGGAAATGCTGGCGTCCAGGACCAACAGACAAAGCAATAATTTTATTTTCATAGAGGGAAGATACTATTTTGACGGAATTATAATTTCTTCCACGTATTGCTATTTTAATTATTTTAGCACTCTAAAATGTGTCCATGACGACGTGAGCGCTCTGCCACCATATGATAAAGAACTCCTGGAACAGGTAGCCCAGGGCAGTGAAACGGCCTTTAAAGTGATCTTTGACCGCCACTGGGACCGTCTTTACAATTACATGCTGGCGCTCACGAAATCTCCCGAAGTGGCAGAAGAGATCGCCGCCGATGTATTTCTCAAGTTATGGACGGGCCGGGAATTATTACCCGGCATACACAATCTCGAAGCTTTTCTGCTTCGCGTAGCCCACAATAAGGCCATGGATTTCTTTACGGTGGCCGCCCGCCATGCCAAGTATCAAAAGATCATCTTCGACGCCATCCGGCAACCCGAAGTTCCCGGCGCCGATTACCGGATCCTCGACAAGGAAGCCCAGGGGCTGCTCGGGGAGATCCTTTCCGGCCTGTCCCTGAGGCGCCGCCTCGTCTTCACGCTCCATCGCATCGAAGGGCTCAGCCATGAAGAGATCGCCCAAAGGCTGAACCTCTCTCATCAGACCGTCAAAAATACCATGGCCGACGCCCAGCGCAGCCTCCGCAGCCTGCTCAAGAAGAAATACCCGGACGGACTTTTTTTGGTCCTGGTAACACTATTGTATATGTTTCCCAGGTTGTGATCGCCTTGTCCACGGTTAATTGATCTGCTGTCTGCCCGGGTTCCTCCCATTGATATGCTGATCACCGGGACACAAAAAATATTTTTTCCCGCCAATAGTACCTGCCTTTTCTTTTTACCGTCTCTAGAGGTATAATACCGCACTATGCCTGTAAGTCCTATGCGTCTGGAAGATCTGTTCGATAAATATGTTCGGGGTAACATTACTCCCGAAGAGTTTACCGAATTCTGGAGTCTGGTGCAGGAAATGCAGGCCAGCGATGCTCTGAGCACCAAGCTCACCACGCTGTGGCGGAACTGGGAGAACGGGACGATGGCCGGGACAGGACCGGATAAGTCCAAAGTATTCAGCCGTATCATGGAGAAGGGCCGGGAAAGGGAGATCGACTTTGAAAAGATCGGCCTTTATCCGGCGACCCGCCGGTGGCGTATGGCGGGCGTCGCCGCTGCCGTGCTGGCGATCGTTACGGGCATCTACTTGTTGTATAATGGCAAAACGGCGCCGGCGGCGACTTCCCCGAAGTCTGCCGTTCAAACAAAGAGCCCGGATTATACCCGGAATATCGTGTTACCGGACGGAAGCACAGTAGTCCTTCATGCGGGCAGCACCCTCGATTATCCGGCTGTGTTCCCGGCGGGCAGACGGGAAGTGTCCCTGAAAGGGGAAGCCTATTTCGATGTCCGTCATGACGATAAAAAGCCTTTTATCATTCATACAGGTAAGGTCAGTACGACCGTTCTTGGCACCGCCTTCAATATCAGGTCGGATAGTAATAAGATCACCGTATCCGTTACCGGTGGCAAGGTAAGGGTGGAAGACGGCAAGAAAATACTGGCGGAACTGGCGCCCAATCAGCAGATCGTGTACAAAGTCCCTGAAGAGGCGGCGGAAAAGCGAACGGTGAATGCGGAACAGCTCGTGACCAGCTGGACAAAACAGGACATGGTCTTCGACGGAGATAGTTTCGGTGAAATAGCCGAAGTAATAGCCAGGCGATATGGGGTGACCATCCGGTTCAAGAATCCGGAACTGGCGAAATGCCTTATCGTAGCGTCGTTCAGCGGCACGGAAGCATTGGAGAATGTGCTGGAAATGCTGTGTACCATCCGCAACGCCAGTTATGTCCGCATGCAGGAAGGTAAGGAGATCGAGATTGACGGAAAGGGATGCGAATAAACTCCCTCCGGGGGTGATTTAAATATATTATAAGGAAAACCAAAACGATAACTATCACCAAAACGATAAAGCCATGAAAGATTGACAAATTAATTCTCCGGCACCTGCCAATAAAAAACCCCTCCCACGCCTGGACAGCAATCAGAGGGGCCCGGTTCAAAACAAGTTTGCTCATTTTAAACTATTTGCAATTTATGCAAAAAAACATTGCTTTGCCTGAAAAAACCTTCTCCAGAGGCTTTCCGGCTACCGTCACGTCTCAACTAAACGTATCATTCCTTATGAAGGTAAGCGCCTGGTTCATTCTTTCCATTTCTCTGTCAGCGCAGCTGCTCATTGCCAATACCGGGCATGGGCAAAGCTCCGTCGATAAAAAGATCACGCTGGAGCTGCGCAATGAATCCCTGCGGAGCGCGCTCAATACCATCGGAAAGCTCTCTGGCCTGCGGATGGCCTATCCCCTGGAGCAGGTCTCCCGTTACAAACATATCAACCTGTCCAAAGACACCCGGCCGATTGAGCAGATCCTCTCGATCATACTCTCCAACACCGGTCTGTCCTTCCGGCAGGAGACCAACACCATCCTGATCTTCAGGAAGGAGATCGCGGACCTGCCGGCCGTTACCGACGAAAAGACAGGCGCAGACCTTACACAGGACAAACCGGTCAACCATATTATCAGCGGTACGGTGAAAGATGAAAAGGGCACCCCTATCGCCGGCGCCTCTGTGATCGTGTCGGGCTCCAGTATGGGCACGTCCACGAACGCCGACGGTTATTTTGAGCTGAATGTCCCGGATAATGCAGATTCGCTGGTGATCTCCACCGTCGGCTTTGAAGAGATGAGAGTGAGCATTTCCGGCAAGAAGAAGATCGCCGTCTCCCTGATCCTGCAGGGTAAAAATAATTTAAATGAAGTCGTGGTGGTCGGATACGGCAGCCAGAAAAGGGCGACCCTGACGGGTGCTATATCTACCGTGGCAGGCAAACAGCTGAGCGACCTGCCTGTCTCTAACCTCTCCACCGCCCTGGCCGGGAGAGTGCCGGGAATGACTGTCCTCAGCTCCGCCACCGTGCCGGGCGCCGCCTCATCGATCACCATCCGGGGACTGGGCACTTTCAACAATACCGAGGCGCTGTATGTCGTAGACGGCATCGTGCGGGACCAGGCCGGCATGGACGGATTGGACCCCAATGAAGTAGAGAGCATCAGCGTGCTGAAGGATGCAGCCAGCGCAGCTGTTTATGGATCCAGGGCCGCCAACGGGGTGATCCTGGTCACTACCAAGCGAGGCAACAGCCAGAAACCCGTCGTCAGCTATAAGGCCAGCCTGGGATCGGAAAGCCCGACGCGAACCGTTAAGCTGATGAATGCCTATCAGAATACCCAATTTAACAATGATGCCATCTATGTGATGGACGGATATAATCAGACCGCGGCAGAAGCTGATCCGCGCTACTTTAGCCCGGATGAGGTGGATTATTTCAAGACCCATAGCTATAACTGGCTGAAAGAGCTCTCCAGGGACGGTGTTCTCAGCCAGCACAATCTCTCTGTCAACGGCGGATCGGAAAATATAAAATATTTCATGTCTGCCGGCTATTTCAATGAGAACGGGAATTTCAGCAACCTGGGTTACAAACGTTATAACATCCGATCGAACGTGGATGCGAAGATCAGCAAGGACCTTACCGTCAGCCTGACGATGGACGGCAACATCAAGAAAAGCAATCGTCCCTGGTGGACCTACGATCTGCAATATCCCAATAGCCTGGTCAATGCCCTGCCGGATCTTTATCATGGGTTCCAGCAGATGTCCCCTTATTTTCCCATGTACATCGGAGGGAAGCCTGTCGGCAATTCGGCCTATGGTAATTTCAACACCTGGCATCCCGGTGAGGTGCTGAACAACGAAGGATATATCCGCGGCGACCTCAAGACCTATAACGGCATCATCGCCCTGGAATATAAGGTGCCTTTTATCAGCGGGCTGAAGATCAAGGGTTCTTATAGCTACAATTACAATTCCACGGTGGACAAGACCCTGTACAAGCCATACACGGTCTATAATTTCGCTACCACCGGCGATCATTCGCATATCCTGACCGACCAGGTCGTTGGATCCCATGTGGTCTCCCAGGAGCCTTATTCCAGCCTTTCGGAAGACATGGGTCAGACCAATACCTACCAGCTGGACCTTTATCTGAACTACGATAAGGAATTCGGCCGGCATCATATCAGCGCTACCGTGGTATATGAACAGTCCGAAGGGAACTATAATTATTTCAGCGGGCAGAAACAGAACCTGCTCACCCCGGCGATCGATCAGCTGTATATTGCCAGCTCCGATCCCAGCCTGACCTCCTTCTCCGGGAATGCCAACGAGACCGGCAGGTTGTCCTATGTGGGAAGGCTGAACTATGACTATGCCGGGAAATACATTATTGAGACCGCCTTCCGGTATGACGGGTCCCAGATCTTCCCTCCCGGCAAACGCTGGGGATTTTTCCCTTCTGCCGCCGCGGCCTGGCGGATGTCGGAAGAATCTTTTTTCAAGGATAACGTAAACTGGGTAAGCAATTTGAAGCTCAGGGGTTCCCTCGGCCTGTTGGGTAATGATGCCGTCAGTCCGTTCCAATACCAGGAAAGCTATAATGTCAATAACGGTCCCTATTTCGGCGCCGCTACCAATGCCATTGCTTCCAGTCTCTATCCCAATCCGAATATCACCTGGGAAAAGACCCGCTCGGTCAATCTTGGTCTCGATGCCGGTTTCCTCTCCAATGCCCTTACGGTGCAGGTGGATTATTTTACCCGGCACACTTATGACATGCTGCTGGCCAGGCAAAAGACCGTACCCGTCACCTTCGGCTTCACCCTGCCTTACGAAAACTACGGTATTGTGGATGTAAAGGGATGGGAAGCTGCTGTAGGATATAGCGGCCGTGCCGGCAAGGATTTCTCGTACAGTATACGGGCGAATGTCGGTTATTCAAAAAGTAAAGTGACTAAGATAGATGAATCCCCCGGAACGCCTTCCTATCTGAGCAAGATCGGCCGGCCTCTCAATGTGATCACCGGGTATGTAAACACCGGCATGATCCGCACCACTGCCGACCAGGGTAAAAAACTAACGCTGCAGGGGTATCCCACGGACCTGGGTACGCTCAGCTATGCCGACCTTTATGGCCCGAACGGCGGCGCGCCGGATGGCGTAGTCAATGGGAATGACCAGGTCATTCTCTCGGATAAGGCAGACCCGCGTTACAATTACGGCCTCACGCTCAGCGGAAGCTGGAAAAACTTCAGCGTAGACATCTTCTTCCAGGGCATCGGCGGCTGGGACAAGCTGATCACCAATGACGGGACCTATGCTTTCTGGGCTAATCACTGGAGTCCCTCCAATCCGAATGCTGCCTTTCCAAGGGCGTATTATGCGGACGGGACGAATGTCCCCTCCAGCTTTTGGCTGCGGGATGCATCTTTCCTGCGGCTGAAGAATGCGAATGTCTCTTATAACCTTCCCAAGCGCCTGCTCGGAAATGGCCCTATCAGCAATGTTCGCATATTCTTTACCGGTACTAATTTATTCCTGCTGTTTGACAAAATGAAATACATGGATCCCGAAGCGAGTAGCCTGGGTTATTACCCGATCATGAAGAATTTCACGGGTGGGATCAATGTCAGCTTTTAAAAAAAGTACTATTTCAGTCAGCTAAATTTTAAAATGTCATGAAACGCAACGTATATAACCTGTTTTTTATATCGATCGCAGCCCTTGCCCTTGGGGGATGTTCAAAGGTGCTGGACAAGCAGAACCTCGGGCAGATCTCCGGTGACATCGTATGGACGGATGAGAACCTGATCAACGCCTATGTGAACCAGATCTACCTGGAATTCCAGACTACCGGCGGCAATCAGAATCCGTCGGGCGATCTGCAAAAGGTCGATTGGTTCTGGAATGATGATAATGACAGTTATGCCGACGAGGCCGGCTGGGGAAATTCCATCACGCACGGGCAGGATGTCTCCTATGGCCGTATCACGCCCGATAACGATCCGCTGGATTACTGGCCCTATGCCACTATCCGGAAGATGAATGACTTTTTCGGGAATATCGATGCTTCCCCGCTGGATCCGGCGCTGATTGCCAGCCTGAAAGGGCAGGTATATTTCCTGCGCGCCTTTGAATATTTTGAGATGGTAAAACGGTATGGCGGCGTACCGATCATTACGAAGGTGCAAGCGCTGAGCGATTCCCTGTTCGTTAAAAGAAACAAGACCTCGGAATGTTATGCCTTTATCCTGAAGGACCTGGACAGCGCTGCTGCCCTCCTGCCGGATACCTATACCGGCAATGATGTCGGAAGGGCCACCCATAGCGCCGCCCTGGCATTCAAAGGCCGGGTGCTGTTGTACAAAGCGTCCCCGCAATTTAATCCCGGCGGAGATGTTTCGTTGTGGACCGATGCCTATAATGCCAACAAAACGGCGCTTACTTACCTGCAGGCCCATGGATATGGACTGTTTACTACCGGTACGGACCCTTATGGCCAGCTGTGGTTCAACGAGCTCAATAAAGAGGATATCCTGGTGACCCGTCATAATAACCCGGAAAATCCGGATCAGCGTGATGCGGGCGTCAGGCCTTTGTCCGAGTCCTATAACTGGGCGGGCATGTCCCAGCCTACACAGGAGATGGTGGAAGCGTTCCCCATGGCCAATGGCCTGCCGATCAACGATCCTTCCTCCGGTTATGACTTCAATAATTACTGGGTAGGAAGGGATCCCCGCTTCTACAGCACAGTGGTCTATAACGGAGCGCCTTATCCGCTCAGCGGCAAGACGGACCGGATCCAATGGACTTATAAAGGTACGCTGGAAAACGGTGGCGATGGCGACGGCTATCTGGCGGATTACGGGACCTCCACCGGTTATTATTGCCGCAAGGGGATCGATGTCAGCATTACCCAGGCGCTGGCCTGGAATGCCGGAACGGACTGGATCGAGATGCGTTATGCAGAAGTGATGCTCAATTTTGCGGAAGCCGCCAATGAGACGGGCCAGCTTCAGGATGCGTACGACATGCTGACGGCTATCCGGGCCAGGGCCGGCATTACTCCGGGAACCGGCAATTTGTATGGGTTGAAAGCCGGCATGACACAGACTGAAATGCGCGCAGCGATCATTGCCGAACGCCGTATCGAGCTTTGTTTTGAAAACAAACGATTCTGGGATCTCCGCCGCTGGAGGATGCTGTATACCCTCAACGGCACGCGTCGTCATGCGTTGGAATCCGATATCAAGGTGCCTGGTAATGTCGCCGCGGGCTTCACCCTGACGATACAGCCGGCGGATGTCTTACAGCCGTTGACCTTACCGGACAGCTATTATTTCCTGCCTATCATGCGGACGGAGCTGCGGAATAATCCGAGCCTGGTGCAGACCAAGGGTTGGGAGGACGGAACGTTTGACCCTTTACAATAGGAAGGGACCAGCCGGTAGATCATTGGATTAACCGGCCATGGGATCAACCGAAAACCGGCAATGGGATCAACAGAAGTATTTTGTGATTGACTGGGGTAATTGCAACAGAATACGTTAATTGCAACATGGAATATAAGAAGATCATTAAAGCCCTATGGTTAGGACTCTGCATGCCGGTAACGTTGCTGGTAATGAATTATCCTCTGCAGGCACAGGCCGTAAAATGGCGATGGGAGGCCGTAGCCCCCGGAGTATGGAAAGCACAGATCGGGGAAGCTCAATCTATGGACCTGCTCCGGGCGGCCGGCGCCTCGCCCCGTTTGGACGCCCTGAAAAACCTGGGGGACAGGCCTTTTCCGCTGCCTGCCGAAGACTGTTATGCAGAAAAGCGGCAGGGCCGGATCTATCTCCGTCTGCCGCTGCAAAAAAACGAGCATCTCTTTGGTCTGGGGTTGAATTTCAAGACTATGGACCAGCGGGGGCGGATCCTCCAGCTGCATGTGGATCATTATGGGGGCGCCGATAATGGCCGGACCCATGCGCCCGTGCCGTTCTATGTGTCCGACAAAGGATACGGGGTGTTGGTCAACAGCGCCCGGTATGTTACGGTTTATGCAGGTACGGGCGTTCGGGTGGACCAAAAACATCCGACGACGGTCTATGACCGTAATACGGACAGCCGCTGGGAAGAGCAGCCTTATTCGGATGCAGTGGAGATCCTCGTGCCCGCCACCGGTACGGAAGTGTATGTGTTCGCCGGTCAGGATCCCCTGGAGGTGGTGCAACGTTACAACCTGTATAACGGAGGAGGGGTGCTGCCGCCTAAGTGGGGGCTGGGGTTTACGCAGCGGATGCCCTCCCTTGCCACGGAGGAAGATGTCCGGAAAGAAGCGGCGGCTTTTGAGCAGCACGGATTTCCCCTGAACTTCATCGGGCTGGAACCGGGCTGGCAGACGAAGTCCTATCCCTGTACCTTCGAGTGGGAGAAGAAAAGATTTCCGGATCCTGCCGGATTTACCAAAGAAATGCTGGACAAGGGGATACGTCTCAATCTCTGGCTGAACCCTTACATCTCTCCTTCTTCATCCATCTATACTGCTATCAAGCCTTTTTCCGGCAGTCATACGGTTTGGAACGGGCTGGTGCCTGATCTCAATACACCGGATGCAAGATCGATCCTCAAGGCACTCTTTGCTCAACAACATATGGATATCGGGGTAGCCGGTTATAAGATCGATGAGATAGACGGCTTTGACAAATGGCTGTGGCCGGATATTGCCAGCTTTCCATCCGGTCTGGACGGAGAGCAGATGCGCCAGGTATTCGGACTGGAATGGCAAAGACAGGTGGCGGGCTGGTATAAGGAAAGAAACAAGAGAACGTATGGCCTGGCCAGGGCCAGCAATGCGGGCAGCTCTTCGCTGCCTTATGTGCTGTATGACGATTATTATGATCACCGGGATTTTATAACGGCTATGTGCAATAGCAGCTTTATCGGGGTGCTCTGGACGCCGGAGGTGCGTTCTTCGGGGTCGGCGGAAGAATGGCTGCGCCGGATACAAACTGTTTGTTTCTCGCCCATGGCTATGATCAATGCCTGGCAGGACGGCACCAAGCCCTGGAGCTATCCGGAGGTGGCGCGGCAGGTGGAGGAGGCGGCCAAACTGCGGATGCAGCTGTTCCCTTATCTCTATACTTCTTTTGCCCGGTACTATTTCGAGGGCGTTCCGCCGGTACGGGCGATGAACCTGGTACCCGGATTTGTCGATACAGCCGATTGTAAAGATCAGTTCATGGTGGGTGATTACCTGCTTGTAGCGCCGCTCTTCGCCGGGGAGAAGACCCGTAAGCTGGTGTTGCCGGCGGGTAAGTGGTATGATTTCTATACCGGCAATTATATTGGGGACGGGCAGGTGATCGAAATAACACCGGGACTGGACCGGATACCATTATATGTAAAGGATGGCGGTATCATTCCCATGATCCCCCCGGTATTACAAACTCCCCGTTCGGGAGAATCTCTGCCACTTGAAATTCGGTTCTATGGGGAGAAACCCGGCAGCTTTCGTCTTTATGATGATGATGGGGAGACTTTTGATTATGAAAAGGGGGGGTATGCGTGGTATCCGCTGAGTGTCGATAAAAATAAGAAAGGACAATGGGAAGGGCGGGTGGGTACCCGGACGGGGAATTTTTCGCCGAAAGGGTATAACAGCTTTGCCTGGAAATTTATGACGGCCCCGGCTGGAGCTGCAGGGTCGGTTGGGTATGATAAGAAGGACGATACGCTGTTCCTGTATGTTTCTAATCACCCTGGTAAGGGGCATGCTGACGGCTCGATCCGGCATCCGTTCACTTCGTTGGAAGAAGCCAGGGGGGCGATCCGGAAATTGCGGTCAGGTCTGATCGGGGGCACTATTGCCGACAAGGCCAGGTCAGCAGCTCTTTTGAAAAATGGCGTCACGGTTCGGCTGCGGGGAGGGATCTATGAGCTGCCGGCTGGTTTTGTATTGGGGCCGGAGGATTCGGGGACGGAAGAGGCTCCTGTTATTTTCACGGCCTATCCGGGCGAGACGATCCTCATCAGCGGCGGGAAAAAGATCCCGGCGGGTAAAGTAACAGCGTTGTCAGAAGAGGCGGACAAACGTCTTTTTGCGAAGCAGGTCATTCCCCCGATCAGGGAGATCGACCTGCGGGCGCTGGGTATTACGGACTATGGCGTCAACGGGATAACGGGATTTCGCCGGCCCTATGTAAATGCGGCTATGGAGCTGTTCATCAATGGCAGGCCGTATCATCTCGCCCGTTATCCAAATGATAATAAAATAAAGATCGATACCGGCGATGTGGCGGACAAGGGCGAAGGCCATCCGGGCAGCATCCGCTTCGATAAGAAAAAGCTGGCGTTATGGGCCGGCGACCCGGACATCATCGCAGCGGGGAACTTCAGCTATGCCTGGGCTACGGATCAGCTTCGGCTAGGCTCGGCAGATACTGTTACAGGTACTGTTCGTTTTGGTGATGTCCATCCGTTCCGTATTTCCGGAGGACAGGAATGGAGCCAGTATTATTTTTACAATATACCCCAGGAGCTGGACCAGCCGGGGGAATACTATATCGATCACCGGAAGGGGAAATTGTATTTCTACCCTTTTGCCCCCTTGCAGCCGACCGATACCATCCTGGTATCGAAACTGGAAGATGCGCTTGTAAGCCTGAAGGGCGCCAGTTTTGTGCGGTTTGCAGGGATCCGTTTCGAAGCCGGGCGTGGTATCGGCATTTATATGGAGCGTACTTTGTCCAATAAGATAGAAAATTGTACGATCCGGAATATGGGGGTTGTAGGGGTCTGCATCGGTATGGGCAGTCAACCGGAGAGAACACATCGCCTTCCGGATCCTTTTGATCCGGTCTGTCCGAATGAACCATTATCCGGACGACTGGGCAGCCTGCATGAACTATTGTATGAGAATACGGTATTCAACCGCGATGGAGGAAAGAACAATGGGGTGACCGGCTGTAAAATCGAGAATACCGGCTGCGGAGGGATCAGTTTAGGCGGAGGTGACCGGGTCACGCTGACTCCGGCGGGCAATTATGTAGATAACTGTGAATTTACGAACTGCGGCCGCATCGATTATTCCTATAAGTCCCCTGTCAATGTGGATGGGGTCGGCAATATTATCCGGCACTGTCTTTTTAATTCCTGTCCCGCAACAGCCATTTATCTTCACGGCAACAATCACCTGCTCGAATACAATACGATCCGTGAGGCCTGCCATTTTGTAGATGACCAGGGAGCTGTTTATATGGGCCGTGATCCTTCGGAATCCGGCAATATCATCCGCTGGAATTTTTTCGAAAATATCGGGCATCTGGGAATGACCATGGCGGTGTACTTCGATGATGGGGCCTGTGGCTCGGAAGTATATGGAAATGTATTTTATAAGGCCGGGACCCGGACCATCATGGTGGGAGGAGGGAGTTACAATCATATCCTCAACAATATCTTTGTTGATTCCAGGATGTCTTTTCACCTGGATGACCGGTTGTCGAACTGGTCTAAACATGTGCTGGACTCCGGAGGGCTGTTCCCGTTCCGGCTCCGCCAGGCGGGGTATGACCGCCCCCCCTACTCTACTGCTTATCCCTGGCTGGCCGGTTATTTCAGGAACCATCCTGAGCTGCCGCAGCACAACGATATAGAGAACAATGTGTTCGTGAATGTTGCAGAGCTGCATAATGGTAAAGCCGAATGGGGGCCTATTCATGATAACAATCTGATCACGACTGATGACCCCGGATTTGTCAATGCGGCGGGTCTTGACTTTTCCCTGAAGAAAGATGCTGAGGTCTATAAAAAGCTGCCCGGGTTCAAAGCCATTCCTTTTTCGGAGATGGGGCTGACCAAAAATCAGGCTGACCAAAAACCGTAGGCAGGCTGATCAAAAAATAATTATATGTTACAAAAAATTTGTTGCGGCCTGCTGTTATTGCTTGTCCTGGGCGGGTTTGTGCGCATAAGTGTGCCGGGTGCAATGGGAGCCGTCCGGTCAGGATCGTTCGTAC
Source organism: Chitinophagales bacterium (assembly GCA_015655015.1). Taxonomy (GTDB): domain Bacteria; phylum Bacteroidota; class Bacteroidia; order Chitinophagales; family Chitinophagaceae; genus Puia. Next base: position 13,536 of record JAATFV010000023.1, on the reverse strand, counting down.
AGTCAGGATCGTCAGACCAGTCAGGATCGTCAGACCAGTCAGGGTTGTCCGTTCAGTCAGGATCGTCCGGCCAGTCAGATCTGTCAGTCCGATCGGAGTTGTCAGGCCCCGTCCTTCCGAAAGACAGCAGTTGGAAGAAACTGACGCTCCGTCAAAAGATCGGGCAGACCATGCTGATGCTACCCGACAGGACGCTGGAGCTGAAGCTTGGCGGCGGCTTGCTGCCTGCTTATTTTAAAAAATACCCGGTCGGGGGGTACTTTATGGGCTGGAAATTATGGGAGGGGATCGCCCCTGCCGATAAGTTAGCGCATATCCGTCAACGAACGCAGGAATACCAGGCTGCCAGTGAGCTGCCGCTGCTGTTCCAGGAAGATTATGAGTCGGGGATCAACATACCGGGCATGACGTCTTTCCCTAATGAGATGGCGCTGGGGGCGGCCAATTCTCCGGCACTGGCCTACTCCTATGGCGCAACGGTAGCGAAAGAATGCCGGTCGATAGGCGTAAAATGGGTGTTACATCCTGTAGCAGACCTTAATGTGAACCCGCTGAACCCGATCATGAATGTCCGCAGTATCGGGGATGATGCGGATCGTGCTATCCGGCTGCTCAGTCAGCAGATACGGGGGCTGCAGGACAATGGGGTTGCCGCTACCATCAAACATTTTCCCGGGGACGGGGTCGATTCGAGGGACCAGCATTTACTGACTTCCTGCAATTCGCTTCCGTTTGCCGTATGGAAACAACAGCATGGCAAGGTATTCCAGGCGCTGATCGACAGTGGAGTCGCCTGTATCATGCCGGGCCATATCACATTACCTTCTTACCAGACCGAAAAAATAAATGGTTTTTATCCCCCGGCTACCCTGTCGAAAGAATTGCTGACCGGGCTCCTGAAAGGAGAGATGGGATTTAAAGGTGTTATTGTGTCGGATGCGATGACCATGGGCGGTTTCCGGGGTTATTACGATGATGCGCTGGAAGGGGAAGTGCATAGTTTTCTGGCGGGTGTGGATGTACTGTTATGGCCTTCTTACCGGTTCATGGACACGGTGGAGGCAAGGATCAAAAGAGGAGAGATCCCGATGGCAAGACTGGATGATGCGGTGCAGAGAGTGTGGGCGATGAAGGAGCGGTTTGGTATCCTGGACAAGGAAAGAAAATTATTGATCCCTCTTACTGCAACCGACAAAAAACAGGCGGAGGAGACAGCGGACGCCATCTGTGACGCAGCCGTTACCCTGGTAAGAGATCGTACTCAGGCCCTGCCGCTTCGTTTGGGAAAAGACAAAAAAATATTAGTGGTCGGGGTGGCGCCTGTGGGAAGAAAGGGAGGTGATGAGCAGCTCGGGGGGATCAAACATTTTGCACAGGGTCTGCGGGAAAAAGGATTTGACGTAGACTTCCGGCATAATATCCTTTATGAGACACAGGGCTGGACGGATGACTCCCCTTCAAAATATGACCGGATCATTTTTGTGGTGGCAAGATCGCCGCATGCGCCTTTCGGGCCGCTGCAATTGTGGGATGACGAGGCCCAGTCGGTGTGGGCTATCAACGCGATGCCGAAGGAAAAGATCATTGTCGTATCCCTGGGAAGCCCGTACCTGGTCAACGAGTATTTTCAACGGGTGAATACCTGTATCAATGCTTATTCCAATACGCCGGTCATGCATAAGGCCGTGATCCGGGCATTGTTGGGAGAGAAACCGATGCGAGGGGTGTCGCCGGTCGACCTGAGCAGCTATGACCCCGTGGTCAGGAGCCGGGGAGTCCCGCTCTTAACCGCACCTATGGATTCTTTGTCCGCTGTTCGTGAATGCCGGCCCCGGAATGGGCTGCCGAATGTCTTTGCCAGACTGAAGGCGGGGCAGCCTGTCATCATCGCTTACCTGGGCGGCAGCATTACCCAGGCGGGTAATGGATACCGGGAGCAATCGGCAGCCTGGCTGCAAAAACAATATCCCTCTGCCAAAATATCTGCGATCAATGCCGGTGTTGGGGGCACACGGTCGGACCTGGGCTGTTTCCGCCTGAAAAAGCAGGTATTGGACCAGCATCCGGATCTTGTCTTCGTCGAATTTGCCGTCAATGACAAGGATACCGATCCGGCCACCATTCATGAGACGATGGAGGGAATTGTACGGCAGATCTGGAAGAACAATCCATCGACCGACATTTGTTTTGTATACACCATGACGGCCGAGATGGCGCCGGTGCTCAGCGAGGGGAAACTTCCCCCGGCTGCCCGGGCCATGGAAGATGTGGCGGAATATTATCATATTCCTTCCGTGGACATGTGCCTGGGGATAACGGCGCTGTTTGCTGAAGGCAAGCTGGTATTTAAGGGGAAACAGGAAGATTATCCGGATAAGATGGTTTTTTCAGCAGATAACGTTCATCCCTATCCACAGACGGGGCACCGGCTGTATACGGAAGCGCTGGCCCGGAGCCTGCAGCAGATGGCCCGTATTATGGCGCCTATTAATAAGACCGGACCGCACGACCTGCCCGCTCCCCTATCGCCTGACCGGCTGGAAGAGGTGCAGATGATCCCTGCCGGGCAACTTTCCAGAACGGGGGAATGGACGATCGTGCCGCCGGCGAAAGAGAATGCCGGCAGCTTGTCTCCCGAGCCTTTTCCTGTTTTGCTGAAGACGGATCATCCGGGATCTGCGATTGTCATAAAGTTCAGGGGCACGATGGTGGGGCTGTATGATGTGATCGGGCCGGGCAGCGGCACCTGGGATGTACAGCTCGACGGCAATCCTTACCAGTCGGTGACCCGTTTTGACGCTTTTGCCACTTACTGGCGTCCTCATTATGTGCTGCTATCGGATCTTTCGCCCGGGGAGCATACGGTGGAATTCCGTTTGTCGTCGGTAATACCTGATAAAAAATCATTGCTGGGCGCGAATGTCAGCGATTACAAAACCGATCCGGGGAAATACCGGGAGAGTGCAGGGTATGTGGGCTACCTGTTATTGGCGGGGACCGTGGTGAAGTGATGTGGATCGGTTGGGCCGGACAATGGCGAGGTCAACGTAATTATTGATGTAAAAATGTATTCTATATGAAGGTGGCTATCCGAAAGTTAAACTGTTGCCTGTTGACTTCCCTGATGGGATGGCAACTGGCGACGGGGCAGGTGACGGCCTGGACGGCAACGCAGGAAAAGGGATATTCCTCCGACTGGCTGATCAACCCGCCTGCACAGAAAGCGGAAGTGTTGACCAATGACAAGGGAAAGGAATTGATCCTCAGCAACGGGCTGCTCAAAAGAGTCTTCCGGCTGCAGCCCAACCTGGCCTGTGTCAGCTTTAAGAATCTGAGCAACGGGCAGGAGCTGTTACGGTCAATCAAAGCCGAGGCCCGGATCCATATCGATGGGAAGGAGTACCCGGTAGGCGGGTTATATGGTCAGAAAGAGAACGCCTATTTGTTGCCTGCCTGGCTGGATTCCCTGAAGGCGCATGGAAGTGACTTTCAGTATCAATCCTATACGGTGTCGGCATTAAAGCCTTACCTGGACTGGAAGCCGGTTGGATGGGCCGGTAACCGGCAGCCTGCAGCGGGTATTCTGCTGACCTTTACCTACCGGGCGGGAGTGGACAGCCTCAGGGGTGTGGTGGTCCAGGTACATTATGAATTGTATGACGGCATTCCGCTGATCGTAAAATGGCTGTCGGTCGACAACAACAGTTCTCATGTCCTCCGGCTGGACAGGGTCGTCAATGAGATCCTGGGAGTCGTGGAAGAGGAAAGCTCCGTAGAAGGAGATAAAGAGCAAATGGCCACGCAGCATGGCCTCTATGTGGAAACCAATTATGCCTTTAATAACGCAGGCGTCTATCATCTCAGCGATCAGACCACCCATTGGAAAGCGGACTCCACTTATACTTCCCAGGTACATTACCGGTACCAGACACCCTGCCTGCTGGAGATCTATCCGGAGAAAGGGCCCGGCGTAGTATTAGCTCCCGGAGAATCTTTTCATTCGGTGCGTACCCAGGAATTGCTGATCGATAGCTATGACAGGGAACGGCGGGGGCTCAGCATCCGCAGAATGTACCGGACCATCGCTCCCTGGACCACGGAGAACCCCATCTTCATGCATCTTATCAGCCGGAATGATGAGGAAGTCAGACAAGCCGTGGACCAGTGTGCGGCGACCGGGTATGAGATGCTGATCCTCAGCTTTGGCAGTCACTGTAATATCGAGGACACTACGGAGCAAAATATCAGGCGATGGAAGGCTTTGGCGGGGTATGCGCATCAGAAAGGTATCCGGATCGGTGGGTACTCTCTTTTCAGCTCCCGGAGGATCAGCGACTCGGATGATGTGATAGACCCGGTGACGGGGAAGCCGGATGCGGCGGCTTTTTTTGGGCAGGCTCCCTGCCTGGGCAGCCGCTGGGGCCTTTCTTACCTGGAGAAGATCAAATATTTCATCAGCCAGGCAGGTTTTGATCTGCTGGAGCATGATGGTCCTTATCCCGGAGATGTATGCGCTTCCGTTACGCATCCGGGGCATAAGGGATTGGAGGATTCGCAGTGGAAGCAGATGGAGCTCCAGAAGGGGCTGTACCGGTGGTGCAATGAGCATGGAGTGTATGTCAATGCACCGGACTGGTATATCCTGGACGGCGCCAATAAGATGCCGCTGGGTTACCGGGAAGTGAACTTCGCCCTGAGCCGGGCGCAGCAGAAAATACTCAACCGCCAGAATATCTATGACGGGCTGTGGAATAAGATACCTTCCATGTGCTGGGGTTTTGTGCCCCTGACGGAGTATCACGGAGGAGGACCGGAGTCTGTGCTGGAGCCGCTCAGCGAACATCTGACCGACTACCGGCAGCTGATGATGCAGTATTATGGAGCGGGGGTACAGGCCTGTTACCGGGGGCCACGGCTGTACGACACCGATAGTACCCGCCGGACCGTCAGCCGGGTGATCGGCTGGTATAAACAACACCGGGAGATCCTGAATGGGGATATCATTCACCTGCGACGTCCGGATGGGAATGATTGGGATGGGATCATGCATGTGGCTACAACCGGGAGAGAAAGGGGGCTGGCGCTGTTATACAATCCTTTGGATCGCCCGGTGGAGCAGGACATCGAGCTGCCCCTTTATTATACAGGGCTCGGCCAAACGGCGAAGGTCCGGGTGGAGGATGGCCCGGCCAGGGTGTATACCCTGGATCGTTCCTTCCATGTAACGGTGAAGGTGAAGATCCCTGCGAGCGGGTATACCTGGCTGGTAATTGAATAATTAAAAAATAGTTCAAATGAAAAAAATATGCATTTGCATGATAGGTATTTTGCTGATAAGCGCCTGCCTGGCGTATAATAGTTCTGCCATGACGGTGACCGCGCCTGGAAAACAGCTGCCTTCTATTGCCGATGCGGGTCCGGGTGTGGCTGGAGCGTATCCGGCTGTAGCGTATCCGGCTGGTACGGGTCCGGGGGATGCGGGTCTGGCGGGTATGAGTGCGGCTCTTCCTACCTGGATGGGATTCAAGCGGACGGATGTTATGGTAGCCGGCAGGCAATGTATCATTGTCGAGCCCGATACAGCATTACCCGGTAAGCCGTGGATCTGGCGCACCGAATTTTTCGGGCATGAGCCGCAGGGGGACAGCGCCCTGGCTGCAAAAGGATTTCATGTGGTCTACATGGATGTACAGAATATGTATGGCGCTCCTGTTGCGATGGCATTGATGGATTCATTTTATACTTACCTCACCGTTACCCGGAAGCTTAGTAAAAAAACGGTGCTGGAAGGGTTCAGCCGGGGAGGATTGTTTGCCTTCAACTGGGCGGCCAGGCATCCGGACAAAGTGAGCGGCCTGTATGTGGATGCTCCGGTCTGCGATTTCAAGAGCTGGCCTGCCGGTAAAGGGAAGGGAGAATATTCAAGCGGGGACTGGAAGCTGTTGCTGAAAGTATATGGGTTCAAGAATGAGCAGGAGGCCCTGGAATATCCCGGCAATCCGATAGATAATCTACAACCGATCGCGGCGGCGCATATTCCCATCCTGTGTGTATGCGGGGAAACGGACACGATCGTACCGATGGCGGAAAACATCAATATAGTCCGGGAACGGTATGAGCGAATGGGGGGAAAGATCAAAATGATCGTCAAGCCCAATAATGGCCATCATCCGCATAGTCTGAAGGATCCGGCCCCTATCGTTGATTTCGTTATGGAGGCGGCCGTCCGGTCCCGGCATGAGTCGACGGATAATTAAAAAGCACTTATAATCTATTTATAGCGAGCATGGGAAATATATCAAGAAAGGAAGCGATCAGACAAGGACTACTATTGACATCTTCCCTCTTGCTGGGAAGCAGACTTCGTTCATACGGGTCTCCGGCCGGTTTAGGCGTCCTATCCCCGGATAGCCGGGAAGGTGAGGGAGGGAAGGCTGCTGCAGCGGGCAGGGCTGACTGGATGGCCGGGAAATGGGGCATGATGACACACTGGATCGCTCCGGGGCCGGGATCGGAAAAAGGGAAAAGGATCGAAGACCTCAACCAGGCAGTGGATCAATTCGACGTACCCGGCTTTATAGAACAGTTCAAAAAGACCGGTGCAGACTATCTGATCTTTACGGTGGGGCAGAATACCACCTATTATTCCAGCCCGAATGCTGTCATGGATAAATATATGGGGGCCGGGCATTGTTCAAAGCGGGACCTGGTGCTGGAGCTGGCGATGGGACTGAAGAAGATCAATAAAAGATTCATAGCTTACCTGCCGGCGGAAATAAATGAAGATCCTTCCATGTATACAGCATTTAAATGGAACCCTAAGGATCAGCGGGAGTTTGAAAAAAGATATACGGAATTTATCCGGGCCTATTCCCTGCAATGGGGCAAGTATGTGGATGGATGGTGGTATGACGGCTGTTATTCTTATGGGGATTATTATGTGCCCAGGAACTGGCAACTGTGGTGTGCCGTGTCCCGGGCGGGAAACGAGCAGGCTGCCGTTGCATTCAATAACGGAAGCTTCTATAGCGGTTATACCCAGCCCCTCACCCCCTTGCAGGACTATCTGTCGGGAGAATGTCCAGGCATCAAAAATGGCCAGATCGCTATAACAGATAAAACCGATCCCAATAAGTCGATACCTGCCAGGCGATATGCTCCCGGAACTAAATGCCAGTTCCATGTGCTGTTCCCGATCGACAATAAGGGAGAATGGATCAACGAAAAGGATGGTCCGATGGCGCCCCCTAAATATTCCGATGCGGAGCTGTTCCCCTTTATGAGCAACTGCCTGAAAGCCGGCGCCGCGGTGACCCTGAATGCCGGTATTTACCAGGATGGCCGGATCGGTCAGGAGACGTTGATGCAATTCAGCCGGCTGTCGGATCATCTGGTCCTGCAGTCGGGGAAGAAATACTGAAATAGGTTATTTAAGTTTGCAGGTTGAGACCTTTTAAAAGGGTCACCTAAAGGAGCCCTTTTTTTATTTGTATGCTAAAAGACTTTAGAAAGGGCTGCAGGAATTCCGCATAAAAATCAGGGACCGGACTGTTCCTGATAGCTGTAATAGTCTCACCAACCGGGTATGCGACCTTCCTTATTTCAGCATGGAAAGCATCTTCTGCAAGGTGCGCTCCTTTTATTGTCAGCCGGAGATACGCGGCAAGACCATCGGCTTCTTTAGTCCGGCCAACAGAGCCTGCGTTTATTACCATTTTTCCAGTGGCGGATAACGGCCGGACATAAGACAAATGCGTATGACCGACTACGAGAACATCGGCCTGCTGTGCTGCTAATAAATCTGTCAGATCATCAGCGTCATGCTGTTCATAGAGATATTCTTCATTGCTACGTGTGCTGCCATGGGCCAATACCAGTGTAAATGATTCGAAAGTCAGCCGGATTGACCGGGGCAGGCTTGCCAGAAAATCTCTGTTTTCCGCTGTGATGGTCGCTTTTGTAAAGTTGATAGCTATTTCTCTTGCCTGCTGTTCTTCCGGGGAATGTTTGCCAAGTGGTATAATGGGATGGTCAAACGCTATACGTTCGTCGTGGTTGCCCATAATGACTGGAATATGTAAAGAGCGCAGCAGCTCTATGACTTCATTATGCCAGGGGGCTGCATCTGTTAAATCCCCCAAACAAAAGACCTGGTCCGGCCTGAAGCTGCCGATGTCTTTAAGGACGGCATTTAATGCCGGTAAATTAGCATGGATGTCGCTGATGATCGCAATTTTTACCATTTGGAGCTGCTGCAATTTGTTTCTAAATGGCAAGATTAGCGCTAATTTTTACATTTGAATTATTTAGGAGGGAAGGAACCGTAATTAATGCCATAAATGCCCTGATTATTACCAGGAAACCATCTAATCATCTATATTTATGAGTGACTTACGAATATGGGGGATTTATGAAGCGACATATTTGTTAAGCGTCAGCCCTCTGAAAGAACGGTGTGTCCTGCAGAAGGTTGACGCTTATCGAACGTGGTGTGAAGGAATATTTTACAGTTTTAATTTCAGTCCGGCATTGATGAAGAACGTCCTTGATTTACCGACATCGATATCCGAAATATCCTTCTGGACATTGGTCAATGACCATTCATATTTGAGATCCACGAAAAAAATGCTGATATCGGCTCCGAGACCGGCAAATGTTCCATAAGTGGGAGATTTATAATCGCTTTTATTACCGTTGGATACATCCGTGATAAAAAAGCCCGAAAATCCACCCAATACATGCACATTGGCAAAAGTCGTTTCATCCCCTAAAAGGTTCACTCCTACGGCAAGAGGGACATAGAGGCCTCCGATATTCAGCTTTACCTTGTCCGCAGGAGTATTCTGTGTTGAATATTGGCTACTTTTCCTTGAGTAGAATATTCCCGGCTCGAAATAAACCTTGTTACCCAGCAGCAGGCTGCCGCCGATCTGAAATCCTACTTTCCCCTTGGATTCGCCTCCGGGAGGGGCTTTGGAAAAATCGGTGACGTTGAATCCGATTGCCGGCTTGATAAAAATAGCGCCAGCCCCATTATTAGTAGTTTGGGCGAACGATGCAACGAATAAAAAAAAGGCTCCTGCCGCCAATACAAACTTTTTCATGCCAAAAAATTTAAAAGGTTCAATGTTAAAAATCACGATCAAGGACGAATGGCATGAAGGAATGGCGTAACCGGGTTAAAAAAAATATCTCTGCCGGGCTGCTTGTATGTGCCAATCATCATAAATCTTTCCTCACCGCCTTCAGAATATTATTCCAGATCAACTTTGTCCTTTCACAGCTCCAGGTCTGCCGGAAGAGAAGGTTATGCATATAGGTGTCAATGTCCGACTCGATGATCGGCTTATATTTTTCTTCTTCGATCATTTCGACCCAGGCCTGCCATTCCTGGCCCGATAACCGATCTGTCTTATAGCGGTTCAAAAGATATTGGAAATTGTCTTTAGCCATTGTCCATTATTTTCATATAATTTAATAATTATACCAATAGGACGGCTTAATTCAGAGACCAATGAGCGGTCAGCCCTTCCGTACGACCGTGAGCATCGTGACAGGATATTTGGTTGACGGGAGTCAGAATCTTGATATTAAATGACGAATCAGGGTATAAAATGGCCTAGACTTTTCAAAAATAATCCGGATGCAACAGGGAGCTAACAGGCAGGGGACCCCAGGCCTGCCTTACCTTATTAGGCCATTTGGTTCTTGCGTACGTCATTTAATGAACAGAACTTATAAAAAATGAAAAAAACCATCGCCGCCCTTTTATCCTACCTCCTGCTGATCTTATTTTTTAAGTGTATACAAAAGATCCCCTACTGAATGGATCATTTCCTCCCGGATCATCAGCAGCTACTTTTAATGGAGCTCCGGCTTTTTTCAGCCTTATATAATATATTATAAATTATTTATCTACCTTAGGGCGATCAATTAACCTATCACTATTGCCAGATCGGGGATCATATAAGGAAAGAGAAATGATGGTGCGTTTGGCTGAAGGAGATGACGAAGCATTCAACCTTATCTATCTTCAATACAATGCCATGATATTCAGTGCCGCTATAGTATATGTGAAAGATTTTCACAAGGCGCAGGATATCGTACAGCAGGTATTTATTAAGATATGGGAGAAGCGGGCTTCATTGACTAATGTCGATAGCTTACAGGATTATATCATCGTTCTTTCCCGTAATTTGATCTATGATCAATTCCGGAGAAGGAATATCGAGATGAGAAAAATGGCTGAGCTGGCTGAAAGATACAATGAAGGCACTGCGAATGGCAGTTCCGAGCGGATGGAAGATCAGCAATATGCTAAATTGCTGCATTCTGCGATTGGCCAGTTGCCTCCCCAGCAAAAAAAGATCTATTTATTGATCCACGACGAGCAAATGTCATATGAAGAAGTAGCTTCTATCCTTAATTTATCTAAATTTACCGTAAAGAAACATCTTGAGCTGGCAAGGCGATTTGTAAGGAATTATGTATCTCAGTATCTGCATATTATTGTAGGGATATCACTTTTGCCGGGTATGCTCATCCTCTTAAAAATGATCTTAAATGCATTCGTTGAATGAATCAGCCTCGTTTTGAATATTTGCTGCAGCGGTATAAAGAGGACCGTTTATCGGCCAGCGAATGGAAGGAGTGGCTAGAACTAGCTGAAAATGAGGAGTATAGATCCATCATCGAATCAGATATAGAAAAATTCCTGGTTAAGCCGTCCTTGCATGAAAGTTGGGACAAGGAGGTGGAAAAGAATACCTGGGAGAATATCCTGGAAGGGAGGATAATAAATAAAGCGGAAGAGGACGTCAGTGGTATAGCAAATTTCGGGAAAGACGGGACGCAGGGGCCGCGGGGGAGGATCTCTTTCCGGACACTGCGGGGGACTTTTATTTTGGTCGCTGCCGCCTGTATTATAGTGGGTTTCGGCATCTGGTGGTTTCGGCATTCGTTGTTGTCGTCTTCCGATGAGGAGGCGCCGATACCTGTTATTTTGCCAGGGGGGGCCAAAGGTAAACTTACGCTCGCGGATGGGAGCAGAATTGTGCTGGATAGCGCGGCAAACCGGCAACTGGCGGAGCAGGGGCGTACGACTATCGTGAAGCTTGCTGACGGCAGGCTGGCATATCATTCTCCGGGTGGAAACGCTGCTTCCGGCAAAACTCTCTTCAACAAGATAGAAACACCCAGAGGCGGACTTTACGAATTATCCTTGCCGGATGGGACCCGCGTTTGGCTGAATGCAGCCAGCGCTCTGCGATATCCTGTCGAATTTTCCGGACCTTACCGGGAAGTGGAGCTGAGCGGAGAGGCGTATTTCGAGGTACTTGCCAGGAGCAATATGCCATTTAAAGTAGTGTTAAAGGATTGGAATGTGGAAGTGATCGGGACCCATTTCGATGTGAAAGATTATCCCGGTGACCGGGAGAGTTACGTCACCCTGGTGGAGGGGGCCCTCAGGGTAAATAAAGCGGGCAGCAGTCTCCTGCTTCAGCCCGGCCAGACGGCTGTAACGGAGGGAGCAACGGATGGATGGCAATTGAGGAATTTGCTGACCAGACAAGCGATCGCCTGGAAAAATGATCTGTTCTCCTTTGATAAAACGCCTTTACCCGAAGTGATGCAGCAGCTGGAAAGGTGGTATAATACCCGGCTGGAATGCAGCCAGGAGGCCGGAAAATTAATGGTAACCGGCTGGATCTCCCGCCAGGAGCAGCTTGGGGAGGTGTTAAAAATGCTGGAATATACGTCGGGCATTCACTATTCGATGCGGGATACAACGATCACATTGGATGCTGGCCCTGTCTCACAAAAATAAAAACTTGATAAAAGTCACTTTTTTCTCTGTTGGTGAAACGGAGGGAGCGGCCTTTCAGTCTTAAGGTAATAAATTGTTACCAGTGAAGATGCAAACCAGTGCTATTCTTTTCCTTATTGTCCTCAAGCCGGCATCCCCGGATTTTTCCAAAAAGCTATCCATTTCGGGTAAAAATCTGACTATGGAAGGTATTCTCTATACGATAAAGGAGCAGACCGGGTATTTATTTCTGTATGACCCCGAGGTGCTGGATAAAACAGCCACGGTGAGTCTCAATATTAAAAATGCTTCCCCCCGGGAGGTGCTGGATGTGTGTTGCAAAGGGCAGCCGGTATCGTATAAGATCGACAGGCATACCATATTGATCGCAGCAAAAGGAGATAACCGGCTGCGGCCCCACAGCCGGCGTTCTGTTATTGGATGGGTCCTTTCGCCTGGACGTTGGCGCCGTTCAATATCTGAACCGAATAACCGGTTAGCCCGGTCAGGGTCTGGTAAGGTACGGGAGTCGATGTACCACTGGAGATCACCGGGTTGGTGACACTGGTACCGTTCCCTCCATTGACGGGCTTCAGATTGGCATATACAAGGGTCGGCGAGGTGGTATCCGAAGTTACGATGCTGGCAGTGAGATTGACGCCCGGGACAAAATAAGACGTGTTTAAGCGAATGGTCAGAGCGGCATTTTTATCACCGCGCTGCTGTATCGTAAACGTACCGGCGCTCTGGGCGGATCCGCTGGAATAATTGTATAAGTTATACGTTACTTCGGGCAATGGAGCGCCCCCTTTTTTAGTGCAGGAAAATAACAGCAATGCACCCAGACCAATGAGAATAGTTTTCATGATGTTGTATTTATTTATTTAATAAGCTAGTTTGACATCGACCTTTCGATCGAGTGGGTTGACTTTTTTGGAGGAGCCGCTGGAGCGGATGACAGGATCCAATGAGATCAGTCTTTCCTCAGCCAAACCGAAGCGTCCGGTGAGAAGGGAGCGGACGTATGACGTTCTTTGGGTGGCTATGGCTTTATTGGCAGCCCTGTTTCCCACCGGGTCGGTGGAGGCCTTCAATGAAATTTTAATTTTGCTGCTTTTGCCGGCTACTGCCGCCAGCGGGGTCAGTTTATCAATCTGATCTTCCTTCAGGGTGGCAGCATTCGTTAGAAAGTAAAGGCTGACCACGGGATAGTTCAGGATATCGGTACGGGAAGGCTCATTCCCCTTATCAGGCGTAACAGGCTTAGCAGCGTGCAGACTATCGACCTGCTGCCGTAAGCGCGCAATTTCCATTTTCATATCGTTCAATTGAGCCGTATCCTGTCCGGTGGCCATAGCGCTGTCTGCGGGGACCGGATTGACGTGCGCGGTGTTGTTGTTATTGTTATCGACTTCTCTTCTTAAGGCGGCCAGTTCTTCCCGCATCTCCCGGACATCCTCCCTGTTTGCTCCGCCCCCGTCATTTCCCGGATAGATGGTCACCGGAGGGGGGGTAACGTTCACCTGAGACCGATGGCGGGCCTGATCGGCAAGCGCCTGTTCATAACTCCTTTGCAAGCGGTCATTGTCCCGCTGCATTTCATCCATTTGGGATTGCAGGCGTGCGGAGCGGTCGTCATACTGTCTGTCTCTTTGTTCCATATAGCTGTTATAAGCGGGAGCCGGCTGTTGCTTTTCGGGATGGGAGAACATGCGCTGGTACCAGCTCCT
>JAATFV010000112.1 GCA_015655015.1 Chitinophagales bacterium | reverse complement strand
GGCCATGATGGTGTATAGCGGGGGCATGGTGGTCGTGCTGGGATTATTCGTCATAGCGGGTGCGGCGACCATTCCTCATTTCGACTGGCCGATGATGCTTTCGGCCCTGCTGGGTGTCTTTCTTTTGCTCTGTGCGTATGCTGCGATCGGCCTGTTCATGTCCTGCCTGACTTCCTACCAGGTGGTGGCGGCGCTGAGCACGTTTGTCGTGTTTGCTTTTTTATCTTATATCGGTACGGTGTGGCAGGGAGTAGACTTTGTGAGAAATCTCACCTATTCCCTGTCCATCCCGGGCCGGACGGAAAAGATGGTGAGCGGGCTGATATCCACGAAGGACGTCGCTTATTTTCTTGTCATTATTTATATGTTCCTGGGACTTGCGGTGATGAAGCTGCAGGCTGCCAGAGATTCCGGGCCCTGGCTGGTCCGGGCGGGAAAGTATGTCGCGGTGGTGCTTTCCGGCTTGATGGTGGGTTATTTAACATCCCGGCCGGGGCTTATCGGGTACTATGATGCTTCCGCGACCAGGGTTAATACGCTCAGCGGGAATGCGCAGAAGGTGCTTGCGGAGATGAAGGACGGGCCGATAGAGATCACCTGTTACAGTAATTTACTGGACAGGACTTATGGTCAAACGGCGCCGGACAAACGTAATGATTTTATGAATCATTGGGAGCCTTATCTACGTTTCAAGCCCGATATTCAGTTTAAATATGTCTATTATTATGACAGCGCCCAGGATCCTTATTTATACAAAGGGTTGCAGGGGCAGAGCCTGCGGCAGATCGCCGAGAAAAGGGCCAAGGCGTGGAAGAAGGATTTGAGTTTCTTTACATCGCCTGCGGAGATCCGAAAGATCATCGATCTGCGTCCGGAGCAGAACCGGTATGTGATGCAGGTGAAGTATAAAGGTCAGCGTACTTTTTTGCGGGTGTTCAACGACCCCAGCTTCTGGCCTTCGGAGACGGAGACCTCGGCTGCCTTCCGGAGGTTGATGGTGAGGCTGCCGAAGATCGTTTTCCTGGAGGATGGATTCGAGCGGAGCATTCATAAAACTGGGGATAGGGAATACCAGACGCTGACTGATCTGCCGACGTTCCGGTATGCGCTGGTGAACCAGGGTTTTGATGTGGATACGGTTACTGCGGGGAGCCGGGATATTCCTGCGGATATAACGGCGCTGGTAATTGCCGATCCCAAGGCGGAGTTCACTTCGGAGGCGGTGGCGAGGATACAGAAATATATCGACGGGGGAGGGGATTTGCTGATTGCCGGGGAGCCGGGCAAACAAGCCGTGCTGAATCCTTTGCTGCAGCAATTCGGGGTCCGGTTGATGGACGGGACGGTCGTGCAAAAGAGCAAGGATTTTTCGGCTGACCTGGTATTGCCTTACCTGACGACTGCGGCGTCCGAATTCTCGAAGACGTTGTTGCGTGATTATACGGATAGCCTACGGGTGTCGATGCCGGGGGTAGCGGGGTTGGTGATTGGGGATAGTGGTGTATCGCCAGGCGATGGGGGTGAAACCGGGAAGGTTGGTTATGCCGGAAGTAAGGCTTATACCGGGAGCGGGGTTTATGCCGGGAAGGAAGGGTATGTGATCAGGCCGCTCCTGATGACGGATGGGAAGGTGAGCTGGAATAAAAAGGGAAGGCTGGTGAAGGATTCGGCGGAGGTGGTGTATACTCCGGCGGAGGGAGATGAGAAGAGGCCGTTGCCAACGGCTGTTTGCCTGAGCAGGGAAGTGGGGGGCCGTCAGCAGCGGATCATCGTGACGGGGGATGCTGATTTTTTGAGTAACTCTGAATTGGGGAGGAGTAATGTAAGGACCGCTAATTTTCATTTTATCACGGCTCTTTTTGGTTGGTTTACGGAGGGGCAATTTCCGGTGGATACGAGCCGGCCGCCGTCGGAGGATAATCATCTTCGGTTGTCGGAGGCGGGGATGACGGTGATAAAAGTGATATACCTGGGGGTATTGCCGGGGGTGTTGTTGGTGATGGGGGTGGTGTTGTTGGTTAGGAGGAGGAGGAAGTAATTCTTGTCAGAGCCATCTGCGGCGTATAACCTGCCCGGAAAGTATTTACGATGGACCTGGGTGTGAGAAGTGTTAATTTATTTACACCTGGTAAGGCTATTCCCTTTTCATAACCGGATGGGGACCATAAATGAAGGGACTGGTTTAAAAATAGAAAGGGCTGGTTATTAAATAAGACAAAAGTGCCGTTTGGAATATTATCAATCTTTTCTTCAAAAGTTACTTTTGATTTATTGCGATCTATTCTTTCTTTATGAAGGATCTTATCTATTTCTCCGATCGGGGTCTTTTCATCGAAGTTGTATTCGGGATTTCCTTTTAGCCAGAAAGATTTGAATTTGCCGGCATCTTTTCTGCGGCATTCAAAACACGGCCTGTGGCCGGCGGCAAAGGAGGTGGCTTCATCCAGGAAGAAGAGTTCCGTATACCTGTTCGGCGTCATGACCTGTCTTTTTCTTCCTTTGAATTCGAGCACACAGGTGATCCATGCCGTTAATTTGAATGGACGAAGGATCTTTTGGTCCTCATTATGAAGGATGCCCCGGTTGCCCATCCAGGAGCCCCGGGCTTTCGTTATTATTATATTCCCAAATGGGTCGATCCGATTCTGTAACATTATCAATTTATTTGTGAATGGAAAATACTGCGTTTCAGCAGTTTAACTGATGGCAATTATTTTGGAAAAATTATTTTGGAAAATTTTTCAATTTTCTGGAGAGGGCTTTTGAATTTTGTTTACTATCCTTCACCGCCCATATAGCCATAGCATATAAAACATCCTTCATTCCCTGGCCCGAAGCGGTAAGACTATAGGTGACATGCGGGGGTATTATGGGTTTGGCTTCCCGGAGCACTAACTTATCGGCTTCAAGCTGTTTCAGGTGCTGGATCAGCATTTTTTCGGTAATGGCAGGAATGGCTTTTCGCAGGTCGCTGTATCTCTTGCTACCCGATAACAAATGAAATAAGATGATGGGTTTCCAGTACCCGCCAATCTTTTCCATAACATAGGTAATAGGGCATTCTTCAAATGCCGCTTTCTTATTTGCCTGAATGGTCGAACTATCTTTTACTATAGCCATAGATACATACTTTGGGGTAAGTACTTGTACAAAAGTAAGTATACTTTTAGTTTTGTGGTCGAAATTTAAAAACGATAAACAATGAACATCACCATCACAGGATCCCTTGGAAATGTCGGACAACGGCTTACCCAACAATTGACAGCAAAAGGACATGTCATTACCGTCGTCAGCCATAGTCCGGAGAAAGCAAAAGCGATCGAACAGCTGCAAGCTCGTCCGGCTATTGGATCGATAGAGGATCTACGGTTTCTTCTTCATGCTTTTGATAAAGCCGATGCAGTATTTACTATGATCCCGCCCAACTATCAGTCAACCGATATCCGGGAATACATTCGTGCGACAGGCGAACGTTATGCTCAGGCCGTCAGGCAGGCAGGAGTCCGACACGTCGTGAATCTCAGCAGCATTGGAGCCCATATTCCCGATGGGTTGGGGCCTACCGGCGCTAACTATTATGTCGAGAATAAATTGGATGAATTGGCAGACACACATGTATTGCACCTTCGTCCCGGCATGTTCTATACCAACTTCTTTGGAATGATGCCAATGATGATACTGCAGAATATCATCGGTAATAATTTTGACGAAGCGATCAGTATGGTGCTGTCTCACCCGAAGGATATTGCCGATGCGGCAGCTGCCGCGCTGGACACTCTTTCTTTTACGGGCAAGGATTTCCTTTACATAGCCGGCGACGAAAAGACCGGAGGTCAGATAGCATCAGCGCTGGGCCAGGCCATCGGCCAACCTGATCTTACCTGGGTCAGCTTTTCCGATGAACAATTGCTGCAGGGACTTCTACAAAATGGTCTCAGCGAACAAATGGCCTCTGTTTATGTGATAGGGATCGGCCATGCTTTGCGGAGTGGTACCCTGTTTGGGCATTATCATCAGAACAAGCACAAATCCTTTGGCAAGGTCTCCCTCCCGGATTTCGCTCAGGAATTTGCTGCTGTCGCTGCTGCTTCCAGGTAATAGTAATATTCTTAAGCATTCCTATTGAGACGTCGAATTTATTTGGCGCTCTGAACAATGCCAAACTGGTGGTGCTTAAAATCTATAACAATGACATCTTTTCCGAAAAATGCATTTCCGGCGGTTCCGCTGACTTCTGCCTGCTGATATAGGTCGAGCCAGGGCTTGAAGGAACTATACCAGACTTTTCCTTTGGTGAGTTTGCGGCTCCCCAGAAAAATATCCTGCTTGTCAGTAGCCCCATATACCATGGTCTTTTTGCCCCAGTTGTCCACCAGCAGGCTATCCGTTGGCCTGGCAGGGCCGATCAGCTTCGTCCAGGTAGGCTGGTCGGTGGAAAGAGGAAAGAGGCTCGCCCCGGTGTCGAACAGGAACCAGTATGTCTGTCCATTCACGGTGAGGGGAATATGGATGCGGTTATTTTGAAGTCTGGCTTCCACGAAAGTGGCCCGGGCGGTCCAGTAGCTGTCCAGTGTGTCGAGCAGGCACATCCGCTGGCGGGGGTAATCTATGATAAGGATCTTGTCTGCCGTGATATCCGCACCGACCGTACCGATCAGTTTGGGGGTAGCTGTATACAGGGAGTCTTTAGGGGTGTCGTCTCCATACTCGTCTAGTAAGGTCACCTGGTGGAGGACTGTTTTACCTACGGTAATGTTGATTCCGTTGGTTCTGTACGTGACGGTGCCTGAACCATTCGTTTGTTTCGTGGTCGTGTCCATCAGGGTCAGTAAGGAATCCCTGGATCCAAAATAATTTTTGATCGTATTGCCATAGAGGATCGTCGCGTTGCTGCCCAGGTCGAACTGGGCGAGATTATACCCTTTGAAATCATTCATCTGTACAGGTATCAGGATGGCTGCTTTATCAAAATGCTGTCCGGCAACGGTATTCCCTTCCCAATAAAACGTGAACCAATTGTATTTTCCGTCATTGGCCGGGTTGGTTTGTTGCCCTGTAGAGCGGAAAAAACAGCAAAGAAAGGTGAGGAGCAATAGCGGACAGGTCCTGTTCATGTGAAGAAAGATTTATCGTAAATTTAAACTAAACAGGCGATAAACCTGTTGTGAGGGACAAAACAATGAGATGAACCATAAGATCCAGCTCAAACAGGTAAAGTATTCCATTCTCGACCTCGCAACGATCCGTGAGGGACATACACCGGCGGACAGTTTTCATAGCAGCCTTGAGCTGGCCAGGCAGGCGGAATCGACCGGTTATTCGCGGTACTGGTTTGCTGAGCACCATAACATGCCCAATGTAGCCAGCAGCGCTACGGCCGTTCTGATCGGCTATATTGCCGGCAATACGCATACTCTCCGGGTTGGTTCCGGCGGCATCATGCTTCCCAACCATGCTCCTTTGATCGTGGCGGAACAGTTTGGAACGCTGGCATCGCTATATCCGGGGCGCATCGACCTGGGACTGGGCAGGGCGCCGGGTTCGGATCAGCTGACCTCCAGGGCCATCAGGGGGCAGAATATGAATGCACCGCATCATTTCTTCCAGGACATCCGGCAGCTGCAGACTTTTTTTTCTACGGATAACAGCACTTCCGCGCTGCGGTCATTCCCGGGCGAAGGGTTGGACATACCGATCTGGATACTTGGATCCAGTACGGACAGCGCTCATTTGTCGGCTGCCATGGGTTTGCCTTATGCCTTCGCCAGTCATTTTGCGCCGACCGAATTCAAACGGGCGCTGGCCATCTATCGGGACGAGTTCCAGCCTTCTGAACAGCTGGACAAGCCCTATGTGCTTGCTTGCGTGAATGTCGTTGCCGCTGCGGATGATAAGGAAGCCAGACGGCTCTCCACATCGGTGCAGCGGTTGTTCCTCGGAGTAATCACCGGGAGAAGGGAGCCGTTGCAGCCGCCGGTAGATGATATGAGCGGATTCTGGGATGAGCCGCAGAAGTATATGGTCGAGCAGATGTTACAGTATTCGTTCATCGGCAGTAAAGAGAAGATCAAGGCTGAACTGGAGGCTTTTGTCAATGAAACAGGAGTCGATGAAGTGATGGCGACCTCGCATATTTATGATGTGCCCGCAAAACTTCTTTCGTACCGGCTGTTTGCCGAGGTGTTCCAGTAATCATTAAATTAGCCCTAAAAATGACTTTTGCGGATAAAGTTACCCGATTTATCAAAGGACTACACTATACTGGTGAACCGCTGCCGCCGGGAATACGTGTCATGAACCCGTACAGGGAGTTTGAAGGGGCGATGAACATTGCGGATACTTTTTATCATAAATATTATAATGATCATGAACAGAGATCCCTTATCCTGGGGATCAATCCGGGCAGGTTCGGGGCTGGGGTAACGGGTGTTCCTTTTACCGATTCCAAACGCCTGGTCTCGGAGTGTCATATCCCTTATAATGGGAAGCCGACACATGAGCCTTCTTCGGTATTCGTCTATGAAATGATCCATGCCTATGGCGGCGTGGAGGAATTTTATAAAAAGATCTATATCAATTCTGTCTGTCCGCTTGGGTTTACCATTAGAGATAAGGACGGTAAGGAGAAGAACTATAATTATTATGATAGCAAGGAGCTAATGTCTTCCGTAAAAGACTATATAATCGATAATATCAGGAAACAGATAACGCTGGGTGTGCGGACGGATGTTTGTTTTTGTTTCGGCACCGGTAAAAATGAGAACTATCTCCGGAAGCTGAATGAGGAGTTTCATTTCTTCGGAAAGATAATAGCCCTGGAGCATCCGAGGTTCATCATGCAATATAAGGCGATGAGCAAGCATCTCTACATAGATAAGTATATTACCAGCTTCAGAAGTGTTGATCTGTCTCCTGATGGGAAGCGGCATTTTAAATAAGATCGGTTGACTTTGTTATATCGTTCGGGTCGTTGAGCTGTCTGCGAATTGCTTATTTATCGGCGAGCTCGATCCAGACGGGGGCATGATCGCTTGATTTTTCCCAGCCGCGGACATCGCGGTCAACGCCGGCAGCGGTCAGTCGCTTAGCGATTTGCGGACTGAGGAGGAAGTGGTCGATCCTAAGGCCTGCGTTGCGGCCGTATGCATTACGGAAATAATCCCAGAAGGTATAGATCGTTTCGTCCGGGTGAAGCTTGCGGATTGCGTCGGTCCATCCCTGCGCCATCAGATTTTTGAAGGCGGCGCGGGTTTCGGGCCGGAAGAGGGCGTCGTCTACCCAGCGCTCCGGCTTGTAAACATCCAGCTCGGTCGGCATGACGTTGTAATCTCCTGTCAATACTACCGGCGCTTTTGATGCAAGGAGTTCGGCCGCATGGGCGGTCAGCCGTTCAAACCAGCGCAGCTTATAGTCGAATTTCGGTCCGGGAGCGGGGTTGCCATTGGGCAGGTAGAGGCAGCCGACATGAATGCCGTCGACCAATGCCTCGATATAGCGGCTGTGGCTATCTTCGGGATCTCCCGGAAGTACCCGCCGGATCTCTTTGATCTCTTTGCCGCGTGACAGGATGGCTACTCCATTCCAACTTTTTTGTCCGTGCCAGAGCGCGTTATACCCTGCATCCTGTATGGCTTTCTCCGGGAATTTTTCCTGCGGGGCCTTTAGCTCCTGGAGGCAGACAATATCGGGCGCTGTTTCATCGAGCCAGCGGAGGAGCACGGGCAGGCGTCCGTTGACCCCATTGACATTATAGGTAGCTATTTTCATGATGAATAAATATAGCAAAAATTAATAGATTCCGGGTCAGGTGCTGGTGATGGGAAAAGAATTTTGGGGTTACATCTTTGTCGATCCGCAAATGATATTTTTTTGCTAATCCGTTCTTAAGCTTTCGACCGGGTTGGCGAGTGCAGCTCTGACAGCCTGGTAACTCACGGTAATCAGGGCGATAAGGATCGATGAACATCCGGCGAGGGCAAATATCCACCCATTGATCGGGATGCGGTAGGCAAAATCCTGTAACCAATGGCTCATGAAGTACCCCGCAATGGGAGATGCAATGAGGATGGATAATAACCCCAGCTTTAAAAAATCCTTTGACAGCAAATACATGATGGAAGGGACGCTGGCGCCCAGCACCTTCCGGATGCCGATCTCCTTGGTGCGCTGGATGGCAAAGAAGGAAATGAGTCCCAGCAGTCCCAGGCAACTAATGATAATGGCGATAGCCGCCGTGATATTGATCAGTCTGTTCAGCAGATCTTCCTTATGATACAGTTCGTCGACCTGTTCGTTCAGGTAATGGTATTCAAAAACGTTTTCCGGATAAACGTTTTGCCAGGCTTGTTGGACTATTTGCCGCCCTTTCGTCTCCTCTCCGCTGTTACATTTTATGGCGGCATACTGGTAAAAAGTCCACGCAGTGGTGATCAGCGCAGGCTCTATTGGAGTGTACAAGGCATGAATGTTGAAATCCTTCACTACTCCTACGATAGTCCCCGGATGATCGTTCAGCGCGCCTGCCACCAATCTATGCCCTATCACCTGCTGCGGATCGCTGATGCCTAATTTATGGACCAGGGTCTCGTTGACCAGGAATTCGCGGACTGTATCGCTTTTCTGCAGGTTCCTGCCCGCTAAAAGGGAAAGCTGGAACGTGTTGAGATAACCGGCGTCGCCGACAAGGGTGGTAACGGAAAAATTTTCCCAGGCCCTCTCATCATAGGTGACGGATCCTCCTATATATTTTTCCGACAAAGGGGCCCGGAAGCAAAAGCTCAGGGATCTTATTTCCGGATCCCTTCTCAGCTGATCCTCTAAATGAGACAATTTATTTCTGTCAGGATCCGGGATGGGGACCATGAGGACGGACTCTTTATTAAAACCGGGGTCGGTGGTCTTCAGATGTCTTATCTGAAGGGTGATAATGAAGGTAGAGATGATCAGCACCTGGACTACCACGTTTTGAATAAGGATCAGACCTTTCCGGAACACGACAGACCGGGTGCTGGTTATTTGTTTTTTTAAGGCATCTACGGGTTTCCACCGGCTCAGAATAAGGGCCGGGTAAGATCCGGCGGCCGTTATTACCAGGGTGATCAGGAGCAGCAGGCACAACAACAGGCCCGGATCCTGAAAGAAGTTAAAGGACAGCCGGAGCTGGAGCCAGTCGTTCAATACCGGAAGGGCCAGCCGGATCCAGACAAATGATAAAAGGGCGGCCATCACAACAATACAGGCGGTTTCTGTCATGAATTGCCAGAATATGGCTGCGGTGGTACTGCCAAGTACTTTCCTGGTACCGATCTCTTTGGCCCGCCGGGCGCTCTGAGCGGTAGCCAGATTGATAAAGTTGAAACACGCAATAATTACAAGGAACAGACCCACGATAGCGAGGGTGGTGAGTAAGGATCGCTGGATCACCCCGCCATAACGGGCATCGAAATGCCTGTCTTTTAACGCCTGCAGGTGAAAGTGATAAACAGGCGCCATGTCAGCTTCAAAATGTGCTTTCGTGATGCGGGTCATGGCATCTTCTACCTTTTTTTCGGATATTTCTGATTCGTCCGGTAACCATACAAATGAACCTGTCGTGGAATTAATTGCCCCCCAATACCTGGTCATATTCGCTTCGGCATCCGGGTAAAAGATCCTGAAAGACGAGCGGGATAAGAACAGATCTATCTTTGTATCTGTATTGGCAGGATAGTCCTTCAATATGCCGGTGATCCTTACGTTATATTTATTGTCTAACCGGATCGTCTGCCCAACCGGCTCTTCTTTTCCAAAGTATTTATTGGCCAGTTTTTGCGTAATCACTGCGGTATTGGGCTCCTTCAGGGATGTGGAGGCATTTCCTTCTTTCCAGGTATAATCGAATAAGTTAAACCAATGCTGATCGGTGAAAGCGATATTTTCCTGTTCGGCAAAGAATTCCCATTGATTTGCCCGGGATATCCCGACAGTAAGGGAATGTACCTTTAACAGGACAGCCTGGTCCTTTATCTGCGGCAGCTCATTTTGTAAAGCGGCGGTTAATCCCAGCGGGGTTCCCTGTTCATGGACAACTGTTCCATCCGGCAGGTGCAGATCCGTGACAGCTCTGTATAACTGTCCGTCTTTCCGGTGGTATCTGTCATAGCTCAGGTGGAAGCTGATAAACTGGAATAATACTAATCCTCCCGCCATACCGAGTGACAGGCCGAATATGTTCAATGCCGTATAAAATTTGTGTTTAGACAGATTCCGGCAGGCAATTTTGAAATAATTTTTAAGCATAGTTGTATTTATTCTCTAACACGCTGGAATTTAACCAAATAAATGCCAGATTTTAATATCGTTGGTAATCAATAATTTGACATAAGGGGGATTGGTCGAAGTGTCCATTTTTAATACAATGTGTGTACAATTATGGCTTGTTCCGGCTTGCCCTGGAATCCCTGGCCCTATGCGATTGGCATGGAGGATTTGCCGTTGACATCCTTGCGGGTGGTCTTTGATTTTTATACTTTTTACTTTGAAAAGGATGATTTGGGTGCTGGATGCTACGAAGGGGATCGGGTGGGATAGGCCCTGCAGGCATAAGAACCTGAGATGTTTGAATCCCATACCTTTACACTAAGAGGCAAAAAGAGTCGGCGGGTGATTTTCATGAACGTTGTACTTGCTGCGCCGGAGAATCGCGCCAAAGGCAGTCTGCCGGAGGACATTGCGGAGGCGGTATATAAAGCGGCTACGGATGGTAAGGATCAGCTACGCTACCTGGCGGGTAGAGATGCAAAAGAATATTATGCCCGGCGTCTTGAGCAGGGGGATGAGGTTTTCAGGAAGGATTTTGATCAGAGGTTGTTCGGGCAATAGAATCAGGCGGGCATTTTTAAAATAGGACGGCATAGTATATCTTTAGATGGCCGGGTTCCCGTTCACAGAACGCGGGGGGCCGGCCAATCTTTAATCATAGCTATGCTGCATACGTTCCTTCAATACATTATCCTGATCATCGTCATTTTGTTCCTGGTGATGTTAGGGCAAAAGCTAAAAGTCGCTTATCCGATCGTGTTGGTGCTGGGGGGGCTATTGTTGAGCCTTTATCCGGGAGTACAGGCCATCAATATCAATCCTGAGCTGATATTTGTCATTTTTCTGCCTCCTCTTCTTTACGAGGCAGCCTGGTATACTTCCTGGAAGGACCTTTGGCGCTGGAGGCGTGTAATCAGCAGTTTTGCTTTCCTGATCGTTATTGTGACTTCGCTGGTCGTAGCGGTCGTATCGAGCGCTCTTATTCCCGGTTTTACGCTTGCCATGGGGTTTCTGCTGGGAGGGATCGTTTCTCCGCCCGATGCGGTTTCCGCCACTTCGGTGCTGAAATATGTGAAGGTGCCTAAAAGGCTATCTGCCATATTGGAGGGAGAAAGCTTATTAAATGACGCATCGAGCCTTATTGTATTCCGGTTTGCGTTGATTGCGGTCGATACGGGGCGTTTTGTATTTCATGAAGCGGCATTGAGCTTTGTGCTGGTGATCGTGATGGGGATCCTTATCGGTATTATCATAGGGCTGATCTATTATTCCGTACATAGGTGGATGCCTACTACTACGAATATGGATATCGTTCTGTCGCTTACGGCTCCTTACAGCATGTATATTGCTGCTGAATCGTTCCATTTCTCCGGGGTATTGGCCGTAGTCAGCGGTAGTCTTTTTCTTTCCGTCAGGAGTCATCTTTTTCTTAGTTACAGGAGCCGGTTGCGGGGGGCCAATGTATGGTCTACCCTTGGCTTTGTATTGAATGGGCTGGTCTTTATGCTGATCGGTCTGGAGCTGCCGGTCATTATCAAAGAGCTGGGGCCGGTAAGCTTGCGGCATGCCATTGGGTATGGCGTGATCATTACGACGGTGCTGGTCGTCAGCAGGATATTGTGCACACTGGGGGCATCGGTATTTACGGTGTTCATAAGCAGGTATATTACGACGGCGGACAACCGGCCGGGGTGGAGAGGGCCGCTGATCTTCGGATGGGCAGGTATGCGGGGAGTGGTCTCCCTGGCGGCGGCCTTGTCGATCCCGATTTATTTAAGTGACGGATCGGCGTTTCCGCAGCGGGATATGATCCTGTTCATTACGTTTGTTGTCATTCTTTTAACCCTGGTTGTTCAGGGATTAACACTTCCGCTGGTGATCCGGTGGGTCAATATGGAGGACCCTGATCATCTTCTGCCGGAGGAGCAGCAGGAAATAGATATAAGGAAAAGGCTGGCGGAAAAAAGTTTGCAGGTCCTGGATGGGCAGTATGGGGAGATGCTGAAAAGCAGCAGGCGTTTGCAGCAGCTGAAAGGAAGATATATGGAGGATCAATTGCTCCATGAGCAGCTCATAGAGCACGATGAGGATGATTACCGGCAAATTTACCTGCGGGTATTGGCCGAGCAGCGGGCCTTGTTGCATGAGCTGAATAAGGGTGCAGAGGTGGATGAAGCGGTCATCCGGAAATACCTGTTCATGCTGGATGTGGAGGAAGAGAAGCTGCAAATGAGAACCAGGGGGGAATGGGATTGAAGAGTAAGCGGGCAGTTCGCTTCGGATGAGGAACTGCCCGCCTGACCGGGTCTGATGCCGTTCATTAAAATTTATATCCCTGTCTTTTTTATATTCCTGTCTTTTGACGGATAGCTGTTGGAATGCCTCCTTTGTTTAGCAGGAAGGCGGTCGTTTTATACCGGACGAATTCTTTGGTGACATACAGGTAACCTTTATAATCGTTGGACGGCCCCCAGGAGTTTTTGACGATATAATATTCCCGGCCGTTCTGGTCTTTTGCCAACCCGACGATATGCATGCCGTGATCATCGGTGGTGCTGTAATTATCAAAGGCTTTCTGGCGGATTTCCGGGGTGATCTTCATTTCAGGTTTGGGACCATCGAACATAACGCTCTTTTGCTGATCGGTCATTTCTTCGAAGGGTATTTCAGGAACGTAGGCTACTCCATTTTTCCAGCTGAAATTTTTCTCGCTTACATCTGTGGCCCATGCAACGGAATAGCCGGCTTTTAATGCATTATCAATGGTGCTGGTAACATCGTCCAGCTGTAAATTGTATACCTGGTCAAATGCCCAGTTGTCAGGAACCAGTAACGTGAATTTTTTATAATAGGGGTAATCGGTGAAAGAGGAAAATTCTACATAATCATCCGGGTTGATGCCTACGACCTGTTGTGCAAATGTTTGAGGGGTGTAGGTTTTGCCCTGGTAAGTGAAAGTTTCCGGCACTTTGCCCAGGTAGGCGTCAATCGTTGCTGTGTAGGCGGTCAGCCAGTTGGCGGTCAATTTCCCGTTGGGGTTTTGAACGACGGCTTTCAGTATGCCTTCCATGATGGCGCTCATCTCGGCGAACTGGTTTTTCGTCGTTCCGTAGTTCAGGCCGGAGTAAACTTCTTTTGGCAAGGCTCCATATTTCCGGTACATATTAATAACATCATGCAGCTCACCTCCATCTCCCAAGGAGACGGCGCCATGCATGCGTACATAGTTTTTCCCTTTTTCGATATAGGCGCACCGGGCTGTGTATATTTCAGAGATGTCAACGGGTTTCTTTCCTGCCCGGATCATTTCGGATTCCAGGAAGGAATTGGCGGAATAGCTCCAGCAGGTTCCGGAGGAGCCCTGGTTTTTGATGGAGGTGTTCTCCAGGTTGATGACCTCCGTAAATTTGAATTTGGCTTTGCTGCTGTCGCTCTGGTTGGCTTTTAAAGAGTTGACGAGATTATCCTGTGCCTGTGCACAGGCAACTGAGACGGCGATTAAAACGGTAAAGTAGAACTGTTTGATTTTCATTTACATATGGTTATAAGTTCGGCAAGTTACTGGATTTTTATTTAACGGATATCCTGTTTAGCTGATATCCTGATTTCTACCGGTTATTTCCGGCAGCGGATCGGGTAAGCTTTTTTGTGGTATGCCGGGATCCAGCGGAAAGGGGGAAGTGTCTTTGGGCTTTTTACCATCTTTGGTTAGAAGAAAAAACACACAGGAGCCTATCCAGGCAAGCCAGAAAAGGTAAAATCCAAGGTGGAATCTTTCTTTCAGGAGCCGGTGAGTATAGGTGTGCAGGAAATCCTGGAAAGTGACGACGAGTCCCAGTACAGCGAGGAGCAGGAGTCCGGAGGTAAGGGTGGTGGTGATCTTTTTCGGATATTTTTTTTGAATGAAGTGTAAGAACAGGATCAGGGCGAGCTGGATGCTGAATAACAGCAGGAAGGTTTTCCAGCCTGAGCGTAATAGTCTGTATTCCTTGTGCACGGTGGCAATTCCCACCCGGCCGATGAGGGATATTTTGGAGATCAGGTAGGCTTCCAGCCAGGAGAGCAGGGCCTGGCATAGTATTAACAGGGGGATCCGGGGCTTGGGGGGCGGCATACTGTACTTTTTACCCTAAGATAACGAACGGAATGGAAAGACCTGTTATATTAATTATAGGTGAATGCGGCAAAATCCGTACCATCGTGTTGACTATTACGGATGCACTCCGATCGAAGTGGCTATGCCGGACACTCTCGTGTCGATGGCGATCACCTATGCTAATTTTTTAATGTTCTGCTAAAATTGAAATCGCCATGAAAACGGAATTACAAAAGATGTTGGATGGAGAGCTTTATCAGGCCTGGGATGAAACGCTGGTGAGTATGCGGGCGACTGCGAGGCAATTGATGCATAAGTATAATCAGCTGATGGCGGCTTCTGCCGAAGAGAAGGATATTGTATTGAAACAATTACTGGGAAAGTTCTCCACTGCTACTATAGAGCCGCCATTTTACTGTGATTATGGTGTCCATATCCTGGCCGGGGACAACCTATTTATGAATTTCAATTGTGTGATTCTGGATTGTGCCCTGGTAACTATTGGTAACAATGTTCAGTTTGGACCTTATGTCCAGGTTTATGCTGCCTATCATCCGCTGGATGCGAAAGAGCGTATCAAAGGTCCTGAGCTTGCTGCGCCTGTTACGATCGGGGATAATGTCTGGATCGGGGGCGGGGCTATCCTATGTCCCGGTGTGACCATTGGCAGCAATACTACTATTGGCGCCGGAAGCGTAGTTACCCGTACTATCCCGGATAATGTGTTTGCGGCCGGCAATCCCTGCCGGGTGATCAGGGCGCTTTGACACCGGGTGTACTGAGTCCGGGGCTACCTGTAATGATAAGATCGCTTACGTCTTTCAGCAGGATGGGGGCTGTTCCTTTTTCCCTTTGTGCATTTACATGATCCAGGGAAATACCTTTCACGTCGCTGAATTCGAAAGGGGGACGATCATCTGTTTTCAGATAACTGAGAGATATATCGTTGAGCGAGATGTTCCGGGCATGTCTTACATATAAGCCGTAAACGGGGCATGGGCCGAACATGCCCGGGTCGGGGCGTTTGTTTTCATTTTCCGGCATATCCCTGGTCAGGCTGTCTTTACTGACTCCTCCCTGATAATAAATGTGAATATTGCTGAGCTGAATGTCTTCAATGGGATGGCCCGGAATGCCGCTGATGGTGCAGGTATTGGCTGCAGTGGCATTGTAAATATTGACATTGCTGATGACGACGCGCCGGAGGGTTCCTGTCTGCGTCCCTGCGGGACCCCGCAGGCGTGCTCCCAATCGCAGGAAAATGGGCTCTTTAACGGCATCCCTCATGGTAATGTTGTTAATGACGACGTCTTCGAGCTGGGCGCCATCCACGGATTCCAGGACCAGTCCCTGGCAGTGATCGAACAGGCAGTTGGTAATAGCGATATTTTTAAATCCGCCATTGGACTCTGTTCCAAACTTGATCCTGCCTGTCGGAGCATGCTGGCGCCCGGGAATTTCCGTGTATTTAAAAGTGCCGTCCAGCAGGCTGCCTTCGTCGTATCCGCTGATCTGGCAGTTGGTGATCGTGACGTTCTCCGTGGCCCGGGCGATTCCGAGGGCGAAGGAGCTTTTGAGGCAGATCGCGTCGTCACCGGGAGCATTGATGGAACAGTTGGACATAAACACATTTCTGCAACAATCAAAGTCGACCCCATCCCTGTTGGTGTCCATCTTTATATTATCCAGTGTAAGGTTGTCGACTCCAGTGGCCAGGATGTCAAACCATCCGCCGTGCAGGATCGACAGATCCCGGATGGTGACGTTTCTGCAACGAAGCAGGGCGATCGCCTTATTGGCGGATTGGGGCCCTGTGGTCTCTCTCCTGTATAAACCTTTACCCCAGATCATTCCTCCGCCGGTGATCGATATGTCGTGGAGGTCTTCTCCCCAGATGAGGCTGTTATGCCAGTGGCTATGTCCCGGATCCTGGTAGCTGTTGCCGCTGCCGGGCTCTTCTTCATCGTAGTCATTCTCCGGTCGCACTTCGGCGGCGATCAGGACGGCTCCCTGGTCGATGAGCAGGTGAAGATTGCTTTTTAGCCGGATGGAGCCGGATAAATAATTACCGGCGGGGAGGTAGACGGTGCCTCCTCCTTGTTGAACGGCTGCGTCGATGGCCTTATTGATGGCCTTTGAGTCCAGTGTCTGTCCGTCTCCTTTGGCGCCGAAATCTTTTACGTTAAAATAGTTTTGGGCGTTGCTCTGCGTTGTTATGAGCAGGGCAGGCGGAAATAACAGCAGGGTAAGAAAAATTCTGAGCATATGGCCTATTTCAGGGTTTGCAGTTCTTCCATGGTGAACGTTTTTTGACGGTCCTTAAATCGTTTGCGTACGTTGCTGATATCTGCTGCGTTGATCTTTTCTGCTTTATTGTTCCAGGAATTCCGGATGAAGCTCAGAACCTGTGCAATGTCTTCGTCAGTATATTCTTTATTCGCCCCGATGCCGGGCATATCCCCGTTGATCTCCGGTGACTTGTATAATTTGCCGGCGACTTTCACGGGGCCTGTCAGGCCGTATAAGACGATCGGGATCAGTCTGTTCTTATTGCCTTGTACCCAGTCGGAAGTGTTTAAGGGAGGAGCCAGTGCGGTGGTGCCATTGCCATCTGTGCCATGGCAGGTCTGGCAGACGGACTGGAAGATGGCCGCTCCTTTGGGGTATTCCTGTGCCAGCTTTTTAAAGTTGCTGCTGTTTTTGGCTTTTGTGAGGTCGGTTATTACTTTTTTTAGCCTTTTGTTGAAGAGGATGCTGGTATCGGGATTGATGGCAAGGGCCTCTTTATAGAAAATGTCTTCCTCATTATAGAGGTTGCTTATAATGGCGTCGGAGACATAGATATTATCCGGATATTTCCGGATGAGCTGTATTTGGATGTCATGGGCTGCCGCAGGATCAAGGGGCTGAATGGTGTGTGTCAGGAAAGCGATGTAGGGGGCGGCAAGGGTATCGTTGTGATCGATCATTGCCGTTAGCTCCTTTATGAAGGGACGATAATTATTTTTATTCATTACGGATGTCAACACGCTTAAAGCTTGCATACGGATGCTCCAGTCGTGCTGCTGCAACAGCGGCAATACGTCCGATCCCTGTAAAGCGTTGAGGCCTTCCAGGGTCCATAGGGCATGTGACAGGGGGATGGAGGCGCCTGTATCTTTCAGCAGCTGCTGCAGGGCCGGTATACCCTTTTTGTCTTTTGCATCCACCAGTAATTGTTGGGCTTTGCTGCGAACCCAGCCGTTGGGGTGTTGTAATAGTTTGACTAATTCAATGGGATTGGAGCTGAAAGAGGGAGCTGAAGCTGTTTTGTTTATGGGAATGACTTTATAGATGCGTCCGCAATTCAGCGGCTTTGACAGATCCCTTTCTTTAATTTCATTTTTAAGATAGGGCGTCAGATAGGTTTTGTGCTGAATGATGCCCCGGTACATGTCTGCGATGTATAATGCGCCGTCGGGTCCCACATGGAGGTTGACGGGCCGGAAGCGTTCGTCTTCACTGGCGAGGAATTCTTTTTTGGCGTAGGCTTCTTTCCCGGAGATGATCGTTCCCTGTCCGGTAAGGATATCTCTTTTTATGAGATTGGCCGATGGCTCTGCTACGAAGGCGTTGCCGTCATAGGGTTTATCAAACAGGTTGCCGTTATAGATGACCGGGCCGCAGGCTGCTGTAAATTCAACTAATCGCAGGCTATCGTCCAGCACGCCCTTCATATAACCGCGGTTTACGCCGGGAGTAGGTCTTACCGGGTAAACCCGGTTGTCGCTGACGATCTTTTCTACAAAGCCTGCCACATTCCGCTGGTGTTCATTTTCTGCGCCGAGTCCGGGGGGGAAATAGTCGCCCAACAGGTTTTCTGAGTTGGTGTTGTAATACAAACGTCCCTGGTCATCCTGGGTGATGCCCCATTGTCCGCGAAAATGTGTTCTTTCTATCAGCCAGCGGCTGCCTTCTTTTTTGTAGCGTTTGGCTGATTTTGCATTGTAGATCCAATTGTCCAGGGCCCTGAACAATCCATTGGGCTGGTGTTCTACGTTGCCGCCTTCCGCATAGGCGGAGTCTACCAGGGTCTTATTGACGGGTTTGTCATTTTTTATCTGGTAATACCAAAGTTTGGGAGGCTCTGCAACGAGGATGCCATCTTCTATTAAGCAGATGGCGCGGGGCAGCACGAGGGAGTCGAGAAATACCTGGCTGCTGTCCATGATCCCGTCTTTATTCCTGTCGCTGAGAATCATTATTTTGCCTGTCGGGAGGTCTTCGCCGGCGCCAACCGTATCGGGCATGTAGTCCATCATTTCTACTACCCAGATGCGTCCTTTTTCATCAAAGGTCAGGGCAACCGGGGCAGCTATCAATGGTTCGGACGCCACTAATTTCACCATGAAGCCATCCTCCACCTGCATTTTTGTAATGGCGACATCTGCCGGTATTACGGGTGTTTCGGCGATGCTGTTTTTTATGTTCCTTATGGCTGATGAATCGGGGCCGTTCTTGTCGGCTGATTTGTTTTTACAGCCGGGTAAGAAGAGGGAGGCGGCGATAAAAATACAGGCTGAAATGGTTGGGATCTTTGTGAAAGGACCGTAGCTGCTCATTAAAAATTTGTTTTATATGACGGATCAGGCCTATGGTATTCCCAAAAGTAAGTGATAATTGTAATCGATTGATGGATTGCATTAACCTTTCATAAAATGAATTTCCATGATAGATTAGCGTGGGCAGCGGCAGCGTTCATGCATGTGGCTGTTCAGCCTGCTATAAGTTGCACAGGTTATGAAGAATGGCTGCATGAAGTAACGAAGGAAGAATAATATGGGGGCGTCAGGCGTCCTCTCCCTTATCAGGAAGCGGGGACGTCAATCAGCTTATCGACTACGCTGGTTTTGAAAGTTAACAGGGACGCTCTTGTCATTTGGATCATGATCGTTTTGTCGTCCATGAAGGTCTTAACGACGGAGTCGTTGCTTAGAACGCTGAAGAGGTCTTTTCCGATTGGGGCGGTACCGATGTTATTTTCAACTTTTCCTTTGGAGATCTCTAAGTTAAACGAGAAATTGACATTTTTTCTGCTGTCGACTGATTGCAGCTCCATTTTACCCAATGAGATCTGTTGCTCTCCGTTAATGGATTTCTTTAGCAAAAGCCTCATAACCGGTAAGTATTTCGTCCAAAGCCCAAGGAATTTCCCGTCACTCATAGTTTATTTTTAATATCAGGCTGATTTTTGCCCAAATATGATCCAAAAAAGCAATAATACGCTATTTTCCCGGATCGGCCATGTCTGAGGCGGGCCGGTTCTATGCTCCTCTGCGTATTAGTCCCTGATAACAAACGTATCCGGATCCTAATATGTTGCGGGCAGCTAGTTAATATCTAATCTCTATGGTCGTCTTATAGGCGGCTTTATTGGTATATTATTGATCATAAAGTGTTGGACACCGGTCCGGGAGGTGTTTGAGCAATTATTCAGGAGGTTGTCTTGTGAACGAACCGAAAAGTGAGGTTGATGCGGGGGGAGATTGGTTTGGCTGTTTTGGGGACCTGGTGTTCCCAGTAATGTTGCATAGGCCCTGCCATTAGTAAAAGAGAGCCGTGGGTCAGCGGTATTTCCATCCTGGCCAGCTCTTTCCGGAACTTATGTCGGATATGGAAGGGGCGGGTCTCGCCGAAGCTGACGGAGGCGATCACCGGATTCCTGCCGAGCTCCTCTTCATTATCCCGATGCCAGCCTACGCTATCGGCGCCGTTCCGGTAAAGATTGAGCAGCACACTATTAAAGGTAGCGCCTGCTGCCTTTTCCACTTTTTCTTTGATGAACAGCAGATCCGCGTTCCAGGGATAGGGCTCCCATTTGGAGCCGGAAAAAGTGTAGGCTGTTTGCGGATCGCCGTACCAGGCTGTCAGGCGGGGGGTGGGGTAGGTCTTGCCATACACGGTGATATCTTCTTGTTTCCAGTTGGTATCTTTCAGGAGGGAGGTATACAATCTATCGGCATCCTCTTTATGGAAAAATCCTTTATAGAGGGTAACCTCCGCGTCGGGAAGGTCGTAATGGATGGTGGCGGGCTGGCCGGTAGTAAAAAGAGAGGTATGCTCAAACAGGCTCATAATATCTTTACCGGATGAAAAAATTGTGCCAGCAAAAATACGGCGGGGATGTAAAGAAATTCCGGCTGCTCTCTAATGGTAAAATAGTAGATAAACCGGATCTTTTTAAAAATAATTGGAATTAATTTTTCAATTAACCGCCTTGTTATCCCTGCAATTAACCTCCCGGATGTTTATTGCAGTGTCATATCACTTAACTTAAACGATCTTGCTAAATGGAAAATTTAATCGTAGGTATGGGGCCTGCCCCCGAGACATTCCTCCATTATTCTTCATGGGAGCCTGCTCCCTTTCTTTCGACCGGCCGAGCGCCTGGTTTATCACCCGGGTGCAATCGCTGTTTCTGATCATTAAAATTTTTCTCAAATTTCTCTAACCAAAAAGCTTAAAGTATGAAAAAACTGCTTTTGACAAGCCGTTCCTATCCGGATGGTTATCTGCCTCCGTCTGCCTTTTTCAGGCGGGCTACCGGGCTGTTATTCCTTTTATGTCTATCACTGGCGTCCTTAAACGCCCAGCAATCTCCCGCTACTTCTACCAGGTCCGGCTTTCCAATCCGGGGCAGGATCACGAATGACAAGGGAGAGCCGTTGGCCGGCGCTACTGTCCGAAGGAAAAAGGACAACCGGGGAACTGCGACGGATTCCTCCGGTAATTTCTCCGTATCGGCCAACGTCGGAGACGAACTGGTAATCAGTTATGTCGGTTATGCTGAAACTCAATATGTTGTCAGGGAGAGCCAAAAAGAGATCCATATCTCGCTAAAGGCCGTGCCGGGCAGCAACCTGAATGATGTGATCGTTGTGGGGTATGGTACGCAGAAAAAGGCGAATGTCCTTGGCTCTGTATCCGTGATCAAGGCGGAAGACCTGGTAGTGACCAAGAATGAGAATGTCGTGAACATGATGACGGGGAAAGTGCCGGGGCTGCGGATCCAGCAGATGAGTGCCGAGCCGGGGTCTTTTAATACTCAATATGATATCCGGGGGTATGGCAGCGCCACGAACAATCCCTCCAGCTATCCTAATCCTCCCGGCAATCCCAGTCCGCCCCTGATCATCATCGACGGGGTGCCCCGCAGCAGCGGTGATCTTTCCCGGATGGATCCTTCTGAAATCGACAATATATCTGTATTGAAAGACGCTTCCGCCGCCATTTACGGGGTCAAAGCCGCGAACGGGGTGATCCTGGTGACCACCAAGCGCGGGGGCCGGAACGCCAACGGTAAATTCAATATTACTTATTCTGTCAATGAGAGCATTCAGCAATTCCTGGGTGTACCCAAAACCGTCAACGGAGCCCAATATATGGAGCTGTATAACGAATCCCTTAAACGGAATTTTGGGAATAATGCAATCACTACCGCTCCCGCCGGCTTTTCCGATAGTCTTATCCAGCAATATGCTACCGGCAAGCTGCCCTCCACCAATTGGATGAAGGCGATCGACCGGGCTGTTGCCCCGGAGTCGCAGCATAATTTAAGCATGTCCGGCGGCAGCGACAAGGTGAATTATTTTTTCGACCTGGGATACCTTACACAGGGCAGCCTGTACAGGACGAACAGCATCAATTACAACCGGTGGAATTTCCGGAGTAACGTAAACGTAAATTTTACCAAGCGCCTGCGGGGAGCGGCCCTGGTCTCCGGTTATACGGACACCAAAAATGCGCCGCACTCGGATTTGTGGACCGTATTCAAGTATGCGGAAAACCTGCTGCCCACGCTCTCCGTTTATGCTAACAATAACCCAAAATACCCCCAAATGACGCCGGCCAATGCCAACCCGGTGACCATGATCAATTCCGACATAGTCGGCCAGAACATCTATAAAAATAAAAATTTCCAGGGCCAGCTGCAGCTGGAATACGATATTCCCGGTATTCCCGGACTCCTGGTAAGGGGCATGTACAATTATGGATACAGCGTTGCCGACAATACGCTTGCCAATAACGCCTTTAACCTGTACACCTATGATGCGCCGAACGATGCGTATATTCCTTCCACGGTCCATTCGCCGTCCACGGTGCAGCGCCAGTATTATACCAACACCAATACGCTGATGCAGCTGTCCCTGAATTACAAGCGGCAGTTCGGCGGAGCCCATAACGTGACGGGGCTGGTCCTGTATGAAGAAAACCACGGCACGGGGGATAATTTCCAGGCCCAGGAGAGCTTTTCTTTGGGTATCCCCTATCTCTTTGCGGGCAATTCCGGGGATGCCAGCTACCGGCAAGTGACCCAGGACCGCAATGGTCTTATAGACCAGGTGACCAAGAGCGTGATCGGGCGATTCGATTACGATTATAAGGGACGGTACCTGGCGGAGGTCTCTTTCCGGGAAGACGGTTCCAGTAAATATAGCCCCACCGGACGCTGGGGATTTTTCCCGGGCGCCCTGATCGGCTGGCGCATAAGCAACGAGCCTTTCATGCAGGATCTTATTTCACCTGGCATATTGAATAACCTGAAGTTCCGCGCCTCCTACGGCAAGCTGGGCGATGACGGAGCCCTGGCTTACCAGTGGGTATCGGGGTATTCGTACCCGGGACCCGGGACTGTGCTCAACGGGACCTATACCGGCGGTGTCGCCTCCCAGGGAATACCCGATTTGGATCTGACCTGGATGGTATCCAAGACTTTTAATGTCGGAGCGGATTTCGACCTGCTGAACGGGCTTATCGGCGGAAGCGTCGAATATTTCAACCGGACGCGGACAGGAATACCGGCTATCCCGAGTGCCCAGATACCCGGGTCCTCCGGTTTACAGCCATTACAGGCTAACCTGAACGGCGACGTTACAAAAGGGATCGAGGTCACGCTTACCCATCACCATACCATTCGGAAGGTGACCTATAATATCAGCGGTAATATTGGCTTCAGCAGGATCAAGAATGGGTATGTCGAGGAAACACGCCCCGGCAGCCAATATGACCAATACCAGAATTCCCTGGGTGGCCGGTATACGAATATCTGGTGGGGATTTAAATACGGAGGCCAGTTTAAGAATTGGGATGAGATAAATAAATATAAGGCGAATACGGGGGGCGGCAATCAGAGCATCGTGCCCGGCGACTATTATTACCAGGACCTGAACCATGACGGCGTCATCGATTCAAAGGACATGGTGCCTATTGCTACACGGGATCTTCCCCTGGTCAACTTCGGCCTGACGTTGAGCGCCAGCTGGAATAATTTCGATATAGCGGTCCTGTTACAGGGCGCTACCGACTTCCACGTACAGTATGCGGAGCAGCTGGCTCAACCCCTGATGTTCCAGCAGGGTGCATTGGTTCAGTTTATGGACAGGTGGCATCCCGCCGATCCGAATGCCAATATGTTTGACCCCAGTACGACGTGGGTACCGGGCAAATATCCTACTACCGGTTCGCCCGAGGCGCAAGGTACAAAAGCGGTTCAGAACGCCACTTACATGCGGGTAAAAACGCTTGAAATAGGGTATAACCTGCCCAGGAACCTGCTGAACAAGGTGGGGATCCAGGGCCTGCGCGTTTATGTCAACAGCTATAACCTCGCCACGCTCACCGGGTTGAAGAACAGCGATCCGGAACACCCTGGACAGACAGGTACAAACACGGGCACGAACCCGGACTCCAGGACACCCGAGGACTGGAACGTTTCACAAGGTGGTTATCTGTATCCCCTGAATAGGACATTCAGCGTGGGGGCTTCTGTTTCTTTCTAAAACTTCAAATCATGAAAAAAATAAAATATATAATTGTTCTACTGGTCATTGCCATCCTGGGATCCTGCCATAAGCTGGATGTGCCGCCATTATATATCATCTCGGAAGACCAGGTTTTCAGCACTGCAAACGGAGTGCAGGCTTACCTGGCCGATATTTACACTTTGCTGCCCATGGAGGATTTTGTGTACCAGCCTAACGGCGGTTTTATGACGGGCAATGGAGGGCGGTGGCAGTGTTTTTATCAAACGGACGCCATCGACGGGGAAATGGCAGGCCCTTACGGCGGTACAGGCGATGCGGCGCAGGGTTTCGGATTCTGGCCTTATGATAAGATCCGCACCATTAATATCCTGATCCATGACCTCCCAAAGTATGCTCTCACCTATTCCCCTGCCCAGTATTCGGCGGACCAGGTGAAAGAATGGCTGGGAGAAGCGTACTTCTGCCGCGCCTATACTTATTTTGCATTGGTTAAACGTTACGGTGGTGTCCCGATCGTCAAGGACGTGGCGGATCCCAATGCCAGCATCGCCAGTCTGCAGGTACCGAGGGATAAGGAAGAGGATGTGTATAATTTCATCGCCGCGGACTTCGACAGCGCATATGCGCTGATGTGGGCGCCGGGTGCAAGCAACCACAACCCCGATATTCAGCAGGGGGCGGCCAGTAAATATGCGGCGGCGGCCTACAAATCGAGGGCCATGTTGTACGCCGGAACCATCGCCAAATACGGAGCTACCAATTATGTCGATGGAGATGCAAGGGCGAAAGGGCTGGTTGGCATTCCGGCAGGGGACGCGAATAAATTCTTCCAGGCGGCCTACGATGCGGCTAAGCTGGTGGAGGGACAATTCAGCCTTTACACGGGTGGTTATCCCGACAAGCAGCAGAACTATGTCGACGTGTTCCTGAAGCCCAACAACGAAGCTATTTTTGTCCGGCAATATACCCTGTCCGACCCCAACGGTAACAACGACAATGCCGGGCCGCATAGCTGGGACGCCACTATGAGCAATCGCCTCATGACGGGGGATGGTCTTTCCAGAACGTATCCTTCCGAGGATTATGTAGAGCGTTTTGGTGCGCTGCCGATTGTCAACCCCGACGGAACACCCACGAGGTTTAACAACCTGTCAGACCTGTTGACGGTCGGGTTGGAGCCCCGGCTGCTGGCAACCGTATATTTTCCGGGCGCTACTTTAAGGGGATTCACCTTCGACCAGCAAAGAGGGATCTATAAAACCTTTACCGGCAGCGCTGCACAGGAGCTGAGCAACAACCTGAATACGCCCAACGATGCCAATGCGCTCTATCCCGATACGAACAGCGCTGCCAACCTGATATTCTCCTCCAGTTCGAACTTCACCTATGCAGGCCGCTCTATTATCGGGAAGGTGGGCTTCAACCCGTCAACGGGAGACGACAACACCCGTACCGGTTTTTATGTACGGAAGTACGTGAATTACAATGCGGCTCCGGCGGCCTGCGGTCTTTACCAGAGCACCCAGGCTTATATCGACATGCGGTACGCCGAGGTGTTGTTGAACCATGCGGAAGCTGCCATGGAGCTGGGTATCCCGGCCGATGCGCTCACCGATATCAACCAGATCAGGGACCGGGCAGGAGCGCCTGCCGCCACGTCCAGCATGACGATCGATACGATCCGCAACGAACGCAGTAAAGAGTTGGCTTTCGAGCACCAGTACTGGTGGGATATCCGGAGATGGAGGACTGCCGACCAGGTGCTGGATAACAGGAAACTGTACGGTCTGATGCCTTATTACATATCGTCGGAGAAGAAGTATATATTTTTGAAACAGGTGGA
Organism: Chitinophagales bacterium; assembly: GCA_015655015.1. Classification (GTDB taxonomy): domain Bacteria; phylum Bacteroidota; class Bacteroidia; order Chitinophagales; family Chitinophagaceae; genus Puia. The sequence continues at coordinate 22,385 of JAATFV010000112.1, read as the reverse complement.
AACTTTCCAGCGGACCTATTCTTTCCAGAAAAAGTGGTATTACGAGCCCCTGCCGGGGGGTGAACTGGGAAAGGACCCGAATTTATATCCCAATAACCCAGGTTATTAATTGTAAAAAGCTATTATTATGAAAAAAATAATAAATGGAATTATCGCCGCCTCGATGTTGTTCGCCGGTTATTCCTGCACCAAGGTAGACAACTATGCGGGCCCGAATTCATCGTTTCAGGGGAATATTATCGATAGTGTAACAGGAAAGAACCTGCAGACGGAAGCGAGTGGTCTTCAGGTCGAGCTCAAGCAGCTGAGCTGGAGCGACAATCCCGATCCTTTATTTATTCCCTCCGGTCCGGACGGCACCTTCAAAAATACGATGATCTATAACGGGCATTACAGCGTGATCCCTACCCAGGGCGCTTTCTGGCCGGTGGACAGCATCCTGAAAGACATCAGCGGCGTCACCACGCAGAATTTTACGGTAGTGCCTTACCTGGAGATCGTCAATCTTACGCATGTGCAGGATGCGGACTCGCTGGTGATGACCTTCCAGCTGCAGGCGCCCAGGACAGACGGATTGCCGCAAATAATAGACGCTACCGAGTTCGTCAACAATACGACGTTGGTAGGGGGCGGCGCTTTTATTTCGCAGTTCAAGGATCAGTCTTCGAGCACGGTGACCTTCAACAGCAACTGGAGCAGCGCCATCGCAGCGACGACGTACCGGACGGTCGTTCATAACCTGCAGCCCGGGTGGACTTATTATGCGAGGATCGGCGTCCGGGTGAACGACAGCTATAAGCAGTATAACCTGTCGGACATCGTCCAGGTGGTGATGGCGACGAAATAGCGGGCCGACCTGCCGTATGTATTGCGGCGCCGGCTTGATTTAACCTGTCAACAATTGTTAATTTATGACTATAAGAATCAGTGAAAGTGTAAGACCCGTTGTCGTTCTATTCTTTTTGTCCGTCTCTTTCCTGTGCAGGGCGCAGAACCCGATCATTAAGGATATTTATACGGCGGATCCGTCGGCCCATGTTTGGGCTGACGGCCGCCTCTATGTGTATCCTTCGCATGACGTCGATCCGCCGCGGGGATGCGACCTGATGGACAAGTACCACGTATATTCCACGGATGACATGGTACACTGGAAGGACCATGGCCAGATCCTTGAATCCAGCCAGGTGCCCTGGGGCCGGCCGGAAGGGGGATTTATGTGGGCGCCGGACTGCGCCTATAAGAACGGCACCTATTATTTTTATTTCCCTCATCCCAGCGGCGCCGGCAAGGAGTGGAACAGCACCTGGAAGATCGGGGTAGCCACCAGTAAGAAACCGGCCAGCGACTTCAAGGTTCAGGGGTATATCCAGGGACTGAAATCCATGATCGATCCCTGTGTATTCGTGGACGACGATGGGCAGGCTTACCTGTACTACGGCGGCGGCGGGCATTGCGAGGGCGGGAAGCTGAAGGATAATATGGTGGAAGTAGATGGTGATATGAAGCCGATGGAAGGCCTGGAGGATTTCCATGAGGCTACCTGGGTGCATAAGAGGAAGGGCGTTTATTACCTTTCTTATTCTGACAATCATGACTCAGCCAAGCTGAAAAACCGCATGCGTTATGCTACGAGCGCCAGCCCGCTGGGCCCCTGGAAATATCAGGGCATCTTCATGGATCCTACGGACAGCTATACCAATCATGGATCGATCGTCGAATTTAAGGGGCAATGGTATTTTTTCTATCATACCAGCGCTATCTCTCATTTCGACTGGCTGCGATCTGTATGCGTGGATAAGCTGTATTATAATGCGGATGGGACGATTCAGAAGGTGATCCCGACGAAGTGATGAGAGTGAGTCGGATAAAAGATGCGTGTCGGCCCCTGAAAATAGTTAATCCTAACTATTTTCAGGGGCTTTTTTAGTGGGGAATGCAAAAGGCGCCACGGGCGACTTGGCCGAAGGCCCATCATTAATAATTTGCCTGAGACGGGTATATTTCTGGTGATCCGTCTCAGGCAAATTTTGAGGTATTGGGGTGGCGGCTTATATTTACGGGCATGCCCAAAATATTGTTATTATTCTGCTGTTGTTTGCTGCTATTCCATAGTAAAGGCCTGGCCCGCACTTATACGGAAGCGGAAGCCCGGCAGGCCTGGAAGGAATTGAAAATAAAGCCCGTCACGGAAGAGAATTTCCGGGCCGTATGCGATCTGGCGCAGGAGACGGGCCGGTCGAATATTCGTTTGTATTATGAAATAGTCCAGGAGTATATCCCGATCGTCCGGAAGGCGGGGGATCGGCGCCGGCTGCATATCCTGCTGATGAGCCTGGCGAAGACAATAGTAGCATTGGGTTTATATGACGAAGCGGAAGGGGTGTACCAGCAGGTGCATGAAAATGCCGGGGACAGCGCTGCCTTTTTAAGGACTTCCCTGGTAGGCACGGTGATACTTTATAGCGAATGGGATAAACATCCGGATTCATTAGCAAAATATTTTCCGATAGCCGAGCGGTTATTCATTAAAACGGATGACAGGGAGGCGCTGGCTTTTATTTATACTTTTAAGGCATTGACCCTGCTGAACCAGCCGGAGGCCGTGCGGAATTATCTTGAAAAAGCCATAAAGCTGGCTGCGGATATTCCCAACAAGAATGCGCTGTTCACCGCCCGGTATAATTATACCCTGGCGGTCCTGGAAAACGATCCTCAGCAGCAGATTGCCGGATTTGAAAGTTTGCTTGAGCTGGCAAAAGATTCTTCCTTAATTCCCAATGCCAAATTATACAGTGGCCGGCTTTATAGTTTCGGGCTGGCGGAGATGAGCGTATATTATCAGCTGGCGCAGCTTAATCTCCTGCTGACGGACTATGAGAATGCGGGGAAATACGGGCAGCTGTTCTATGATATGACCATTAAAAATTATCCCAACGGAGCGGATGTGCCTTATATCAGCGCCGAATTGTCCATTATTAAATCCTACCAGGGGCAATACGGGGAAGCCCGCCGGTACCTGGATACCAGCCTGGCCCGGTTTAAGATGCCGGAAGAGAAGATCCCTTATGCTAATTATTTTCTGGCGGCCGGTATGCTCGCCGAACATGCGGGGCAGCGGGAGAAGGTCCTGGCCTATTTTGGAAAAGCCCATCAATTCGGAAATGAATCTTATGGTCTCCAGCTGATGCCGCCAGGCATTCATTATGCCCATGCGCTGGTGCTGAATAATAAAATGGACAGTGCGGAAAAAATATTTGCGGAATTTGAACCGTCTGTAAAGGCGAGGAAATACGCGGCGATGGGATTCTATTATTATAAATACTATGCCGATTTTTTAAAACTTCGCAATAATTATCCGGCGTATACAAAAACGCTGGAGACTTTTTATGAGATAAAGGATTCTCTTACCAATCTGAACCAGTACCGCGCTATCCGGGAGATCGAGACAAAAATGAGCGTGCGGGAGAAAGAGCAGCAGATAAGCCGGTTGAATGAAGAAAATATCGCAAGGGTAAAAGAGATCCGTCGGGGAAGGATCTATGCCACTATTTTTGCCAGTCTGGCTGCCGGGATCATTATCCTGTTGGTGGCTTATAGCAGGACTCAGAACCTGCGCAAACGTCAGGCTGAGCAAATTACCCGGCAAAATGAGGTGCTCCAGCAGATTAAGATTACAGAAATGGAGAAGCTGCATCGCATCGAAGTGATGCAGGGCGCTATCGATGCGGAAGAGAATGAGCGGCATAAGATCGCGGACCAGCTGCATGACGAAGCAGGCAGCATGTTGGCGCTGGCCTCTCTTAATATTTCTTCTGCGCTGGAAAAGGGACCCCAGGATGCGCAGTCACAGGAGAAGATCCGGAAAGCACATGAAATATTAACGGATGTCTCGTCGTCGGTGAGGGATATCAGTCATCGTCTTACGCCGCTGGTGATCGAAAAATATGGGTTTAAGAAAGCGATAGCCGACATGGCGCAGGCGGTCAATCTTTCCCAGAAGATAAAGCTGGACACGGTGATCATCGGTTTTGAGGATGACAAAAAATACCCGGTGGCCTTGCTGAACAGCCTGTATAGAATTGCCCAGGAATTGCTGCATAATATACTTAAGCATGCCCGGGCTACCGTGGCCAGGCTTGAACTGGTGGAGCATGAAGCGCAAATATCCCTTATGGTGGAGGATAATGGGATCGGCATCCGGGATTATGCGGCGGCCAAGGGCAAGGGGCTTGCCACCATCCAGTCGAAAATTGCGTATCTTAAGGGGGAGATGGAGATCATGAAAACAAAAGAAAACGGAACGCTGATCGTAATAGAGATCAATGTGGGCGCCTGATGAATGACAGGAGGCCCTGATGAGCAATGTCAGACATGGTGGGGTAACGTTAAACGATTGGATTAATAGAAGACCCTGGAAAATATAAGATGTATGGCCCTTCGATTAGTTATAGCAGATGACCATCCGATGTTGGTAGACGGATTGAAAAAAGTGCTGGAAGAGATGCCGGGCGTGGAAGTGATCGCCTGTGTCGAAAATGGTCTGCAGCTGCTGGATCTGTTGAAAAAAAATGCCGTGGACCTGGTGTTGCTGGATCTCCATATGCCGAAACTGGACGGCATCGACACCCTGAAGATATTGAGGAAGGATTTTCCCCGGCTGAAGGTCATTGTTTTTACCAATTATGGGCAGCCGAAGCTGATCCGGGAGATCAAGGGGCTTGGCACGCAGGGATATCTTTTAAAGAACAGCACTTCTATCCTTATCAAGGAAGCTGTGGCTGTTGTGGCGGCCGGCGGCACCTGGTTCCAGGATCTGCAGCCTGAAAAGGAGGCTTCTCCGCTGCTGACAGATGATTTCATGAAGAAGTATCAGCTCACCGACAGAGAAACGGAGATCATCGGAAAGATCGTAAAAGGGCTTACCACCAGGGAGATCGCCCAGGAATTATTCGTCAGTGAATTCACTATTAATGCCCACCGCAGGAACATCTGCCGGAAACTGGATATTTATACTCCTGTCGGCCTTGTCAACTTCGCGAAGGAACACGGACTGATATAGGTCATGGTCTATAGGGGAACCTGATCGTAGTCTTCCCTCCAAAATAGTTACAACTACCTATTTTATTTACTGCCTCTCTTTGTCAAATTTGCATCGGCATTGCCTCCGGGCGTCCTCCATGTCCTGCGAACGCCCCATGTCCTGGGATTACCATTATTTATTACCGGTTCGAAAACTTCTACTGATCACCAAAATTTAATTTTTATGTGTAAGATGACAAGGATCCGCTCCATTGCCTTATTGATGATGTTATTTCCTGCCCTGATGGTCATTCAAAGCTGTAAAAAGAGTTCCGGCGGCAGTGATGACACTAATACCTCGGGTTATTACCTTACTGCCAGTCTGGGCGGCAAAGACTGGAGTGCGAATGTGAAATCGCCTACCCTGGATAACTCCCCTGCCATCGCAGGCATTACGAATGCCAATGGGGTTAACATTGTTGTGTTGGTAGGCATTGCAGCGGCTAATAAGGATACGACTGCGATCGCGCTGGTCTTTCCGCAGAATATTCAGCTTAATAAGCCATTTAGTTTTGATGCTACGAAATACCTGGAGGGGGCTTATATAGCGGAAACCGCGCCCGGTGCGACTACATACTACGGGTATAATACGACACCGGCTACGGGAGGTTCGGGAACTATTACCGTTACCACATTCGATCAGACGGGAAAAATTATCGAAGGCAGCTTCAGCGGTATTTTTGGAAGCCAGACGGGAAGGGCTGCCATACCGGTGACCAATGGGAAATTCCGTTGCATCTATACGACGAATGCTGCTCAGCTGCCTCCTAATATTAAATTTTAAATCTGCGTCCATGTGATTCCCGGGTTGATGACAGCCGGGGCTTTGTCCCTGGCATGTCCATACGCCGGGCAGCTTATTATAAACCCCTAAACTTTTAAATCGTAAATTATGAGAACGTTGTTGCTACTGCTTATGTTGAGTTTTTTTGGTACTACTGCTGTGTTAGCTCAAGGGATGACCACTAAGGAGACCTCGCCGAAAAAGGCTGCCGGTCAACAGAAAAAGGCTGCTGACGGGCTCTTTGCCAAGGGGCCTTTGCCTGCTTCGGGAGAGGTGCAGTTTGGCGCGATGATCGGACCGGGCCTTTCGGGGGCTATCGTAAAGTATCCTGCTTACCAGGTATCGGGGGCGCGGCCGGGGCTTGGGTTCGAGATCGGCGGGTTTGCCGATATTCCTTTGCCGAATAAGCTTTATTCTTTCCGTCCCAGTCTCAGCTATTCGCTGGAGAGGGCTTCGGCGGTGGTGGAAGGCGACCGGTCGAGCGTTCATATTTCCTTTATCAAGCTGCCGCTGGATGTTATCTATCATTCAACGGCCATGGAGAACCGCCTGTTCTTTGGGGCCGGGCCTTTTCTGGCTTATAACCTGGGCGGGAAATACAACTGGTCCAATACGCGGGTGCAGTCTATCAGTTTTGGAAGCGACCAGGGGGATTATGGGCGTACGTATAAGAGATTGGATGTGGGGATCAACCTGCTGGGCGGGTATCAGCTGAATAAGCAGATCGTGTTTGGCGCTCATTTTGATTTCGGGCTGCTGAATATGGTTCATACCATGGAGGATCCTGACGCTAAAAAGGCAAGTATCCGTACGCTCAATCTGGGTGTTACTGCGGGGTACGTATTTGGGGGGAAATAATGCCCGGGAGATGTAGGAAATATTTGTTATTTTACTGCATGCTACTTACCGCCAATTTATGCAAGCCATTGAATATTAGCCGGAGACTGTTGTTGACTGCAACCCGTTTTCCGGCTTTGTTTTCAACGATATCCGGGGCCACTTGTTGCTTAGGCTTTCTTTCTCCTTTATTTTCCTGTGCGCAAAGTTCTGCTAAAGCAGTCACGTTGCCGGAGAGACCGATCGCTGCTGAGGTCCGGTTTGAAAAACATGTCCTCACCAATGATTTTATTTCGGAGGGGGTGGCGGTCGGGGATGTCAACAATGACGGGAAGCTGGATATCCTGGCGGGCGCCTATTGGTTCGAGGCTCCGAAATGGACGAGGCATGAGATCACGGCGGGACGGACTTACGACCCTGCTACCACCTACAGCAATTCTTTTTTGAATTTCAGCCTGGATGTAAACCAGGACGGATGGATCGATCAGATACGCATCGGCCTGCCCGGTGAGGAAGCGGTGTGGTATGAGAATCCGGGGAAAAAGCCGGGGCACTGGACGAAACATCCGCTGCTGAATAATGCCGGCAATGAGTCTCCTGCTTTTGTGGACATAGATGGGGATGGGAGACCGGATCTCCTGTGCAATGACCCTGTGGCAAAAGAAATGATCTGGCTGAAGTCGCCATCCGTAAAAGGCGATACGCTTTGGCAGCGGTACAGTATCGGGAAAGGGGATATCCCGGGGGTGCACCGGTATACGCATGGACTTGGCCTGGCCGATATGAATGCCGACGGGAGGCCTGATGTGATCATCACCAGGGGGTGGTGGGAATGTCCGGCGGACCCTAAACAGGCAAACTGGGTATTTCATCCGATGGACCTGGGAGAAGATTGTTCGCAGATCTATGCGTTGGATGCAAAGGGGAATGGGGGACAGGATTTTGTCAGCGCCTCCGCTCATAATTATGGGATCTGGTGGCATGAGAAGGTGGATACCGGGTGGGTGCACCATGTGATCTTTAAGGAGTTTTCCCAGTCGCATGGTATGGGGATGGCGGATATCAATGGGGACGGGCATCCTGACCTGGTGACGGGGAAGCGGTATTTTGCCCATAACGAACATGACCCCGGTGCTTTCGAGCCTGCCGTGCTGTATTGGTTTGAATTCCATCCGGGCAGCAATCCGGAGTGGATCCCTCACCTGATCGATGACAATTCGGGGGTGGGATTGCAGGTAGTTACCCGGGATCTTAACCGGGATGGCTTGATGGATATTATTGTTTCCAATAAAAAAGGGGTGTTCTTTTTTGAGCAGAGGAGGCCGGGGTAGGGGGAGTGTGGCCCAAGTCCTGTTTGAAGGGCGGGTGAGGGGGCGGGCCGGCAGAATGGTTGCAGGGTAATGGCTTTAGAAGCGCAGGGAATGCCTGTGTGATCGTTTCTGCGACTGATCCAGGGACTGCTCCTGTTCCAGCTCCTTTTGCCGGTCCAGCATTTTTTGTATGGCGTTCCGGTTACCCAGGGCGCCCAGCTCGTTGCCGTTGACCACGCATTTATTCCGGAGGTCGACGTAAAAGACATCTTTACAATGTCCTTCCTTGTCCTGCCGGAGGGTCATCCGGATACCTTGCAGCCGTAGTTTCTCTGTGAATTTTTTAAGGTCATGGGGGTTTTGGACCAGCTGCCATCGGATCTCCGACTCCAGATTTTGTTGAAATTGCGGTTTTTGGGACTGGTGGAGTTCAAATTTTTTTTCAAGATTGTTGAGGGTGGGCTTGCAGTCAAAGAAGCTGGCTTTCAGGGGTACGCCGATATATTTCCCGTGTTCGTCCAGTACGCGATACAGAAGGCCGTGATTTTTGTATAACTGAGAATTTTCCTTTCCCCGGTAGGCCACTACATTATATAATCGGAGGATTGCGTTGAGCTCTTCCAGGGAGGTATATTTAAAATTTTCTGTAACGTGCTCCAGAACGCGGGACATGGACCGGGACGTAGATCCGTCGCCGTAGGTGATCTTTGATACACCGTCTATTTTCTCCAGCTGCTGTTTGAGGTCCCTCTTCATTTCTGCGGTGACCAGGTGGAATTCGGCTTCTATGAGCTTTCTCGCTTTTTCGGATTGGTTACGCCCGATATTGAATTGTTCGATGGGGTCGCCGTTACTGCGGACATGCGTGGTTACAATGTGACAATGCGGGTGGCCGGCGTCATGATGACGGTACACCAGGTAGGGCTGTCGTTCGAACCCGATCTCTTTCATATATCTTTTAGCGATCTTTTGCATCTGCTCATTGGATAGGTTGTCCAGGGGATCGAAATTCAAGGTGATGTGCTGGTTGGTGCTGACCCGTTCGTTCAGTTCCATTCTTCTCTTAAAGCAAGACAGCTTGTCTTCGAAGCTGAGGCGGGAAACGTCTTTTAAAAAATTGGCGGCGGTAATACATTCGGCTTTTCCCAGGGCGACTTTCTCCTCATTGTAGAGCAGAGATCGGGCGATGTTGTTACAGGGCATTATCTTGGGGCGCATGGTCGGCTATTTTTTCGATGTGGATTTTTATCTCTTCCGTTATTTTCATATGGAGCTCCCTGTGAAAAAGAATAGCTGCGAGATCTGCTCTCAGTTCCGGGATATTCTTCAGGGGATCTAATTTCTCTACCAGCCGGTCAAAGGTGTCGTTGGCGTTTTCCAGTTGGGGAATGAGCCGGATCATCTGCTCTTCGAAATTGTCGAAGGACTGGTTACGGTAGAATACTTTTACCGGATGGTTCAATAATACTTTTCGGGCATATTCGCTGATACTGCGGCAGGTAGTATTGGAAGAGAGCCGGTGTATTTTGTCCCATTCCTGGGTGGAGAGACGGATGTTGAGGCGGCGGAGCCTGATTTTTGGAGAGGAGTCCATTTAATGCTATAGTTTTACAGGGTGGTATAATAATATACTGCTGACATACTAATTTACGAATGTTTTGATTTTTTTAATCATGAAAACATTCAACATAAAATACTGGCTCATTCTTTTCTTAGTTGTCTATAATTAATTCTCTATTAATGTTCCGATGCGGGTTTGTGACTACATTTAATATCAAATTAAAAATAGGGTAATATGGAATATGTAAGATTTGGCAATACAGGCATGATCGTTTCGAAGCTGTGCCTGGGAACTATGACCTATGGCAGGCCTACGGAGAGGTGGCCCTGGGCATTGGACGAGGAGAAGAGCCGTCCTTTTATTAAAAAAGCGCTGGAGCTGGGGTTTAATTTTTTTGATACGGCGGATGTTTATACGGCGGGCGCCAGTGAAGAGGTGGTCGGCAGGGCGCTGCGGGATTTCGCCAAGCGGGATGAAATAGTCCTGGCGACGAAGGTGTTTAATCCGATGGGGCCTGGCCCGAATGACAAGGGGCTTTCGCGCAAGCATATCATGAGCGCAATCGATGCAAGCCTTCGCCGGTTGGGTACGGACTATGTCGATCTGTACCAGATCCATCGCTGGGATTATGATACGCCTATCGAAGAGACGATGGAGGCGCTGCATGATGTGGTGAAAGCGGGTAAGGCCCGGTATATCGGGGCTTCTTCCATGTATAGCTGGCAGTTCGCCAAAGCGCTGTATACGGCAGATCTGCATGGCTGGACGAGGTTTGTCAGCATGCAGCCGCATTATAACCTGGTGTACCGTGAAGAAGAGCGGGAGATGCTGCCGTTCTGCGTAGATCAGAAGATTGCCGTTATTCCCTGGTCGCCGCTGGCCAGAGGGTTGTTGACCGGCAAAAGGTCCAAGGAGAGAACGGAGACGGAGCGGGCCAAAACGGATTCGTTCGGTAAGTCGCTATACGGCGCCGAGTCGGATTTTGAGGTGGTGAACCGGGTGACGGAAATAGCTGCGCAAAAGGGGATACCCGATGCCCAGGTGGCGTTGGCCTGGATGTTACAGAAGCCTGCTATTACAGCGCCGATCATCGGGGCCAGCAAGCCCGGACACCTGGAGGATGCGGTGGCGGCCTTGTCCGTAAAGCTGACAGCAGCGGAAACCGGCAAGCTGGAAGAGCTGTATCAGCCGCATCCGGTGCTGGGTTTTCAATAAGGTTAATTTTCGTCCGTAGGGGAGGGCTGCGGCCTTCCCCACAGGCGACCGGCCCGGTTAAAGACGAGGCTGACGAATAAAGCTACCAGGCAGCCGGCGATCACGCAGAGCACTCTTTCCAGGGGAAGATACCATTGTTTGACCTGGTCTTCATGGATCAGCACGATTATCAGGGCTGCCATCGCGCTTCGCAAGGTGGTGGTAAGCCGTAAGGCAATCCCCACGCAGATGGTACCGATAATACCAATGCACAATAATAGCAGTGTGGGTATATGCAGGGTGTACAGGCAAAGGCCTATGCTGCAGCCCAGGATATTTGCTTTCATCCGGTCATAGGCCAGGCGATTGCTGTTATCCGGGGAGATGGCGATCACTACGGAAACAATGGCCCAGTAAAACGGATATTGGGGAAATTCCTTGTATAGTATATAACAGAGGATCACACCGATGACACATTTTGCCAGATAAGGAAGATTGGATAGAAATATCGATTTATTAAGCTGTAGGATCTTCATGGATCTCCGGCTGGTTTTCCCTAAATTAGCCCATCGGATCTAAACAGAAAAAAAACTATTATTTATAACTTATCCTTTTGCCAGGTGTTGGGGAAAGGAAATATTACCGACAATGAAGATAGCCAAAATGCTGGTGGACATCCTGGTGAATGCGGGTGTTACACAAATCCACGGGTTGGTGGGCGATTCTGCTAATGCCATTGCCAATGAGATCAGGGAGAATAAGGAGATCAAATGGCTGCATTACCGGCATGAGGAAGCGGCTGCTTTTGCGGCGGGTGCGGAAGCCCAGCTGACGGGGGATCTGGCGGCCTGTATCGGCAGCTGTGGTCCCGGCAATATGCATCTGGTCAATGGCCTGTACGATGCGCATCGCAGCATGGCGCCTGTCATAGCGATCGCCACGCATATACCCAGTACGGAAATAGGAACGGGTTATTTCCAGGAGACGGACCCGAAGGCCCTGTTCAGGGATTGCAGCCATTATTGCGAGCTGATCTCCTCTGCTGCCCAGATGCCCAGGGTGCTGCAGATAGCGATGCAGCATGCCGTAGGGTTGCGGGGTGTCGCCGTTATTGTCCTGTCGGGAGATATCGCCGAAAAGGACGTAAAGGAAGGTGTACTGGGGCATGAGCTATTGCTGCAGCACCCGGTGATACGTCCTTCGGATGCTGAATTGAAAAGGCTGGCTGAATTGATCAATACTCATGATAAGGTTACGTTGTTATGCGGCAGCGGGTGCCGGGATGCCCATGAAGAGCTAATGGCTCTTTGCGGCAAGCTGAAGTCACCGGTGGTCACCGCCTTGCGGGGGAAGCAATATGTAGAGGCCGACAATCCCTATGATGTGGGTATGACGGGGCTGATCGGTTATCATTCCGGCTATATTGCGATGGAGAGGAGCGATGTCCTGCTGATGCTGGGAACGGATTTCCCCTATAAAGATTTTTATCCTTCCGGGGCGAAGATCGTGCAGGTCGATATCCGTCCGCAGAACCTGGGAAAGAGGGCGGCGGTGCACATGGGCCTGGTGGGGGATGTTAAAGAAACGCTGGCAGCTTTGCTGCCGTTGGTAAATAATAAGGAGGATGCTTCTCATTTGCAGTATTGCCTGGAAGATTATGCGAAGGTGAGAAAGCAGCTGGATAAAAAAGCCGATAAGGACCGGGATGCGGCTATCATCTACCCGGAATATCTAACGGCGGAACTGAGCAGGCAGGCGGCCGATGACGCCATTTTTACCTGTGACGTGGGCACCCCTACGGTCTGGGCTGCCCGGTATCTGCAGATGAAAAAGGGCCGGCGTCTCCTGGGATCTTTTGTCCATGGAAGCATGGCCGGCGCGATGCCTCAGGCCATCGGGGCGCAGTTCACCTACCCGGGAAGGCAGGTGATCTCCCTGTCGGGGGATGGGGGTTTCAGCATGCTGATGGGGGATATTCTTACGATCAAACAATATAACCTGCCTGTCAAGATCGTCGTATTCAACAATGGCAGTCTGGGTTTTGTAGCGATGGAAATGAAGGTGCAGGGGTATCCGCCGTTCGTAACGGATCTGACCAACCCGGATTTTGCGTTGATGGCGCAGGCGATCGGTATAAAGGGGATCCTGGTGGAAAGGCCGGACCAGGTAGCCGGGGCGGTCACGGAGGCACTGGCTCATAATGGACCGGTGCTGCTGGATGTGCATGTCAATCCTTCGGAGCTGACCATGCCGCCAACGATAGCATTCGAGCAGGCCAAAGGATTTGGGCTGTATATGTGGAGGCAGATGCTGAGCGGGGATATCGGGGAGGTGGTGGAGACGATAAAGACGAATTTTTTGAAATAAGGGACCCTTGCGATCGCCTGACGTTATATACAGGGGGTATTTTATTTCAGGACATTACATTGACAACCATTGAGGGTGATAAGCTCAATTATTTCTTCGTGCGCGATATTTTCTCCTTCTATCCGTAGGATCCTGTCGCAGTCATCCAGGTCGAAATTTATTTTAAACAGGGGAAATTCCCGGGATAGGGCAGCCAGGAGCAGGATTGCTTGTTTTTGATGCTGAACATTCGTTTTGAAAATTTCCACCATAACCCCCCAAAGCTACCGGTCAGCGTGGGATTTTAAGGGGTGTAAACACGGCAAATTAGGGGGCTGATTGTGACAGTTAAGGAGATTTAAAGCACCAGCTGGTTATATAGCCTGACGAGAGCTGCGGGAGGGTCGCTGCATAGTCCCGGATGAACTTTTGAGGATTGAACGACCGTGCTGCGGGTGGCAGTCAGCCAGCGGAAGCGGGAGGCGATATCCAGCTTGCCGATGGGACCGGCCCCGGGGCCACCTGCGGCAATCTGCTCGTAGGCGCGGAGGTGCTCTTCTACTTCCCCGAGGTCCAGATGGGTAGAAAAGATCTGAAGCCGATCCACGTCCAGGTTGAACAGGGTTTGCAGAAATTTTTGTTTCGGGCAATAGAGGATGACACCGACATTGAGAAATTCTTCGCGTTCGACCTTTGGGACCACGCGAATAACGGCATACTCAAATAAGTGATTTTCTGGCATTCTGTGCTTCTTTTACAAAGATGTGGGAAACGGCGATCCGGGTGACTAAAAATTGAATATAAACCTGTCGAAGCTCCGCGGGGGAACCGGTTTGCGACCAGCCTGTCAGCCATTCGTCGGGGATCAGGGAGACGATGGCGTGAATGCGTTCATTGGTAAGGATGGAACGAAATTCCCCGTCAACGGCGTCCAGCTCAGCGGCCTGCGGCAGCAATACATGATCTTTGACCTGGATGAAGGGGCGAGTGGCCTGCTCGGCCCAATTGTCCCAGGAATGGTGAAAATAAAGGGAGGCTCCGTGGTCGATCAGCCATAACTCTTTATTCCAGACAAGCATATTCGTATTGCGGGGGGTGCGGTCTACATTGGTGAGGAGGCAGTCCAGCCAGACGATCTGAGAAGCCAGCCGGGTCGGCAGCCGGGTCACCGTAGGATCGAAGGTGATGGCGCCGGAAAGATAGTGAAGCGCCAGGTTAAGGCCTACGCTTGCTTTCAGCAGATCCTGTATTTCCTCATCGGGCTCGGTCCGGCCGAAGGCGCTGTCGAGGTTGGCGAAGACGATCTCCGGCACTTTCAGGCCAAGCGTACGGGCGATCTCCCCACCGATCAGCTCGGCAATCAGCGCTTTGACGCCTTGTCCTGCGCCTCGAAACTTGAGTACGTAGAGGAATTCATCGTCGGCCTCGGCTATGGCTGGCAGGGAGCCGCCTTCCCGTAAGGGTGTGACATAACGGGTTACATTCACTGTTCTGAGCTGGATCGGGTGTTCCTTCATAAATGGATGTTCAAAGTTAAAGCCGCTCAAAGGTACGACCGGCGATGTTGTTTTCAGGACAGGTCAGATTAGCCGGTTACCAGGAATGTAAGGATTCCCGCCGTTTTTTCCTTTTTTCCTTTAAATTGGAATAATGTCCTTTATACAAGGTTCCTTCCCAATCACCATATTCCGCATTGGGGAATACGATATACCTGCTGCCGAATTTGCTTTCCAGGCTGTCTACCTTTTTTAATCGTTCTTCCGGATCGCCCATGCTATTATCAAAGGCGGCATCGAAGTCAGCTAAGTTATCGCCCAGCAACAGGACGATGTTGTGATTGTGCCGGATGGCCGCTCTCCTGGATTCTTTGCTGGGATCTTTCGAAGGGTCGAACAGGAAGTGGTCCTGCCGGATTTGAGGAAATCCAAGGTTGGTCATGTTGTTCATGGTGGCTTGTATGATGGGAAGGGAATCCTTTCGGTTCGATACGTAGTAAATATCGATAATTTTACGGCCATGGCGGTCTTTTTGCTGATCTACATAGTTGAAGAAAGCGATGCTGCCCGGAACAGGGCCGGCTTTGCCCATTAATATCCAGTTGTCGAATTGCGCGGGGGTATAGGAAGAGTCGTGCAGGTATGACCAGGCTTCATTGGAACTGTTGTCCAGGGCTGTTTCATCGAGGTCAGTGACTACGGCCAGCCGGGTGGTGTCATGCCCTTTTTTATATTTAGTGACTGCTTCCGTTATCCGTTGTCTGGCGAACCCGTAAGATTGCAGACAGAGGGCCCGGTATTCTGCCGCTTGCTGCTGATACAGGATCGCCATTACTATTTCATCATCTCCTTTGGAACAAGCATCTTCTTTGGAAAGATTGTCTCGTTTGGAAGGATCATTTCCTTTGGAAGGATCGGTGGATGCGGATGCGGGCGATCGTTGTGTGTCCGGGTGGCTGCAGGCGGAAAAAAGGAGCAGCAGCAGGCAGGATGTTGTTATGAGCAGGAGAGGTGTCCGTTTCATATATCGGGCTTAATTGATTGATAATGATTATTTTTGATGCGAAAAGGTATAAAATTTCCGTCTGATTTTATGAATTTATTAAACGTACAGGGAGTTAGTAAGCGGGAAGGAAAGAATTGGGTATTAAAGGAGATCAGCTTTTCCCAGCAGAGATCCCGGAAAATTGCTATCGCCGGAGAATCGGGCTCGGGTAAGACCACCCTGCTGAAGATCATCGGAGGATTGATCCAGCCGGATATGGGACAGGTGCTTTTTGAAGAGGAGAGAGTCAGGGGGCCTTTTGAACGATTGATACCGGGACAGCCGGGCATTGCCTATCTGTCGCAGCATTTTGAATTGCGCAATTCATACCGGGTCGAAGAAGTGTTGGAATATGCCAATCTGTTACCGGAAGGGGAAGCGGATGTTATTTATAAGGTGTGCCGGATCGATCATTTGTTAAAACGAAAGACGGATCAGCTATCGGGGGGAGAGAAACAACGGATCGCCCTGGCCAGGCTGCTGATCACTTCTCCCAGGCTGCTGTTACTGGATGAACCTTTCTCCAACCTGGACCTGATCCATAAAGGGATCTTAAAATCCGTCATCAGCGATATCGGGGAAAAGCTGCAGATCACCTGTTTGCTGGTGTCGCATGATCCCCTGGATACGCTGTCCTGGGCGGACGAGATCTTTATTATGAAGGCGGGGCAGATCATTCAGAAAGGGGAGCCTGCCCGGGTATATCGGGAGCCTGTGAACGAATATGCGGCCGGGTTGTTTGGGAGTTATAATTTACTAAGTGCGGACCTGGCGAAGGGGTTCCCGGGAACATCGGGAATGTCCATGAATGGTAAGAAGCTGTTCATTCGGCCGGAGGATGTTGAAACAGGAGTGGCTGAACGCCAGGATGCTGACGGCTTTCGGGCTTCGGGAGATTCGCAGGCCGGCGATGGATCGGGAATGGTGACCTTTCCCGGGGGGATCGTGACTAAAGTGAATTTTTTAGGAAATGCTAATGAGCTGGAGGTTTTGCTGGCAGGCAATCGTATTACGGTAAGAACGGTCAACCGCAATATTAAACAGGGCGATACGGTTATTCTTTCCTTACCGTCCCAGCTATACTATATTACAGAATGATAATATATAGTACCGGTAATTATCTTTTAAATTATTAAGTTTGTCTGATATGAAACAAGGTAAAGTTCATCCCGCAGCGATCACCATTTTTGGAGCAAAAGGCGATCTTACGAAACGTAAGCTCATTCCTGCCTTGTATAATTTATATACTGCCGGTTATCTTCCGGCGTCGTTTGCTATTTATTGCGTCGATTTCCTGGCGGTGGAAGATGCCGCATTCAAAGATGACCTGCTGGCGGGCGTCAATGAATTCAGCCGCAATGGGGTTGCGGATAAAACAAAGTGGGGTGCATTTGCCGCCCGGCTTTTTTATGTGCAGGGTGATTTCATGAAGGCGGAAACTTATACCGACTTGAAAGACAGCCTGACGGACTTTGAAAAAGGATCCGGGGAGAAGACTATACGGATGTTCTATTTTGCTACGGCTCCTAAGTTTATCGAGATCATTGCTGAAGCATTATACAAGCACAAGCTTTGCAACCGGGAAGCGCTGGACCGGTTCGTCGTAGAGAAGCCTTTTGGCACGGATCTGAACACCGCCAGAAAGCTCAACCGGTTCCTGGACAAACGATTTTCGGAAAAACAGGTATTCCGCATCGACCATTATCTTGGTAAGGAGACGGTACAGAATATTATGGCTTTCCGTTTTGCCAACTATGTTTTCGAACCATTGTGGAACAGGAAGTATATCGATCATATCCAGATCAGCGTGGCGGAGCAGGTAGGGGTTGGCAAGCGGGGCGGTTATTACGATAATGCCGGCGCTTTGCGGGATATGATCCAGAACCATCTTTTGCAGCTGATGTGCATTATCGGCATGGAATGTCCTTCCGCTTATAAGGCCGAGATGGTCCGGGATGCCAAGACAAAAGTGATGAAAAGTATAAGGTCTTATTCGGCACCCCAGGTATTTAAAAATGTTATCCGGGGACAATATACTGCCGGCGACATCAATGAGATACCCCGGGTGGCCTATCGCAAAGAGGACCAGGTGAAGCCGGACTCCGATACCGAAACCTTTACGGCGCTGAAACTTTTTATCGATAACGAACGCTGGCAGGGAGTGCCGTTCTTTCTGCGCACGGGTAAGTCCATGCCCCGGCAGTCCTCGGTGATCGTGATCCAGTTCAAAGATTCCCCCCACAAGATCTTCCGGGATGATATCGTCCCCAACCGGCTGATCATGAGCATACAGCCGGAGCTGGAGATCAGCTTGTTATTCGAGAGCAAGGTTCCCGGGCTCCAGATGAAGCTGAAGCCGGTGGAGATGGATTTCATGTACCAGGATGCTTATACGGAAGGGGTGCCTGAGGCTTATGAGGCGCTGCTGCTGGACGTCATACATGGGGATGCTACGTTGTTCATGCGGGCGGACCAGGTGGAAGCTGCGTGGAAAGTGGTGATGCCGATTATCGATGCCTGGAAGAAGTATCCCGGTAAGCAATTGCAGTTTTATCCTGCCGGCACCTGGGGGCCTGAGGGTTCGAATGCGCTGTTGAAGCCTTTTGCGAAGGAGTGGTATCGGTTGCCGGAGAGAAATCATACTACCTAATATTTATTTTTGTGTATGCAGGATTTTAAAAAAGAAGCTGCCAAAGCTGCGTTGTCCTTTATTAAGAAAGGCAGCACTGTCGGATTTGGCGCAGGCTCCACTATTGGCCATTTGATAGGTTTTATAAAAGAAGACCCGGAGCTGGTATCTTCTATCAGCGCGGTGACATCCTCTTTTACTACCCGGCTGTTATTGGAGCGATCGGGTTTCCCTGTGAAGGAAATGGGAGCAACAGCACATATCGATGTCTATTTTGATGGCTGCGATCAGTTCGACCGTTACCTAAATGCATTGAAGAGCGGCGGGGGTATCCATACCCGGGAAAAGATACTGGCTTCGATGGCCGATGAATTTATTCTCATAGGGGATGAATCGAAGTTTGTGGAGCAGCTGGATGGGAAATATCCACTGGTCATAGAAGTCATACCGGATGCGCTGGCTTTTGTGTTGTCCCGGCTGTCGGGGATCTTTCCGGATTCAACTGCTGTGATCCGAATGAGTGATAAGACGGATGGGGCTGCTATTACTGCGAATGGGAATTTCCTGATCGACTGCCGGTTGGGTCCTTTTCCTGATCCGGCCCGGGTGAATGAATGGGTGATCGGGATCCCGGGAGTGTTGGAGCATTCGTTGTTCTTTGGGATCGCACGGAAGGCAATCGTTGCGGGAGCGGGGGGGATCAGGGTGCTGGAGCCATATAGAAATCCGTAAAAAGAATACAACTTCCATGAATTAGTATAAAAGCCGGGCTCCGTTTGTGCAGAACTTTACACCATAATTAAAATGTCAAAAAAAATGAAAAAGACTATTTTTATTACCGGTGCAAGCACAGGAATCGGAAAAGAAACCGCAAAGTTATTCCAATCGAAAGGATGGAATGTGATCGCTACTATGCGGAATCCCGGGAATGATACGGAGCTGTCGAAACTGGACGATGTTCTGGTGACCCGGCTCGATGTACTGGACCCGGGTTCTATTGAAAAGGCGGTAAAAGAAGGAATTCAAAAATTTGGAGAAATTGACGTCTTGCTCAACAATGCCGGTTATGGAGCCTACGGTCCTTTGGAATCCTTTCCAAGGGAGAACATTCTTCGTCAGTTCAATACCAATGTGATCGGACTTTTAGACGTTACCAGAGCGTTGCTGCCCCATTTTCGTCAGAAAAAAAGCGGTATCATCATTAACATTTCTTCCATTGGCGGCAAGGTGACCTTTCCATTCGGAGCTTTGTACCATGGAACCAAATTTGCGGTAGAAGGGATCTCCGAATCTTTGAGTTATGAGGTGGAGGAATTCGGTGGAAAGGTGAAAATCATTGAACCGGGGGCTATTGCTACCGATTTTTCGGGTCGTTCCTTCGATTTCAACAATGATCCGACTCTTGCAGAATATCAACCGCTGATCGGGAAAACATTAGCAGCGACACAAGCTTTTTTTGCGAACGCTTCTCCTGCCAGTGTGGTTGCCGGTGTCATTTACAGTTATCCGAAAACAGGATAGGGTGGGGAGTCTTTTTTCATCCTGATCTGATCAGAGCTACTTCTTTGAATGACAATATGAAGAACTATAGCTTCTTTTCTTACGAGATATCGGAAGCGCTACATTTGTCAGAAAAGGAAAAACAGATTTTGTGGGATTGTGTAATGAAACTTCAGGCGGAATTGCAGGAGAATATGGATATACACAGCCAGGCCATCATTGTGTCTACGCTTGAGCTGCTTTTAAATTACAGTTCCCGGTTTTATGGCCGGCAGTTTATAACAAGAAAGATCTCTAATAATGCCGTAGTAGTTCAGATCGAAAAAATTATGAGCGAATATTTTAGAGATAATGATATAAGCGAAAAAGGGCTTCCGACCGTAAAATATCTGGCAGATCAGGCGAATTTATCGCCAGGTTATTTGAGCGATCTGCTCAAAAAAGAAACAGGCAAAAACGCCCAGGACCACATACATTTTTACTTAATTGAGGAAGCTAAAAATTTTCTGTTAAATACCAAAAAATCTGTTGGTGAAATTGCCTATGCATTAGGGTTTGAATATCCACAGTATTTCAATAAGCTCTTCAAGAAAAAAACGGGAAAAACACCTATAGAATTCAGAACTGTGATTTAAACAGCTGGTTATTAAAGTATAATGAAGCCGAAATTTCTGATTTCGGTTTTTTTATTAAAATAAATTTGCGAAGCCGATCAGTTGCGTTTACATTTGCAACCTATTGGTTGCTCATATAAATAAAATAATCATGAAAAGTAAAATTCTCTTTGTTTTATGCCTGTTGACCGGCCTGGTATTTATCAATGCGGGTCTGGATAAATTCTTTCACTATATGCCGGTGCCTAAGGATATGCCTGAAAAGATGGTGCAAGCGGGGATGGCGTTTATGGGAATAGGCTGGCTCTTGCCGCTGGTCGGCGCCATAGAAGTTCTTGGCGGTTTGTTATTGATCTTCGCGAGAACCAGGGCGCTTGGCGCTGTTGTCATCGTACCCGTTTTAACAGGCATTCTACTTACCAACATAAGTATAGCTCCATCAGGGTTGCCTATTGTATTTGTATTGATCGCAGTCATTCTTTGGATAATTATTGACAATAGGGAAAAGTACCTGCCAATGATAAGGAAATAGTTTAGTTATTAAAGAGAATCAACAAATCAAAATAACATTTTAGTGAGAAGGGATATTTTTCAAGCCATAGCCGACCCGACACGAAGGGCAATCATCGCTCTAATTGCCATGCAAGCGATGACACCTAATACCATCGCCGGGCATTTTGACACAACAAGACAGGCTGTTTCAAAACATCTAAGAATATTGACTGAGTGCGAGCTGGTGAGACAGGAACACCGGGGTCGAGAAATTTATTATCAGCTTGAGATTGACAAAATGAAAGAAATAGACAAATGGCTGGAGCAATTCAGGAAGGTCTGGGAGAATCGCTTCCAACAGCTCGACCAACTTTTATCAACCATTAAAAAGCAAAAATAATGAAGCACCATCTGCAATTTGATTTTCTTGTAGACAAGGAGAAAAATACGCTGACAATCAGGCGCGAGTTTTGGGCCGGCCGGCAATTGGTTTGGGATTGTTATACAAAGAGTGAACTTCTTGACCAATGGTTTGCTCCCAGGCCGTTAACCACCAGGACAAAATCAATGGAGTTTCGTGAGGGCGGCCATTGGCATTATGCAATGGTAGATCCAAACGGCACGGAATACTGGGGCTGGACTGAGTATTTGAAGATCAAACCCATTGACTTCTATACCGCATTAGATGCTTTCAGTAATGCAGAGGGTGAAATAAATAAAGACCTGCCCCGTGCAGAGTTGCTTACAACTTTCTTCGAAAAGGGGGAAAACGCTTTAGTAGAAATTATCGTAACTTATAAATCTCTTTCAGATTTGGAAAAGGTGGTTCAAATGGGTATGGAACAGGGGATGATGGCCACCCTGGAAAAATTGGATGAATTATTGTTAACCATAAAGAAATAAGCAAACCATAAAAATTCATTTTATGCAAAAGATCAGTCCTTTCATTTGGTTCGACAACAATGCTGAAGAAGCGATGAACTTCTATCTTCCCATTTTCAAGGACTCAAAGGTGATCAGGGTCGCCCGCAACCCACCAGGCGGACCGGGGTCCGAAGGCGCCTTGCTGGTAGCATCCATCCAGCTGGAAGGGCAGGAAATTATTTTGATGAATGGCGGTCCTGGCCATCCGCTGACTGATGCAATCTCTCTTACGGTCAACTGCGGTTCCCAGGAAGAGGTCGATCACTATTGGAACAAGCTCCTTGAGGGTGGCGGCAAGGAGATTGCCTGCGGTTGGCTAAAAGACAGGTTTGGTCTTTATTGGCAGGTAACGCCTATCATTTTGCCGCAGCTGCTTAGCGACCCGGACAGGGCAAAGGCAGGCCGCGTCATGCAGGCCATGATGAAAATGATCAAACTGGACATAGGGGCGTTGGAGGCTGCGGCAGGTGCAGAGTAACTGCCATCCGGATTATCCGGAAAGGCCGGTAAAGATATACAACCGACATAATAATTCTAACACGAAAAAAATGAAAAAGGTAACAGGAATTGGCGG
>JAATFV010000202.1 GCA_015655015.1 Chitinophagales bacterium | reverse complement strand
TTATAGTTGTCCTCCGCCAAATGACGAAACTTACGTGCTTTGGGATCCAGCGTGATAGTTACTCCATCCAGTATACCCGGCGCCGCCGAGAATATGGTCCTGTAATAACTCGCCTCAGGATTAGGATTAGCGGGATTGCCCCGGGTTGGAACGCCTTGAAAGACACTGCTGTCCTCTATCAGCGAAAAGAAGCGGTTATCCGGGTCCAGCTGCGACGCATGCGAGGTGCTGACATTCCAGCTCACCTGTGGACTATATTCTCCTTTCGTCAGCTTGTGCTCGCCCCGCAACTGCAACGTATTAAAGGTCAGGTAAGACTGCGTCAGCTGGTATACCTGGTTCCTGATCGAATAAGGAATACCCGTATTCTGATAGCTGCCATCCAGGTTGCTGCCTCCCTCTTCCGCGCCCCTGTTAACCAGGTAATTGGCGCTGATCTCGTTCCGTTTGTCGAACTTATAGGTCACGGTCACCAGGCCGCCGAAGTTCAGCTGCTCATTGCCGGTATTCTCACTATAACCGGCATATTTTCCCAGGTTGATGCTGTTAGGGTCGATATACGATGGGATTACCGGACGGCTCAGCGGCGAGCCCTGGTAGATACTGTACTGGTTGAGAATGCCATCGTGTTTCTCCGTAGTACGTTTGTAATAGTTGAGCCCGGCT
Organism: Chitinophagales bacterium; assembly: GCA_015655015.1. GTDB lineage: Bacteria > Bacteroidota > Bacteroidia > Chitinophagales > Chitinophagaceae > Puia. Next base: position 52,057 of record JAATFV010000202.1, on the reverse strand, counting down.
ACAATACCCAGCGCCTGCTCCCCCTTAAAATGAAAGGTATTCCCGAAACTAATGGTATAAATTTGATTGGGCGCCGCGGCCCGGTAGGAGTTCATCAACACATTCGGTATGGCCTTTTCCATCTTGTCCATGGCATAGGCTCTCGATGTCAAATCATCATTCGTGCGGCTCGTGTAAAAAAAATTGTACAATTGTCCGGATCCTAAAGGGAATTGCTTAGCCAGATCATAAAAGGCCGGAGACAGATCCCGCTGTTGCACTCCGCCGCCAAACGGCCCCAGGTCGCTCCCCTTAAAAGAAGTGAAACTCCCCCCGATCCCCGTCGTCGTATTCGTCCCTGCCTGCACCGTCACCGTCAGCAACAGCCGCTCCGGGATAGCCTTCGTCTTCAGCTCGATCAATCCCGCCACCGCATCCGCCGGCTTGTCTGACGTCACCGTCTTCAGTACATTCACGCTCTCCAGCAATCCCGCCGGCACGAGGTCCAGCGGCGGTGAGTTCTGATCCGGGTTGGCCCCCGATAGCCGCGCTCCATTCAGCTGCGCCACCACATTCCTATCCCCTAGTCCCCGTATCGCCACATTTCGTTCATTACTGATCGTTACACCCGTTACCCGCTGTAAGGCCTGCGCCGTCGTGATGCTCGCCGTCTTCTCGATATTCTCCGCCGAGATCCCATCCGATACCACCGCCGCTCTTTTCCGGTCGTTCAGCATGGAAGCCTCCGTATTCTGGCGTCTGTGGGCCTCGACCGTAACAAAGTTCAGGGTGGAAGGATCGGCAGTCAGCAATACATTAGCCACCTGCTTATCGAAAGCTTTTAATGAACGGGATTTATACCCTATCAGGGAAAAGATCAGCGTAGTGCTGCTATCCTTTAATGATATCGAATATCGGCCGCTGCTATCCGTCATGCCCCCATTAAGACCTCCCTGCGTAATAACCGTTACCCCATATAATGGCAGGCCTGTCTTCTGGTCCCTCACCTGCCCTTCGACGATCCTCCGGCCGGGAGGCGGGATCTTCTTCCGGTAAGAGACCGTTATCGTGCGGTCCACCAACATATATTCGAGACTTGCCTTTTCTTTCAGCTCTTTGAGCACACGGCCCAGTGAAATATTCTGCCAGTCGATATGTTCGACGATCAACCCGGATAGTATTTTTACATCCCCTGAAAAAAGATAATTCGTCTGCTTCTGGAGGTTGTTCATAATATCCGCTACCGAGATGGAAGCAGCCTTCAGCGTTACGCGGGGAGTCAGCTGCTCAGGCCCCTGCTGCCCGGAAGATACCAGCGGTGACAGGAAGTACGCAGTGAGCAATAAAGTCAATAAGGAGCCTCTCAGCCAGGAGCATCGCCCCTGACCCTGTTGTGTCAACGTCATAAACAATTAAATTATATGGTGGGTCTATCCTGTTATTTGTATGCTGCCTTCTTTTCCTTTCTGAAAATGCAGCTGGTAGATGAAAAGCAATTGTGTTAATACGGTATCGACATCCTGGCCGGAAGGATATACGGCATTCACTTCCTTGTTGGCAAGTAACCGGTCCCCGGCCTGTATGGTGACATGATATTTCCGACCGATCTTTTCCAATGCCTCTTTTAAAGGCACCTGGTTGAAGACCAGGTCACCCCTGATCCAGCCCGTCACATCCGGCACCCGGGTGATCCGTTTCTGAATGGCAGGATGGGACACTACATCAGGATCCGTTTCCGGGACGAAAGCCGTTTCCCCGGGTGTCAGCAATACGGCGCCGGTCGCCGGGGTTTCGCTAAACGTTGGTTTTTCGTTATCATCATTCTTTTCGCCCTGCGCCACTTTTACATTTCCCTGCACCAGGCTGATGCGGTAGCCGCTATGGGTATCGTCCACATTGAACCGCGTACCCAGGACCGTAGTGGTGATAGCCCCTGTCAGCACCCGGAAAGGATGTTCTGCCTGCTGCGCCACATCAAAATAGCCCTCCCCTTTCAACCGGACCAGCCGGTTATCTGCGTAGGCTTTATTGACATATAATACAGCTTCATTATTAAGCCAGACGGTCGTGTTATCCGGCAGGGTGATCTTACGGGGAGTATTTCCGGGATTGGCGATGCTATCCCATTTTATAGCTGCCGCCGCAATGGCTATCTTTCCGGTACGTCCTGCCTTTAAATAATAGAGGGTAGCACCTGTCACCATGAATACGGCCGCTGCGGCGTATCGGAGCCATTTCCGCATAGGAACCACCCTGGAAAGGCCGGCAGTTTCCTCCGAAGCGATAACTTCGCCGGCAGTGATTGCATGGACCGGGGTCATCACACTTAAAATAGCTCGCAGTGTCCTCTTTTTTTCCTCTTCCAATGCCGCATCCCGCGGGGAATCTGCCGCGTATGAAACAGGAATATCCTTCGAAAACAACACTTCTTTAAAAGTCCCCGGAGCCATCTGGTCGAAGTTGGACCAAAAGAATTCGGCTTCTTCCGGGGAAGCAGTTCCGAGAAATATTTTTTTAGAAATTTCGGGTAAATCCTCTTTTGTATAAGTCACTCAGCGTTGCTTTATACAATGAAAACAACCGGAGAAAGGCGATGCCCCCCCTACCTATGTTAAGCTAATATTAACAAAGTAAGGATAATGAAAGAAAGCGGCTGGAGCTGGCTTCTCATCATCTTAAGGATGGTTTCCATTTTCCGTCTCACCATCTTATAAGAGATGCCCAGCTGCTCTGCGATCTGCTGGTTGGTCAGTCCTTCTTCCCGGCTTAACAGAAAGATGGTCCGGTGCTCTTCGTCGAGTTCGTTGAGACAGGCGTGATATTCTTCCAGGGTCTGCTGATAAGCCTGCTGTACCGCAGGATCGGTCACAATTGGCTCCCGGGCCATGACGGTTTGATGAACGGTGTACTCTTTTCTTTTCCGCTTTAAATGATTGTAAAGGCAATTCCGGGCCATTATAAAAAGGTAGGATTCTATATCCACTCCGGGGGGAAGTTTTTCATGAAATACCCAGAGCTTGAGGAAGATATCATGGGTCAGTTCTTCGGCAATATCGTGCCTGGCCGTATAAAAATGGAAGTAGTTACGGAATTTGGTAAAAAAGAGATGATAAATATGCGTAAACGCGTCCTGGTTTCCTGAGCGCAACTGGTCGATTGCGACACTCAGCGTCAATTCCTCCTTCATAGCGGAGACAAAAGTAATCAGGCTGCCGATCCCGCAATGTTAAAAAATTATTACTCAACGGTGTCCTCCTGGCAATAGTTTTAGCGATCGGCAGAGGCAGAACAATTATACCTGGGGTTTAAATTAAAGATTTAGGATATTTGCTTATATTTGACAAATTTAGACAAGTCAAATTAATGACCATTGAATACACTGGGACAAATATTAAGACAGCAGCGAGAGGCCAAAAAGCTTTTATTAAGGCAAGTGGCGGCAGTGTTGGAAATGGATACCGCATTACTAAGTAAATTTGAAAGAGATGAACGCAAGCCTAATAAGGAACAAGTAATAGCCTTTGCCGCTTACTATGGAATCAATCCGGATGAACTGCTTTTAGCCTGGTTAAGTGATAAAATAGCCTCCGAAATACAAGATGAAGCATTGGCTTCACAGGCGCTGAAAGAGGCAGGCAAAAAAATCGAACTGTTTAAAAAGAAAAAAGGAAAGTAAAAGAAATACATTTAAAATAGTTGAGATGCTGACAGAAGATAAATTGGAAGCGCTTTTAGCAGATATGGAATCAGACTTAATCGAAAGAACCATTTCTGTAAGAGAAGATAAATTAGGACCTGCTGTTTGCGCATTAGCCAATGATTTCCCCAACCACAAACAGCCCGGGTATATTTTATTAGGAGTAAATGATGATGGAGCATTGGCCGGAATGACGTGGACAGATGAAGAGTTACAAAAAGTAGGGAATGTAAAAACAAACGGCAATGTTCTACCACAACCTTCATTAGTAGTAAGCCCTGTTTTTAGATTCCCGGCAGGAGAAGTAGTTGTGGTCGAAGTGAAACCTTCCTTATATCCGCCGGTAAGATATGATGGAAGATGTTGGATAAGAATAGGCCCCCGAAAAGGGAAAGCAACCGTAGCAGAAGAGCATATATTAATTGAAAGAAGAGCAGCATATGCTAAAACTTTTGATTTAGTTCCCGCTTTGGGTTCTACCATAGCGGATCTTAGCATGGAATATTTCCTGCTTGTATATTTACCTTTGGCTATTGACGAAGAGACAATCAGGCAAAACGGGAGAAGTGCCGAAGAACAACTTGCTTCTCTTAGATTTTATGACTTAAAGGAGAAGTGCCCTACCAATGCAGGGATCCTTTTGTTTGGAACCAATACTTTATTTCAACTGCCAGGAGCCTATATTCAATACATTAAATTCGAAGGAACGGATATGATTTCGAATGTAGAATTTGAAAAACAGTTCTCGGGGGCTTATGTAACGGAATTGAAAGTTTTAGATGATTTCATAAAAAATAATATTATTAAAGAACGACCTGTAAAAGGCAATAGCTTTCAGGAAAGACAGATACGTAATTACCCCTACTGGTCGCTAAGAGAGCTTGTTATGAATGCCGTCATGCATCGGAGTTACGAATCTAATTCGCCCATTTATATTTATGAATTCAGCGATCGAATAGAAATTATTAATCCCGGAGGTTTATACGGCGATGTAACGGTGGATAACTTCCCCAATGCGAGTGACTACAGAAACGTAGTGATTGCGGAATCGATGAAACGATTAGGTTATGTCAACAGGTTTAACTATGGCATTACCAGGGCTATTGATGAGTTGGAGAAAAGTGGAAATGGCAAACCTGAATTCGACATCAAACTTGTAACTAAGTTTAAAGTAACTATCCCAATAAACAAAGAATGGTAATATGAGGTCAATAATTTTCTTTAATAACAAGGGAGGAGTAGGGAAAACCACTACAGTTTATCATGTCGCCTGGATGCTTTCAGAGTTGGGTATTAAAACCCTGGCAGTAGATCTCGACCATCAGTCCAATCTTACCTCCATGTTCCTAAGCCCTGAAAGACTGGAGGAGATCTATGAAAATGAGTTACCCATCACCATTCTTGATTCAATCAATCCGGTAGTTTCGGGAGATCCTTATAAACCGGTACATATTGAAGTAATAACGGATAATCTGGGTCTTATCCTGGGCAATTTGTCATTATCTGCTTTTGAAGATAGTTTAAGTGATGCCTGGCTAAAATGCCTTAACGGGGAAAGCTATTCATTCAGACTAACATCTATATTCAACACTATTATTAATGACGCTGTTTCCCGGTCAGGTTCAGAAATAGTTCTAATTGATGTAGGCCCGAATTTAGGTGCGATAAATCGTGCTGTTACTATCAGCTCAGACTATATAATTATGCCTGTAGCTTCTGATTTGTTCTCAATTCAGGGGATTAAAAATTTAGGGATTACGTTAAGCGCATGGAAAAAGCAATGGGTACAACGACAAGAGATGCAGCCTTCAAATATTTCATTTAAAATTCCTGATAAGGCTGCTTCTCCGTGCGGTTATATTGTAATGCAATACTCTGCCCAGGAAAGCAGACCGGTAAAATCATACCTCAAATGGGCCAATAGAATCCCTGCAGTATTTGCTAAATACGTATTGGGCAATGATCCCGTTGTCAAATCCGTTGAAGAAGACAAGTATTGCATTGCTCTTTTAAAACATTATAGAAGCCTTGCCCCCATGTCAATGGAAGCACATAAGCCGATCTTTCTCCTTAAACCGGCAGATGGAGCCATAGGCGCCCATCTTTATGCAGTTCAAAAAAGTTATGAAGATTTCAAAGTATTGACAGAAAAAATATTATCAGTCTGTAAATAAATTATCCCCCGGCGTTCTGCTTATAGCCGCCTCACCCCTTCGCAGCGCCGATGATCGTTTGCAAAGAGCTGACAATTCCCCCGCCATTCTGCGTGACGATCGCAGCCGCCAGGGTAATCACTCCCGAAGAAATAATGATCACCTTATTGATATCGTCCATTTTTTTAATGGCGGCATTGATGGCATCGATGGAGTCCGATACCTTTTTAAAATATGTATCCGATTGTTCGAACGCGATCTTGTCCGAGAGCGAAAAAAAAGTATTGGCATAGGTAATGATCCTGGTCTGTTCGTCAGACAGAACGCGGATCCTATCCTGGGGCAGATGGCCGATATGGGTATGCAGATAATCACCCAATCCCTGTGCAAAGGCCAGGTAAAAATGGCCCAGCTTATTGGCGAAAATGGCATCGTTTACTGTACCCATGTCTCAGTTATTAATTGTTAGAAAGGTAAATAATGTTATAGGCCAGATCGAGGATCCTTTTTTTAAGGGCTTGGGAGTTCAGGTCATTTATATTTTCATACAGCGTGGTGTGACCTTGTTGGATCTTATCCAGGGACTGGTATCTTTTATTATAGGACGCAGTGATCTGCCCAAGCTGTTTGATCTTTTGTTTATACGTATATACAATTGTCCATTTCTCCGCATCTGTCGGAGTTTTTGCCATCAGGAGGTCGCATCGCTGCTGCACCTTCAGCCTCATAAGTTCGATCATGCTTTTCAAATTGTCGATATGCAGCTTCAGGAGCTCCATCGCGACAGAAAGCGTGTCATGGCAGGTGACAATAATTTCTTTTATTTTCTTTGATTTATACTTTGTCGTGAACAGGTCCGTAGCAGCCGTTGCCAGGGCGTTGACCACGCTTGATTCAGTAGAGGTGATCGTCAGGCTGCCATAAGTCCCCGCCGCAACCGCCGTTCCTATAGGCGCGAAATTAATGGTTGATTTGGCGCCAGCCAGTTTGCCCAACGCGGCAAAATATTCACCCAGGATCCTGTACTCGTTTTTGATCAGCGAGTCATAAACTTCCGCATTACCGCAGTTGCAGTCAAAATCCACTAACTGTTGGCCGGAGACATTATATAAATAGCAGGAATCAAAACAATAGTCAGCATATCCATAACCGATCTGATGATCGCTTTCCAGGGCTTTTTGAGAAGTTTCCGTAAAGGCAAACACTTCCTTTAATTGGACGCACCCGATTTGTGTGATACAGAGCAAAAGCAGTCCGAAGGGGAGGACGGGCATATTTTTCATATGATGTGGTGAATGACAGGCATGGAAAATAGGTTTGCACTCAAAGATATGATGAATTTACATCATATAAAAGCATTAAACCTGGAATATGGGAAGTAATAAAAAAATTGCTATCTTCCTACTTACTTCTATTTACTCCATGCAAAAGGCAAAACACTATTTATTCCTTTTCCTTATTGCCGGGTTGTGCGCCAACGGCTTAACGGCGTCTGCACAACAAACGCCGGAAAAATTTATCCGTGAAACAGACTACCTGCTGGCGCTTCCCGACGGATATGATAAAGACAGCACCCAGCACTGGCCGCTCGTGATCTTCCTGCATGGCAGCGGAGAAAGCGGCACCGACCTGGAAAAAGTCAAGACACACGGGCCGCCGAAATTAGTGGCGGCAGGAAAAAAATTCCCTTTTATCCTTGTATCTCCGCAAGCTCAGCATCCTTTCGACTGGGAGCCGGACAATCTCTATCATTTGCTCGTTTATATAAAACAAAAGTACCGGGTGGAGGAAAACAGGATCTATCTGACCGGGCTTAGCATGGGAGGCTTTGGCGCCTGGGCGCTCGCTATGAAATATCCCGGGGTATTTGCCGCGATAATTCCCATTTGCGGGGGCGGCGATACGACAGAAACCTGGAAGCTGCGCCATACAGCCGTATGGTGTTTTCATGGCGCCCTGGACCAGGTGGTGCCGGTGGCCCGGGATTCACAAATGGTGAATGCAGCAAGGTTGAATAATCCATCGGTAAAGTTCACCGTCTATCCGGATGCCGACCATAACAGCTGGGAAAGAACGTATAACAATGACAGTGTCTATGAATGGATGCTGGCGCAAACGAAATTCACCTATAAAGAGGTGTCTGTCGATCCGGCCCGGCTAAAGGAATACGCAGGAACGTACATAGGTCAGCAAGGAGATACGGTGGTGATCAGCACGGATAAAGACGGGCTGCATGCCGCGCCAAAAACCCATAAGGCTTTCCTCTTAAGATCTTTTGGCAAGGATGTCTTCTTTGTCGATGAGCATATGCCGGTGGATGTCAAATTTATCCGGACGCCTAAAGGGAAATACAATTCTTTTTGGGTGCTGGAACAAACCAAAAACTATTACCGGAGAATATGATACGCTACAATTGCCTACTTTTGCAGCCTCAACAATACGCCTGCGTTGCATTATCCTCCATTTCTGCAAGATGAAAAGAATCTGTTACTGCAAATAGCGCAAGGGGATGAAACTGCATTCGCTACCTTATTTTATGCCTATCTGGGGAACCTGCAGCCCTATATTATGAAGCTCACCCGCTCGGCGGAAGACACAGAAGAGGTCATCCAGGAGACTTTTATACGATTGTGGATGAACAGGGACAAACTGGAAGAGGTCCAGACACCCCATGCGTGGATCTATACCATCGCCGCCAATGAATGTTATAAGTATTTAAAGAAAAAAAGCAGCCGGCAGAACGGGCTTTCCGATCTTGGGAAAGCGGAAACAGCCTCCGGCCAGGATCAATCGCCCCTCCACCTTATTCATTTTAAAGAGGTAAGCCGGCTGATCGCCGAAGCTGTCAGCCAGTTACCCCTCCGCCGGAGAAGGATCTACCAGATGAGCAGGGATGAGGGACTGAAGATCCCTGAGATCGCCGAAGCCCTCCGAATCTCCCCTAATACGGTTAAAAATACCCTGGTAAGCTCCCTGGGGTTCATCCGAAAATACCTGGCAGCCAAAGGGCATGGGCTCTGAGCCTGCCCAGCTCTCACAGTCCCACGTAAAAAATATTTTCGTACCCGATAGTCCTAATATCGCTCCCGGTGTTCTTCCTATAGGGGGCACAACTCTCCCGACCTACTATGCTATCTCAAAAAATTCGTTATTTATTAAGTCAACAACGGGTAGGCCTGCTTTCCGAAGAAGAGCAGCAGGAGCTAACCAGTCTACTACAGAATTCTGAATATGAGCAACTTATACAGTCAGAGCTGATACGTTCCCTGCAGGAAAGCGAACCCGAAGAGAGGGCTGTCCTGCTCCCCGGTATTCAACCGGATCAGTCAGGTAAGTCCGATTGGCAGCCAGGCAGTCCCGAGTGGCAGTCTGTTCTGCAACGGATCCTGTCGGTCGATAGAACGGCAGGAGCAGCCGGCGAACAATCCGAAGGCCAGTCCCAAAGTCCGCGTCCGGGTTATACAGACCGGAGCCGTGGCCTCCTCTTCTCTTTCCCGATCCTGAAATGGAGCGCAGCAGCCATCCTGGCGCTCACCCTGGCTGGCGGAGGAATTCTTTTCCTCACTAAAAAACATTCTAAGGCCCCGCAGACGATCACCGATACCCGCCCGACAGGCGGGAATATCGCGCCCGGGTCCAACCAGGCCATTCTGACCCTGGCCAACGGACAACAAATTGTATTGAACAATGCGCAGAACGGAGTATTAAGCCGGCAGGGCAATATACAGGTGATCAAGCTGGACAGCGGGAAACTGGCCTATAATACAGGTGATCCGGGAGATAAAAATTCCGGAACAGCTGCCGGGGCGATCCTCTACAATACCATCACCACCCCCCGGGGCGGACAATACCAGGTTACCCTGCCTGATGAAACGAAAGTCTGGCTGAATGCAGAATCTTCTCTCCGCTTCCCCACCAGTTTCACCAATAAAGAGAGGAGCGTCCAGCTGACAGGAGAAGCTTACTTCGAAGTAACACAGAATAAAAACAAGCCTTTCCTGGTTAAAGCCGGGCAAACAGCAACCCGCGTGCTGGGCACTCATTTTGATATCATGGCCTATGGAGATGAGAATGCGGTGAGGACCACCCTGCTGGAAGGCAGCGTACAGATGGAACAAGGGAACCAAAATTCCCTGCTCCGGCCAGGTGAACAGGGCGAATTCGATACCCGCGGCGGTGACATCCGGACCAGGACCGTCAATACCAGGGCGGTCATAGCCTGGAAAGACGGTTATTACTACTTTGACCGCACCCCGGTGCAAAGCGTCATGCGCCAGATCGCCCGTTGGTATAACGTCGATATTATCTACCAGGGAGCCATTCCCCGGGACGAGATCGTTGGCAGGATACCCCGTACGGCCTATGTGTCGGAAGTTCTCCATATCATGGAGCTGATAGGCATTCACTTTAAAATAGAAGACCGTAAGATCATCGTACTCTCATAACAGTTGAATAAGCCGCGCTTAAGGGCGTGTGAACTAACTATTGCCTCACCAAAAACTCTACATATGAAAAAAACATAGATCACCACCATCCCGGAAACGGGGAACCTACAATACAGACGAACCATCATTAATGGTTTTGCGACGGAGGGTACCATTTTCAGAACCCTGAGGCGCAAAAAAACCGGAAGTGCTTGCAACACTCCCGGCGGTCATCCTGGCTTGCAACCAGGAATCATGAAAAGGTTCCCCGTAATACCAGCCATCTTCTTACAAACGACTATTTAACGTTAAAAACCCAATCTGGACAAAAGTATGAAATCCCCGATTTACTGCACACCTGTTGCGGACAACAGGACGCAGCTTTCCCCCTATAAGGGAAGATTGTTTGCTAAAATGCTATTGATCATGAGGTTGACAACCATCTTTTTATTAGCTACTGCCTTACAAATCAGTGCAAAAGGACTTTCTCAGAAAATATCTGTTTCCGGGAAACAATTGCCCCTGGAAAAGGTGTTTACCAGCATCGAAGCGCAAAGCGGCTATTCCTTCGTGTATAAGTATAATGATCTTCGCGAAACGAAACCGGTCGACCTGCATATGAAGAATGCCGATATCCGGGACGTACTTGACGCCTGCCTGAAAGATCAGCATCTCTCCTATACCATCGAGAAGAATATCATCGCCATCCGCGCCACGCTGGAAGTTACGGTCACTCCCAAGGTGGAACCGATAGCCGAACAGCCGGCCGCCGTCGTAACGGGTCTGGTAAAAAATGAACAGGGAGAACCCCTGGCCGGCGTAACAATCCTGGTGAAGGGCGCCAACAGGCAGGCCATCACGAATGACAAAGGAGAATTCTCGATCCAGGCGGAAGAGAATCAAACACTGGTATTCACTTATGTAGGATATGCGGCAAAGGAAGTCACTGTTGGCAAAGACCATTCTTTACAGGTAACGATGAGTATCGCCCAGGCAGACCTGAATACGGTGGTCATTACCGCGCTGGGGATCAGAAGATCTGAAAAATCGCTGACTTATGCTACCCAGCAGGTGAGCGGTGAGCAGCTGACCAATGTAAAGACCGATAACCTGATGAACAGCCTGAATGGTAAAGTAGCCGGGCTGACCATTTCTCCCAGCGCCTCGGGCGTCGGCGGTTCCGCCAAGGTGATCCTGCGGGGCAGCCGCTCTGCCAGCGGCAACAACCAGCCCCTCTATGTCATCGATGGGATCCCGATCAGCAACAGCTCCAATGCCAATAGCCAGCCAAGCAATACCTATGGCGGCACTCCGGACGGCGGCGACGGTATCTCCAACCTCAACCCGGAAGATATCGCCAGCATTTCCGTACTGGAAGGCGCTTCCGCTGCGGCCTTATACGGCAGCCAGGCACAGAACGGCGTCATCCTGATCACTACCAAAAGGGGAAAGGCCGGACTGATGGCGATCAATTTCACTTCTTCCGCATCTGCCAGCCAGATCGCCTATAAACCGAAGTTCCAGAACTCCTATGGGCTGACGGCACCCGGCAAGATCGACAGCTGGGGACCTGCTCTCTCCGGCGGCGGTCATGACAACCTGAAAGATTTTTTCCAGACAGGCACCAACTTCACCAATGCGATCAGTCTTTCCGGCGGCACGCAGAATGCGCAGACCTATTTCTCCTATGCCAACACAACGGCAAGGGGAGTCGAGCCAAAGAACAAGCTGGAACGCAATAACTTCACCCTGCGCGAAACGGCCAAATTCCTGAACGATAAGCTGACTGTGGACGCCAATGTCAACTATGTTACCCAGACGGTCAATAATACGCCGGCATTGGGGATCTATTCCAACCCGCTGACAGGGCTCTACCTCTTTCCAAGGGGTCAGGACATCATTCCTTACAAAAACAACTACCTGAATGCGGACTCTATCGGTTATGCCCGGCAGAACTGGCCTTCCAAAGGGGATGCCCTGCGTCAGCAGAATCCCTGGTGGGTGATCAACCGGGAGCCAAATGTAGCTACCCGTAACCGCATTCTGTTCAACGGGAGCGTGAAATATGATGTGAATAGCTGGCTGAGCCTTCAGGCAAGAGGTAATGTGGACCATATCGCCGACAACTATGAGAGCGATCTGTACGCCGGTACCGACGGGGTATCCAATGCTAACGGCAAGGGAAATATGCTGATCAACAATCAGACGACCGAACAGAAATACGGGGATTTTATCGTTACGCTCAATATCCCTTCTCATTCGAATTTCAAGATCAACGGGCTGGTGGGAACGAGCATTACAGACAATAAGGCAACCGGTCTCCATCTTCAGGGAGATCTTTCCACTCCTGATTTCTTTACCGCCGGCAATATCATTGCCTCGCAGCCCGGTCTTACCTCCGTCACGACGAGCCCTGCTACCAGCAATGTGCCCGGCCCGTCCGGCAGCACCGTCAACAACAGCCCCTTCCCTGTTCACAGCCAGATACAATCCATTTTTGCCAACGCAGATCTGTCTTACAAAGACTGGATCTATCTGACGTTGACCGGCCGGAATGACTGGTCTTCCAACCTGGCATTTACCCCTAATGAATCTTTTTTCTACCCGTCTGCGGGTCTGTCGCTGATCCTTTCCCAGATGCTGCAGCTACCTTCCTGGATCAGCTATGCGAAGGTGCGCGGCACTTATGCGCAGGTTGGTAATACGGTCCCTCCCTATCTCACCAATGTGCAGAATATCCAGAATGCGGCAGGACAGCTGGTGTTCAACACCGCCGCTGCCTTCCGGACGCTAAAGCCCGAGAAGACCAAATCCACGGAAATAGGTACCAACTGGCGTTTCTTCAAGAGCCGGCTGAATGTTAGTGTCACCTGGTATAAGACGAATACGCTCAATCAATATTTCCCCATCCAGCCTGTCACGGCCTCTCTGTTCTCTACAGCTTATGTGAATGCGGGTAATATCCAGAATGCAGGCATTGAGTTCACCGTTGGTTACGATGTCATTAAGGACGGGGCTTTTACCTGGAACACATCTGTCAACGGAGCGATGAACCGGAATAAGGTCCTCGAAGTAGATTCGAAAGACAGCATCAATTCCTTCGTACTTACTTCCAACTACAACAACAACTATGAATCTCATCTGACAAAGGGCGGTCAATACGGAGATATTTATGGCTACGCCCTTACCCGGGATGCGCAGGGTCGTATTATTTTCAGTGGCGATGGCAACCAGAATCCTTATACGCCTACCAAGAATACTGTTTTCACTAAGATCGGTAATTCCAATCCGAAATTCCAGTTAGGATGGAAGAATGACTTCTCGTATAAAAAGTTCAATCTTAGTCTGCTGGTAGACGGGAAGTTTGGCGGACAGGTGCTGTCGCTTACCCAGGCTGTCATGGATCAATATGGAGTCAGCCAGGTCACCGGCGATGCACGGAAAGCAGGAGGAGTAAAAGTCAACGGGGTGGATGGAACCGGAAAAGCGGTCAATACGATCGATGCCCAGACCTGGTATTCCGCTATCGGCGGCACTACAGGCGCTTCCGAACAGTACATCTACAGCGCCACCGTGGTACGCCTGCGGGAAGCCGCTCTCGGTTATGTGTTACCCATTCCGCAAGGATTTTTCAAGACCGTGAAGGTCAGCCTGGTGGGAAGAAACCTGGTCTACTTCTATAAGAAGGCGCCTTTCGATCCCGAGCTGACTATGTCTTCGGGCAATGGCCTTTCCGGAGTGGATGTTTTCAACCAGCCTGCTACCAGGAATATGGGATTGACTTTGAATGCTACCTTCTAATCATCATTTTTAAAATTACGCCATGCGAACAAATTTCAATAGCGGTGTTACGATCCTGGCAGCCTTGCTGCTGACAGGAGCCAGCAGCTGCACCAAGAACTTCGAATCTTATAATACCGATCCGACCCGCTTGTCTCCCGGTCAGTCGATCAGCATTGTTTCCCAGGCCTATGGTCCGTTGCAACAAGCCATCTATGCAGATTATCAGACAGCCCAGAACCTGAATGCGGACGGGTATGCAGGTTATATGACCTCTCCTACCAATTTCTCTTCTTCTCTTAATGACCAGACCTATACGCTCATCGATGGCTGGAGCAAGAGCGCTTTTGTGGATCAGTACAACCAGGTGATGGCCCCGGTGGCCAAAATAGCGGGTATAGGTATTCCGACCTCCCATCCGGACATGTGGGCGGTGGCCCTGCTGGTGCAGGTGGAGGCAATGGACCGTGTGACAGACCGCTTTGGCCCTATTCCTTATAGCAAGGCCGGCACCTCCATTAACGGTATTCCTTATGACAGCCAGCAAGCCGTTTATAATATGTTCTTCAGCCAGATCGATACGGCCGTCACGAACCTGAAAGCCTATCTCGCCGCCAATACGAATCCGGCTACCGATACGGTCAACCTGGGTACGGGTGACCTTGTCTACCAGGGACATTATGATAAATGGCTGAAGTTCGCCAATTCTCTGCGGCTCCGCCTGGCCATGCGTATCGTAAAAGCTGATCTGGTGACAGCCCAGGCCCAGGCAGAAAAGGCCCTCAACGATCCGGGCGGCCTTCTTACCACTCCGGCCGACGACGCGAAGTTTGCACAATCCGGCGGACGTAACAACGATGTCTGGCTGGTGTCTTCTTCTTATGGAGATTGCCGTATGGGCGCGGCATTGACGACCTATATGAACGGGTACAATGATCCCCGTCTTCCCGTATACGCCAGTCCGATCACCGGCTCGCGGATCATCGACAGCCTGGGAGCCGGCAAATACGCCGGTATCCGTCTCGGCACCTTTGTCGACAAAGCTTTATATGGAGGATACTCCAGCCCGAATACCACGTCTACTTTCAACCAGACGGCTTCGCAGTACCTGATGACCGCAGCGGAAGTGTGGTTCCTTAAAGCCGAAGCAGCCCTTCGCAACTGGTCAGGCGCCGGAGATGCCAAGACCAATTATGAGACGGGGATCACCACTTCCTTTCAGCAATGGGGCGTCAGCGCCGGGAACTACCTCAATGACGGTACCAGTGTAGAAGCCAATTACAAAGATGCCTTTGACTCCACCAACAAGTATAACACGCCGGCGATATCGACCATCACCATCAAGTGGGATGCGGCCGCTACGGATGAAGTAAAGCTGGAACGTATCATCACCCAGAAATGGCTGGCGATCTATCCCGATGGACAGGAAGCCTGGGCAGATTACCGTCGCACCGGCTATCCTAAGCTCTTCCCGGTGGCCGTCAATACCAGCGGAGGAGTGATCAGTACGGAAACCCAGATCCGCCGGCTCGCCTATCCGCAGATCGAATACCAGACGAACGGAGCAGCCATCACCAGCGCTGTTTCGAACCTGCTTGGCGGGCCCGATAACGGGAATACCCGTCTTTGGTGGGATGTGAATAAGCCGAATTTCTAAGCTACACATGAGTCAACAATAACATGCTGCCTGCGGGTATCATGCCAGGCGGGAACCGAAATGGTTCCCGCTTTTTTATTGACAGCAACTTTCCCCCGCCCGGAAATAGGATAACCGGGGCAAGGATCGCCGGACGGATAAAAATCACACCCCCGCAATCTCTTTGAGGCCGGGAAGATCAAAGAATTTCAAATGTTTGGCCTTAATATTTATGAGCCCGGCCTGGTGGAACCCGGCAAGGACCGTAGATACCTGCTCTTTGGTGGTGCCCGCCAGATCGGCCATATCCTGTCTGTCCAGGTGGATATGCAGGCTGTTGCGTCCCTGCCGGTATTGATAGACTTCTGCAATATGTAATAACACCTCTGCGATCCTTTCTCTGACAGAAAGATTCACCAGGGACAATGCTTTTTTCTCAACATGATGTATCTCGAAAAGTAAGGTTTTCCTGATCTCCGGTTCCAATTCCGGATACTTCCCGGATATGGAATAGAATTTTTCTGCGCTCAGGTGGCAAACCTGAAGCGGCTCGACTGCTGTGACAGTCAGGGGCTGCCTGTCCTTTTGCCCGATAGCCCTGAGTCCGGCAATAGCTCCTTTTCCTTCCAGGCGCAGGACCAGTGCCCGCCCTCTCTGATCGTGCACCTCCGCCTTGACCACTCCCGACCGGATACAGTAAATGCCATCCGGCTCTCCTCCTTCCTTCAACAGCTGTTCCCCTGGTTTGAAAGAACGGATCGTTTTATTTTCGGAGATCTCCTCCAACAAAGCAGCAGGGCAATTCCTGAGCAACGAAAGATTCTTTACCCGGCAGGTAGCGCATTGAGGTCTAAGCTGGATCATACTACAATCATTCTTTGCACAAGGTCAGAATAATCTACTTTTTTTTGCTGATAACCGACAGGCGACGAGCTGATCCTCGTCATTCCTTTTGCCGGTCTCCCCCAAAAAACTACGAAAACATAGTTTATCCAACTTTAAGACATGGGGCCACTATTGCATTCCCTGCTTAGAGAATAGTTTTGTACGGAATTCAACTCTTTTACATGTTTTATACGGACAGCTCAGCGATCACAAAATCAGATAGTTTACTACGACAAAAAGTGCAGGAATTCAATACTGCCAGGAAATTAAAGTCTTCAGGGCTATATCCTTATTTCAGGGAAATAGAATCTGACCAGGATACAAAGGTAATGATAGATGGTAAGCCGGTCCTGATGTTCGGTTCGAACAGCTATCTCGGATTGACCAATCATCCTGCCATTAAACATGCCGCCAGGAAGGCTATCGATAAATACGGAACGGGTTGCGCCGGGTCCCGTTTCCTCAACGGGACCCTGGATATTCATGTCAGGCTGGAGGAAGAGCTGGCTGCCTTTACGGGAAAGGAAGCCGCCCTGGTATTCAGTACCGGGTTTCAGGTGAATATCGGCGTTATTCCTGCGTTGCTGGGCCGCAATGATTACCTGCTGCTGGATGAGCTGGATCACGCTTCCATTATAGAAGGGAGCAGGTTGTCCTTTGGCAAAACGCTGAAATTCCGGCACAATGATATGGGTTCCCTGGAAAAAGCCCTGCAAAGCTGCGGGACGGCGGGCTTGAAATTAATAGTGGTGGATGGCGTTTTCAGTATGGAAGGGGATATAGCCAACCTGCCGGAGATCACCCGGCTGGCGGAAAAGTACCATGCCAGCGTAATGGTGGATGATGCGCATGGTCTGGGCGTATTGGGTAAGAATGGGCAGGGCACGGCGGCTCATTTCGACCTTACCCGCCAGACAGAGCTGATCATGGGCACTTTCAGTAAATCCCTCGCCTCCATCGGGGGATTTATCGCAGCGGATAGAGTGACGATCGAGTTCCTGAAACATCATGCCCGTTCGCTGATCTTCAGCGCCAGCATGACGCCCTCTGCAACCGCCAGTGTCATCGCCTCGTTGAAGATCATTTCGGAGGAACCGGAACGCATCCGGCAATTATGGACCAATACAAGACTGGCCCTTTCTGAGCTGAACAGGGCGGGTTTCGACACCGGCAGCTCCTGCACTCCCATTATACCGATTTATATCCGGGATGATACAAAGGCTTTCCGGTTATGCAGGATGCTGCTCGAAGAAGGAATATTCGTCAACCCTGTAACGGCTCCGGCCGTTGCGAAAGAAAATTCCCTGATCCGGTTCAGCCTGATGGCTACCCATACCAGCCTCCAGATCGAAGAGGCGGTGGAAAAGATAACCAGGCTGTCTAAAAAGCTGGATATTATTTAATGCTGACTGAACGGACAGACGTTCTGATGCTGCCCGAACGGACAGACATTCTGATAAAATGGGGAACATAGAGAAAATGGACATCCTGATAAAAGAAGTAACGACAAAAAAGGATCTGAAAATTTTTATAGATTTTCCTTATATGCTTTATAAGGGCAATGCCTGGTTCGTGCCGCCATTACGGTTCGACGAAAGGGCGACTTTGCGCAGGGATAAGAACCCTGCTTTCGATTACTGTGAGGCCAGGTATTGGCTTGCCTTTAAAAATGGAAAGGTAGCCGGCAGGATAGCCGGAATTATCAATCACGCCTATATCCGTAAGTGGGGGAAAAACTATATCCGCTTTGGCTGGCTGGATTTTGAAGCGGATGAAAAGATCGCCACAGCCTTGCTGGACCGGATAGAGAGCTGGGGTAAGGAGAGAGGAATGAGCGCCATTCACGGCCCGATGGGATTTACCGATCTGGACCATGAAGGGATGTTAATTGAAGGGTTCGACCAATTGGGTACGCTTGCTACTGCTTATAATTATCCTTATTATCCGCAGTACCTCGAACGATCAGGGTATGAGAAAGAAGTGGATTGGGTGGAATACAGGATAAAAGTGCCCGGAAAGATCCCGGAAAAAATTGAACGGATCGCCCAAATAGCCATGGCCAGGGGAGGCTTTCAGGTAGTACAGGCACGCAGGGCCAGGGATATATTACCGTATGCCCCGGAGGTATTCCAGCTAATCAACCAGTCCTATGCCGGTTTGCATGGAGTGGTCGAGCTTACGGATAAGCAGATCAAGTATTATACCAGCCAGTATTTCTCCTTTATCCGGCCGGATTTCGTCACCCTGGTGACAGACTGGGATGGAAAGCTGGCTGCATTCGGGATTACGATGCCCTCTCTGTCCCTTGCCTTGCAAAAGGCTAAAGGGAGGTTGTTACCCCTGGGATTCCTGTACCTGCTGGCGGCGCTTAAAAAAAATTCGGTCGGAGATATGTATCTCATCGCGGTGAGGCCGGATTCGCAGGGGAAGGGGGTGAATGCTATTTTGATGAAGGAGATCACCGGGGCCTATATCAGGAATGGTATCCAATTCGCGGAGTCAAATCCCGAATTGGAGAGCAATCTCCAGGTACAGGCCATCTGGAAATATTACGAGGCGTTAAATCATAAAAGAAGACGATGTTTCATAAAAAAATTCTGATCACCGGGGCGAGCGGTTTCATAGGAAGTTTTCTCGTCGAAGAAGCTCTTCGGAGCGGGTATATAGTATATGCAGGTATCCGGCCGGGGAGCAGCAGGAACTTTCTGCAACAGGAGGGGCTCCGGTTCATACAGCTGGACCTCGCCTCCCGGGAATTACTGGAAAGGCAGCTCGTACATTTCAACCGGCTGGAGGGAGGGTTTGACTATATCATTCACAATGCCGGCATTACACACTCCCGGCGGAAAGAGGATTTTCAGCTGGTGAATGACCGGTATACCCGGCACCTCGTGGATGCGGTGATGGCGGCCGGCAAACCGCCGGAGAAATTTATCTTCATCAGCTCGCTGGCGGCCGGCGGTCCGGGGGATCCTCTTCATTACAAGCCCATCCGGATTGCTGACCCCGAACATCCGCTGTCGGCATACGGGAGGAGCAAGCTCTCCGCCGAGAATTATATTAAGTCGCAACCGGGCCTTCCTTATATTATTATACGGCCTACAGCGGTATATGGTCCCCGCGACAAGGACTTTCTGAAATATTTCCGTCTGCTGGGCAAAGGAATAGAGCCATATATAGGAAGGGGCCCGCAAATGATATCGCTCATTTATGTAAAGGATCTTGCCCGGGCCACTTGCCGGCTCCTAGACTGCGGCAGGCTCCGGGCTTCCTATCTCGTCTCGGATGGTGTGGCCTATAACAAGAAAGATCTCAGCCGGTGTATCCGGAAAATACTTGAGAGGCCAACGATAAAAATAAGGTTACCCCTCTCCCTCAGTCGCGCTGTTGTATGGGGCACGGAAAAAATAAGCTCCCTGTTTGGTCGTCTGCCTTTCTTCCATAGCGAAAAGCTGAGAGAGATAGCTGCCCCTAACTGGTTATGTGATAGCCAGGAATTGTGGAAGGAACTGGAGATACAGCCCGACTATACGCTGGAAGGCGGTCTCATGGAAACCTCCAGGTGGTATAAGGAGAAAGGGTGGATCAGCCCGGCACGAACCCGGACATACTAATATTTGGCCGGGTGCATTTGTGTCACCCGGCCAATTTCGGTTTATACGAGGATCCGGGGTTTTTGGGTAAATTTTAGGGGAATAAGCGTAGAAACAACACGAAATCCACTAATAAAAAGATTAGAAATAGCGTTGGGCCTCATTGAGAAAATCTTTTGAAACGCAATACCAGTAAGGGTCTGACATTTCCTTTTAACCTCTTGGAGATAATAGAATTAACATTAAGTTGTTTGCATGGCTCTATAAAAGCGGCGTATATTTGTATCAACAAAAAGAGAAAATATCAAAAGTTCGATATAAAGATTTTTCATATGGCAAGCAATCGTTAGAGGTCGACTGTTTCTACAGTGGACCTTTTTTCTTTTTCCCCCTATCGTCATCTATTCCCCCCCGGCCCCCTGCTGACCCGGGCCCCGCGTAGAAAGTCCCTATCCTGCCCGGATATTTCCCGTTCCATCGGATATTTCCCGTTCCATTCTACTCTATAATTGTCTCGTATACACTTCTTATACACTCCATATTTGTCTCTTATAACACTCCATAATTGTCCCTTATACAGGTCTGTAAATCCGTTCTACCTGGTTCCCGGACAGGACTTGATCTAATTTTGGAAAGTGAATCCCATTCTGGGACAGGATACCCGTGTCATGCCAATCACAATTAATTCATATTCAATAGGATGAGAACTGGTATACCGATTGTCTTACTGTCATAGTTCGCAGGATGACAAAAATTAATCTTTACCCAAATACTGAAATTATGAACACCGAATTACAAGAATTACAGACAGTAGCATTGAAGAGCAAGATTACAGAGCTGCAGAGCGCTTTATTCTTTACAGAAAGTTCTTCTATCGTAAAATTGCCTACACATGTGATTTCTGAAACAGAGGTGGATGCAGAAGGACAGATATGGTTTGTAATCCCTAAGCCAGCTCAGCATATCGATGCGTTCGATAAAGAGATGCCCGCTAAGCTGGATTATTTTAAGAAAGGAACTGCCTGTTTTGTAAAGGTGACAGGAACTGCGTTTCTGATAACGGATACTACTGAGGTAGAAAATAATATGGCTTTGTCTGCTGAATTACGTTCGAAAATGAAAAATGAACAGCTGATCACCGTGAAAGTGAAGATCCAGGATTCGGAGCTGACCGACAATACCCCGAAGGCTGCGATGAGCTGGTTTCAGGCCAGCAGGTCACAATTGTCAAGCTGGTTCTTCTAATAAGAGCTTACAGACCCTTAGAGCATACTGCGCGTGTTACATATAGGAAGCTGGAGTCCGCGATTTGGTCGCGGATTTTCAGTTTTAAAGAGCGATCACAGGCATCAGCCGGGGCCACCGAAGGTCCGCCGCCGGATCATATATTTCTCTTCAACCCCACAATTCCGATCAGGATCAACCCCATATAAAAGAGCTGATACCCGTTATACGATTCCTTAAAAACAGCTATATCCACCAGCTTGACCCCGATCAGGGCCACTCCCATCCATACTGCCAGGGCTGTAGAGGCAGGGATCTGCTTCATGGACATGGAAAAGAAGACGATGTTGGCCAACCCAAAAAGAATATAACCGGCAAAAGGCGCCAGGATGAACCAATTTTCCTTTTTGCTGAAAAAGCCGGTCCAGTGGATCGCCCGAAACTTTTTTACATCCATGAACTTCAGAGAAAATGTCCAGGCAATTTCGAACAGGGATGCAACCAGTAAATAGATCCAGGCCATGGCATTCTTTTAATTTTCAATATCTTTTCCCGGAAATCCCGGCCTTGTAAGCGCCCTCAATCCCCGCAGGACCTTCTGCCGGGAGGCATGATAGGCCCTGAATAAACGGTATTTGCCCGCCAGCTCTTTTTCATTGATCCTTTTCAGGGCAAACAGGTGCTGGAGAAAATAATCCTTCGGATAGTCATAATAGAGTCCAAATACAACGGGTTTCGTCCCGGGTAAATAAGCCGTTCCGAAAAGCCAGTCCCAAATAGCGAATTTAGTGGAAAAATTAGCATAAAATACTTCGCGATAGTTGGCATGGTGCCATTGATGCATTTCCGGACCGTTGATGAAATATTGCAGCTTACCGGACCGGACGTCAATATTGGAATGAATATACATGCCCCAGACTGCATCCAGCAGGGCCTTTATTGGAACAACCAGGGGATTGGCCCCCAGAAAAATGATCGGAGCGAACTCCACGGTCTGGTTGATCAGTATTTCCAGGCTATGAGAGCGCGTGCCCGCCAGCCAATCGATCTCTTTATTGGAATGATGGGCTTCATGGGTCCGCCACAGAACTTTGGAATGATGCTGCCAGCGATGAAACCAGTAGATATAAAAATCATGCACTACCAAAAAGAACAGCACCTGCACGGGCAAAGGCCAGGAGGTCACCAGGTGGAAAGAAGACAGATGTCCTGCCTTATCGACGGGGAGAATGATATAATCAAAAATGAAGATCTTGAGAAAATAACTTTGGATGAGCGTATACCATACCAGGTCTACCCAGAACCCGTCCCGGAACAAAGGCAGGCCCCTGGTATAGGGAAACTTTCTTTCCAGCCAGATAAAAACGCCCACGCTTAACAATAATATGCCCGTTGTATAATATACGATCGTCTGCATAGTTAAAATTAAACAGCTGCCGCTGCGCTGCGCGTTCTCCTCAATCTCTTCATCGCGCCCAGTTCGCTGTCATAGACCCGCTTGATCCCGTCACCCAGGGCCAGCTCAACATCCCGGATATCCCTTACCAGCTTTTGCATTCCCTGTGGTTCGACGGAAGCTGCATGGTCCGATCCCCACATCGCCCTGTCCAAAGTGAAATGCCTTTCGACGAACTTCGCCCCCAGGGCTACCGCGGCCACCGTAGTAGCCAGCCCCGTCTCATGACCGGAATAACCGATAGGGGTCTCCGGGTACATGTCCATCAAAGTATCGATCATCCGGAGATTCAATTCCTGCGGAGGACAGGGGTAGGCCGAAGTGGAATGAGCGATCATCAGGTTATCCGTGCCGAATTTGTCGACAGCATCCCGGATCTCATCCATTGTAGACATGCCCGTTGATAAAATATAAGGCCGGCCGGTCTGCCGCACTTTAGCGATCAGGGAATGATCTGTCAGGGAGGCGGAAGCGAATTTATAAACGCCGGGAGTAAATTGCTCCATAAAATCCACCGCCTCTTCATCCCAGCAGGAGACGAACCAGTCAATATCTTTTTCCCGGCAATACCCATCGATAGCCGTATACTCATCATATCCCAGCTCAACCATATGCCGGTAGTTGATATAGCTCATCCTTCCCCAGGGGGTATCCCTCTCCACATGCCATTGGTCTTTGGGCGTGCATAGCTCAGGAGTGCGTTTCTGGAATTTCACTGCATCACAACCTGCAATGACGGCCTCATCGATCAGTCGTTTGGCAATCTCCAGGGAACCATTATGATTGATCCCTATTTCGGCAATGATATAGACAGGCTGTGCCTTGCCGATACTTCTCTTGTTGCTGACACGAAATGTTTTCATACCATAATTAATTTTAGGTTGACTAATGAGTGCTTGTTTACTCCGGAGTACAATGCCTTTTCCGTTGACTCAGTGAGTAATTATTCATTCTGATCGGACATTTCTATCAGGATCTCCATTTGATCAGCCACTCCGCGAAATCGCGGAATGCGCCGTAACCGCCTTTAAACTGACAGACATAATCCACGGTACAAGGCACAGGATCCATCGCATCGGCAGGACAGGCCGTGACACCGGCCGCTTCCAGCACTTCCAGGTCATTGACATCATCGCCGATATAAGCGATCTGCGACCATAACAGCTGTCTCCGCTCAAGGATCTCCGACAATTTCCCCAGTTTGTCCTTCACACCCAGGTGTAATTCCACGATGCCCAGTTTCTCCGCCCTGCGGGCCACAGAGGCAGACATTTCTCCCGTGACGATCCCCGTTTCAATACCGCATAACTTTCTCAATCGCTCCACTCCCATCCCATCCCGGATGGAAAAGCGCTTCATCACTTCCCCCGATTCCGAATAGTAGACGCCGTTATCCGTCAGTACGCCATCTACGTCCGTTAACAATAGTTTTATCTCTGCCGCCTTTTCTTTGAACTGGTTATCCTCCATTAACAATGATTATACTTGATTAAATAGCCGTCCAACCTCCATCCACTACCAGGTTGGCCCCTGTCATATATGCCGACGCATCACTGGCAAGAAAAATGATCGCCCCTTTATAATCCGTCGGCGCAGCCATCCGGCCCAGCAAGGTCTTATCAGCATAGTTCTTTTTAAAAAAAGGATCCTGGTGATTCTCTACCCCACCCGGAGAGAGGGTATTCACCCGTACGCCTTTATTGCCCCAATAAGAAGCGAGAAATTTGGTAAACCCGATAACGGCGGACTTAGTGACCGGATAGGACGGGGATTTATAAAAGGTCTGTTTTCCCGCCTCATTCCGGTAAATGCTCTGGTCCGGCGCCACGATCCCATAGGTAGAGGCAATATTGATGATGCTGCCGGCTCCCTGTTCCGCCATGACCCCTCCTAATACCTGTGAACAAAGAAAAACCCCGCTTACATTCACCTTCCAGGACCGGTCCCACATCTCCAGGGGATAATTCTCGAACATGGATTGTTCAGCGGCCAGGGAAGGATTTTCGAACATATCGTTGATAGCCGCATTATTGACCAATACATCGATCCGCCCATATTTATCCAGCATCCGCTGCCGGGCAAACCGCAAGGATTCCGTGCTGGTCACATCCAATCCCAGCGCCAGGTGGCCCGCACCCAGCTGTTCTGCCAGCTGCCCGCAGGACTCCTCGTCCAGGTCAGCCGCTACCACATGAGCGCCTGCTTCCGCCAGGGCTTTGCAATGCTGTCTTCCCAGCAAACCGCAGGCGCCTGTAACGATCGCCGTTTTATTTTCTAATGAGAAAAGGTCCATCTGCCTTAAAAATTTTCTTGTGTTCCAATCTTCCTGGTCTTGAGATCTGCATTTTTCTGGTTCAGGCTTCTTCCAGCCTTAAGGTTAGGGGCTCTTCCAGCCTTAAGGTTCAAGCCACTTCCAGCCTTAAATCCGGCTATTTCCATTATGCTTTCATCACCGGCTTCATATTGAAGTTGCTCACCTTCCGGAAAACAGCCTCTACCGGCGTCCCCCGGAGGCTTGCCGCCACTTCCTGCCGGGATACTGCCTCCTTCAACAGGCCCAGCACCTCCCGGTAAGCACGCAACGTATAGTCAATATCTTCATCCGTATGACTAAAGCTCATATTGTGAAAGCCCGACCAGAGGATGCCCCTTTTGATCAACTCCTGCTGAACAAAAGATTTCAGCTCCAGGGGATTGCCGGCGCTGGTTTCAAAGTTCACCAGGGACCGGCAGTCATATCCGGTACAACGGGTATAATGGGCGATGCCCAATTCTCCTGCAAGGGCATTATAGCCATCCTTTAATTTTTTCCCTTGTTCCGCGAGATAAGCCGGCACCTTCTGTTCGATCATCTCCCGGATCGTGGCGACGGCAGCCGCCAGTGACAGGGCCTCTCCGCCGAAAGTGGTGAAGAAAAAAACTTCCTCTTTAAAAAGATCCATAATATCCTTTCTTCCCGTCAGCAGGGAAACAGGCATGCCATTGGCAAAGGCTTTTGAAAAACAGGCCAGGTCTGCCCTCACGCCGAAATATTCCTGGGCGCCGCCGACGGCAATGCGAAACCCTGTCCACATCTCATCGAATATGAGCAGGGTGCCATTCTCCTCGCAGAGCGCTTTCAGCTCCTGTAAAAAATTATTCTTTGGCGCTTCAAACACAAAAGGTTCCAGGATGACACAAGCAACGTCTTCATCCAATGCGTTCTTAACGGATTCCAGGTCGTTATACTCAAAAGTCGAGGTTAGCTCCTTTATCGCATCCGGTATGCCGCTGCTGCGGCTGGTAACAGCAATGTACCAGTCATGCCATCCATGATAGCCGCAGCATAGTATTTTTTTCCGGCCGGTATACGCCCGGGCCACCCGGATCGCGGCGCTGGTGACATCCGCTCCCGTCTTGCTGATCCGGACTGCCTCTGCATTGGGGATCACCTGGTGAACCAGTTCCGCCAGCACCACTTCCAGCTCATGCATCATGGAAAAGGTGATGCCATCCTTCAACTGGGCAATGATGGCTTCGTCAACCCGCGGATAAGCGTATCCCAGGGACAAGGGGCCAATTGCCATATTATAATCCAGGTATTTATTCCCATCCACATCCCATACATGCGCCCCTTTCCCTTTTTTAAGATATTTGGGGGCTACTCCGTTCACATATTGGCCGGGGCCCTTGGCCAGGGTTTGTGTAACGGGCGTCATAATGGGCAGCGCCCGTTCGTATAATTTATTGGACTCCGTTATATCCGGGTAATCTTCGTTGAATGTTATTGTATTAGGCATATCAGGGTTGAATATTTGTTGATCAATTAACAGAATATCGGCTCTTTTCAGTTCACGTTGCGGATGGTCCGTTTGGTCTATGAGCGCAATTCGCCGCTAACCAGGATCATTTCGTCCGACATTTCGTCCGACATACGGCGCCATGTACGGCAATGCCATAAGCTTTCGCATGTATGCTTATTGTCCTATCCGGCAATTCTATCCAGCTGCATTTCCTGCAGGACCCTCCCGGCGATCTTCTCCCCGGTGAAACCTTCCGTCTCCAGCACATCCTTCAGCAGACCGGGTCTGAACCAGCGTTCATTCAGAGCCAGGGGCAGCACCGTCGCCGTCAACCGGCGACGTAATAAAGTTTCTGCTACGATGGAATACAATCCCCCGGTCAATAAATGATCTTCGATCGTTACCAGCATCCGGGAATTCAAAACACAATGAATGAGCACTTCCTCATCCACCGGCTTCAGGGACCGCATATTGACAAGTCCCACCGATAATCCCTCCTTCTCCAGCAGGTCTGCCGCCTGTAAGGCGTTCTCAAACAGGAAGCCATACACCAGCAGCGTCACATCCCTCCCCTCCCGGATGATTTCCGCCTTGCCCTTAACAAAGGGGGTATGTGTATACGTTCCTTTCTTATGGTTGACCCGCACATAGGAAGGCGCATCCGACGACCAGATGGCCGGCAACATCCTGACCAGGTCATCCTCATCTGCCGGGCAATACACTTCCATGCCGGGAATCCCGCGCATAATGGCCACATCTTCTATGGATTGGTGCGTGGCGCCGTTACCATCAGACAGGAAGCCGGGAATATACCCGCTCAGCTTAACAGGCAAACGGGCAATGCCGACATCTGTCCGGATAAATTCAAAAGCCCGCATGGTGAGGAAAGGAGCCAGCGCATGTATGATGGGAATTCGTCCCCGCAAGGCCAGGCCTGCCGCCATGCCTACCAGGGTCTGTTCTGTAATGCCTGTATCGATGAAGCGGGTCCCGATCGCTGCCTGCACATTGCGTACCAATGCCCTGTTTTCCGCCGTCATGACGACCACACGTTCATCCGCTAAAGCCGTCTCTATCAATAATTCTTCATAAGTCATAGTATCGGGTATTTCTTCGTAACTATTCTTTCCGGTGCGAGCGTATTTTTCAATCCACCGGCAGTATTTCTTTAATCTATCTATCCGGTATGAACGCATCAGTCAATTCACCGGCATTATGTCATCAATCAAACTATCCGGCATTAAACCGCTATCAACGAACGACTAATGTTTCTGATTCGATGGTCGCAGCTATATTCCCGTGTAGCTCTTCCAGCAGTTGGGAGACTTCTGCATCCGAAAAAGAGCAGAACCAGCGGTCGGCTCTTGCTTCAATGCTGGGAAGCCCCTTCCCGCGTACCGTATCGGCAATGATGACATTCACTTTGTCTCCGCCGACCTTACCGAATGCCTCCTGTAATTGCGTAAAATCGTGACCGTCGATCCTCCGGACCTGGCATCCGAATGCCCTGAACTTATCCGCCAGCGGTTCCAAAGGCACCAGGTCTTCCGTCCGGATATTTGCCTGGAATTGATTGCGGTCCACCACGATCGTCAGATTTCCCAGCTTATAGGCATTGGCCACCAGTATCGTCTCCCATATGCTGCCTTCATTCAGCTCCCCATCCCCGGTGATCACCACGACCCGGTTGTCCAGCCCTTTCAGCTGGCAGTCCAGGGCTACGCCTGCCGCTACTGCCGGAAGATGCCCCAGGGAGCCGGAGTGGAATTCCACGCCCGGGATAGCCCTGTTCGGGTGCCAGTAAATATGATCGGAAGTAGATAAATGATTGTTGAGCCGGCCGGCATCCAGCAGGCCCATCTCCACGAACGTACCATACAGGGCAGGAACATCGTGCCCCTTGGATAGAAAAAGAAAATCTCTTTGCGGGTCATCCCGGGGATCGTCCATCGCATTCCGGGAATCATCCGCCGGATCGTCAACACGTGTACCGTTAACAGGTGTGCCGTTAACAGGTGTACCGTCAACAGGTGTACGCTTCCCCAGCCTGAGAAAATCAGCATATAAATACACCAGGAGCTCGACGCAGGACAAAGAGGCTCCGATAAAACAACCGCCACCAGCAGACATTCGGATAATATGCTCTCTTACTTTTAATGCGATGGGAGTTAGCGAGCGGGACAAAGTGCCTTCCTGCGGGCCTGCATTCGATTCCCCGGCCGCAAACTTTGTCTGTCCTGCATCGACCATCGTCAATTCATCCAGGTGATGGCGATACCAGTTCACGCCGGCCAGCGACCGGTTGATCATATAGATATCGGGGCGTTTGTCCAACAGGTCGAGGATATCTCCGACACCGAACAGGGAATTGACGGGATACAACGCTGACCAGACCGCCGAAATAAACTGATAGTCCTCTTCATAATCGATCGTGAGCCGGTGGGTCATGGAATAATCGGCGCCGCCTTCCATGACCACGTTGCCGATCCTGAACTGCTCCGGCCGCTCCCAGATGTAAGGAGTGGTATGCTCCCGCTCGAAGGGACGGGTAGCATCTTCCCAGGCTTTCTCCAGGGTCTGGAAACTCATTATCTCCACATCATTGCCATCCGGCCAGGTGGCCGGATGAAGGTTGCTGACATAATCATACCGATCCCCGTTCTCCAGATAAAAACCGATCACCCGGTCGATGATGGCAGGGTCGATCAGCGGGCAATCACCCGGTATCTTGATCACGATATCCGCTCTGTGTTTAAGGGCCGCCTGGTAATGCCTGTCCAGAAGATCGGCATCATGCCCCCTGAAACATTCCCACCCTTCCTGCGCACAAGCCGCTGCCACCAGGTCATCGGCGGGATTCAAGGTCGTAGCTACCACTACCTGTCCGCATAACAGGGACGCACGCACCCGTTCCACCTGCCTTACAAAAAGCGATTTTCCGGATAAGGGCCTGAACACTTTATCCGGCAGGCGGGAAGAGCCTCTTCTAACCTGGATGATCGTAACGATCTTTGGCTTTGTACTATCCATTTAAGCGTATTGAAATTTAGGCGATCTGTATTTAACCAGGAACTCATCCCGCGTACCCTTAAATTCCAGGTAACGCCGGCATATATCTGCAATATTAGAAGCGGAGGCTCCTCCATTCTGAACGGGAGCCAGTTTCGTCAACGCAGGCACATCAAAATAGGAATGCACTTTTTTCCCCAGGGCGATACCGATATATACCACTGTGGAATATTGAGTGATCAGCTCATCGCAATTGGCGATCATTTGCTCCGTATTCCCGTCCGTATAGATCATAACATCGGAAGGCGCAAAAGCCCGGATCTCTGCAATGGCCCGCTCTTTCTGCTCATTGGGGTGCAGCTTGAAGAGCAGCTGCCGTCCTCCTGCGATCTTAACGCAGTTCGTTATAAATGTCGCCCGGTCATCCTTTTTAAAAGTCTCGCGGGTATCTGAAGTAGCTACCATCACATACCCCTGATGTGGAAAATCATTCTTCAGAAGGGCAGCCGCATTATCATAATTGGGAATGCCGGTTACGATGATCCGCGAAGCCTCCGTGCCCAGCCGGCTGAATTGTTCTTTATAGCCATGTGAAGCAGCACAGTAAATGTCGCAGATATTGCTGCATCCGTTATAGGCGGTATTCATGGCCATATAAGAAGGAAGACGAAGACGGCGGGTGAACCTGCCCCAGGGGGTGATGGGGTCTGTCATTCCTTCCTGCACCCAGACCGTCTTTATCGTCTGAAGCTCTTTCGCCACCAGCAGATCCGTACACACTACGGCCATATCGTACTCATTGCCATATAAAGACCGCGCGTAATCGTTCCGTAAATGATGTCGTTCCAGGTAGGTGTCCCCCTTTCTTTTAAACTCACCGGCAAAGATGGTATTATCCAATAACCCGCTCTTTACTGCAGAACGGACCACAGGATGTTTGCTATAGATCTGACTGAAATAACAATCGTAGTCGGGGAGCCGGGATGCGATCTGATGCATCTGGGTGGTCTGGTTAGGAGACCCTATGATGAAAAGTATTTTCTTCCGAAGGGTGTTGGTATTTTTCAACATACACAATAAGGCTAGGGCATTACCATCAGCAGGTAAGCTTAGTCCCCCAAATTTCTTTGTATATTTTAAATATAGTCTGCGGAGAGAGAGAAGTTACAATAAGTTAAAAGAGAGATTACAATAAGTTAACATCTAAACGGAAACTTTTGGGCGGAGCGCACCGGGCCGATATTTGTCAATCAGCATAAACTCTTAGTCTGTACCGGATCTACTTCAGCAGGTAAGGCTGGAGGATCTTTTGCCAGATAGCATAACCTTTCGGATTCATGTGCAGCTTATCCCCGATGAACAGGTCCTCGATAGGATGACCTTCAGCATTGAGCATAGGGTGATATACATCTGCAAACGCGGCATGTTTTTGTTTACGCAGAAAATCCCCGATCAATTGATTGACCTCTGCCATACGGGGCATCAGCCTCTCCCGGCTGGGGCTAGGCTTGATGGACACATACAGGATATCCACTTTCTTCATGCGGGAACGAATAAGCTGGTATAACTGCACGAAACGTGCATAGACCACCTGCGCCGTCACCGTATCGGACGAGGCCAGGTCATTGTCTCCGCAGTAGATAACGATCTGTTTGGGCTGGTAGGGGAAAATGATATCTTCCGCATAACGGATCACGTCCGGAATAGTGGAGCCGCCAAAGCCCCTGTTGATGACCGTGTAGCCGGGGAAGTAGTCTGCCACATCCGTCCATTTCGTGAAGGAGGAACTGCCTGTGAACAAGATAGCGTGCTGTGGAGGGGGCTGTACGCTGTCCCGCTTTTTAAAGGCCTCGATATCATTATAAAAAGGCGTCTTCTGCCCATATGACCGGGATATGGACAAACCCAAAAAACCTACTACGAATAGGGCGGCTATAAAAATATTTTTTTTCATATAGAACTATTTGATCGTACTATCAATTATTTGATTTACTAGCAATATCTGATCCTACTACCAATATCTGATCCTACTAGCAATATCTGATTTTACTATTAATATCTGATCCTACTACCAACATAGGTTTATCAGCTGTTTGCCCACCGTATTCCGTGAATAACTCTCGATGGAACCGTTGACGCAGGTGATCTTTTCGATCGGCTGCCCGCTGTCCAGGACAAATGTCTGGCATTTGTGGCGCAATTCCACCGGCAGAGTTCCGGTATCTATCCTGATATAGATCCGGTTCCCCGCTTTCCTGACCGAATATACGAGGGATTGGTGAATCAGCGAATATTCCTGTACGGCCTGGAAAGATGCGACCCATATATTATCCTTTCCGGTGTGTCCATATTCCTTTTCCAGGCGACCGAAGAAGCGTTTCATATCGGGGAAACGCAGGCTGATATTCCAGAGGTTGTCGTTCCCGGTACTGTGCGTAAAAGCATTGATCCAGGGTCGCTTTCCGGCTTGCAACAGGTCCCTGATCTCCCTGAAATATCGATCCATACTATCGCGCATATTGCCCGAATACAGGAATAGCCTTCCCGCACGCATCCGTTCAGGAGAGAGATCTCGGTCTATCATTATTGTATGACCGGGGAAATGTCCGTCGTGCACGGCCTCCATGCCTTGACCGAAAGCAGCCTTCGTGTAAGGCCCCTCGCTGATCGTATCCCCAGGTCCGCCAGGGACCACAAACTGGCGCATGACGATTCCCAGCCGCTCCTGCACTACCTTATTGTTCTCACGGCATTCGGATAGCGCATCCACATCCCTGCCCGTGGCGTGGGTGTATCCATGACTAAAGACATCCCAACCTGCCTTATAGAGAGAATCCACCTGTTCCCAGTCCAGGGAGCCGGGCCGGCCGATCGATCTTGCATTAATGGCCACAGCTGCCCGGAAAGGCACCTTGTTGCCACATCCATCCGTGAAGAATAATCCCGGATACACTTCCCCGTCTCCGCCCTGGTCGGCCCCCCATGCACCCTTGAACGAAGGGGCCACCCGTCCTCCATTGAAATAGGGGAAGGCGACAAGCCACCCGGAAGCCAGACCGTCGTCGAGCGCAAAGCTCCAGGCAAAATCCTTGTTGTATTTTAAAGGGGCTGTCCGGACAGAAAAATGCCGGACAGCCCCTTTATATTCGATCATGACCGTGATACTGGTATCCCTGCCGTTCACATTTCCTTTCACTGGCAGGTTCATACAGCCGGCTCTGGCCGCAGTACCGAAACTTATCCCTATCCATGCGAGTACGGCCAGATACCTGATCATCCTTATAAGTTAGGATTAATGCTGGCATCCGCCAGGGGAACCGGGAACCAATAACTGGCCTTAGTGATCGGGCTGGGGATGATCTTATTTTCCAACGGGCTTCTGTGAGCCGCATCGTTGGCTGTTTCCACCATCTCCAGCCGCTGCAGGTCAAACCAGCGGGTAGTGCCTTCACAGGCGAATTCCCATGACCGCTCGTTGACGACGGCGGTTATAAAGTCGTCATTCGACAGCCCGGACAAAGGCGTTAAACCAGCCCGGACGTGTACCGCATTCAATGCTGCGTAGGCATCGGCATTGGCTGCACCATCGGCCCTGGCCTGCGCCTCGGCATAGATCAGCAGCACGTGCGCATATCGCATTATATAGACCGGTACGTTAGTAAAGTATTGTGTGTTATCCGGAATTCTGAACTTGGCATAATAAGGATGTTGGGCTGCACTGTTCTCCCAGGTGACCGTAGAGCCATCGCCCTTTGTAAAAACAGTATGGAAGGTGAGGTCCTTTCTTTTTCCTGCAGGGAAATTATTAAAGAAATTGATCTCCGACATATAATCATCCCATCCGCCTTCTTCCCCGGGAGTAGTGGAGGCGCCGGCAAAAGCGTTGTTGGATCCCCCCTGGTTGGCATTCGTCTGGAAAGCCATGACTTCTTCCTTCCCGATCTTGCTGATATCGGGTGGGTTCTGTTGGCTCCAAAGATCGGACAGATCCGCCAGATCGAAGCCATAAGCAGTCTTGTTGTCGATGACCTTCTTAGCCCATTGGGCCGCCAGGGCATATTTCGAGTTATCCTTGATGGGCCAGCCGCCTTCCGTTAAATAGACGTCCGCCAGCAAGCCTTCCGCGGAGCCTTTGCCCGGTCTGCCCGGATCTCTTTTTGCATTGGGCAGCAGAGAATCCGCCGCTATCAGGTCACTCTCGATCACTTTATAAACATCGGCGGGCGTTGAAGGCTTCATGCTCAACATATCCGGGGTAACACCACCCGTAACATCCGTTATCAATGGAACATTCCCCCAGCCCCTGGTCAGCCAGTAATATCCCAATGCTCTCAGGTAATAGGCCTCACCCAGGATCTCGTTGATCCTGGTCTTGTCACCGGGAACATTTCCAGCATTACCAATGACGTTGTTGGCGCCTTGTATGGACTTGTAACATCCGTTCCAGATCTGGACGATCCGATCATTGTTGGCGGTGACACTGAGCTGGTCCATTTCCCTGAAGTCGGCCTTGTTGCCGCCGGATATAGTGGTCAGGTCGTCTGCGCCCATGGAGAAACCTTGCATGGCGGACGTCAGAAATCCCGTGCCCCAGGTACGCAGATAGCCTTTATAAGCTCCGGTCAATGCGGCATCCAGACCATTGATATCGGCCAGCGCATTATTACCGACGACCTGTCCCTTTGGATTCTCATCCAAAAAATGCTTGGAGCACCCTCCAAGGGCCGCCAAAAGACAAATTATCAAATACTTTTTCATAACAATGAATATTTAAACTTCTTTAAAAATGTATGTTTACACCGAATGTCCACATGACCGAATTAGGATAGGCTCCCTGATCGATACCCTGCTGTGTATCGGCTTCGTAACCGCCTATATTCCCTTCCGGAGCGCTGGAGTTGGATTCGGGATCTATACCCCTGTAATGTGTAAAAGTGATAAGGTTGGTGGCGCTGACAAAGATCTTTACGGAAAGAATGTCCTTGAACGTCGACCTGGGTATTGTATAAGCTGCACTCAGGTTCTTCAGTCGTACAAAGGCTGCGCTTTCTACAAAACGGGAGGATTGGATATAAGAGTTACTTGGAGTAGTGCTGAAAGCAGGAATATTCGAGTTTTCATTAACTCCGGGAATATACCTTTTCTTGATGTCGGAGAATAAAAACTCCCTTGCATCGGTGCCTCCTAACATACCGAAGGCATAGGAATAGTTCATCTTATCCAGGCCCAGCAGGCCTTCGAAGAAGACATTCAAAGAGAAGTTCTTATAGGTAAAGGTGTTGTTCCAGCCCAGGGATGTTT
Organism: Chitinophagales bacterium; assembly: GCA_015655015.1. GTDB lineage: Bacteria > Bacteroidota > Bacteroidia > Chitinophagales > Chitinophagaceae > Puia. The sequence continues at coordinate 17,138 of JAATFV010000202.1, read as the reverse complement.
TGGGAAGCGAGTTGCCAATTATCTGGTAATCGTCCGTATTGATCACACCGTCCTTATTCTTGTCATCATAACGGGCGTCACCTGGTTTGGCGCCGTAAGTTGCGGCTGCGGCAGCATCCTGTGCCTTCCAGGTTCCCAGGTATTTATACCCATAGAAAGTTCCGATCGCCTGACCAGGTTGCAGGATAAAGGGATCGATCTCGATAAAGGGTTTGCCGGCACCCAGGCTAACCAGCTTGTTCCGGAGAAGAGATATGTTGGCGGAGCTGGTCCAGCTGAAATCCTTTCCCGAGACCGCATTGACGTTTACGGAGAATTCCCAGCCCTTGTTGTTCATACTACCGATATTAGTCAAAATAGAATTACCGCCTAAGTATCCGGGAATGGGTTCACTCAACAAAAGGTTCCTTGTTTTTTTGATAAAATAGTCAACGGAAGCGCTCAACTTTCCACCCAGGAATTCCATATCGATACCTCCATTTTTCTGATCCGTGGTCTCCCACTTCAGATCAGGATTGCCGGGATTGCCCAGGAGGACGCCTGAAACGAGAGGGCTATTGGGACCAGGGGCAAATACAGATCCCGCATCAGCGGCATCGGTGACATAAGTGGACAGGGTTCCATAGGGATTGATACCCTGGTTGCCCGTCAATCCCCAGCTGGCCCTTAATTTCAGGTTGTGGAAGATGTTCTGGTTCTGCATAAAGGGCTCTTCCGTTACCCGCCAGCCCACTGCCGCAGAAGGGAAAGTGCTGTACCTATTATTTTCCTGGAATTTGGAAGAGCCGTCACGACGTACGGAGGCAGATACCAGGTATTTGTCTTTATAGGCATAGTTGACCCTGCCCAACAACGACAGCAGCGCCCATTCCGAATAGCCGGAGCCTACATTGGAGCTGGCGGACAACGCCAGGTTGTTATAGGACTGAGCCGGATAGGTCAGGTTGCTGACGCCGACGTTGAAGCCGGTGCCGGAGAACTTCTGCGTTTCGAATACACCGGTAACTTCCAGGCTATGGTCCTTGTTGAATACATGTTTATAGGTAAGGTTGTCGGTATTCTGCCACAGAATGTTTTCACTGGAGCTTCTGCTGGCACCCGGGACATTGCTGGTGATATCGGGTCCCGAATATCCCATGCCCTGAACATTGGAATAGTTCAATCCGAACTGCACGTCCAGGCTCAGGTCAGGAATAAACTGGTACCGCAATCCGCTGATCAGGTTCATGTTGGTCACATAACTGCGGTTATCCGTCTCATAAGCCAGGGCCACGGGATTCTGAAAGATCGAGCTGGTGGGATCATGCAGGATATAATTGCCGGCTGAATCATACGCCGGTGTGGTAGGCGCCCAGGCAAGAGCCTGTCCCAACGGTCCCCCCCTGCTGGTGGTGCCGCTGGTATTATGGTTCTCATTCCGGTTACCTGCAAAATTGACCCGTAATGATAAATTCTTGGCGAGCTGTGACGTCAGGTTGGAGCGGAAGCTATAACGCGTATAGTCCGAGTTATCGATCACTCCCTTCTGGTTCAGATAGTTGGCGCTGACCAGGAAACTGGTCTTATCGTTCCCGCCGGACAAGGTAAGCTGGTGTTCCTGTCCGGGAGCTGTCCTGAAAATTTCATCCTGCCAGTTTGTTCCGCCGCTCTTTTCGAACCCTGCGATCTGGTCATCGGAGAACCGGGGCGGAGCCGTGGGTGTGAGCAACGCATAGCGATCATTGACGGTTTTGGCAAAATCGGCCGCGCCCATGATGGGATACCGTTTGATCACCCTGGAAGAATAATACTTTGTCGTGACATCGACCTGCATCTTTCCTTTCGTGCCGTTTTTGGTAGTGACGATGACCACCCCGTTGGCGCCCCTGCTTCCGTAAATGGCGGTAGCCGACGCATCCTTCAATATCTGGATGTTGGCGATATCGTCGGTGTTCAGGGTGGTGAAATCGGCGCCGACAAAACCATCCACGACATACAGCGGGCTATTGTCCCCTGTCAGGGAATTGGCGCCCCGGATACGGATCCGTACGTCACCTCCGGGAGAGCCGGAAGCCGTCGTCACCTGTACACCCGTTGACCTGCCTTGCAGGGCCTGGTCGAGCCGGACAACCGGCGCGGCTTCGAAGTCTTTAGCGTTGACCGTGGATAAAGAGCCTGTCAGGTCTCTTTTCTTTTGCGTACCATACCCGATCACCACGGCGACATCATTCGTGCTCTCGCTCAGCCTCAGCTGGACGTTGACAATACCCGAAGCAGTGACTTCCAGCGTCTGATAACCGATGTAAGAGATGACCAGCGTGCCTCCGCGACTGGGTACCTGTAAGGTAAAATTACCGTCTGCGTCAGTAGTCGTGCCTCTGTCCGTTCCTTTGAGCTTAATGGAAGCGCCGGATAAGGGTTTCCCATTCTCGTCCTTTACATTGCCCCTGATGTCCGCGAAAACAGGAGCGGACGCCGTAACAGGAGCACTGGCTTCTTCCTTCGATTTGATGACGATGATCTTGTTGGTAATGGTGTATTCGAGGTTCTGCCCTTTGAGGCACATGGACAGTACTTCATCGAGGTCTGCATTTTTGACATGGATCTCGACAGGCTGCGTATTTTTGAGCAGGTCAAGATCGTAAAAAAACAGATATCCGCTCTGGGCATTGATCTTTTTAAATACTTTTTCAAGGGATGCCTTTTTTTCCGAAAGCGTTATCTTTTGCGCCAGGCCGCTGGCGCTCACATGGATGCAAGCCGCGATCATCAGAATGACGGTTATCTTCATAATCCGCATTATTTTACCATTTACACGGAAATACCGGCAAACGGTTGTTAGTAGTGGAGGTTCACAAAGAGCATTTAATTGCATAGCTTTGAGTTTGTTTGGGTGAATTAATAAGCAGTCGTACCAGATTGTATATAACTAGTAACCTGAACTTTTCGCCGGGTAGTGGTGCAAACACTCCCCGGTTTTTTTGTTCCGGTTAACCAACAGAACTCTATCCTTTGCCCCTTAAGGCATTACCATCACCCTGTTCCCCTCGATCCGGAAATGGATGTGGTTCAGTTCCAACACTTTCAGCGTCTCCGATAGTTTAAGGTTACGAAACACCTTCCCGGTAAACCGGCGTTTGGATATCGGGCCTTCATACCGGACATCCAGGTCATACCATCTCGCCAGCTGCCGCATGATAGACGGCAGGTCAGACCCGTTAAAAGAGAACAGGCCCTCCTTCCATGCGATGGACTCCCCGGTATCCGCATCCTCGACCAGGCTCAGTCCGCTGCCGGCCCCGTATACGGCCTGCTGACCGGACTTTATGAGCATCGGAAGGTGGTCGCCTGCCGATACTTTTACCGCCCCTTCGAGCAAGGTAGCGCTGACCGATGACTCATCGGCATAGGCATTGACGTTGAAGTGAGTTCCGACTACATTCACTTCCATATCCCTGGCGATCACTTTAAAAGGCATCAGCGGCCGGGTAGTCACTTCGAAATAGGCTTCACCGGACATCACCACCTTTCTTTCCCTACCGCTAAAAGCCGTGGGATAAGTGATCGAGGAAGAGGCATTCAGCCATACCCGGGTACCGTCCGGTAAAGTCAGCTGATATTGTCCACCGCGGGGAGTGCTCATGGTGTTATATAATATTTCTTTGACCGCCGGCCCTGTCATGTGGTAGGCAAGCCGGCCGCCAGCCAGTTTGACGACTTTACTGCTCCCCTGCTGAGCCAGGACGCCATTGTCCGTACCATTGAGGTTGATCTGTGAGCCATCAGATAAGGTCAGCACGGCCCTGTTGCCGCCCGGCTCTACATCGTTCCCGGAGACAGGGACCGGCTTTTGAGCAGCCAGCGGTCCCTGACGAGGGCGATGAAACCAGATCTGCAGGCCGATACCGGCAAGTAACAGCAAGACGGCGGCGATAGCCGCGAGCCGTCGCACGAAAACATATTTCGTTGGCAGTCTTATGGAAGAAGAAATTTCGTTGGCAGGTCCGGAGGAACCGGGTGTTAAACCTGGCGACTCATAACCGGCGGCTTTGGCCAGCATCTGCCGGAACATAAGATCGATCGATCCTTTTTCAGAGAGGCCGGTATACTCTTTCTGCTGTAGTTTTTCCGTTATTATCCGGCGAAGTTGTTCCAGGTTGACCGGATCTTCCAGTTCCCTTAAGAAGTGTTCTATCCCGGCGGGCGGGAGCTCATCCCGCAAAAACTTATCTACTAAGGTTTCAAATTCCGGCATTGTGGCAATCGTTTATAGTTTACACGGAAGTATACTATAATAGACAGGTGCACGAGGAGAAAGGGAGCGTTCGTTGAAAAAAATATTTAAAAAATAGGGATCGCGCAGAGAAAAAGGGGCAATACCTCTGTATGTTTGGCAAGATATTTTCGAAGGTTGCTGATAGCCCTCACAATATAGCTTTTTACACTTTCCTTCGATACGCCCATTTGCAATGCTATCTCATCATGCCGCAACCCCCCGAACCTGTTCAGGCAGAATGCCGTCCGCTGTTGGTTGGGAAGGACATGAATGCCGCGGTGGATGATCTCCTCCATCTCCTTTAATTCCACTGCACGAAAGGATAACTGGGAGCTGTCCGCAAAATATTCGGTAAGACAGGGTTCGTTTTTAATGGAGAACGTTTTCCTGCTCATTCTGTCGACGATCAGATTCCGGGCGGTAACAAAGAGATAGGCATCAAACCGGTCGACTTTCCGCAATTTTTCTTTCTTTATCCAGATCCGGGCGAATATGTCCTGGACAAGATCCTGAGAGATCTCCCTCGATTTGGTGAATACGAACGCAATAGAATAGATCTGATCCCAATAGTGGACAAACAGCCTCTTGTAAGCAGCTTCGCTGCCATCGGCTACCTGCCGGACAAGTTCTTTCTCATTAAGCAAAGCAATCGTTGACATTCCGGGAATTGTATATGGCTTAATATTGTTATAAATTTACGATTATGTATTCTATTTTATGTATTCTATTTCTCCGATTTTTCATTTCTTCCTCCGGTTTGTCCGGCTGGTAATAGCTTATTTTCCAAAACCTGTACTTTATTTTCCTCTTTCTATTCAAAATTTGCCTTCACCGGCCCGGTATTCGTCTTTTTCGTCTTCCGCAGCTTTATCCGCAGGATCGTCCCATCGGGCGTCAAGGTGGAATGATACGCTTCATCCCCGTTCCAGATCCTTTTTCGGACCCATTGCCCTTTCTCATAATAACCTTCTTCAATAAGCAGGTATTCCGAGGACGAATAACCGGAGCCATATTGCGGCCGGAACTGGAACCGTGCGTCGAAACCTGTTATGAGGAACTCATCGTCACCTAAGTGCCCGATCAATGCCCTGCCGGTGCCTGTTTTTTTCCGATAGGCGGGGACACCGAAAGAAAACAAAATATCATATCCGCCAAGCGTTACCAGCTGCTCGTACCTGCCAGGTTCCTCCCCTACGGCCCGGAGGCGGCCGGTCCCTTGTAATTCTGCTATCTTGTCGATAGCGCCCTGTAAGAGGCGATAGTTGTCGGCCATCAGGGAAAATTTATCGTCCAGGTGCTCTTTATCGCGCTCGTCACCGGGATCTGCATGGAAGGGGTCGATACCGTAGACAGCTACACCCAGCGCATCGTAATTACCCAGGGCATAGAATTCGAAACGGGCAAAATCCGTGCCTTTACCTAATTCCGGGATGAAGAAGGCATTACCGGGAATAGCGTATTTGCCACAGAGCTCTGAAAATACTGTGAAATTGGAGTGATAGATATCCGGGGAGATAAATGCCAGGGCGGGGGCTGCCGCTTTCCAGACGGGCAGCATCGTGGAAACAGGCCCTCCGCTTGGATATTCACCCGGTCTGCGGAAACCATGTTCCCTAAGCCAAACATTGGCATACATCGGCAATGCATACTCTTTTTGTCCCGCAAGAGCTACCTCGTTGACATAAGAGGCGATATACCATGCGTTGAATGTCTCGGCGGCCTGCGTGCCGAAAACTTCTTCCCAGCTCCCGGCCGGCTTGTTCAATTGCCGGAGCAGGGCGGGGGGCGCCTCTTTTTTGAATTCGGCATTTGCCTCCTCCGAATAATCCCGGTCCGTACCCAGGGATCCCGATTCGTTCTCTACCTGCACCAGTATCACCGTATGCTGCCGGCCGTCTACCTCGCGGATATGCCGCATGACTGCTGCAAATACGGTTTTATCGGCTTCACGGTTCACCTTCGATACGGCCGAAAGCACTTGTATCTCTTCACCTGAGGCATTGCGCATCCGCGGATATTTTTCCGGGCGGGAGAGCATCCATTCGGGAGCATATTGGGAACTGCCGTTCTTGTAAGAGCCAAACCACAGCAATACCAGCCTCAGCCCATGGAGACGTGCGCCCATGATAAGGGTATCCATCTCCGAAAAATTATATTTTCCCGGCTGCGGCTCGATATTCTGCCAATAGACCGGCGCTTCCAGCGTATTGGCGTGCAGCTCTTTTAATTGCGGCCACTCCTTTTCCAATATATATGGCCAGTCGCTGCTATTCCAGAGCTGGGCGCCAAGAGCGATAAAGGGCTTACCGTCTACCAGGAACCGATAAGCACCGCTGCCTGTTCTTACGAGAACGGGAAGATCATTGTCTTTAGCGCCCGATCCGGGAGAGCTCTTGTCTCCTGTCTGGGCCTTCACCAGGAAGCTGGCTGCGCAAAACAGGGCGGTTATCACTAACGAAGCCGGAGTCATTACATTCGTTCTCATAGTTGCTGTTTACTGGTCTCTATAAATACAGGCGTGCCGTCGAGGCTGAGGGATATCCCGCCATTCTCACGCTTATAATCCTGCGCGGCCCCTTCCAGGGAACCGGCCACGGGACGGACGACCTTTTTGACCTCCCGGTCTTTATCGTTCATCCTATACCTGAAATTCACGTGCGAAGGCTGGCCGGACAAGGGTCTGAAGGCAAACTGGAATTTCGGACAATACCAGCAAACGTCCAATTGCCGTTGTCCATCGGCCGAGACGAACCGGTATTGATAGATCGTAGAGTCTCCTGCGGGGAAAGACAGATCTTTATCATAGTAATATCCTGACAGGAGGTGTTGGAAAGTCGCATCATACCAATAGGTAAGCTTAGGTTTAAGATGAGTAGGGCCTGTAAAAGGCGTCGATTCATTTTCGAACAGACCGCTGGAAGAAAAGACCCCTGGCTTCTCCGTGTCATCAAGGTCATTGAAGATAAACCAGAAACATTTTTCAATGCCGGCGCCAAGCGACAGCAGATAACTGCGGATAAGGTAGTTGGCGGCCTCCTGCTCGCTGACGAATTCCGTGCTGTGCGGCTTCGTGTCCCATCCGATCTCCGTCAGCCATACAGGCCTGCCGGGTGCATTCACCCGGGCCCAGGCCACCATCTCTTTCATATCGGGCACGAGACTGCTCCATTCCGGGGGTACATAGGTACGGTAGCCCTCCCGGATATTCTGGAAAGTGTAATAATGCGCATTGATGATGTCGAAAGGAGCTCTTCCGGCGTAGGAGACGATCTTCTTCAGAGATCCCAGGTTGTCCGCCAGTCCGCCGATGGACACCAGCATATCCGGATCGGCCGCCTTGATGCCATACGCTCCTTTCATTTTCCCTCCATTGCCGTCATACGCAGCATTCAGCAAGGCGGCATATTGTTCCAGGCTGACATGGTTGCCCCAGTTGCCATCCGGCTCATTATACACTTCGATCGCATCCATCAGCCGTAACCCGGAAAGCCGGTCCTTTGTCAACAGCGATGAGTCAGGCGCCAGGCGCCTGCCGTAACGCGCGGCAAGTTGGTAAAAAAAGGAAGCGGCCTCCTTATAATGCTCCGGCTTCAGGCCATTCTCGTTCCCGCTGGGGGCATAACTGTTCGGGTCTTTTTCATTCTTACCGGAGCTGATCCAGGCCGGCGCCTGCTGCACGCAGAAGAGAGAGTGAATATGAAGAGAATCCAGCTGCCGGTAATAGGCATCGTAGTTCATCTTCCCTAACGCATCGGTGAAGGTATACTTGTCTTTTTCCGGCTGCAGCCATTTCCATTGAGAATAATCTCTTATCCAGCTGGCGGTTTTTTTCAGGTCGGCGGGAGCTGCCGCGCAGTTGCCTGCGTTGACGCCAAAAAAATCGTCCATCGATACCCGGGCAGTAACCGGCTTGTGCCTGACGGTTAGCCGGACCCTTCCCCAGGCGAGCTTTCGTTCTATCGGGTTGAAAGCCTTCGTTTCATAATGCGCCAGCAATTCGACCGTATGCCCGTCCGGGCAATCCGGGGAGATCTGTATGACTGAGCTCAGCGTAAACCCGTCCGGCCAGCGGGCCGGTATCATTTCGTCCGCAAGCCGTTCCCTTCCGGGCAGCACCCAGGGATCGTCCGTATACAAACGCAGCCGGTGATCACCCTGGTAAAGCAAGATCCGTTCACCCGCATCTGTTATCCCATCCCCATTACCTTCCCCGATGACCGTATCCCGGACCTGCCTTCCGTCATCCACCCGTATGCTGTCAAAGAGGGCGGCTTTAAAAAATACAGGCACGATGAATTCATCGGAGGCGACGGTCACGCGGTCATCCATAACCGCCTTCCCGGGCTTATCTTCACTACTGGCCCTGACAGCCTTTCCGGACCAACTTATCGCCAGATGAAACCGTATCTCCGCCGGTTCCGCATGAGGAGGCGGAGTTTTGGAGCAGGATAAAGCCAGCGGGGGCAGCGCTGCAATCCTTTGACCTGGAAGGATGGTGAGCGTCACTATCGAATCTCTGATCCGGACGGAAGGGTCTTTCGTGTAAAGCCGCACCCGGATCTGCTGTGTATTTTTTACTTCCCCGCCACGGTTGAAAAGACGTATGAATAATTGATCATTGGCGGCTACGGCAAGCATCCGCTGGCCGGCAGGAACCTGCGCAGGAGAAAATGCTCCTGCGGAACGGGAAAGGGCCGAAGAGTAGGTAGGAGACGAAGAATGGCCAGAAGCCGCTGTATGCCCGTCAGTGGAGTAGTCCAGAAAAACAAACTCCGGTGTTTCGTTCTCCGTAAATAAACCCGTCGTCCCTCCTGCCCCATCACTTTTCACGGAGATACGGCCTGTGCTATCGCTAAGCACGCTGCTCATCGTCACAGCCCCTGTCAGGTTATGCCAGGTCGCCAGCCCATAGACCGTATTGGGTTTGTATAAGGGAGCGGTAGTAATATGAACCTGTATTTCGTCCAGGGGTGGACCGTCAGGCAGCCATCGCCGCGTACAAAATCTCCAACCGTTCTTATCCACGTTGTCTAAGGTGAGGAAGCCCGGTTCGTGCTTGTCGCTTTTCACCTGATAGCCCCATACGCTGAAGTCCGGATAGAGATCATAATGTGACCAGTTGGCGGGTTGCGGGTCGCTGTTCGTTGCGGCCGGCCAATGGGAGATTCCGGAGCCAGCGGCCGGGTCGCCGGCGCCGCCCTGCTTTTTGAAAGCGTCCATAACGAACTTCATCGCTTTCTCAAAAACGATGGTCTCTCCCGGCCGGTCGATCATGTGGCCGCCGGGAAAGGTCCAGTATTCAAGATTAACTTTTTCATCCCAGAGCGCTCCCGCATGGACTTCCCTGTTGAGATAATACAAAATATCGGTGTTCCCATTATGCATACGGGCAGCCACGTCGCGAAGGTTCGGGAAAGCATAACGCATGGGATACAATTCCTGGTTGTCCGGGTAACCTACAAAGAACTCCGGGCTGCCGGCCAGGCTAACGGCGGCGGACACCTTATCCGGGTATTTACCGGCCAGAAAAAAGGACATGAACCCACCCATGCTGAACCCGATGATGCCCCTGTGCCCGCGGTCTGTCAGCGTCCGGTAGGAAGAATCGATATAGGTTACCAGTTCCGGAAAGTAATCTTTCATCTGGGTCCGGAACTTCACATCTTCATGGTTGCCGACATTATAAGGCCGTGGTTCGGACAGTTCGATATTCCCATCCCACATCACCAGGATCACCTGGTAATGGTCTACCAGCTTTTTTATTTTTACATATTCCAGCTTGGCATTGTCGTCCTTAAAATGTCTTCCGCCCCACCCGTGAAAGAAATAGATCACCGGATACCTGCGGGAGGCGCCGGCATATCCCTGCGGGAGATAAAGGCGATAGTATTTTTCGTGTCCGAACACCCTGCTGTAATGAGTAAGGTCCTGGTAGGCATCCCGGCCTCCATTATCCTGTGTGAATGCAACGCCGGCACATAACAACAGGATCAGCGCCAAACAAGGGGATAAAATTTTCCGGTTCATATGAAGTTGTCTGGGAGGAGCCAAATTTTCCTTTAATGTTATACAATGTTATAATTGTCTGATCGTATAATGAAATTGTCCTTTTTTCCCGGTGGTCTTATTCTCCAGCAGAAGGCGCCAGATAGGCCGGTGTCCCCAGTTGTCGGCGACACGCCGTTCATCCGGTTCTGAGGTGCTCATCTGCTCCTGTCTTACCGTCCATGCCTTAGGATCATATTCGAGGAGGACGGAGCGATGGCCGGGTATGGAAAAGATGATCTGACCGGCTTTTTGAAAGTCCGTAGGGCATACGGTCATAAAAGTTTGCGACAGTTTTCCTTCCCTTTTATCCAGGACATAATCGTCTGTCACGGTCACTTCATTGCGGATCTTGTCCAGCTGTACGGTCCGGTCCCATTTCTTCACGCCTGCCTCCGCCGGATAGGCCCGGGTTATATCCATCTGCAGCGCTATCTTTTTGTCATTGCCGGTATAAAACACGTCGTGCGCTCCGAATGCCGCGCCCGCCGGCTGTTGGTATCCATTGATCAGCGGCACATTATGATGGGCGGAATTAAGATACCACAGGTCATAACGATCTTTGGAAAAAGTCCTGGCATTATAGGTGCCGAAGCCTACGTCTATGATCACCGGCTGACCATCTGCGTACACCATAAAATCCCCCACGTCGTTGTGATTATGGCTTTCCCCGTTATTCCCTGCGTGAGAAGCCAGGAAAAGCCCTTTTGTGGAAGCCCCGGCCATCAGCTGCAAATTTTTGAACCATACGTCGCGCTGTGGGGGAAGAGCCGCATCGGCAGCCTGGCAATCCTTCAGCACCAGGAGGTTCCATAACACCCTGGGTTTGGAAAAATCCTTGTTATAGAAATTATGGTCATCGATATGATGATAGGCCCATGCGCCAAAATTACGCAGGCCAGTATCCTTTATCGCCTCCCCTACCCGGTAGATCAGCAATCCGTCGGCGCCGATCGTTGGAGAGGCATCTGCGACATTGATGAAATAATTGCCGGTTATATGCATATTCTCAATATAAGTTCCCAATCGCTGGATGACAGGCTCCTGGTAAATGTCGATCTTACCGGAAGACGCATTTTCCAGCATTTTCAGCGCGTCGAACAGCCGCGCCGCGCCTCCGGACCAATAACTGGGCCCTTCATCTACCGCACCGTCATCTCCCAGCCCATTGATATAATTGTCGAGCAGGACCATTCCATGATGCAATTCCCGGACACGGCGGGACTCGTTCTTTTCCAGCAATAACAGGCTGATCATCCAGTTGCTGACCACCCAGGGGTCCCAGTTGTTCACAGGAGCGTCCGGACGGCTGGGGCCCAGAAAACTATAGGGAATACTATTTTTTTCAAGAGGGATTAGAATGCGTCGGTTGACTTCATAATATAAACGCCGGCGCAGCAGGGGAGAGAGGCTGTCCAGTTCCTGTCCGACCAGGTAATCGGTGAGCGCCAGTATCTCCGCCGTCTCACTGGCGAAAATGTCCACCGTCGGTTGTTCTACGTCCGGCAGGCCGAGGCCGGATCTTTGCAGAAAATAATGGGCCGGCACACCCCAGAAGCTTTCTTCGCAGAAGGACCATACGCCATTCAGGATATCGTCGGTAAAACGTCCTTTTCCTTCCATAGATTCCGCCAGTACGAGCGAGAACAGCTGTGCGCGTTTTCCGAAACTTACGTCTTCATAATTAGTTCGGTTGCCATTGCGTTTGAATTCCAGGTATAAACTGGCGGGGAGCGGAGCGAAGGGCTTGTGCAGGTATTTTTCCCCGGATGCGATGATCCGCTGCCGGACGGAATCGGGCGCCTGCTCCCGCCATTCCGCTGCCGTCCGCGGGAAAGGGAGCCACTGGTCATGGGTTAAAAGAGAAGCAGCCACCTGCTCCCGGGAAAAATGTTGTAACAAATTACGTTCTACAACTTCCTGCGACCTGCCGGCAGCATGTAAAAAAATGACGACGATCAAGGAGAGCCATAAATAACGGAAATGCATAGTGCTCATAAGAAGTACTGTTAGTCAAAATATGCTTATTTGCCGGGCTTACACCCCGGCTTACTGATTATTCTTAGTTACCAGGAAACCCGCTGTCTTCTCCAGCACCTCTTCCGTCACCCGGACCGTCAGCCTTCCGTCTTTCCACTCCCATTGGTCATAGGCGGATTCTCCGTCCATGTTGAGCCGGGTAATAGCGGCGGGTCTCGCCGTACAAGGGATTACCAGCTCCCCTGCGTCGAAGGGGATCAGGGCCAGCCCTGACGTTGAAAAGATATCTTTGTCGTCCTGGGATATAAGGGCCCAGCGTCCCTTAAAGTCCAGTTGCCGGAGGAGGGCGGATCTCCCTATATCCGCCGACGAACTATTTTTTAAAAAGTTACCATCACGGTCCTCCCTCAGCGCCAATGCCGTCAGCACGGAGTCCTCTCCATTCTTTTCCATCCGGCCCCAGCAATTCAACCGGGGCGGACCCTTGAAATTTCCTGTCCGGCTGTTCAACCAGAGAGGCTGCCACAAATTGGTCTTACGAAACCATTTATTGATAGCCAGCCGGCGATTCAGGTATTTTTGCCGGATCGGCTGACCATCACCCTGGTACATAGGCAGCGAAGCGCCGGGAATGCCGATAACAGCCGTGTTCAGAATGACTTCGTCATCCGGCTCCCAACTATAACCGGAAGAGCCGCTGACCGCTATATTTTTATCAGATAAGAGGCTTGCCCAGATACTCCATTCCCCATGCCCTCCGCTGATATCATACCAGAGATCACCCTGGTCGTCCAGCGATACCATATCAATTCCATCAATAGAGAGCGGGCCGATGCCGTAGTACATGATCGTTACCGAAGGGTCTGTATCTTTGGCCGCTCCGGCAATGAGCCGGACCATTTCGGCATATTGGCGTTCGCCCCGGTAAAGCGGGTTGCGGGGCACACCCATCGCGGGAGAAGGCAGCCCGTAGCCGAAATCCAGCTTGAGCAAGGCAGGCTTTAATATCTGCATCTCCCGGATCGTCCGTTTTTTTAAGAACGCTCTGGCGTTCGCCGAACTGATATCCAGGCAATAATAAGACGGGGACGAGGGATCGAAATTCCAGTTGGCTTTGCAGGGCCGGCCGTTCTTCCCGATGATCAGGTCTGCTGTCGTCAGCCCCAGCGCTGCCGTGTCATCGACCCATCCAAGCGTCTCCCATACGCCATGCGTCATCCCGCTGTCGTGAAGGGCGGTAAGATCCTCCTTGAGATGAGGAAACCGTTTGCCGTTTGGCAAACCTGATCCCTGGGAAGACTCCCATCCATCATCGAGCACCAGCAGAGAAGCGCCCAGCTGCCTGGCGAAATCAGCGATGGGAGTAATGACATATTTTTTCTCCCTCCATAGTCCCCAGGTATTGAAGAACGCGGCCGGTGTTTGTTTGAGGAGGGCTGATGTTTGTTTGGGGTCGGCCGGTATTTGTTTGGGGGCGGCGGCCCTGGCAGGGAAAGACCGGTAATAGTTTTTAAAGGCCGCCAGCGCCGTTTCTCCAAGGCTGATCCGCAGCGGATCTTTCCATGTCCTTTTCCTGCCGGGAAGGGCGCCCCAGATATCCTCATTATACACGTACTGAAAGCAGCCCCTGGCAGATAACACCCGCAGCGACATGGCCGCATCGGGAATGCTTCCCGCTCCTAAAGCGATAAAGCCTTCGTCAGATCCCATACCGGCAAAGTACAATGGTTTTGGATACGCGGCACCGTAAGGGACTCCCATCGAAGGGCCAAAAGAGCCTAGCGCAATATTCGTCAGGCCAAAGTCCCAAGACCGGAAATAACTTTGGGCCGGGCCTTCTTTTGCTCCCGGGACACAAAAACCGAAGGAGGACCAGTCCGGCATAAAAGGCCGGTCCCAGGTAGGCTGAACGGAAGATCTTTTCACCGCCTCGTCGGAAGCGCCGAAATACAGCTCGATGATCGCAGGAGCGGGCCCTGTCCATTCGATCTCCAGCGAGGAAAACCGAATCCCCCAATCTTCCTGCCGGATGAGGAGGTTGCCCCGGCCCAGCTTTCCTATCTGTAAGACCAGCCTTGTCTCTCCGTTCTCCGCCTGCGGCTTATAACCAGCCTGCAGCTGTCCGCCCGTAGCTTTTACAAATGTCTTTTTATGATTTACCTCCAGCCAGAAAGAAGGCAGCAGGCTGCCTTGCCAAATTACTGAATGGCCGGGCAGGCGCACCACCTGCGCACTATCGCGCACGGGGTCCCATTCAAAGACGAGGTCTCCCTGGCGGTAAGTGATAATGCCTTCCGGCCCATCACCCGCAGGCTTATCAGCAGCAGCTGCCGGCAGGATCGGAAGAACGAACAGGAATAGCCAACAAAAAGCGGTAATACGCATAGGTATCTATTTTCAAAGACTATGATTCAGCAATAGCTCTATCATAATCGGACAGTCTTTAGTGCACGGTATCCTTCAGGTTATAGGTCCTGATGTTCAGCGTTTGCAGGACCGGCAGAGTACCTACCGGACTATCCAGGTAATAATAAGCGGTGGCGGATACATCATCCGACCGGAAAAAATTCGTCCATCCTCCCGGTCCCGGAGGCGGGTCCAGCTGTGTCACGCTGCCTTTTTTATATACCAGACGGGCGCCGTTCTTATCATAAACATCCGCCGGCTGCATGGGAACTTTTTGTTGCTGGAGCTGGTATACTTTTTCGCCCGGCCCTCCTCCCATCTGCTGCAGGGTCACCCGGCAGTCCGACTCGAAAAATATCGGATCGGGAATGTGATAGCGGTACCAGGCCCATTGAAAATTTTTGGGGTCTGCGATCAGGCAGCCGGTATAGTCGGTGAAAAACCTGCCCTGTCCCCATGCCGTGCCGATATAATCTTCTGTACCGGTTCCTGCCAGCGTGGGGAAGTCCCGGTCGCCGTCCAGGTACATCTTCACCTCTCCTTCTCCCCACCACAGATCCTGGTACAATGGATTGGCGTTGACGCCTACATTCATTCCCAAAAATCTTCCCTTCCCCGATACCTGCGGCAGCACTTCGAAATCTTTTCCCAGTGTCGTAGCCGTGTCGCGATGCCAGAAAGCATGAAAATACAGGTTGCTCTCGTCCCATTCTTTCGTCAATTGGAAATCGACATCAAAGAACATATTCCCGAGCGCCTTATTCGACTCGTTCGTTACCCTGATCCTGGCGCCTTTCCGGAAAGGCATGGGAATATAACAATTAAAGGACTTCCCCTCCGGATCGGCAAAGAACTGATTGTGAAAAGCAGCCATCCGGCCCAGCCCCACGCTGAAAAAATCTCCCAAAGGGACAGATACCGCAGGCTGAGGCTCATTATCCCAGAACATTTCCAGCTTTAATGCCCGGAGCATCGCGGGTGAACGGTCACTGATCGTGATCCATATCCGGCTGATGATCCCTTGCTCCTGAATATTGAGCAGGTCGAAGGAGGCTCCGGCAGGTATAGGAACGGAGGCGCTGCCTTTCCCGCCGTTGTTGGTCATCGCTCCTTTCCCTTTCTGTCCGTTCAGATTCTCGGGGCTGCTCCAGCGAGGTATTGAATGATGCGAATATTCATATAACTTTCCGCCGGCAGAAGAAATTTGTTTATCCCTCCCTGTCGAACAGGATGACAGGAATCCACAAAGGAGGAGGAGGATGCCAAGGTGGAACCCCCACTTTTTCATGACAGATAAGTCCTCTTTCGCGCAGGCAACAGGATCTTTTCCCTGGTAAGCTTCCTGCTCGATGATCAATTGAACGGTCCCGCCCGTCCGCAGCCCTTCTTCTACCACTTTCCTGGTGCCGACCACGCCGGCGCCAAGAATCGTGCTCTCATACCCGTCCATCCCATCATTGCCTTTTATTTCATCTTTCACATGCATCAGTTCATACCGGCCCGGATACAACTTCAGTATTTCCAGCGCCCTGCCACCCGCACCATACATATTGCCCATATCCATTTGATGGGCCACCAGGGCAGGATCCGTATTTTGAAGAATGACATCATAGAGACGCCGGCCATTAAAGCGGGTCGTAAATTCGAAGTTATGATTATGGTAACCGAATTTCAGTCCTGACCTTTTACAAAGCTCTCCGCATTTATTCAACACCTCCATATAACGAAGCGTCGTATCGTAATCGGTACGCCAGCTTTCATCGAGCGCAGGGGTAATGACGTATTGCTGGCCCGCCGTGGCGGCATCCTCCACGATGTATTTCCATTTGTCGGTAAAATCCTTTTTTGTCTCGTCCCAATGTTGTTTTTCCAGGCTGGTATGCCCGCTGTGCATGACAAGTCCAAGATCGTTGAGGATCTTCTTAAAATCCACGGCCGTACGGCCATAGAATTTACGTTCCCAATAACCTGCATGCTCCACATTATGGTAACCCATAGCGGCCACCTGCTTCAACGTACCTGTCATGTCCTTATTCATCGCGTCCCGGACGGTGTATAGCTGAAGGCCCGGAAGAGGCCCGCTTTTTCCGGATGTCGTAACGGCCGCAGCGGGTTTGGCCGCCTGTATCGCGTCGGGTAAAATGGCCGCACCGGCTGCTGTCAGAACGCTGTTCTTCAAAAATATCCTTCTTGTGATAGGCATAATTATCATTAATCTTTAAGGGTAACGTCTTTATCCTTCTCCAGGAAGTCCTGGCTGCCGTCAATCCCAGACAGCTTTGATTCCAGCAGCCATTCATCCGGCACCTGTTCCAGCGGGGTGATACAGGAGGCCGAACTTTCGTTATAGGGAATATTGGATTGACGGTTGTAACAGGAGATAAGCGACCAGCGGGAAGTTTTGGAAAGGTTGGCTTCCGAACGGTGCAGGATATTGCTATGGAAGAACAGT
>JAATFV010000197.1 GCA_015655015.1 Chitinophagales bacterium | reverse complement strand
TCGACCCGGCATTGACCACGGTCGTACCTTCATACTTGGTGAGCTTATTGGTATTGTCAGACAAGTTCCCGTTGATCCAATAAGAGAAGTTCCGGCCGATATGATCCGTCCATCCCAGGAACAGCTCCCAGCCATGGGTAGTCATCGAGGCGCTATTAGTCGTCGGTGGCGCTACACCGAGCGTGGCGGGATAGTTGACTGTGATCAGCATATTGTTATTGTCCCTCTTAAAATAATCGAAGCTGAAGTTGAGGCGGCTTTTAAACAACCCGATATCCGTGCCGAGATCCGTTGTTTTAATGGTCTCCCATCCCTGCCCCAGGGATGGAATGGCAGACTGGTAATAAGAATAGTTATTGACATTATTGAAGACCGTCGAAGGCCCCTGCGGAAGCGAGGCGATATAATTGTAATTATTGGTATTCAACGCCCCCAGCTGCGCGTTACCCAGGCTGCCGTAGGATCCCCTGAGCTTCAGCTCGCTGACCCAACTGACCGAATTGGCAAACCAGTCTTCCTGGGAAATACGCCATCCGCCCGAGACCGACGGAAAGAGCTGGAACCGGTAACCGGGCGCCAGCTTGGAAGAGCCGTCATCGCGCAGATTGAACTCGAAAAGATATTTACTTCTGAAATTATAATCCAGTCTTCCGAAATAAGAAACCCAGGCATTCGTCTGAACATTATCACTGGCGGTAACGACAGAGGACGCCGAAACAAAATTCAGGGATGGCGTCGTGGTGCTGACCAGGTTGGTGGTCTTGACATTATCGGAATTAAAATTATAGTATTGGTATTCAAATCCTCCCAATACATGGAAATTATGTCCTCCCCTTAGTTTCAGGTCATAGTCGGCCAGGGCCTGGACATCCTGCGAATATTGCGTGGCCCTTGCCTTGGAGAGATAATTCGAACTGGTGGTACTGGCGCCGGACCCGGTGCTCACAGCCGTTATGGGAGAGGTCAGAGTATTCCAGAGCGTGAAGTTTTTCGCAAAGATGTCATTGTTGCCCTGTTGCAGGCCGGGGTTGTATACCAGCCGGAGGGAAAGCCCCCTGACGATGCTGTCTGCCTTCAGGGTGAAGGCCCCCGTCAGTGTGTGCTGGTTGGTGCTGTTATATCCTCCATACTTCAGCACTCCATAAATGTCGCCGCCGGAAGCATTGGCGATCTTCGTATGCGTGCTGTCATTGGGAAGATAGATTGTGCCGGTCTGGACACCCGTGCTGGCCCTGGAATAAATATTGTATAAAAAGCCGTTATCCCCATTCAGCGTGGCGTTGGGCGCCGTCGTTTTGCCAAAAGTGTAGCCGATCCGGCTGTCCAGCGAGAGGATCCGGCTCATCTTCACCGTCACATTGAACCGGGCATTGTATCGCTGGTAGGCATCGGGGCCGACGGCCAGCACACCATTCTGTGTATAGTACCCCAGTCCGAAAAAGTACTGGGTCCTGTCATTGCCGCCGCTGGCGGATATATTATGATTCTGGCTATTGGTTGATGTCCGAAGGAAGGTATTGTCATCCAGGGCATGGTAATAAGTATAGGAGGTATACGTTCCCGGCGCCGGTACCGTAATAGGATCGGTATTCAGGTTGGTCCCGGTAGGTAAAAAGGAGGTGTCACTTTTCATGACCCGTATGGTGGCCGCCGAATAGGGGCCCGCTCCCATGCCGGCATCGGAATAAGCGCCGTTCACCATCTGCGCCGCCTGCCAGGACTGCAGCAGTTTCGGGACGTTATAACGTGTGTTCGTAGTATATAACCCGGAATAGTCCAGTTTCAGCCTGCCGATAGTCCCCTTTTTGGTCGTCACGAGGATCACCCCTCCCGAAGCCTGCGCTCCGTAAATAGCGGCGGCGGCAGCATCTTTAAGCACGGAAATGCTTTCGATGTCGTTGGGGTTTATCAAGGTAAGATCGCCTCCGGCTACCCCATCGATGACCACGAGCGCCGCATTCGTTCCGTTGAGCGAGGACAAGCCCCGCACGTTCAGGTTATACCCCTCCTGCCCTGGCTGACCGCTGGTACGGGTGACGACAAGCCCCGGCGCAGCACCCTGGAGGGCAGCCACGGCATTGGTCACCGGCCTGTTCTCCAGGACGTCCTTGCTGATCACGGATACGGCTCCGGTGACATTCGTTCGTTTTTGCGTGCCATAACCCACGACTACAACATCGCTCAGAGTCCCTGTCTTCCTTTTGAGACCGAGGGTATACTCCGTCCGTTGGTCGACGTTAGTGGTAAAAGACAGGTAATTTATGGCCGATAAGACCAGGGTTGCACCTATAGGGGCCTTTATGGCAAACCTCCCCGAAATATCCGTTACCACCCCGCCCGGCTGATTTTTTATGGAGACGGAGACACCTGCTACCGGGCTGCCGTCGTCATCCCTTACCGTACCGGTAATGGCCCTGGCCTGGGCATTAACCGCCAAAGAATAAATTAATAATAAGAGAGAAAGTGTGAGTTTTGGGATTGCCTTCATACGCATAAGCAGTAGTTGTAATTTTAAAATACAGCGTCAATAGGCGCTGCTCCCATAAAATTGAGGCAGGAGCAATCGATAGCCGGTGAAAATCATAAAAGATGGGAGAGAAAATCGTAAATATTTTTTAATTGGCTGACGATCAGCAATTAAGAACCAAATCTTTTACGATATTCTTTCATGAAATATTTGCCGTCCTTATAACCGACCTGGTAGGCCACGTTGGAAATATCGGCATCCCCGGCCCGCACCAGGGCATGAGCTTTTTGCAGACGGAGGGATTTTATGAAGTCATTGACCGACATATCGGTGACCGCCTTTAATTTTTTGTATAACACCGGAGGACTCATCGCCATTTTAATGGCAAACTTCGCCACACCGAACTCGGGATCGTCCAGGTATTCGTCCACCACCCGTATGGCGTCTTTAAGGAACTGCTCGTCTACCGGTCCTGCCAACGAATTCCCGGGCAGCTGCTCTTTCGCCGGCCCGGCCATGGCGGTCTCCGGCTGTACCGCGGCAGCCCCGCCTTCCTGGAACCGGACTGCGAATTGCCGGCGCATCCTTTCCCTGGAAACCAGCAGGTTACGGATATGGAGCGTCAGGACCCGGACGCTGAAAGGTTTGGTCAGATAAATATCCGCGCCCATTTCAAGACCGCTCACCTGGTGATCGGAGGAAGACCGGGCCGTCAGCAGGATGACAGGGATATGGCTGGTCCGGGGATCGGTCTTCAGCCGGTGGCAAAGCGTCAGGCCATCCATTTCCGGCATCATTACATCGCTGATGATCACATCCGGAATATTCTCGATGGCTGATTCCCAGCCCCGCAAGCCATTGATACTTTCCAGGATATGGTATTGGCCGGATAGGGTCTCCTGCAGGAAGGCCCGGACTTCCGTATTATCCTCCACCAGCAGAACAGAAAAAGGTCTTTCCGGCAGAACCGCTGGTCCGGTATCGCCGATCATATAATCCCCGGGTTGACCGGCCTCCATAACAGCTTCCGCCAATTCTGCCGCAGCCATCGCCTCCATCCCCTGACCAGTCGTCTCCATGGCGGGTCCCTGCACCTCTGCAGCCACTCCGTTCTCCTTCATGCCCTGAGCGTTCTCCTTCATGCCCTGACCGTTCTCCTTCACGCCCTGAGCGTTCTCCTTCACGCCCTGACCGTTCTCTTTCATGCCCTGAGCGTTCTCCTTCATGCCCTGGCTTTTCTCCATCAAGCTCTGTCCGTTGTCCCTCGCGGCAGGTCCATTCGCCTCAGTACCCTGACCAATCAAACGACCAGCTGATACGTCTTCCGCCGACCGGAGACCTGCAGACCCGGCCGGCAGGGTCACTGTAAACGTGGTGCTGCCTGCCTGGCTATCTGCGACAAGGGTCCCGTGATGCAGCTCTACGATACTTTTAGCAAGCGCCAGCCCGATGCCATACCCGGTATTCTGAGTCGTTTTGTCATCTTCCTGGTAATAGTTGGTGAAGATCTTCTCCACATTCTCCGGAGCGATGCCTTTGCCGTTATCGGTCACCCGGACTTCTACCGCCGAGCGCTGCCTTTTGACCAGGATACCGACACTTCCTCCGTCAGGAGTAAACTTATAGGCATTCGATAACAGATTGAAGAAGACTTTTTCGAGCTGTTCCCGGTCGAAATAAATCTCTTCGCTGTCAAACTCGCTCACAAAGCTGGCCTTGATCCGGCGGGATAAGGAGATATCCTGAAAAGAAGCATAGATCTCTTGTAAAAACGAGACGAGATCACCCTTCACGATCTGCAATTTCAGATGCCCCGTTTCCGCCTTTCTGAAATCCATCTGTTCACTCACCAGTCTTAATAAGCGGTCAGCATTTTTCTTTACCGCCATCAGCTGCTTGCCTGCTCCGACATCTTTGTTCCGGGAAAGCAGGTGTTCCACCGGACCGGATATGAGCGAGAGATGAGTCCTGATCTCGTGGGAAATATTGGTGAAAAAGTTGAGCTTTACCTGGTGCAGGGCGGCCTCTTTTTTCAGCAGCGCCCTTAGAAAAAAGAACCGGGTAATGCCGAACAGGACAGCAGCCAGCAGTAAGACATAAAAAACGTAAGCCCACCAGGTCCGCCAGAAGGGCGGCAAGACGGTGATCCGCAAAGCAGCAGGCGTACTCCAGATACCATCGTTGTTCGCGCCCTTTACCAGCAGCGTATAAGTGCCGGCGGGCAGGTGAATATAAGTGATCGTGGGATGGCCGGTTTCCGTCCAGTCTTTATCCAGTCCTTCCAGTTTATAAGCGTAGGTATTTTTGTCCGGTTTTATAAAATTCAAAAGGGCAAAGTCCACGGAAAAGACGTCCTGGTTATAGGCCAGGCGCAGGCTGCTCAACAAACTTATATCCGCGGACAACAACCCATCCTTTCCCCGGATGGCTACCGGCGCGTTGAAAAGCCTGAACCCTGTAAAAACCAGCGGAGCCCGGAGATCGTTGATTTCCATCTTTTCCGGATAGAAGGATACCAGCCCTGAGTAGCCTCCGAAATAGAGTTCACCTCCCGGTGATACCGCGGAAGCCCGATAGTTAAACGCATTTCCGGGAAGCCCGTCGCTGGTCGTAAAATTATGAAAGGTATAACTGCGGGTGTCCAGCTTTGATAAGCCGTTACCGGTTCCCATCCAAAGATTATCCTTCCCGTCGACCTGCAGGCTTACCACATTATTGTTAGGCAAGCCCTGTTTGTCTGTATAGATGCTTATCTTACCCGATACCGCATCCAGCCGGGCGAGTCCGCCATAGTCCAGGCCTATCCACAAATTACCCCTGCTGTCTTCGGCGATACAATTGACATAAGCGGTGCTCAGCCCGGCTACCGGCGCAAAAGAAGCTGAATCCTTCTTTAACAGGTAAAGGCCAACGCCGGTGCCGGTCCATATCCGCTGTTTACTGTCTTCGAAGACCACTTTTACCGGCACATTCACCCGGTCAACCCCTTCGAGCGGAACCAGGGTAGTCCCCTTGCGCCGGAAGACTTTCAATCCATCCATTGTCCCTACCCAAAAGCGTCCCTGCCCGTCCTCCACTATGGAAGCTATTTCAGAATTAGTGATCAGCGGGTCACGTGAAGTATCAAGATAATGCAGGAAGCCGTTTCGTGAAGGGTCATATACATTCAGACCACCTCCATTTGTGCCAAGCCACATATTCCCGTCCCGGTCCCGGTATACACATTTTACCCGGTTGGAAGAGAGGCTGAACGGATCACCCGTCCGGTTTTTATAGACAGTTATCCGCCCGCTGGGGGAATCCACCACATTGAGTCCCCCGCCCCCTTCCGTGCTAAGCCACAGCCTTCCCCGGGAGTCGCGGTTGATGCCGCTGATAATATTGCTGCTGAGGCCTCCCGCCCTTCCGCTGTCCTGCAGAGAGCGGAATTCGGTAATATGAGGATAGGACACGCTGACCCCTCCGAAATAAGTGCCTACCCAAACCGAACCCGCGGCGTCTTCGAAAACGCTGTATACGGAATTATGCGCCAGGGTCCTTCGGTCCAGCGGCGCATTCCGGCACTGATCGAATGCCTTCGTCAGCGGATTGAAGATCAGCAAGCCCTCCTGGGTCCCGATCCATATTTTCCCCAGCCTGTCGCGCATCATCTGCCGGATCCGGAATCCATTGAGACCGGTCCTGTCCAGATTACCGGTCAGGGCTTTGGAGAAAGAGCCGGTCCCGGGGTGATACAGGTCGATCCCACTGTCCTGGGTGCCGATCCAGAGATTATGCCCGCCGTCTTCGACCAGCGCGGTAATATAATTTTCGGACAGGCTGGACGGATCGCCCTCCCTGTGCCGGAAAGTATCGAATTGCAGGCTCTTGCTGCCCCTCTTCATCCGGGTCAGTCCCGTCGTGGTCCCGATCCATAGATCTCCGTGAGCGTCGGCGCCGATGGCCCGGACATCACTGCCGGCCAGCGAGGCGGGATCTGAGAAAATATGAAAACTATCCTGCCCCCGGTCCCGTTGATAGAGTCCCTTGCGGGTCCCGGCCCATAGACATCCTCTGCTGTCCTGGAAGAGACAGTGGACCTCCGTGCCTTTCAGTTCCCTGCGAAAGTCATCCGTTTCCGGGCAATATTCATCCAGGCCCGCAGCCGATCCGACCCATAAATGATGACTGTCATCGTTCAAAAGACACAGTATATAATTATTTGAAAGGGTCCGGGAAAGATGGGGATCGAAAGTATAGACCTTACACCGGCTGCCGTCATATCTCGTCGCTCCATGACCGGTGCCCAGCCAGAGAAAGCCCCGGCTATCCTGGGCGATCGCCAGCACTGAATTTTGGGAAAGCCCGTTCTCAACCGTAAGATGATCGAAAGAAGGAAGTTGTGCCCAACCCGTAATACACCACTTCTGCATCAACAGCAGAATCATTGATCGTAAACCAATAAACCTGATATGTTGCAATATGCTTCGCATCCATGCAAATATATAGGATTCCCGGCGCCTCCCGCGCCGGTACGGGCCTTCGTGATGCTGTTGCACCAGCGGGAGGCAGTCATCCAAACTACCCGGCAGATAATTCATCGAGATACTATAATAGCCACCGCCCCTTAGTTTTGACTACAAAAATCATAGATTTGGTTAATAAAGCCTGATTTTTCCGTAAGATATTTGCGTTAGCAAAATAAAAAGTTATGAAAATTATAATAACAGGCTCATTAGGTAACATCAGCAAGCCGCTTGCACAGGATCTGATCGCGAAAGGTCATGAGGTTACCATCATCAGCAGTAAAGCAGATAAACAACAGGAAATAGAAGCGTTAGGCGCCAAAGCAGCCATTGGATCGGTAGACGATGTGGGGTTTTTGAAAACCGCATTCGCCGGAGCAGATGCCGTTTATGGAATGACGCCGCCTAACTTTAGCGCAACGGATATGATGGGGTATTACGCTGACATAGCCAACGCTTATGCAGAGGCCGCGCAGGGTGCAGGCATCAGGCACATCGTTTACCTCAGCAGTTATGGCGCCGACCTGGAAAAAGGTTCAGGCATTATCAGGGGATCACATATTGGCGAAGGTATTTTAAATAAACTAAAAGGTGTTGCCGTCACCTGCCTTCGCCCGGGTTATTTTTACTACAACCTGTACAATTTTTTGGGAATGATAAAAGGGCAGGGTATAATGGGGGCCAATTTTGGCGGCGATGATAAACTGGTCATGGTCTCTCCCCTGGATATTGCAGCCGCTGCTGCCGAGGAATTAACAAAGACAAACGCTCAAAATAAGATCCGTTATATAGCCAGTGATGAACGCACCTGCAACGAGGTGGCAAAACTAATCGGTGAAGCCATCGGCAAGCCTGACCTGCAATGGTTGACTTTTACTGATGAGCAGGTAAGAAAAAACACGTTGGAACACGGTATGCCAGCTGCCATTACCGATCTGCTGGTTGAATTGGGTGCTGCCATCCATACCGGTTTATTACGCGGCGACTATGAAAAGCACAAACCTGCCCCTGGTAAGGTAAAATTGCAGGACTTTATAAAAGAATTTGTCGGAGCATATAACCACAATTAAGTAATTACATTATGCCCGGTCAGCAGGCCATACGTATTAAAACCATCAGCGAGTACCACAAGTATATGCAACTGTCTAAGCCGAAGCATCCGCTGGTGAGTGTGACGAAGTTCGAGGATATTAAACGACCATACACAGGGCCGGTAACCACCATAATGGATTTTTACTCCATTGCCATTAACTATTGCTCATCGACTGTTCACCTCAATTTCCCCGTTATATAAAGATAATTGGCCAGTTTGAGGTGATAGTTGGCATATGCGTTTACCAATTCGCCCGCCGCTTCCCGGTAAGTTGCCTGTGCGTTTAAAAGATCCGTAATGTCGGACAAACCGCTCGAATAATTATCCCGGCTCACCTTCAGGTTCTCCGTCGCCTCTTCCATATTCTCATGGGCAAAACCTATCTGTTTGTATGAATCCGAAAGGTCATACCAGTCTTTCAGGATACCCACTTTCAGCTGTCTTTCACCATCGGCCAGATCGTTATGGGCAATGGTCTCATTCAATCGCCTTTGCTGCAATTTATATTTACCGCTCCCCCAAAAATTGTCCGAAATAGGAAAACTAACGGTACCCAATGCCAAAGGAATAAATTTATTGCCTATGACACTGTTACCAAAACTCCCGAAATCACCGGCGCCGAATCCGAGACTTATCGCCGGTAAAAGATCGGCCTTCGCAAGTTTCGTCTGTAAAGTTTCAGCCTGGACGTTCTTCTCCAGCAAATGATAGGAATTGTTCGTCTCCAATGCCATTTCCGGCGAGATGAATTGAGCGTCCGGAGAAGGCGGTTCGCCCAATGTATCCTTCACCACCAGCAGGGAATCATAGAGAATACCGATATACAGGGTAAGATCGAATACGGCTATTTTCCGGGCATTCTCCAGCTGGCTCCTGTTCAACAGCAGCTGGCTGCGCCTCACCCTGGATTTTAACAGGTCATTGCGCGCAATGAGACCGGAAACCAGCATATCATTCTGCTGTTTCAGAATGGTGTCCAGCAGTTGTTCATTGGCCCCCAGGGTCTTCAATTGTTCCTGAAGCTGCACGATCGTCCAGTACTTCTGCTCCGTCTGCAACAATACCGAATCGACCGACTGCCTAGCCATTATCTTCCGCGTTTCTACCTGAAGCTCCGCCAGCTTATTGGCGGTATTGACCTTACCCCCCACATAAATGGGCTCCATGGCCGTAAGACCACCGAAATATAAATTGCTGACCCCTTTATTCAGGAAGGGAGGGATGGCGTTTATAAAGTTCCGGAACCCATAAGCAGCCACTCCCGTGGCGCTGACGGAAGGATAATAATTGGAAACCGCCGACTTCTTTTCGTATTCCGCGGACTGTATCCGGATCTTGCCGTTTTTTATCGTATTGCTGTAATCCAATGCGGCCTTCTTGCATTCGTCGAGACCGATAAAATGAGACTGCGTATAACCGGCGCAGCCGGCGAGAATCAGTATATGTAAAAGTAAAAGACGCATATTTATCGGTTTAACTCCTCTTTTCTGAAAAATAACCAGTATAACACAGGCAGTACAAACAACGTGAAGACCATCGAACCAAGCAGGCCGAAGCAAATAACCGTGCCCAGCGGCCCCCAGAGGGACGACCGGCTCAGGATCATCGGCACCACGCCCACCGCGGCCGCGGAGGAAGTCAAAAAGATCGGCCTCATCCTCCGCTCGGCGGCATGAATAGCCGCCTGCCTCACGTCCATCCCTCCGTGGGAACGTTTCTCATCGGCGAAATCTATCAATATGATGCCATTCCTCACCACGATCCCGCATAACGCCAGCAACCCGATGAAAGAGGTGAAACCAAACGGGTACCGCATCATCATCAGTCCCAGGGCCGCGCCGAATAAGGCCAGCGGCATGGTGGTGATGCTCAGCAAGGCATGTTTGACACTCTTGAAATGCCAGATCAGTATCAGGAAAATGACAATGATGCTCATCAGAAGAGAAAGCCCCATCGGCGGCAGGTTCTCTTCCTGCATCTCGTGCTCGCCGCCATAGCTGATCTCTATGCCTTCCGGTAACCGAAGCCTGTTTATCCGCTGATCGATAAGCTTCATAACATTCTCCGGTACGGTTGCCTTGGTGACATCGGCCCTTACCGTCAGTGTCTCCCGCCCGTTACGCCGGACTATCTGCCCCTCATTCCATTCCGGTTTGATATCAGCCACCATTCGCAGCGGGATGATCGTATGTCTTTGAGGGCTGACCAGGGACATATTCCTCAGGTCGCCTGTCGTCCCGCTGTCCGCCTGGGTCGTTTTCACCACGACGTTCAGGGCATAGTCGCCATCCCAAACGCTGGTGGCCGAAAGGCCTTCCATGTTCATGGCGATCCCATTAGCGATATCGTCTTTGCCGATGCCCAAACGGGAAGCCTCGTCTTTTTTTATATCGATATGTACGTCCTTTATCATTTGCTCATAGTCCGTCCTTACCCAGGTGATATTGGGAATGCTGTCCGCAATGGCCGATATCCTGGCCCCTACGGCTTTCAGGGTCGGGATATCGCCCCCGGTTATCCTTATTTCTACCGGCGCAGCGGCGCTCACCATGGTCAACTGCTTCATACGCACGTACGCGTTGGGAAAGGAGTCGCTGTACTTCTTCTGGTATTCGCCCAACACTTCCTCCGTCGTTTCGGCGGTGGTGGTATTGACCAGTATCTGCGCATAGTTCCTGGAGGGAAGATTGGGAGCATACAGGGTATGGAACCGGGGCGAACTGCTGCCGATAAAGCTCGTATAGGAAACGATCCGTTTATCACCCGCCATAACCCGCTCCATACCTTTGACGACACTGTCCGTTTGCGCAAGGGCATAACCGTCCGGAAGACTGATCTCTACCGCCAGCTGGTTACGCTCCACTTTCGGAAAAAGCTGCTGATCCAGGCGTCCAAGCAGCATGACTCCCCCCACGACAGCAAAAATGCCCAGGCACAGGGTGATAAACCAATGCTCAACAGCATTGGCGATATGCCGGTTGAAAAATTCCTGCAGCCGGTCCAGCAGGGACTTCCCCTTCTTCTTGCCCCCATTCGTATGTACGCCTCTTTTGATAAACGAAGTATTGAAAAAAGGAACGATCAGCATGGAGATCACCAGGGACAGCGTCAACGCAACGATAATGACCACGGGGAATTTGCTCACGAAGTCCTTTGCCGTTCCCGTCATGAAGAAGATCAGGGGGGCGAACGTCGCGGAGATGGCCAGCGTGGCCGTGAAAACAGAGGGAAAGAGTTGTTTCGCACTGGCCACGGCCGCATCGGCCAGCGGCTGGCCCTCGTCGAGTTTCTCGACATGATTATCTATTACGACTATCGGGTCGTCCACGACGATCCCCAGCACGACTATCAGCGCGGCCAGCGTGACAGTATCCAGCTGGATACCCGACAGGTACATGAGGGCAAGCGTGGACGCCACCGTTATGGGAATGGTCGCCGCCGCCACAGAGGCGATCCGCAGCGGCAATAATAACATGGTAACTGCGATCACGCCGATCAGCGCAAAGGCAAATTCTTTCATAAAGTGGGAAATGGACTCCTCGACCACCTCCGGCTGGTTGGCCAGTTTGGTCAGCTGGATATCGGCGGGCAGATCTTTCCTTAGTTTATCCAGGTTCTCATCCACTTTATCGCCGAATTCGACGATGTTCTTCCCCTTCGTCATCTCCATGGAAATGACGATACTCTTTACCCCGTTGACGGTGACATAGGAATCCGGTTTGGGATACTCCGCTTTAATGATGGCTACATCTTTAAGGCGAATGACATTCCCGCTGGTTTCGTTGCTGACGATCTGCTCCGCGAGGTCGTCTTCTGTTTTATAGAACGTCGTCAGATAGATAGGCCGGTCGATCAGGCTGCCATCCAGTGAACCCGCGGGTGCGATAGCCCCCTCATGCTGTAATACATTCATGATGACACCCGAAGAAAGTCCGTAGTGCGCCAGCTTGTTATTGTCCACATATACGCCTATTTGCTGGTCCAGGTTACCGGAATGGCTGATCCTCGATACGTCCTTTATCTGGCGGAGCCGGTCTTCGATCTCATCCACATGTTTTTGCAGGTCTTTATAAGGGCGGGTTTTGGATTCCACCGCCAGCAGGATAGCGGACGTATTCCCGAAATCGCTATTGACCACGATGCCTTTTATTTCTTTGGGCAGCTGCGACTGGAACAAAATCATCCCGTTCTTCAGCTTGTTCCAGAAGTTCTTCGTATTCATGTCATTCACGTCCTGACCAACTTCAACATAGACGTACATCATCCCATCCCTTGAATAGGAATAGGTCTTGGCCTTGTCCACCTCTTCGTAGCTGAAAAGATATTTTTCCACCCTGGCCGTCAGCTGTTCTTCCACCTGTCCCGAAGACGCGCCGGGATAATAACCGATCAACAGCCCCTGCCGGATGGTGAAGTCGGGAAATTCATTTCGCGCCATGTGTTTCAGCGCGTACAAACCCAGCATCACCAGTACGAAGGCTATGGACAAGGGCACTGCCTTGTGCTTCAGGCACCAGTCTATGATATTCCTTTTGTTTTCCATAACTCGTTCGGGAGAATAATGCGTGAATTGAATGTTGCGTTAATTGATGACATGGACGCTGCTGCCGTCGGTGATCTTGTGAAATCCGGATATGATCAGCTCGTCGCCCGTTCGCAGTCCCGATTTGATGCCGATACCGTTCTCATACAGGTCTCCTGCCTGTACATTCCTTCGAACCGCTTTTTTGACGGCCCTGTCAACAACGAAAACAAAGTTTTGCTTCTGCTCATCCACCTGTAAAGCCTGGAGCGGGATCAGCGTCTCAGCCATTGCGGTTTCCCGGGCCGGCTGATTTCCGCCATTGAATGCGACATCACAGCTCATGCCGGGTTTCAGTTTATTCCCGATGTTGTTAATCTTTACCTGGATGGTGTAGATCGGCGCGCCCGAAGACGGAGCCACCGATATCTTATCGATACTTCCTTCAAATACCTTATCACCCAGCGCACCGACATGCACCTTTGCCGTTACGCCTGTCTTGTAGGCGTTTATCTCCATTTCAGGAATAGGCACATAAACGCTGACCGTACTGATATCGAATAATCTGACGATCGGCACGCCTGGTGATACCGTTGCCCCTGCTTCTATATTCCTGGTTCCTATATAACCGCTCCGGGGAGCATAGATCCTGCAATGCACAATATTCTGGTAGGTAGCTTTGGCCGCTGCGCCGGCCTGCTCGTAATCCGCCCTGGCCGTAAGCATCCGGATCTCTGCGATACTGCCCTTATTATAAACCGTCAGTATACGGTCGTAGGTCTCCTTAGCCAGGTCCACCTGCGCCATTTGTGCGTTGTATTGACTGCGGTACACCGTTTCATCGATCGAGGCGATCAGTTGCCCTTTTTCTATATACTGTCCCACTTCCACCGGCAGGGACAACAAAGTTCCCGCCACCTGTGCGCTGATATCTATGGATTTATCCGCCTGGATAGTGCTGCTGTAATTGATCCTGTCCGCCGAATTCCGGCCTGCCGGCCCTATCAGCTGCACCTGCACGTTCACGGGCGAAAGAACCAGGGGTTTTTCATCCTCGTTACCATGACAGCCCGTGGCGGCAAAACACACCGCCAATAAAAGTTTGCCTGAAATACCTAAATGATTTTTCATAAGGACACCTATTGAAATTAACGTTCATATTTAATAGCAGTTCATGTTTAATAGCAGTTCATATTTAATGGCAGTTCATATTGAATAGTAAAAGAGCTCAGCTTAGCCATTTACAGGCCATCATGGACAGATTCTTCAACCTGGGCATAAACCTGTCAACCTTTCCGAATAAAAACAATTCGTGGCCAAAAACAGCAAGGGCATCCATAATGCCCGGGATCAGCATTTTCATGTCTCCGGATCCCACACCGGGGATTTCCTTATTTTCAACACCCCATGCGATAATCTGCCTTAACACCTTTTCTTCCTCTGCCCGGATATTCGTTTGAACATTGTAAAGCAGCTCCGCATTTCTTTTCAGATCCTGGAGGATATGATCGAACTCTTTCAATCGCATCTCTATCTGCTTTATTTTCACCTGGTGATAGATAATGATATTTTTTCCCAGCGTATTCGATTTTGAGACTTTCCGGATGGCGGCGCCCATTATCTCGGTGATCTCGTCCGCCACGACGTCACCGAAAACCTCTCCTTTGCTCTTATAATAATAATACAAAGAGCTTCTCCCCATGCCCGCCGCACCTGCAATATCATCCATGCTGACCTTGACATACCCGTACCGGCGAAATACATCCCTGGAGGCAGTGATGATCCTTTTTTTGGTGTCAAGGAGATTTTTGTACATTCGACAAAATTAATACAATTGTCGAAATTGTAAGAAAATTTAATAAAAGGGCTGTCATGGAGCCCGCCGACCATCGTCAACGGACAAAAACCTTGGAAATTTTTACGCGGAAGAATTAAAGACGGACGAGGTGTTTCTTTCCTTTAACGGTGATGTTCATTGTCCGGCGCGATACATTTTTACACGCAACCGAGAAGCGAGAGTTCTTGATTCCTGAATAGCAGGTTACTATTGGCTTTTTTTGATTACGATGGTGACCGTTTTGGTTAGGGTGTCTCCCTTATCCGTCACTGTTTTGGCGATGACGTCGAAAGTTCCGGCCACTTTATAAGGATTCTTCACGGTAATGGAAGCGAGTTCCCCCGTGGTGAAGGCAAAGGTTGGAAAAATCAGCCCAGCATCGCCGATGGCAGCGGGCGCCTGGCTAAAAAATACTTTAACAGGGTCCGTGACCTGGCCGCGGCCTCCGTCCCGGGAGACAGTGGCGTCGATGAGAAAACTGTCCAAATCGTCGCTGATGTATTTATCTGCAGTCAGTTGCAGATTATCTGGCAGGGCCGCGATAAATTGCACCATTGTATCTATGCTATAGGCCCCGATCCGGGCGCTGACGACCGCGGCGCCAGCCATCTTGCTGACAAAGCTGGCTGCTGCGACCCCATATGCGTTGGCCGTCGTGGTATCCGCAGCGTAGCCATTTGGGAAGCTGCCGTTGCCGGTAGAAAAGATCACAACCCTGTTGATCGAATCGGTGCCCGGATCGATTTGTACGGTCACCAGACAGGGGGTAACACTGTCCGCCTTTAGCTGTAGGGAATTAAGACTCTTAAAAACAATTATCCGGGATACGGATATTCCGGATTGACCACCGATGGTATACCGGTCATCGTCTTTCTTGCCACAGCCTGCGAGCATGAGGACCGCGGCAGCTATAATTATTTGTTGTTTTATCATATTAGTGGTAGACTATGTGTGTGGAAGACTGCATCTCGACTCCATCCGGGTCCGTGGCGGTTAACAAAAGGGCGCAGAACCTGGCTCCGCCGGGTGGCGTGATGAGGCTGAAAGTCTGAGGCTGCAAATAATTCGTCATGTCCTTTGTCATATCTTTTTCCCAGGATATAGAGCTATTTCCATTGGAGAAGACAATGCCCGGATCGCCGAGGATTTCCAGCACCAGCTTGATATGGTTCTTTCCAAGATCGGTAACGATGCCCCGGTAATTGATGGCGATGGTCTTATCTCCTGTACTGAGATTGAGGGTCTGCGGATCTGGTTGCAGGATTTCAATTATCATAAAATTCTATTTGAATAAAGTTTCGTCGATAATGGGAAAGCTCTTGAAAATTGTCTTCACATCCACATCGATTGACATAGACACAAAGGGAGTAAATCGGGTGCGGCGGCTACTGTTCAGGGGATTCTCGTTCAGACCGTAGTACATGAGGGTGCCGCCGCTGACTTTGAACCAGGGCAGGAACCGAAAGCCGGATCCGAGGATCAGGCCCTTGTTTCCCAGGATACCCTCCCTTATCTTATCCTTGTTCACTGGCGTCAGGGTCATCCCAACGAGCAGAGAGGCGTGAGAGCCGATATAATCCCAGAAGGAGTAGTAGGTGTTGCGTAAGGGCAGGTTCTTATCGATAGGCCGGAAATACACGTTAATGGCCGTGTACAAAAAGGGCCTGTCCATGGACCAGGAATAACCGGCACCCAAATCGATGGTCACATTGCGCTGGGCATTTTTGGCGATGTCGACAAAATAGGTGCTTTCGATGGTGCCGAGGAAAAATGTCTCCCCGGCCAAGGCTTGAGCGGCCGCTTCGGCAACTTCAGATGTCACATACTTAGCAATGGAATCGATTTTTTCCAGGGCGGATTTTCTATGGAACCCGCAAGTTGTTCCCGAATCAACATGTAATATCTCCAGGTCTGTTCGGATACGGTCTTTTCTGGAAGAATCAGCCAGGCCAAACCAGTCCATATCATCTTTGGCCGCCTGCTTATCCAGTAAATCTGCTGATTTCTTCGATGTGGAATCTTTGATGCAATTGTCCTTCAGATCGGTGAGCCTTCTTTTTAGATTGGTAACCGCGTCCACACTATGGGCCAACTGTTGGTCAACCAGTGTATCGTTGACGGGTCGTAACATATAGTTTGGGAAACTGTCTCTGACCATCCGCTGCAGATGCGCGCTTAAACTATCCTGGGAGAGGCGTAAGGGAGCATAGGTAGCATTCGGGTTATTATAATAATGGGTGAGCGTCCTGTTGAAGATTGTACGGAAGTAAACATCATGCTTTAGCATAGGGGTTATTTTGTCGGTAAAAGATGTCTGTTCGCCCTTCGATAATTCACGGGTGGTATTGTTTCCCATGGCCACCACATATTCACGGTTGGGAATGAGGTGTTTGGGAACCAGGAAGATCTGCTCACCTTTTTTGGCTGTAATGCCAGAGCGTATACAAAGGATTCTCCGGTAAATGATTAAACTATCCACCTCCTCGGGTCTTACAAGTTCGCCATTCTTAAATTTATACTTACTTCGCCGGTAACGGCCCTCGAACTCCCAGATTTGCATGCTTTTCACGGAAGAGTCGGGGGGGATATTTATGATCTTAATATTGAAGGCCCGGTCAATGGGCAGGAACTGGTTATTAATAAAGGATGCCGTGTTATAGTCATAGACAATAAAGTGTACGGTGTCTGTGGTAGCGGTGGCTGGCGCAGTCCCGTCTGAGGTTGATGTGATGGTTCCCGATGTCCCCGTCGTATCGGCAATAGAGGAAGTACCAGCCATACTGGATCTGCACATGAGCAGGCACGGCAATAAAAGGGAAATAAGACCGGTTTTGCCGGCTAAGCGGACCCGTATAAGCATGGCTGAAATGACTTTAATTAAAGATTGAAGCTACAACCTTGATACGCCTCAAAAACCAGGAGAAACACCCTTTTCAACCCGTGAAAACACCTATTTTTAGCTTAACTTAATGGTATGGGAGTTTCCATGGAACTGAGATGTGTTCCGAAGACGCCCTTGGGGGAGCGAACCGGATACCTGCGCCAAAGAAATTACCCGAAAACTTCGACAACGCATAATTACTGGTATAGTAAGGATCTGACTGGAGATGCTGTTCATAGGCGTAAAATATTTTGCAGCCGTCTGCACAAACCCATCCGGCTCAATACCTTCTTCCAAATCCCAATGATGCACCTGCTCTATCCAAAATGAATTTGCACAATTTTCCTCATTAATCGCAATATTGCAATTAAATAATAGCGCAATGGGCCTGCCCTAATCTGAAATATTCACCGACAAACAGAACAAACTTGCGGCCAATAACCGAAAGAAGTAAAGATCGGCCAGCGGGGTATACTGATGGAAAGGAATGGTTATAATCGATGAAACTACACTTATAGTTACAAAATATCCAAATCACGCGCCAGATAATAACTTGGCACGAGTGGCCTGAAGCCTGTCTTGTTCCTGAGTTTTGAAATGTCCATTATACCTTCAAACGGATTAGTTAGCGCCCCTTCAGCCGGGTCAAATGTATCGGCCGCCAATCCAAAAGAATCAGCAAGTTCATACAGGCTAACAGGCGAATCATCTGCCACATTAAATATCTCTCCATTCAGCCCATTGTTATGAAGCAGTAAAGTTAAAGCCCGGGCAACATCCAGATGATGGACCATGTGCATTCTCGACCCGGAGTGACGTTTCATTTTTTTCAGCAGCGGTATTATCTCTTCTATATGAGGATCTCTATCCCCGTACACAAAACCTAAACGCAGAACACGTACATCAAAGCCTTTATTTTTATGAAGCGAAATCAGTTCTTGCTCCGCTGCAATTTTGCTGGATGAGTATGCCCTGGGGTCATTAATGTCAACCAGGTCGTCTTCATTCGCAGGATGTCGGTAATCTGATCCATATACATTGCCAGTACTAACAAAAATAAATCTTTTTACACCTGCTGCAATTGACGCATTTGCAAGCGCTACAGTTCCGGCGTGATTTGTCTTTGCGAGCACCGGCAATGTATATGGATCAGGCTACCGGCATCCTGCAAAGGAAGATGATTTAGTCGACATTAATGACCCCAGGGCGTACTCGTCCAGCAAAATTGCAGCGGAGCAGGAACTCATATCGCTGCATAAAAATAAAGGCTTTGATGTACGTGTACTGCGTTTAGGTTTTGTGTATGGGGATAGGGATCCTCATATTGAAGAGATACTGCCTCTACTGAAAAAAATGAAACGTCATTCCGGGTCGAGAATGCATATGGTCCATCATCTGGATGTTGCCAGGGCTTTAGCTTTG
This sequence comes from Chitinophagales bacterium, assembly GCA_015655015.1. GTDB lineage: Bacteria > Bacteroidota > Bacteroidia > Chitinophagales > Chitinophagaceae > Puia. Next base: position 345 of record JAATFV010000197.1, on the reverse strand, counting down.
CTACTTCATACCGATGGGCTGAATGGAGAGATATTCAATGTGGCAGATGATTCGCCTATCACCATGTATGAACTTGCTGATTCTTTTGGACTGGCAGCTGATACGTTTGACCCGGCTGAAGGGGCGCTAATCAACCCATTTGACGGCATAATGGACATCTCAAAACTTAGGAACAAGACTGGCTTCAGGCCGCTTGTACCAGGTTATTATTCGGCGCGTGATTTGGAAATTCTGTAACTATAGGGGGCCTTAGGAATTTTCCGGCATCCTGCGTTCTTCCGGCGGCCATTGCTCCTGCCGGTCGGATCCCGTAAAAACCAGCATCCACACCGGATATTCCGGCGC
>JAATFV010000146.1 GCA_015655015.1 Chitinophagales bacterium | reverse complement strand
AACTGCCAGGGCCATACCGGTCTCGTATAAGAGCTGATGAAGGCGATATTTTTTACTTTGGGATACGTATGCAGGAAGTCAGGCCGGGTAGAGGCCAGGGCGATCAGGGGCAGGAGAAAGAGCAGGATGAGAAAATAGGGCCTGGCCCTGAAATTCTTTCCTGTCAGCCCGAAGAACGAGAGGAATTTACGGGATGATCTCCGGCCGCCTTCCATTTTCCAATAAGCATACAGCAGCAGAAATAACAGGGTCAGCTTAGCCGGCAGCTGAAGAACGATCAGCGCATACCGGTTCCAGGGGTACTGAAAGTTTGCAGGCAGGAAAAGAGAAAGATCCCAGTGGATCATTTTTAAGGCGAAATATAAAGGCGCGAGCAGCAGCAGCAAGAGGAATTGTTGTTTATCCGAAAGGAGGGTATTCGGCTTTGCATGGGAAGACAAGTCTCTCCGGGACTTACCGGAAAGGGAGAAACGTCTGCCGAACGTATATTGCAGCGCCCAGGAAAAGAAGAGCACAAAGCCATAAAAAAAGAAAAAGCTCATTAGCGAGAGCGGCCAGGGACGAATATCCCGGATCCTTGCTTCTATGCCGATCGTATAATTCAGGAAGGTGAGAACAGCAACGAATAATAAGGTGAAAAATAAACTCCGGCGGGAACTATTCCTGAAATACTCTTTCAGGTAAGTTATAAAGACTTTCATGAAAGGAAACTTTCCTTCATTTTTCCCAGGAGATCCGTTTCGATCATTTTTTGCGCCAGGGTGATCATATTCAGAAAGGAACGCCCGCGGGAAATGCCGTGGCCGATGATCACCGGTTTGGTTACGCCCAGGAGCGGGGTGCCCCCGTAATTTTCAAAGTCAAACCGATCGAAATAAGGGTGATGGATCTGTTTTTGCTGCGTGATCCCAAATAAGGACTCGGCCAGCTTCAGGATCACATTGCCTGTAAACCCTTCGCAGACCATTACATCTGCTTTGTCCAGCAGCAGGTCCCGTCCTTCTATATTTCCGATAAAATGGATCTGGTTATTTTCTTTCAGCAGGGGATAGGTGGCCTGGGCCAGTAGATTTCCTTTTCCTTCTTCCTCCCCGATATTGAGCAGTCCAACCCTGGGCTGATCGATACCCAGGATATGTTTGGAGTAAAGGGATCCCAGTATGGCAAACTGGTTGAGGTTCTCCGGCTTACAGTCCGAATTCAGGCCGACATCCAGCAGGACTCCTGTCTTGCCATTCTCTTTGGGTATGATCGTGGAGATCGTAGGGCGTTGAATGCCTTCTATGGGTTTGAGACTATAGAGGGCGCCTACCAACATGGCGCCGGTATTACCGGCACTGATAAAAGCGTCCATTTTGCCGCCGGCCAGGAGATGGAAACCTATTGCAATGGAAGACTGCTGTTTCTCCTTTAAGGCCCTGGTGGGATGTTCGTTCATGCCGATCACCTGCGGCGCGTGGATGACCTTCACGGACTGAGGCGGAATGGAATACTCCTTTAATAAAGGATTGATCTGTGCCTCATCTCCCAGCAGGAAAAGAGTAACAGGAGTCGAAGACGCATTAAGGTACAGTTGGATGCCCCTCACCGCTTCCAGCGGTGAAAAGTCTCCTCCCATCATGTCTAAGCCAATATTCATCCAGGGTAAACTAAAATGAAGACCAATCTGTCAAATCGAAAAATAAATCATCATTCCTGTCTGTCAGCGCAAAGCCCGGCAAAGGGAACTGAAAATTCCCATTTGCCTGTACCTTTACTTAATAGGGGAGGTCTCTGCTACTACCTTTCCCTTGTAGAATAATTTACCTTCACTAACATGGGCGCGATGGCGTACATGAATTTCACCGGTGGTGCTGTCTTTGCTTAAAGTTACCTTCTCAGCTTTATAGTGTGTCCTTCTCTTTGCACTGCGCTGCTGGGAATGTCTCCGTTTGGGATTTGGCATATCACATCAATTTTAAAAAACCAATAATTTAATTTATTTATCCAGGTCTTTGAACTTCTCTAACCCTTTCCATAGGGGATTAGCGGGCTCACTCTTTTCATGGTCGAGCTTTTTCAGCATCTCCAGCACTTCTTTGTTGCAATAAGGTCCCCCGATCTCTTCCGGCTTACACATGCGCTGCATGGGTATGCTAAGGTTGATGAATTCATAGATCCAATCGGAGATATGCAGGTGGCTTTCCCCTTTGGATATATAATATACATCGGGATCTTCTTCCTGTTGGTTCATAATATCCGGATCTTCTACCAGCTTTACCAGGATATTGAATTCATCCCATAGGTCCAGGGGCAGCATATTACCGCAACGGTCACAGCCTATTTCGATCCTGCCGCCAACCTCGAACTTCAACAGCATAAAACTGTTCTTTTTATCGAGCGATAGCTTGACATTGGCTTCGCAATTACGAAAATCCTGCTGCTGGTATGCTTCAAAGAACTTATCGGTAATCCGATAGCTAAACTCATGAATACCAGCCTTAAGGCCCACAAACGCTATTTCAAATTCCCGACGGCTGCTCATGAGTGCTTTTTAAAGAGCTTGCAAAAGTAAGGCAAATTTCTTAGAAATCAGGTTTCCGGTCTGGTAAATTTGCACATTTAGCCTGCAATTGTGGAAAAAACGACCTTGTTTTTTCCTCTTTTAAGATGTAAGGCTCCTCAAAGTTCTGACTTATTTGCCTGATTTCCTTATTTTTATAGAAAGCATCCCCGGATGAAGCTCCTGATTGTCGAAGACGAACGAACCCTTTCCGATAGCATTGTAAGTTACCTGAAACAGGAAAACTTCATCTGTGAGACGGCAGAAGGTTATTCCAGCGCACTGGAGAAGATCGACCTGTTCGACTATGACTGTATCTTGCTGGATATTAATCTGCAGGATGGCAACGGGCTGGAATTATTGAAGGAGCTAAAGACCAACCGTAAGACGGACGGTGTCCTGATCATCTCTGCCCGGAATTCCCTGGAAGATAAGGTCGCCGGCCTGCAGCTGGGCGCCGATGACTATCTTCCCAAGCCTTTTCACCTCTCCGAGATGAGCGCCAGGGTCACGGCTATCATTCGCCGCAGGAATTCTGCCGGCAACAGCATCATGGAATTCGAAGAGATCCTTATAGACACCCAGGCCAGGTCGGTCATGGTCAATGGCCGGCTGGTAGACCTCACCCGGAAAGAATATCAGCTGCTCTTATATTTTGCCTATAATAAAGGCCGCGTCGTTTCCAAAAATGCCATTGCCGAGCACTTGTGGAGCGATGAGACAGGGGGAGCTGCTAATTACGATTTTATCTACACCCATATAAAAAATCTCCGCCGTAAGCTTGTCGATGCCGGTTGTACGGATTATATCCAGTCCGTTTATGGGATGGGCTACAAGCTGGCGCTATGAAACGTTCCTGTGAACTGTGATGCGGTTTGGCTGATGATGCTACCGTCCTTTTGAACGAAAGATTTCTTCGAGCTCTTCAATTTTTTCAAGGTCCGGCTTGATTGTATAGGTACTGTTGCTGCTTCCGGCCCGGGCTCCCCGAACGAAAAAATAAATGACGCCACCGAACTGAGTGGCATAATCAAAGCCGGGAAGACGGGTCTCCAGGTATTTTTTGGCGGCAAGCGTATAGATCAGGTATTGCAGGTGGTAATTGTTTTCCCGCATTGCTGCTGCCAGGGGTAGGGGCGCATAATCTTCAGGGGAGGAGCCCAGGTGATTGGATTTCCAGTCCAGGATATAATAACGGCCTCCCTGTTCAAAGAACAGGTCCATTTTGCCATTCATGATGCCTTCGAGCTGGCGGGCGCCCAGTTCGCGGGGGTCTTTGACGATGATGCTGAGCCGGGCATTGGACAGCGCATTGAGGTCGGACGGAAGGAATAGCGGTACGGGAAAATCGAATTCAAATTCAGTGATACGTTTGTTTCTGCTTACGGCAGCCAGGGTAAAGTCCTCTCCCGCAACCTGAATGCGGGCATGCAGGACCTCCTTCAGCATGCGTTGCAGCATCGGCAGATAAAGTTCCCGCTGACCGGGTGCAAACCGGCGGATGCCTTCTTCCAGCCATTTTTCCCAGCGGCTGTCGTCTGAGAAATGGATATTTTCAAAAATGAAATGGAGCAGATTGCCGGTTTTGGCCCCTCTTCGCAGGGTATGGAAGATAAAGGTGTCGTATTCATCTTCCAGGGGGATGGGACGGGGACGCAACACATGAACGGGCTTGGCGGCCAGCATGGTATAGCTCACTCTGCGCCAGTTTTCCTGCAGCAAGGAAAAATGAACAGGCCTTACAGGCATGGCCGCGTCCGGTGCCGGTCTGATACGATAGCCGCCAGCCGGTTCAGGGACTTCTCCTTCTTCGAACCGGATCAGAGCGGGAGGGACGTCTTTAAGCGCATCCGTGAAAACGGAAAGTGTGGATGGCTTTTTCCCGTTTCGGAAGATATAACATTTGTATACGGCCCTGGTAAGCGCCACATATAGCAATCTTCTATTCTCCTGTTCGGCTTGCTGTTGTTGCCAGGTCCGCTGCTCTTCCGTGAGACGGTCCTTCTCCGCCCCGACGTATAGCCCGGAACCGGGATCCCGGAAGCTGACGAATTCAAACCGGTCGCCGGTATTGAAGTCCAGGAAGGGCGCTAAGACGATATTGTATTCAAGACCTTTGCTCTTGTGAATGGTGACGATCTTCACCGCCTCTTCGTCACTTTCTACGCGCTGGGTATATTCATCGCCTTCCGTGGACAAACCGTCCAAACTTCTCTTCAGCCAGGAAATTACTTCCAGCATGGACAGGGACTTACGGCTTTCGACCTGGTGCACTAATTCGGCCAGCTGGAAAAAATTGGTGATGATCCGTTCCCCGTTCTCCGTATGGGATTGCAGCAATACATGGCGCACGCCGAAATCGGCTACGAAATCCATCAGGGCCGTATAAATGCCGTCATCGTGCCACCGGCTCCTGTACTTACTGAAAAGGGTCAGCGCCGCTTCATCATCCAGTAACAGAATATCGTTGATCGTGTATGCAGTAAAAGGGGACAATAACGCACGGTTGATGGAAGTACGGACGGGAGACTCCAGCGCTTCCAACAGATACAGCAGGTATTTAGCTTCCTCCGACTGTAGTACCCTGGAATCGTCGAGGGTTACGGCGGGAATACCCAGTTTGGATAAAGCGGCTTTAATGTCCTTACCTTCCCGTCCGGTACGCACAAGAATGCCTATGTCGGACGGAAGCAAAGATCGTTGCCCGGAGTCTCGGGTGGATTGTCCGGGGGCGTTAACGGGTTGTTCAGGGTCTATGGAGTCCTTATGGATCTGATAAGCCCCTCCCTGTAGCAGCAGCGCGACCTGGGCTGCCACCGAAGGGGCGATATCTTCTTTTTTCGGAAGGATCTGTATGGAAATAGGGGACTGCCGGATCGTGTCGTAATAGAAACTACCTTTAGCGTTCTTGTCGGGGCTTTCCACCGGGATGTATTCAATGGCATCCCCCTCTCCTTTAAAATAAAAGGTGTCGAAGTCTTTTGCAGGAAGGAAGAACCGGTTCATGGCTTCGATAAAGTCCGTGGCCGACCGGAAGTTCCGGTTCATGGTATACACCTGCTGCACGCCGCTCCTGGCCTGGAAGTAGGTGAAAATATCCGCTTTGCGCCAGGCATAGATGCTTTGCTTGGGGTCTCCTATATAAAATAAAATGGTGCTCTTCCCATAGGCCTTGTCAAAGATCTCGAATTGCTGCCGGTCGGTATCCTGGAATTCATCGACGAATACGGCTTTGTACTTTTGCCGTAAGGCTTCTTCGAGCGGGAGGTTATTCCTTTTTACAAGGGCTGAGTGAAGGTTGCCGATCAGGTCGTCATAACCGAGCATATTGTTCCGTTCTTTAAAGACCGTTACTCCTTCTCCGGCTTCTTTAATGGCCAGTCCGTTCAGCTGGCGGCGGATCGCCTGCAGGAGCGCTGTCTTCTCTTCGCTGACGCTGTCCCAGGCAGCCAACCGTTCGAGGATGTCGGGAAAGAGCTTGACGATGTATCCGGTACTTTTCTTTCCGGCTATTTCCCTGACAAAATCCTGGGGTGTTCCGATATGGCCGGACAGGCTTTTTTTAGCATAGGTGTTGCTATCGCAAGAGATTTTCAGACGGGCGCTGTGGGTCATTACATATGCATATAACTCTTCTTTTGCCTGTTCCTCTTTTTCTTCCAGCGCTGTCAGCTGCTGCAGCCATTTTTTCTGCGCGGCAGCGGTGATAGCATAGTCTCCCTTTTCGTCAAAACCCAGGTACAGCTTTCCGCTCAGGTGTTCCCGGAGGAGCCGCTGAATATCGTCTTTCATCCCTTCATACCAGATCTTTTCGAGCAGACCGGGCTGTAAGGTGGTCACGTGCCGGCGCCAGAAACGATTGAGCTCCGCTTCTATGATAGGGCTGATATCCGGGACCATTTCTGCTCCGAAAAGCTGGTTGGTCTCGAAGGCGAATTCTCCCAGGGTCTGCTGGCAGAAGCTGTGTATGGTCAATACGGATGTTTCGTCCAGGAACAATACGGCTTCCCGGAGCAGCTGCTGCACGGACTTTTCTCCTTTAAGTGTCTCCTGCGTGTCAACATTAACAGGCGGCTGGATGCCAGCGCCCTGAACGCTGCCGGCTTGTGAACTGTCAGCGGCATAAGCGGCCTTGGCCTTTTCCACAAGCGCCGTGATATTGGCATCGCTGATCTTCGTGCCCAGGGAGACTTTATAAGCGCTGCGGATAAAAAGCCGGATCCGTTCTTCCAGCTCCGCTACGGCAGCCTTGGTAAAGGTGACCATGAGGATATCCCTGACCGGAAGCCGCTTTTCCAGGACAAGGCGTAACACGAGGATGGCAATGGAATAGGTCTTACCGGTCCCGGCGCTCGCCTCGATCAGGTTGCTTCCTTCCAGCGGGACGGTTGCGGCGTTAAAATCTTTATATGGATGCTGGTTTCTCATGGCTTGCTGTTTTGTTCGTAATAACCGGGAAAAAATTCTTTTAGGGGAACAATGATCTTCCGGCAAATGTCCTTGTATTGCATCAGTGCCTGTTCCTCACTGAAGATGCCTTTTGCATATTCGGGCATTATATAGGGGTCATCACAAGGGAATAGAAAGCTATTCAACGATTGATCGACCAGTTTTGAGAAATCTTCCATCGTCAGGGGCTCCACTTTTTCCGGATCGATCTTAAAATCGGGGTAGAAGACAGCCATTTTTTTAAACCCTTCTTTGTAGATCTCTATAAGCTCCGAAAGCCTTCGTCCGGCCTCTTTGGCCGATAAGGGGGAAACTTCAAAGATATCCAGTTGTTTGCTGCCGGATAAAAAGGAGAGCCCGGAAAGCACACCGGCCGCGGCCCCGGCCAGGTATCGGATATAGGCTTCAACCAGATATCTGGTCTCATTTTTAGACCACGACACCTGTAGCAATTTTCCGTTGAACACAGGCTGCAGTGTTCCGCTCAGCATACTCTCTCCGACGGGGATCTCTACGGAGAGGGTTTGTTCCATAGCTCCTCCGGTATAGGCCGTATAGAGGCTGCGTACAGGCTCTACCATTTCGTCTACCTGGTTCAGCGCCACGCCGGCCATGTTCTTTAAAGGGAGCTCTCCTGTTTTTACCAGCTGATCCCGGAGACTGGCCGTATCGGGACCAGGAAGCAAGAGCTGTTTCAGTTTCCATTGCTGCAATTTGTCCAGGCGGAAGAGTTCGGTCTCCGGCAGCAATACCTGCTCCTCCCCGTAATAGATCCCCAGCACTTTATTATAATAAACTTTAAAGGGATTTTTAAAGAACCGGACCAGGTCGTCCAGCTGTATTTCTTCGAAGTCCGGGGCATCCGGCAGCTTCTCCGCCAGCTTTAGCGGTTCAACGGCCTGCATCCCGGTGTCCAGGTAGCTGTACAGGCGATCATCGCCCGGAACATATTTGCGGCTGAAGCCCTGCAACGGCTGCCGGGTCACTAAGAGCTCCCGGACTTCTTCGGGAGCTTTTGCTCCCGCTTCTATATAACCGATCAGCTCATCGATGAGGGCGGAAGGTGGAATAAGGGTGTTGTCTTTGGGGTTCTGTCCCAGGTAGCTGATGTATAAATAATCCCTGGCGGACAGGAGGGTCTCCAGGAAAAGATGTTTGTCATTTTCTTTGACATTACGGTCGCCTCGCTGCCGCTTCTTTTCCATCAGGTTGAAGCTAACGGGCTTTTCCCGTCGGGGGAACTGGTCGTAATTAAGCCCCATCACGGCTACAACCCGGAAGGGGATGCTGCGCATGGGGATCAGCGAGCAGAAAGTGATGCCTCCTCCGGCAAACAGGCTGGTGCGGGCAGTATTGTCGAGGGTTTGGAGCAGGCTATGGGCCACCACTTCAAAGGAGACGTTGTCCTCCATGTATTGACCGGCTACGTTCAGGCCGGAGAGCTGTTGCATGAGGAGCTCGTAATATTCATCCGTGTTGTCCTCCGGCTCGAAGATCATATTATGTACTATGGACTCGGCATAGGCCACCCAGTCGGCAATGCTGCGGGGCATTTTTCTTTCTTTAATGGAATCTATCAGGACTTCCACGAAATGACAGAAGCGGATTATTGGCAGCGCTTCACCGCCTTCGACCAGGTCCAGCGGATAAAAAGCCTCATTGCCTTCTCCATACCGTTCGCCGCCGCTCATGCAGATCCCATACATGATCCGGCGCAGCCCATAGGTCCAGCTGACAAGGTAAGTGTCATCGTCCATATTCCCGTGTATGCCAAAACGGATGCCTGCCGCATCCACTACCTGGCGGATACGGTCCACGTCGGTGATGCCAAATCGTTGCCTGATATACGAAAAATCCAGGAGCTGGATCACCTCTTCTGCTTTGAAGTGATCTTCGTTCAACAGGAGGATGGCCCGGAGAGCGGTGAAAAGGTTATCGCCGTCGGAATAACTTTCATCTGCAATGGTATAACGGAATTTATAGGGAGCATTGTTGAAAACGGCCTTTATATAGGGAGCATATGCATCGATATTGTTAACCATAACGACAATGTCTCTGGGGGAAAGGGCTTCTCCCTTTTGGTCGATAAGGTGGACCAGGTAATTATAAAGGATCTCCACCTCCCTTGCGATTGTATAACAGGCATTGATATGAATGGAACCGTCCCGGACATTCCGGGGAAGCAGTTCCTGACGATCGGTAGTAGCAGCATGGAAGATATCAAGCTGTATCTTATGGAGTAAGCTGTCCGGTTCAGGGGAGACCAGGTCTGTTTCCTCATAGGCGTTGAGGAATTCGTCATGGCTGAAGAACAGCCCGAACGTATCCTGGATGACACGTCCCCATCCCGTCAGCAGGGCGTTCCCGGCTTCGGCGCCCGGCAAATTCCTTTTTTTGGACTTCCAGACGGCCAGCTGTTTCTCGCTGTGCTCTTCAAACCAATACAGGGAAGGGGCAGGGTTGATGATATGAAAATAGACATCGATGTGCCTCGACAGATCCAGCAGGATCTGGATATGATAGGCGGTAATGATGGATAGGCCGAACAGGTGAACGGCGGGCATACGACGGGCCAGCTCTTTTCGCAGACCAGGCTCTTTCAGTATGCCGAGGATAAACGATCCAACGATCGTTTTGTCCGGTAAGGCATTGCCGGCTTCCTTCCTGGCATTTACCCAAAGGGATAGCTGCCATTCGTCCGGTGGCACGGCGGCGGCGGAGATAGCATTCCATTGTTCGACCATAGCGGGCCGGTAGATCTGATATTGGTCGAAGAGGTCGGCCACCTTTTCCGCCAGCGCCAAACGTCGGAGGTCTTTGCCGGAAGTCCCCTGCTGGTAATACCCGGCTACCTCCGGAAACTTTTTTATAAAATCTTTCTCGCCCAGCAGCTTGAACAGCAACCAACTAAGATTTTCCCTGGACAGCAATTCAGCAGACGGTCCATCGAGCAGGAAATAGAGCTGATTGATCAGCTCGTTGGGTTTCAGGAAACGATAGTTGGCGGCAATGCCCAGATGAGCGGCCAGCCGCAGCTTCAGCCAGTTGTTCATCCCTTCTGTCTGGGTGACGATATAGTAAGGATCAAATACGCCCCGGGATTCCTTAGAGAGCGTTTCCGACAGGTCGGCTGCCAGACTTTCCAGTGAATTGGAGATCTTCAGATACAAGGCCATGTTACTTATTTTAGGTCCTGGAAACGGGATGTTATACCGGAGGCTCTTTCTACAAAACGCGCCGCCGCGGCCAATATGACTTCTGCCGGTCCCTGGACAATTACACGTTTCTTAGCACGGGTAACGGCTGTATACAACAGCTCCCGGTTCATGATAGGCGCATCCGGAGAAGGTGGCAGGACCACGAGCACTTCATCGAACTCGGACCCCTGGCTTTTGTGAATGGTCATGGCAAATACGGTTTCGGCCTGTGACAGATAACCTGGCAGCACGGCTTTAAGCTCCCCTTTGCTGTCTTCGAACCAGGCCATCAGCACGCCCTGGTCATCAGGCCGGATAATGCCGGTGTCTCCATTAAAAAGGCCGTGTTCATAATAATTCCGGGTCAGGATAATGGGGCGGTTCTCATAGAACTCGCTGTTTGCCTGGATCTGTTTGCGATCATGCAGGTAATTCTGAATGACCCGGTTGATGGCATACAGGCCCTGTTCACCTTCGCGCACGGCGCATAATACCCGGAATTTGCTCATCCCGCGCAGGGCGAGGCGAATATCTTTTTCTTCGAGGAAGGCGGCGTAACCGGAAATGAAGGTATCAAAGATCTCCCGGGAATAAAGAGGATCGATCGTAACCTGGGGGTCGGGAACGACCGACACCCGGGGGACGGAAGCAGGGGATGCCGGCGCAGCCATGGGCAGGAATTCCTGCAGCGTGGCCTGGTCGCCTGAAATGACGGCTTTACTGAATTTGCCGATGCCGGTATCTCCTGTGAAGCGATGGCTATGGCGTAATTCGACCAGGTGCTGGAATAAGGGATGACTGTCATCCCGGCTCTCCCGGGCAGGAGGGATCTGCCGGATGGGGTCGGAGATAAAACGGTTGATGAGGGCGAGGCGGTCCGGGTGAAAAAGATTGAGGTTTTCCTGAACCTGGCAGAGATCGCCGAAAAGGCTGCCTGCTTCCACAGAAGCCAGCTGGTCTTTATCCCCCAGCAGGATCAGCCGGGTGGCAGGTCTGATCGCCTCCAGCAATTTGGCAAACAGCGCGACATCGATCATAGAGCATTCATCTACGATCACCACATCAAAGGGAAGGGGATTGTCGCGGTCATGCCGAAAATGGGATGTTCTTCTTTCCGGCTTCAGGAGGCGGTGGATAGTAGAAGGAGAGAGGGCCTGGAACTTTTCTTCAAGGACCGGGTCTTTCGGGATCTTTGCGTGGCGGAGGCTTTCCGCCATACGGGCGGCGGCTTTGCCGGTAGGGGCGGCGAGCGCGACTTTCAGCGCCGGGGTGGTTGCATAGAGGATGGCCAGTATTTTTGCGACGGTGGTGGTCTTGCCGGTTCCGGGGCCTCCGGTAATAATGGTGAAATTATTGAGCAATCCTGTGATAGCGGCAGCAAGCTGCCAGTCGATGGGATCGGAAGATGCATTGGCGTTGGCCGGGGCAGCAGGGTCTGGCACAAACAGGCTTGTTATAAAAGCCTTATGGGCATTTAAAATGTCCAGGCGTTCCTGTAGAACGTTCTGTTCTGCCGCCAGGAAGCCTTTTATACTCTGAAGAAAACTGGTTTCATAATGGAAATAGCGTTGCAGATAGAGGCGATCCTGGTACAAAACAAAAGGCTGGGATTCGGCGCCGTTCTTACCAACGAGAGAGATGAAGTGCAGGGGCGCGCTGCCGGGGATCATAAACTGGCAGTACGCAGGCATTCCTTCCAACTGTTCACTAATCCTGCGCAGATCCAGGCATATATGGCCTTCGCTGAGCTTGCGTGACAGCAGATAAGCATATGGCTTTAGCTCCGGTACGTCAAAATATTCGGCAAATTGTTGATGGACATCATTTAAGGTACGCATAGGAACCGTTTAAGTATTGCAAATTAAGAAAGAAACACCCGATTTTCTCATAGCTTTGGCAATTCCCATGAAGCTTTTTACAAAATACAGCCGGGTCAACATTATCGCCAGCATCCTGGCCCTTCTGCTGGGCAGCATAGGGTATTATTTTATTATCCGTTCCGTCCTGATCCATCAATTGGATGATACCCTCAAGGTGGAAGAGGCGGAGATCCTCGATTATGTCAGGACCCGCAACCAGCTACCCGAACCTGCTAATTACCGGGACCAGCAGGTCCATTTTCTACCGGCACAGATACCTGTGTCCAGGAAATTCGACCATATCACACGGCTGGACCAGCATCATGGGGAAGACCGGTTTTATCGGGAGCTTTTATTCCCCGTCAGGGCAGGGGGCCAGCTTTATACCGCATCGGTGGCTACCCCGGAGGAAGAGACGGAAGATCTGCTGGAATGGATCATGCTTGTTACGGCGGCCATGATCCTGCTTTTATTAGGCACGCTCTTTCTGGCCAACCGGCTCCTGCTCCGCCGTATCTGGCAGCCATTCTACGATACCCTCGAAGGCATACGGCAATTCAATCTTTCCAGCCATAAGCCCCTTCCTGTCCGCGACACCGGGATCGAGGAGTTTAAGAATCTGGATTCGGCCGTAGAACAGATGACCGGTAAAATATTGAAGGATTATGAGGTGCTGAAGAATTTTGCCGACAATGCCTCTCATGAAATGCAAACGCCTCTGGCCATCATCAATTCCAAGCTGGACCTCCTGATACAGGACCCGGGACTGGGAGAAAAACACCTCCGGCAATTGCAGGCCATGTACGACGCCGTGGGACGTCTCAGTAAGCTTAATCAATCCCTTCTTTTGCTGACCAAGATCGAGAACAATCAATTCGCTCATGCCGATCCGGTAGCCCTGGCCCCTTTGATCGAAGAGAAAATGGTGCAATTCGAGGATCTGATCGGAGCCAGGAACCTCACCGTTCACATGCTGCTGGACAATGGCAGCCTCCGGATGAATGCCTACCTGGCTGATATTCTCCTGAATAATCTGCTCATCAATGCCATCCGGCACAACAGGGATGGAGGACACTTGGATATCCGGCTGCAGGAGGATGCGCTTCTGATCAGCAATACCGGGCCGGCACTTCTTTTTGATCCCGTTACTATTTTTGACCGGTTTACCAAGGGCAGTCATTCGGAAGGAACAGGACTGGGACTGGCGATCGTCAAGCAGATCTGCGACAGCTATGACTTTCGTTTATCGTATTCTTATAATGATAACATTCATTCGATCCGTATCGGATTGCCTCTTTAGCAGTAAGCCAGCGGGAAGCCGGGTGTTTCCCGTACAGGGAGTCGTCTGTCCGGAAACAGGACCGCCAGCAGGCATGTATTAATCCAGTCATGATCCTTTCAGACTCAGCAAACGGTCTTTCGGGGATCCTTCTCTGCAGCTTCAGAATTTCGCCAAAATAGGGATTTAGCTTTGCCGCCGTAATGAATAGATATCATTTCTTTATAGTATATCTGGGGGTATTCATCGTTCTATCGGGACTCGGCGGACCCGCTTTTGCCCAAAATAACAGCCAGGTTCCTTCAACCGGCGTTCCGGACTCTTCCTTCAAAGCGCCCCCGGCCGGATCCCTGGATTTTTACCTTCAGGCAGCTTTACAGAATAGTCCGCTGCTGAAGGATTACCAGGGCCAGGTACAGGTAGGCCAGGTGGACAGCCAGATCGTCCGGGCGGGCTATCTCCCCCAGGTGACGGGCACCAGCGTCAATACCTATGCGCCTATCGTTCATGGCTACGGTTATGACAATGCCATCAGCAACGGCGGAAATTTCAGCACCCTGGTGGGCGTCAATAAAACATTCGTTGGCAGACGGTATTTGGATGCCCGGTTCGAAACCATCCAATTGCAAAGTCAGGGTGTCCGCAATATCTCAAAAATATCCGAACAGGACCTGAAAAAGAACGTGACGGCCCAATATATCACCACCTTTGGCGATCTTCAACAATTGAATTTCAACCGGGAGATCTACACTCTTCTGCAAAAGGAAGAGACCTTACTCAAAGACCTCACCGAAAAGAATGTTTACCGCCAGACAGATTACCTGGCCTTCGTAGTCACCCTCAAACAGGAAGGTCTCCTGCTGCGCCAATTACAGATCCAATACCAGAATGACTATGGCACGCTGAATTATCTGTGCGGGATCGTGGATACCGCGGCCACTGCTTTACAGGACCCTGGTATACAGCTCCAGACCTTACCCGATGTCACCAGCTCCGTTTTTTTCCGGCAATACCATATCGATAGCCTGCAGCTGCGCAATAACCGGTCATTGGTCGATTTCGGTTATAAGCCCAAGTTGAATGTATATGCAGACGGCGGTTATTCCTCGACGCTTGCCTACCAGGCCTATAAGAATTTCGGCGCCAGCTTCGGTTTCAGCCTGACCGTTCCCATTTATGACGGGCATCAGCGGAAATTACAATACAGCAAGCTGGAGATTGCCGAACGTACCCGTACCGGGTATAAGGATTTCTTTACGAGGCAGTATAATCAGCAGATTGCCCAGCTGTCCCGGCAATTGAAAGCTACGGAAGAGCTGATCGGCCAGATCAATGAACAGATAAGATATTCAGAGACTCTGATCAGCGTCAATGGCAAGCTAATGGGGACCGGAGATGCAAAGATCGCTGACTATATCCTGGCGCTCAACAATTACCTCAACGCGAAGAACCTGCTGACCCAGAATAATATTACCCGTTTGCAGATCATCAATCAAATTAATTATTGGAATCGATGAAGCAACATACGTCCTTTTTCCGGATCGCTCTTTATAGCATTTTCTTTGCTGTTGTTGCCTGCAATCACCAGCCGGAGCAGGAAGCTGCTACCGGGAAAGCCCCGGCCAGCGCTAAAAAAGCAGGCGAAAATGCCAACGCTGATTCGGTGGATGCACGCACTCCGGTCACGGTGACTACCGTCAGCCAGGAACCTCTGAACGATTATATTGAATTGAACGCCGTTTCCGCCTTCCTGCAGAAAAGTTATGTAAAGGCCAATGCGAATGGCTATTTACAGTCGGCTGATATCTACCCGGGCAAATATGTAGAAGCAGGCCAGTCCCTGTTCACCCTCAAGACGAAAGAGGCGCAGAGCATCGGCAATTCCATTAAACTACTCGATTCCAGTCTGCAATTTTCCGGGCTCAACCGTATCAACGCCAATCAGCACGGATATATCACTCAGCTCAATCATCAGTCAGGGGACTATGTCCAGGACGGTGAGCAGCTGGCTGTTATCAGTGACCGGAACAGCTTTGTATTCCTGCTCGATCTTCCCTATGAGCTGAGACCTGCCGTACTTAACAAACGAACGGTGGAGCTGACCCTGCCGGACGGTGAAAAGCTCACCGGGACGATCGGCCCCGCCATGCCGACGGTAGACTCCGCTTCCCAGACACAGAACATTGTGATCCGGGTAAATATTCCCCACGCGATCCCGGAGAACCTTATCGCCAAAGTACGGGTGCTGAAGACGGCTCATAACAGCGCTCAATCCCTGCCGGGGGCAGCCCTGCTCACCGACGAGACCGAAACCGCTTTCTGGGTCATGAAAATGATCGATAGCGCTACGGCTGTAAAAGTATCCGTTAAAAAAGGAATAGAGACGCCCGATAGAATTGAGATCATTTCTCCTTTGTTCTCCCCATCGGACCGCATATTGCTGACCGGTAATTATGGGTTGCCGGATACGGCTAAGGTCAAAATAGAGGAGGAGCCCAAGCCGTGAAAAATTTCTTTGTCTCTTATAAGAACCCGCTGACAGTCACCCTGGTGATGATTATCCTGGGGGGGATGTTCGCTTATAGCAAGCTCCAGACCTCCCTGTTCCCGGAGATCACTTTCCCTAAAATAAAGATTATCGCCGATGCAGGTCTCCAGCCTGTCAGCAAAATGATGGTTACCGTGACCAAACCGCTGGAAAATGCCGTCAAACAGGTACCTGACCTCCTTTACGTGCGCAGTACGACCAGCCGGGGCAGCTGTGAGATCTCGGCCTTCATGGATTGGAAAGCGAACATTGATCTAAGCCAGCAGCGTATCGAATCGAAAATCAATGAGATAAAGAACAATCTTCCTCCGGAGACCCGGATTACTGTAGAGAAAATGAATCCCTCTATCCTCCCGGTAATGGGGTATACCCTGGAAAGCCATACCAAATCTCCGATTGAATTAAAGCAGCTGGCCAACTATACCATCAAGCCTTTTTTGTCCCAGGTGACCGGCGTCTCCGAGATCCGTGTGATCGGCGGAAAGACCAAAGAATACTGGCTCACGCTGGACGTGCACAAAATGAGCACACTATCCATTACCCCGGACATGCTCAATACGACGATCGTCCAGACTGGTTTTATAAAATCCAATGGATTCCTGTCCGACTATCGTTACCTGTATCTGACGGTGACGGACGCGACGGTGCACAGCAAAGAGGACATCGGAAATATGGTGGTCCGCAACACCGGGAAAAGGATAATCCTTTTGAAAGAGATCGCAGCGATCGACGTTAAGGAAGCCGTTGAATATACCAGGATTAACGCCAATGGCAGAGAGGCCTTGCTGATCGCCGTCATCAAGCAGCCGAATGCCAACCTGGTAAGTCTTTCCACAGCGATGAAGCAGAAAGTGGACCAGCTGAAAGTCCTTTTGCCGAAAGGAGTGATCCTCCAGCCTTATTATATTCAGGCCGACTTTGTCAATACTTCCGTTAAGAGCGTTACCGATAGTCTCTGGATCGGTCTGGCCCTTGCCATTATCGTAGCGATCCTTTTTTTACGTTCTCTTAAGGCCAGCGCTACCATCCTGATCACCATTCCGGTCACCCTCTGTCTGACCCTGATCGTGCTCTATGCCATCGGATATACCTTTAATATCATGACCCTGGGCGCCATCGCGGCCGCTATCGGCCTGATCATCGACGATGCCATTGTGGTAGTGGAACAGATCCATCGTACGCATGAAGAACATCCCGGGGAACCTACCACCAGCTTGTTGCAGAAAGCGATCAATTACCTCTTGCCGGCTATGCTGGGATCCTCCATCAGCACCATCGTTATCTTTGTTCCCTTTGTCCTGATGAGCGGGGTGGCAGGCGCTTATTTCAAGGTGCTTACCAATACGATGATCATTACGTTGGTTTGTTCCTTCTTTGTCACCCGGATCGGCCTGCCGGTTGTTTACCTGCTGTTGACAAAGAGTAAAAAGACGACAAAGAAAATCAAGCCTCATACTATCAAAAACCAGCGCTGGGTTTATTTCTTTATCCGCAGACCTTACCTGAGTTTTGTTTTCATGGCGGCCCTGGCGGCTGCGATCTATCTTATTTTACCCAGGCTGGAGACGGGTTTCCTCCCGGACATGGACGAGGGCAGCATAGTGCTGGATTATAACTCTCCTCCCGGCACTTCTCTGGAAGAAACGGATAGAATGCTGCGGGAAGTGGAGAAGATGATCGTCAAGGTGCCGGAGGTGCAGGCTTATTCCCGCAGAACAGGGACGGAAATGGGATTTTTCATTACCGAGCCTAACAGGGGCGATTACCTGATCCAGCTAAAGGCGGATCGTACAAGATCTACAGAAGACGTGATTACCGATATCCGCAAGCAGATCGAAGCTACCCAACCGGCCCTTCGGGTGGATTTCGGGCAGGTGATCGGGGATATGCTGGGCGACCTCATGACTTCGGTGCAACCTATCGAGCTGAAAATATTCGGGGATAATCCCCAGACCCTTCAGGGGCTTTCCAAACAGGCGGCGGACATACTATCCAAAGTGGATGGAACAGCCGATGTGTTCAATGGCATCGTCATTGCCGGTCCTTCCGTGAGTATCGAGCCGAACTATGCCCGGCTGGCCCAGTTCGGGCTGACGCCTGCCAACCTGCAATACCAGCTGCAGAATTCCCTGGAAGGGAATATTGTGGGCACTTTGCCGGAGAAAGAACAGTTGACCAATATCCGGATGGTCTATCCCGGCAGCCGCACACTCCACATCGCCGATATCAGCCGGTTGCAAATTTTTCTGCCCAACGGGCAGCTCAAACCTATTACCGATCTTGCCAATGTCTCCGTAAAAGCGGGTGATGCCGAGATACAACGCGAAAATCTCCAATCCATGGGCGTGGTCACTTCCCGGCTGGAAGGCCGCGGCTTAGGCAGTGTCATAAGAGATATACAAAAAGAAGTAGGGAGGAAGATCGTATTGCCGCAGGGATATCATATCGAATATGGGGGAGCTTATGCCGATCAGCAGCAGTCTTTCGGCGAGCTGCTCATCATTCTCATCTCGGCCAGCTTACTGGTATTCGGGGTAATCCTTTTCCTGTACCGGAAATTCTCCGTGGCGCTGGTGATCCTGCTGGTGGCGGTCCTGGGCATTTCCGGAAGCTATCTGGCTTTATATCTTACAAAAACACCGCTGAATGTCGGTAGTTACACCGGCCTGATCATGATCGTAGGGATTATCGGAGAGAATGCCATCTTTACTTTTTTACAGTTCAGGGATTCGCTGGCGACCCAGTCTGTGGATGAAGCCGTCGTCTATGCTATTTCCACCCGTCTCCGGCCCAAGCTGATGACAGCGCTGGGCGCGATCATCGCTCTGATGCCACTGGCGTTAGGGATAGGGACAGGAGCTCAATTGCACCAGCCTCTGGCCATTGCCGTGATCGGAGGTTTTGTCATAGCGTTGCCCCTGCTGCTGATTGTGCTGCCTTCTATGCTGAGGCTGCTGTACAGGAATACAAAGACATCCCTGGCCCCATCTTCCTCCGTATAAGCAACTATAGACAACGGCCAATAGATCTTTCCGGCGGATCTATTGGCCGTCGTTGCATTCAAGAAGGTCTTATAATCGCCGGGGCTACATAGGCGAGTAGAAGAAATGTTCCAGGACGATCTTGCCGTCTTTTACTTTATACACGGCGATCTCGGGCATATTCACACGCCCCATTCCTTTCAGGGTAACGTCAATAATCAGGCTGATGCTGAAATGATCACCTGCAATCACGGCATCGCTGACCGAGCCTCCATGAACTTCTTCGATCATGGCACGAAAGGCAGCTCCTTTCTCAATGATCCCGGCCAGGTTATTGGCACTGGGGAGGCCTTGTGCGCCTTCCGGCTCGATGCTGATGGCATTGTCTGCATATAACTCCCGCTGGGCGGTTTCGTATTGCCCCTGGCGGCATAATTCTACCAGCCTGGCGGCGATTTCCTGAATTGTCATGGTATGATAGTTTACGTTGAATCGTAAACTTAACGATCTTCCGGGAGGGTATTATTTATTTTATTGTTATCTCTTTGTGACTGCCGGCCGGTTCCTTATTTTTTACCGTGCAGGTTTTCCAGGTATAGCTTCAGCACAACTGCCTGATTATGTTCTGTATCTTTCGCTCCGTACAGTAACGTGACCGCTTTATGTTCGTGGATCGTTTCCGAAAGAGTTGCTAATGCCTCGTTATCAGATAATTCCAGTAAATATTTTTTCTTAAAGGCTTCCCATTTTTGAGGATCGTGCGCAAACCATTTCCGGAGTTCTGTGCCGGGAGCAACTTCTTTGAGCCACAGGTCAACAGAAGCCTCTTCCTTTTTGACGCCCCGTGGCCACAGGCGATCTACCAGCACCCGGTATCCATCGGTGGAAGCCGCCGGTTCATAGATGCGTTTGATCCGGATATTCATGACGATTATTTATTGTAATTTACTAAGATTACCTTTCATGGCGATCAATTGCAGCAGCTTCTCTTTCTTCTCCGGCCATTCATCATCAATGATGCTGAAGACGACTGAATCTCTCCGGGTCCCGTCATTGCGTATCGCAAACTTTCGCAATACTCCCTCTTTAACGCCTCCGATCTTTTCCACGGCCTTTTGCGAACGGATATTCTGATGGGCCACCCGAAACTCTGCCCGATTAAATCCCAGGGTCTCAAATACATATTGCAGCAATAATAATTTGCATTCCTTATTATGGACCATTCCCCAGACCGCAGGGATATACCAGGTATGGCCAATCTCCAGCCTTTTATCTTTCGGTTCTACAAAATACATCCGTGTCATCCCGATGATCGAACGTTCTTTTATCGGCTCTCCTTTGCCGGGAGGTGCGACTTTTTCCACCGTCCGGATAACAAAAGCCTGTCCGCCCGTTTCCGGGAACCGAAGCGCCAGATTGAAATACTCATCGAACTGGTCGTCGTAATTTTCATCGATCAGCAGGGTTTTGGTAAACTCCCAGATGCGTTCATCCTTTGCAAGGTCCCGGAGAATTTCCCGGTATTGTTCATCCAGAGGTTCGAGGTAGACGCTGTGTCCCTTCAGGTCTTTTTGATAATTGAGATTGCTGAATATGTTCATGACAGCAAAACTACTATTTCTGTGGCCTACCTGCATAGTCCAGTTTTGATAAATAGGGTAGTCCGGGTCTAGATGATCTTAATATTATATTTACCCAGGAGGCCTGGCAGCCCATGTGCAGAAAAAACAGCCTTCTTTATAATATTCAGTTCCGGATCCAACGCATAGTTAAATGCGTTGGTCAGGTTAGCGGCTGTCAGATCGGTCTGACTGAAAATGGCGCCCGACATATCTGTTTCCTGAAATAAGGAACCGGAAAGATTGGTTTGACTGAAATTCACTTCTTTTAAAGATGTTTTGACAAACCGGGTCTTTACCATTTTTTTGCCCATGAAAGAGGCATAGTCCAGTATACAGGATTCGAACTGAACGCTAAAGAGAAAATCCATACAATCCATGAAATTTACGCCCATGATCTTGCAATGGGTAAATACCGCGTTGTTTAAAGTCACTGCTTTTAATTTCATCATGGATAAATTACAGGATTCAAAGCGGCAATCCAGGAATTTATTATAGGAGAAATCACTATTGGAAAAATCGCATTTTGAAAATTTGCAGGTTTGGAACTCTCTTCCCTTAATTACTTTTTCGGTGTAATTGACATTTTCAAAGGTTTTATCCTCATGAATGACTGATTCCATAACCCGCAAATTACCAATTCGGTTCCAAACAGGCAAAACTCCCTGCCTTCCGTCCCATTCATCAAACTGCCAGGTTCATCACCGCCCATAATGCTGCTGTTGAAATAGCTATCCAAAGTATGGCGCCTTGCAGCAGAGGCCTGACACCGGTGTTCTTTAATACCTGCCCGGATAATCCCGAGCCGATGAGGAATAGCGTTAGCGTCAGTCCCGTTTTGGAGGTCTGCACCAGTGTATGACTTAGGGCAGGCATAGGCAGGTAAGTATTGATCAGCATGGCCAGGACGAAGGCGCCAATGAACCAGGGGATCTTTATTTTCTGCTTTCCCGTTTTGAAGAACAGCGCTGCCAGAACAGCGACGGGTATGATCCACAATGCCCGCGCCAGTTTGACGGTCGTCGCTACTTCCAGCGCCCGGGGACCATATTTTCCGGCCGCTCCCACCACGGAACTGGTATCGTGTATCGCTATGGCAGCCCATAGGCCGAACTGGGTCTGTGTTAAGTGTAAGAGATGCCCGATCAACGGGAAGAGGAATAAGGCGATGGAGTTCAGCAGGAACACTGTGCCCAGCGCTACGGAGATCTGTTTCTCTTCCGCTTTAATGACCGGAGAGATGGCTGCGATAGCGCTGCCCCCGCAGATGGCCGTTCCGCAGGTTATAAGACCGGATGTCTTCTTATCAATTCGTAACAGCCTGCCCAGCAGCAAACCAAACAGCAGGGTCCCGGTAATAGAAGCGATCGTAAATAAGACCCCTTCCCTGCCTGCTTTGAGGGCGCTGCCGGCATTCATGCCGAATCCAAGTCCTACAACGGACAGCTGCAATAATACATGGGTGGCTTTATGATTGAGGTGCAGAAAAGGATGACCGATGAAAAGGGCCACGATCAGCCCCATCACCAATGCTATCGGAGGGGAGACCCAGGGGGTGAGACAGGCGATAAGGGTTATCCCGAAGATCAATTCACGGGTAGATATCCTTCTGTCTAATATCTTTGGTTGCCTGATTATCGAATCATCCGGAAAGATCTTTTTTTCAAGACCCGGGCTGACCAGCTTTTTCATGATGTGTATCCTTTGGTTGAGGATACAAAGTTCCGTATTGACCGCCCCGGAATCAAATCGCTATTGGTAATGACCGATTACTTCAGGTTATGACGGAGGGCGAACTTCATGAAGAGATCGGGGAGGGGACTGGACTCTCCCTGCAGTTTTGCAAAGTAAAAATTCCGTTCGATCTGTAATCCTTTTACCGCAATAATGCGGTATTCCTTGTTTTGCAGCTCCTTCGATACGGCATGAACAGAAAGGAATGCCATGCAGGGCGAATGCAGCAAATAAGACTTTATCATCTCGGTGCTGTTCAGCTGCATTTCTGTTTTCAGCTGAGAGAGCTTTATTCCCAGCGGTTTCAGGGCATGAGCGATCACCTCCAGCGTTCCGGACCCTGGCTCACGCAATAATAAAGGCACCTGCTTTAACTCTTCCGGCTTGATGTTTTCCTTTTTGGCCAGTGGATGAGCAGGATTGCTTACCAGCACTATCTCATCTTTAGCGAACACGGTATACCGGATGGAGGGATTCCGGGAATGCCCCTCTACAATACCCAGATCTATTTCCTTATTTTCGAGGGCCTGCTCGATCTGACTGGTATTACCTGTAGTTAATGTTACTTGTACGCTTTGGTATTTATGGTGAAAATTTGCCAGGATCGGGGGAATGATATAAGGTCCGGTTGTCATGCTGCCGCCCAGGCGCAGACGACCGCTATGTTGTCCCGCCAAATGGTTCATTTCAAATTCGAGATTACTGTACAAAGAAAAAAGCTCCTCCGTATGCTGCAACAGAATATTTCCGGCAGTGGTCAGCTTAATCCTCGTGCCGTTGCGGTCGAAGAGCTTCACCTTGAAATGCAGTTCCAGCTCGTGAATATGTTTCGTTACTGCCGGCTGGGATATAAATAATTCTCCGGCAGCTTTTGTGAAATTCAGGCGTTTGGCTACGGTATGAAATACTTTCAGGCGAAAATCAAATGTCATGGGCGGCTGTTTAAGAAAGAAGCGGCATGGATCAGGGCATTACGGATGCTTTCTGACCCACAATATAGGCTATTCTGCTTTGTTTTTTTCCGGGGTCATCGGCAACAGCCTTCAATAGTTTCCCTTCCTTTTTCTCATACACGGGCAGGACGTTATCCTTTTCCCCGGCGTTGAATGTTATTTGTTCGATGGACTGGATACTTGCGGGTATGCGGGCGCCGAACCAATGTTCATCTTCTTTTTGTAACCAGGTGACCAGGGCGATCACTGATCCTGCAGGATAGGCAATACCGGCCCGGGCTTTTTTTACGGCCAGATCATTTCCATAAAGGGTGGACATGGTTTTGTTAGTCCTGTTGAAAGAAGAGCTGATGATTTTCCATTCAAGCGGATTAATAGACAGGGTATCGGGCAAAGATGCCTCCTGGTTGTATAAACTGGCCATATTCGTCTCCCTGCCGGAGCAACCGGATATAATGACCAGGACGATGATCGATAAAAAAGTATAGGTCTTCATGTGTTAAAATTTACTATGGCCCGGGTTCACCCGTTGATTTTTTAATTGATAAGATGGTTTCTATTTTGTTGCCAGGCGAAGCGGTTCGGTAAAAACAAAATCATTATCGCGCATGGGTTTATGGCAATTCGTGCATTCCGTGGTAAAAAGGGCTGTTTTTCCATAAGGCTGCAGCTGCATTCCTCTCCACCTGGCGAAGCCCCATCCTTCGGTGGATGCATATTTATGGCTATCCTTGATCATGAATTCGACCTGCTTGAAATCCCCGGTATGAACATTGCCTTCCGGGTCTATTGTTCCGGCCCAGGCGACCTTGGCGAATTGGGCGCCATCGGGCCAGGGATTGATATGCTGCTCTTTAATGGCCTTTACAGCTATCTCATTGCCCAGTATCACCCGCAGGGTACCATTGTCAAACCGCTCCGTGCTGCTGATGGCTTCCCAGTTCCTGTATTCCGCGTTATAAGGAATGCCATTCAGGGAAGGCCGGACATTGGTCACAATGGATGCATTATTCCGGATCGTCGCAGATGTATCCGGTTTGACTTTTGGCGGAGCGAGCGTATCGAGATAGTTTTTCAGAATGGCTATGTCTTTATCCGTGATCTCCGACCCGGGATGAAGGAGCAGGTATTGTTTGAGCGGCATCTCTTTAAAAAGGGCCTGGTTCACGGATTCGTACAGTATTCCTTTTTGCTGATCTTTGGACAATTTGTCCCATTCGGAAAAGTTCAGCGCCTGCCTGCCTTCCAGGATATGGTTCCTGACAAGCCAATAGGCTGGCGCCGGCTGGTCAAACCAAGCCAGCTTTGATTTATTGGAATGACAGTCATAACAGGCTCTTTCTATGATCTGTTTTACCTCCGGGGGTGCGTCCAGGTCAGCCGTTACTGGCGGATTGTTCAGCCGGGGCCGGATAAACTGGATACCAATCAGGCATAGAAGGAGAAGGATCAGGATCACGGATCCTTTTTTTGTAAAAAGATTTTTTGGATTCATGCAACGGTAATTTGTTGGTGGTGCAAACGCCAGGGAATGGAGAAGCTAAGTACGCAAGAAAAGCCCATTCCGACAAATTTGTCGGTGAATCGGCAGAAACAGCAGCCCGGAAAAAACGGTGCGGCTACCGGGGGTGCGGTCTCTGTATGGGCTGGTAAGGAAAGTATCCCGCCAGGAGGCGGACAATGCGGCGTACATTACCGTTAACCTGGTGCGGGCCGGATGCACCAGGGTGGAGGTCATTCGGTTTACAGCACCATGATCTTACCTGCATCGATCAGCGGGTGGCTGGCATCGGAAATGCGATAGAAAAAGATGCCTTTTCCCCATCCGGAAGTGTTGATATTGAAATAACTGCTGTTGACCATATAGGCTGCAACCCTCATGCCGCTCTCATTAAAAAAATTGATGGTAACGGGGGACCGGTAATAGGGATCTACCTGTAAGGTTTCGCCCATATGCAGAACGGTCGGTTTCAGGAAAGGCATTTTTTTACCTGTCATATAGACCGGGATGACGGGTGAATAGTAGGAGCTTCCATCTTTGGTGACGGTTACCAACCGGTAGTAATTATCGGGCGACGCCGGATATCCATCCTCGTCCTCATAGGAAAAATGGCCTGTTCCGCCCTGGGACAGGACCTCGTGCATAGGCGAAAAATAAACACTGTCCGTGGAATGCTCCACCACAAAATGATCTATATTATTTTCATTGGAAGTCCGCCAGCTGATCCTGACAATATTGCTGTTATCCTCTGAGAAGGCGTTGAATGTGGAGGCGGGGCCCTGTACACCTTTATCCGGAATAATGGTTCCTCCGGAGCTTTGACCGTTGGTCTGTGCGGCAATTAATAAGCCGCAGAAGATCAGGGCAGAAAAGTAAACTTTTTTCATAATACCTGATTTTACTACAAAGTTATACCGCAAATAGGATGCCCCGGTGTTAAAATACTCCGCCTGCAGGATCATTAACGGCGGGTTAACGGAGCTGAGGCCTGCCTGGCCCTGTTGCCCCGGCCTTTCACCAGGCTGTTATTGTTTCTGAGGCTGTTATCGTTTCAGCAGCTTGCTGTTGACGATCTTTTCCATCACCTCTTCTTTCTGATACTTGCTGATGGGAACCTGGTACTGCCAAACGTGTAAAATATTACCCTCTATGGAATTGATCTTCTCAACGGACACCAGGTAAGACTTATGGGGTTGAATAAAAACACCGGCAGGGAGCTTTTCCTGCAGCATTTTCAACGTGAGATGGGTAATGATCTTTTTTTCAACGGTATAAATAGCGACATAATTCTCCAGGGCCTCGGCAAAAAGAATAGCTGAAAAATGGATTTTTTCCAGCTTGCCCTCCGATTTTACGAAAATATAGTCCTGTACGACGGCCGGGGCCTGCTGGGCCCGGAAATAATCGAATGCTTTATTCGCCGCTTTCATAAAGCGTTCAAAGGAAACAGGCTTCAGCAAATAGTCCAGCACTTCCAGCTCAAATCCCTGAAGTGCATACTTCTCATAAGCCGTAGTAAAAATGACCTTGGGAGGGGAGGGAAAACTCCGCAGAAAATCGATCCCTGTAACATAAGGCATTTCGATGTCCAGGAATAACAGGTCTGCCTGCTCCTTTTTCAAAAGCGAGTTCAGCTCGACCGCATTCTCACAAACACCTTTCAGGTCCAGGAAATTAATCTGCCTGATATAACCCTGGAGTCCCTTACGGGCAAAAGGTTCGTCATCCGTGATAATACATTTAATGGGAGACAGTTCACTCATGTTGTCCGGTTTCAAAATTTTAACAGCAATGCTGGATTTTAATATCAATAATGGCCGGCTTCTGCCGGCAGTTCCTGCAATAGAAGCTCTGCAATAAAACGGCCCTCTTTTTTTTCGATCCGGAAAGTATGCCTGTCCGGGTAGAGCAGCAGCAATCTCCTTTGCAGATTTTCCAGCCCGATACCTCCGTCGGTGCCGGAAGGCATTTCAGCGGGGATGGCATTGTGGACGGAAAATCTCAGCCCGCCCTCATCGAGGGTGGCCCCGATACAGATCCAATAATCCCCCCCTACGTATTTAAAGGCATTTTCCACGAGGGGAAGCAGCAGCAAAGGATAGATCAGCTGGCCACTCAGCTTCCCGTCAAAATGAACGGTCACCTTCAGCTTTTCAGAAGAACGGATTTCCTGCAACCGGATAAAATTTTCCAGGTAATGAATTTCCTGGCTGACCGGTACGGTCTGTTGCTGATCATATAGCTGGTAGCGCAACAGCTCCGAAAATTTTTCCACGCTTTTTTTAGCCTCTGCTATATTCTCATCCATCTGAAAGTAAATAGTATTGAGTGCATTGAATAAAAAATGTGGGTGGTATTGCGCTTTCAGGAATTTCAGCTCCGTCTGCAATTTGTCATTCGTGATCTTTTCCAGCTGCAGCTTTTGTTCAATAAAGGCTTTTATTGAACTGTTGCCCCGTACAATGGCATAATGCAACAGTAAAAAGAGCGCCAGCAGCACATTTACAATCACCAGATCATCAATCCCGATAGGGTAATCGTTGGATAAAACATGGACGAGGCTGCTGACAGCCGTGGCAATGACCATCGCGGTCAGCAGAATTTCCCCGAATTCAAGGAACACTTTTCCGGTACTGTTCCGGCCCTTCCCTTTTTGGAATTTCCGGAGAAAGTATCCGGGCAGTCTTACCAGGCCAAATGACATTAATATGGTCACTCCGATCTCTATAACATTTTGCTGCCAGCGGCGCTCCCAGAATTTGTCGGCATTCGTCAGATCGCTTACCAGCCTTATGATGGTATAGAATAATAGTCCGTACAACGCCGGAAAGAGGTATTTCCAGAAAAATTTCATTCGTACCAGTAATTTATCTCTTTTTCGTTCATAAAACTACTCCGGAAGGACCGCGGAATGAAATTTCTTTGACCTCCGGACGAATGCAGGGGATGAAAAGACAAATCGCTGCACATCTCCCTGCGCCGGGTCTCCCGTTCGGCAGTCTATTGAGGCATAGCTTTTGAACCATGCCTTATAACAAATGCACAAAAACTCAGTCCATCACAAAAAATTTACTGTATGAAAGAAGAAATAATGAAAACTGATATGACCACCTTGTCAGCAGTCCTGGAAAATCTAAGGCTTAGAAAAGAAGACCATGAATTCCGTTGGACACCGGAAGGATTTACCGCCGGAAAGGGGAAAGTCTACCAGCCGGAGGATCTGACCATCACAAAAACCTATCGGTTTGAGGGTGAGTCGGATCCTTCGGACTCTTCCATTTTATATGTGATCGAAGCCAGCGACAGGCTGGTGGGTTATAGTCTCGATGCTTATGGTCTTTATAGCAACCATGAGGGAGAGGAGGGATATGATAACTTTATCCGCCGGATACAGGTACAGAATGTACCGGAAGAAAATGGAGTAGACCAGGTGACCCAGGTGAAGTCAGCAATTTAGCCGGATTGTGCCGTTTTTCTGTCTTCAAATTAAAAAAGTGTGGAAATATCTCCACACTTTTTTAATTTCTTAAAGGGATATAAAACCTGTCGGA
Organism: Chitinophagales bacterium; assembly: GCA_015655015.1. Lineage (GTDB taxonomy): Bacteria > Bacteroidota > Bacteroidia > Chitinophagales > Chitinophagaceae > Puia. The sequence continues at coordinate 35,357 of JAATFV010000146.1, read as the reverse complement.
AAATATTAATTTTCATACAGCCAGAGTTTTACTATGGAATTGGTGATCTCCACCAACTCTCCATAGGAATCCGGCTTATGAAGGAAACAACTGGCACCCAATTCGTAAGATGTTCTACGATCCTGATTAAGTGTGGATGTAGTAAGCACAATGATGGGGATCTGGCTGAACTTCTTGTTCCCCCTGATCTCTTTGAGCGCCTGGAGTCCTAACATGCCAGGCATGTTCAGGTCTAATAAAATAAGAGCCGGATAATCGGATTCATCAGAATACAAATTTTCCAGGAGCGTTTCTGCATTCTCAATGAATACATAATCGATCTGGGGACTGTTTTCTAAAAAAGCATCGAGTATGATCTGCCTGTCATCGGGATCATCGTCTACAATGAAAATAAGGTGTTGTGAATTACTTTTCATAAAAATAATGATTGTTCTGATGAATAAAACCAGGCTGTTATTCTTAAGGGTGTTTAAAATTATTAATTTAATGCGAAATCATTACCTTAATGTATTCATTCTGTTGCAAGGGCCAATGCTGGTAACTTCTGTTTAATGGTACTATACTATAACCTTGCCAATTGTGGCATCTATATACAATCTTATTTGTTTTTTTACTAAATTATACCTTTAAATTGCTAAAAAAAATAGCTTCAGATGGCACCCAATAAAGATATAAAAAAAAGAGGGGCAAAATCGCTTCTTCAGGCCCCTCCGGCGGGTAAAAATGCACGATCTGCCGTTGCCGGCCCGGCAGCGAAAAAGAACGGAACCCTGACGGCACCTGTTAAATGGGAGCTGCCCCCTGATGAGTCCCTTCTGGATGACAAAGAATTATTACGGATATTAATGGAGGTCAGGAACGGCAACTTCGGCGTACGGATGCCGATCGATGAGGTCGGTGTGAAAGGCAAGATCTGCGATACGCTCAACGAGATCATTTCCCTCAACGAGCAAATGATGCGGGAATTTACCAAGGCCGGCAATACGATTGGCAAGCAGGGCAAGCTTACCCAGCGTATCGAGGTACCCAATGCAAAAGGCAGCTGGGGTACCGGTGTCGACTCCCTCAACACCCTTATTTCCGACCTGGTGCATCCTACTATTGAGATCGCGCATGTGATCAGCTCCGTGGCCAAGGGTAATCTTTCCCAGGAAATGCCCCTGGAAATTGGCGGTCATACGTTACAGGGGGAGTTCTCCCGGATCGCCAAGGAAGTAAATGATATGGTGAAACAATTGAATCTGTTCTCCATGGAAGTGACCCGTGTGGCCCTGGAGGTGGGCTCCGAAGGTAAGCTGGGAGGGCAAGCCAAAGTAAAAGGTGTGGCCGGGGTGTGGAAAGATCTCACCGATAGTGTCAACCGGATTGGGAGCAACCTTACTGCCCAGGTGCGTAATATCGCAGAGGTGACGACTGCCGTAGCCAAAGGTGACCTTTCTAAAAAGATCACGGTGGACGTTAAGGGAGAGATCCTGGAGTTGAAGAATACCATTAACACGATGGTGGACCAGCTGAACTCCTTCTCCTCCGAAGTGACCCGTGTGGCCCTGGAAGTAGGTACGGAGGGGCGGCTGGGCGGCCAGGCACATGTGAAAGGGGTGGGAGGCACCTGGAAAGATCTGACGGACTCCGTGAACGGGATGGCCAGTAACCTGACCGGCCAGGTGCGGAATATCGCGGAAGTGACGACTGCCGTAGCGAAAGGCGACCTTTCCCGTAAAATTACGGTGGACGTTAAAGGGGAGATCCTGGAATTGAAGAATACCATTAATACGATGGTGGACCAGCTGAACTCCTTCTCTTCCGAAGTGACCCGTGTGGCCCGGGAAGTGGGTTCCGAAGGTAAGCTGGGGGGACAGGCGGACGTACCTGGTGTAGGGGGGACCTGGAAAGATCTGACGGACTCCGTAAATATCATGGCGGGCAACCTCACTTCGCAGGTGCGTAATATCGCGGAAGTAACGACGGCTGTGGCTACGGGTGACCTTTCCCGCAAGATCGATGTGGACGTTAAAGGGGAGATCCTGGAATTGAAGAATACGATCAATACGATGGTGGACCAGTTAAGGGGCTTCGCTTCCGAAGTGACCCGTGTGGCCCGGGAAGTAGGTTCCGAAGGTAAGCTGGGAGGCCAGGCCGCTGTGGAAGGAGTAGGAGGGGTATGGAAGGATCTGACGGATTCCGTGAATGGAATGGCCAGCAATCTGACCGGCCAGGTGCGTAATATCGCGGAAGTAACGACCGCCGTAGCCAAAGGCGACCTTTCCCGTAAAATTACGGTGGATGTTAAAGGGGAGATCCTGGAATTGAAGAATACTATTAATACGATGGTGGACCAGCTGAATTCATTTGGCTCGGAAGTGACCCGTGTGGCCCGGGAAGTAGGTTCCGAAGGCAAGCTGGGGGGACAGGCGGATGTGCCGGGCGTAGGGGGGACCTGGAAAGACCTGTCCGACAGCGTTAATAAGATGGCCAGCAACCTGACCTCCCAGGTGCGTAATATCGCGGAAGTAACGACTGCTATCGCAAATGGTGACCTTTCCCGTAAGATCACCGTCGATGTGCAGGGAGAAATTCTGGAATTAAAGAATACTATCAATACCCTGGTAGACCAGTTGAGAGGATTTGCTTCCGAGGTGACCCGTGTGGCCCGTGAGGTGGGAACGGAAGGTAAGCTGGGGGGGCAGGCATCCGTGCCTGGTGTCGCCGGTACCTGGAAGGATCTTACGGACTCGGTCAACCAGATGGCAGGCAACCTTACGGCCCAGGTACGTAATATCGCCGAGGTGGCTATTGCAGTGGCTAACGGGGATATGTCGAAGAAGATCACCGTGGATGTCCGGGGAGAGATCCTCCAGCTGAAAGAGACCCTGAACACAATGGTGGATCAGCTCCGCGCCTTCGCGTCGGAAGTGACCCGTGTGGCGCGTGAAGTAGGAACGGACGGTAAGCTGGGAGGCCAGGCATTTGTACCTGGTGTGGCCGGTACCTGGAAAGATCTTACGGACTCCGTCAACCAGATGACGGGTAACCTCACCGCCCAGGTGCGCAATATTGCCGAAGTGACCAAGGCTGTGGCCAGTGGTGACCTTTCCAAGACCGTGGCCATCGAAGTAAAAGGAGAGATCCTGGATCTGAAGAATACTATCAATACGATGGTGGAACAATTGACCTCCTTTGCTTTTGAAGTGACCCGTGTGGCCCGGGAAGTGGGAACAGAAGGGAAGCTGGGAGGCCAGGCCGAAGTACGGGGTGTTGCCGGCACCTGGAAAGACCTTACCGACAGCGTGAACATGATGGCCTCCAACCTGACCAACCAGGTACGGGGGATTGCCAAAGTCGTGACAGCGGTGGCTACCGGCAACCTCAAGCAGAAACTTTCCATCGTTTCCCGGGGCGAAGTAGCTCAGCTGACGGACACCATCAATGAAATGATCGACACCCTGGCTCTTTTTGCCGACCAGGTGACCACCGTGGCCCGTGAAGTAGGGGTAGAGGGAAGACTGGGCGGGCAGGCCAGCGTTCCAGGAGCCTCCGGTATCTGGAAGAACCTCACTGAAAATGTGAACCAGCTCGCTCAAAATCTTACGATCCAGGTGCGTGCGATCTCCGAAGTCGCTTCCGCCGTGACAAAGGGTGACCTTACCCGTACCATCCGCGTCGAGGCCAAAGGAGAGGTGGAAGCGCTGAAGGATACTATTAACCAGATGATCGCCAATCTGAAGGAGACGACCTTGCGCAACCAGGAACAGGACTGGCTCAAATCCAACCTGGCTAAATTCACCCAGATGCTGCAGGGGCAAAAAGACCTCAATACCGTGACCCAGCGTATCCTGTCGGAATTGGCGCAGGTGGTGGTGGCCCACTATGGCGCCTTTTATATTCTTAAGCAGGATGAGGGCACCCGGGTGGATAAGCTCAGCCTGTTTGCCGCCTATGGTTATAAATCCGACAAGAATATCCCCACGGAATTTTCCATCGGAGAAGGCCTGGTCGGGCAGGTGGCCTTCGAAAAAGAAAGAATCATCCTTTCCAATGTGCCGGGTAATTATATAAAGATCAGCTCCGGGCTGGGGAGAGCCAAGCCGGCTAACCTTATCATCCTGCCGGTACTTTTCGAGAACAAGGTAAAGGCGGTGATCGAGCTGGCTTCTCTTGACGCCTTTGGGGAGACCCACCTGGACTTCCTCAGCCAGCTGACGGAAAGTATCGGTATCGTGCTGAATACGATCGAAGCCAATACCACCACGGAAGAGCTCCTGGCCCAATCCCAATCCCTGGCCGGTGAATTAAAGATACAGCAGGAGGAGCTCCGGCGAACCAACGACGAGCTGCAGGATAAGGCCTTGCTGCTGGTGAAACAGAAGAATGAAGTGGAAGCCAAGAATAAGGAAGTGGAAGAAGCCAGGAAGTCACTGGAAGAAAAAGCCGAACAGCTTACCCTCACGTCCAAATATAAATCGGAATTCCTTGCTAATATGTCCCATGAGCTGAGAACGCCTTTGAACAGCCTGCTCATCCTTGCCCAGCAGCTATATGAAAATGTAGAAGGCAACCTGTCGGATAAGCAGATCCGCTATGCCAAGACGATCCATTCCTGCGGGGATGACCTTATCCAGCTTATCAATGACATCCTGGACCTTTCCAAGATCGAATCCGGCTTTATCAGCGCCAATATTTCCCCTGTTCGTTTTGGAGAGATCGCTTCTTTTGTGGAGACGACGTTCAAGCCCATTTCTGAAGCCAGGCACCTGCGCTTTACCATCGAGACGGATCCAAAGCTGCCGCAGAGCATGGAGACGGACCTGCAACGGCTCAACCAGATCCTGAAGAACCTGCTTTCCAACTCCTTTAAGTTCACAGAAAAAGGAGAGGTAAAACTAAGGATTTACGAGGCGGACAGGAACTGGAAACAGGCTAACAGCAGCCTGGACAATGCCAAAAACGTAGTCGCTTTTGCCATAAGTGATACGGGGATCGGCATTCCCCAGGAAAAGCAGAACATTATCTTCGAAGCTTTCCAGCAGGCGGAAGGATCTACCAGCCGCAAATACGGAGGAACAGGTCTCGGGCTATCCATCAGCCGGGGCCTGGCTGAATTGCTCGGCGGGACGATCGAGCTGGAAAGCTTTCCCACGAAAGGCAGCACCTTTACCTTATTCGTGCCCATGGATCCCGTTACCAGCATGCTTTCAAAGGAGACTTCGGATAGTCTGAATGCCTATCACCAGCTACAATTGGGTAAGGAGAGCGGGGGGATCGATACCCTGCTTAATTCCCTGCGTGTCACCAATGATGGAATAGACTCCCCCCAGATGGATATCGTCAATGAAATGATCAATGACGCCGGGGACGACCGTACTTCCATCCAGCCAAATGATAAGATCGTACTCGTCGTGGAGGATGATCTTCGTTTTGGAAAGATCATCATCGAAAAAGCGCATAGTTATGGCCTGAAGGCGGTAGTAGCCACCAACTATATAGAAGTATTCGATTTTATCAACCGGTTCATGCCTATTGCCATTACCCTGGACGTGAAATTACCGGATACCAGCGGCTGGAAAGTGCTGGACCTGCTCCGCAATGACCTTAATTACAGGCATATCCCCATTCATCTCATATCCGGTGAAGAGAATCAGTCCCTGGCCCTCAAGCGGGGAGCGAGAAGTTTCCTGTTAAAACCACTGGAGAATGACGCGCTCAATGAGCTTTTCCAGGATATTCTCGTCTTCAATAAAAAAGAGACGAAACGTATCCTTGTAGTCGAAGACAATGAGATCGACTCTTCCCAGATCAGCAAGATGCTGCGGGGCGAGAAGGTGGAAGTGACCATCGCCACTACGGGGAAAAAAGCCCTGCTGGAAAGTAATATTAAAGATTTTGATTGCATTATCCTTGACTTTACCTTGCCGGATATTTCCGGGATCGATCTGGTTAGCCAGGTGAGCGCGAGCAAGAACAAGCTGACCCCTGTTATTGTATATTCAGCAAAGGACTTTGATAAAAAAGAATTGTATCATCTCCACAAGAGCTCCAACACCGTGCTGCTGAAAGGGGTAAATTCGCTGGAGCATCTGCTGGAGGAGACCATTCTGCAGTTACATATCAACCATAAGGACCTGGCCCCCGAGAAAAGAAAGCTGATCGAGAATATCCGGATGAAAGATGATATTCTCACCGGGAAGAACATTCTTTGCGTGGATGATGATGTGCGGAATTTATTTGCCCTGACCACTGTTTTCGAACGGTATAATATGAATGTGATCACGGCGGAGAGCGGCAGGGAAGCGATCAATATCATCAATGATGACCGTCAGAAGATCGATATGGTGCTGATGGATATCATGATGCCTGAAATGGACGGGTATGAGACTACGCAGAAGATCCGGCGGGAACATAAGAACAGCACCTTACCGATTATCGCCGTAACCGCCAAGGCCATGAAAGGTGACCGGCAAAAATGTATCGAAGCAGGCGCATCCGATTATATTACCAAGCCTTTAAAGATCGACCAGCTCCTGTCTTTGATGCGGGTATGGTTCTATAAGTAGATTATTTTAAGATCCAAAATCCAAAATAACAATGCAAGCATGCAGCCCAAGATATTAATCGTAGACGACCGGGAAGATAATCTGCTCTCAATGGAGAGCCTGCTGGAGCCAGATGGCTACCGGGTGATCAAAGCCGGTTCAGGCCGCCAGGTATTGAAGATATTGCTCACGGACTTTGACTTCGCGCTCATTCTTATGGATGTGCAGATGCCTAATCTCAACGGGTTCGAGACGGCATCCCTTATCTATGAGCGGGAAAGATTGCGGCATATTCCCATCATATTTATAACGGCCAATAATTATGGGGAAGAAAATATTTTCCGGGGCTACCGGGCAGGGGCGGTGGATTATATCTATAAACCCGTAAATCCCGATTTGCTTCGGGCCAAGGTCGGGGTCTTTGTAGACCTGTATAAAAAGAATCACCGGCTGCTGGCGCAGGAGCAAAAGCTGGTAGCCATCAATAAAAGCCTGGAAATAGAGGTCAATGAAAGAAAAGCCTCGGAAGAAAAGGTGATTGAGCTTAACAGGCAATTGCTGGAAAATATCTCCCGCCTGGAGACGGCCAATAAAGATCTTGATCTGTTCGCTTTTATGGCATCTCATGACCTTCAGGCCCCTTTGCGCAAGATCCGCCTGTTCAGCGACAGACTTTCTTCCGACCATCAGCAAGGATTGAATAAGGATGGCCAGCTATATTTGTCCCGCATACAACAGGTCGCTAAAAGAATGCAGGAGCTGATCAATGATATCCTGCGTTTTTCTAAAATATCCGGAGAACAGGAGGCCTTTCAGGAAGTGGATCTCAATGTAGTGTTCCGGGATGTATTATCGGAAATGGAAGGCCCTATCCGGGAGAAAAATGCGGAGATCATCCTGGATACGCTGCCCGTGTTACCTGTCAACGCCGGGCTCATGGCGCCGCTCTTTGCCAACCTGGTCAATAATTCGTTGAAATACAGCAAAAAACAGATCCCGCCCGTCATCCGGGTACGTCATGAGCTAACCGCTGCCAATGAAGGCAGCAATGGAAAGGAAACGGAAACGCGGTATTGCAGGATCTATATAGAAGATAACGGTATTGGGTTTGACCAGAAATATGCTGAACAGATCTTCGATATGTTCCGGCGTCTCCATTCCAGCGCGGAATATGAAGGAACGGGTATTGGCCTGGCTCTTTGCAAGAAGATCGTGGAGAAACACAAAGGTTTTATTTCGGCCCGGGGCCGCCCCGGGGAAGGAGCTCTTTTTATTGTATCCCTGCCCTTAAAATGGGCAAAAAAAGAATCGCTATGATAGCCCCAGCTTTACCGACACGTATTTTGATCGTAGAAGATGATGAAGACGATTTTCTAATAATTGAAGCCTGTATCCGGGATATCCCCGAAAAAGAATTTCTGATAGACTGGTGCTATAAATACGACGAAGCGCTGGAACGGATCCGCCAGGCCAGGTATGATATTTATTTCCTGGATTATCTCCTGGGGGAAAAGACTGGATTGGATCTATTGCGGGATGCGGTAACGCTGGGATGTGAAGATCCGCTGGTCCTTCTTACGGGAATAGGCAACCGGGAAGTGGACGTCCAGGCAATGACGATCGGGGCCGTGGATTACCTGGTGAAATCGGATATCAATACGGAGAAACTCGAACGTTGTATCCGTTATGCCCTGGAAAGGAGCGCGTATCTAAAAGCGCTGAAAGCCAATGAGCGCAAATTCAGGAATATTTTTGAGCGATCTAAAGATGCGGTATTCCTGGCTGACGGCAACCTGGTATTCCGGGACGCGAATGCGGCCACTTGTCAATTGTTTAAGTTTAATAAGGAGGAATTAAAAGAATTAAGCCTCTATAATTTGTTTGCCCGCAAAGAAGCGGCTGTACTGCTCCGGGAGAAGCTGGGAAGGGCAGGAGAGATAGAAGACGAAGAGATTGAGATGTTGACCCGGAGCAGGGAAAAAAAGAATTGTATTCTGTCCATTTCCCGGCAGGTGCATGCTGACGGTGAGGCCTATATTCAGGGCATTATTCACGATATCACCAATCTCAAACGGATTGAAAGGGCCTCTTTCCAGATCGAAAAATTGCGATCAACGGCTACGCTGTTACGGACACTGGCGCATGAAGTAAGAAATCCGCTGACGAATATTAACTTATCTGTCGAACAGCTAAAGCCCGAGCTCAACAGCGAAGAGGCCAATATTTACCTGGATATCATCGCCCGTAACTGCGGACGTATTGATGGGCTTATATCCGAGCTGCTTGACCTAAGCCGTCCTGCGGAGATCTCCCTGCAAAAGGCTCCGTTGCAAGCCATCATCGACACCACCCTGGCTGCTGCATCGGACAGGATCTCCCTGAAAAGTATCCGGCTGGAGCGGTCCTATCCTGACCATCCTGCGTATATAATGGCGGATATAGAAAAGCTGAAGATAGCTTTTCTCAATATTGTCATTAATGCCATCGAGGCCGTGCCGAAAGAGTCCGGGAATATCACCATTTCAATTAAGGAAGAACAGGCGCACTATAAAGTATTCATCAACGATAACGGGAGTGGCATAACAGAAGATAATATTTCCCGGATCTTCGAACCCTATTTTACCTCCAAGACCAATGGCTTTGGACTGGGCCTGGCAGCTACCTGGAATATCCTCCAATCCCATCATGCCTCCATCGATGTAAGCTCCCAGCCTGGTGAGGGAACCAGCTTTATCCTGGCATTCGATCAGGTTAAAGCGGTGCCTGCCAAATAAATCCGGACCTCTGGCCGGCTCTGTCTCCCGGCAGGTCCTATCCTTTCCGGTCAAACAGACCTGCGTCTGCACGATCCTGGTCCCGACCGGTCAAACAGACCTGCATCCAATCTATCCTGGTTCCGGTCATGCTCCTTCGGGCAATCCGGCTTTCTATAATCCAAGAAAATAATTAATTACAAGACCGGTTCCGAGTGCTATGGCAAAACTGAGGAATGTTCCTATTAACACGTATTCGGTATGTTTTCTGGAGCTGAAGGGCTGTATAAATCCCGGATCCACCGTGGACTTATCCGGTCTGTCAATCACCCTCAACAAGGATTTCGCCGTAATCAAAAAACCTATGGCGGCAAACTGCCCCATGTAGACAAAGGTCAGGATCAACACTCTTTCCAGCATTCCGATCCATCTGCCTGCGTCGGGTAAACTGTCCTCCTCATTCAGCTCGCCTGTCCAGCGCCTGGTCAGGGAGCCTATAAAGTATCCCACGGGTTCGAGGATAAACAAATAACCGGCAGCATACAGGAGCAACCGGTAGTCCGGCAAGGCTTTTTTTAACAGGATAGTGATCTTGCCATACCCTTTGATAATAAGAAGCCATACGGCGATAAGAACAAGAATATGACTGAGCTGGTCGGCCGTAAACAGCTTCAGCCCGATCTTTGCTTTTTTTTCAGGGGTATGGTTGACTTTTTTATCAATGCGCTTGCTAAAAGTGGATTTGAAACCGTCTGTAAGCAGGTGCAGGACCATAATCAGCAGGGCAGCCCACCAAAGATGTATATCCCAAAGAAATATCCAGGCGATGATCCCGGTCAGGATACAATGATACCAGAGGAATTTCGAGCCCCATATCCGGTCCTCTTTTTCTCTTACCCATTTATCGGGCTGCCAGAAAAAATCTGTCAGAAGATGCGCTATTAATAATCTTAACAGGATACTTCCTTCTTCATGTGTGAAAAAGGGCGTCATATTATTTCTTCAATTTTATTTCGAAATATGTTACTGCTTTTTCGATAGCCGTCCATTGAGCCGTCTTTTTTCTTTGGTAAACAGCCGAAAGGCTTATCTTAAATAATTTTGCTATTTCTTCATCCTTTTTGTTCTGTAACTTGTTCAGCACCAGGATAGCCTGATTCTGCGTCCATTTTTGTGTCAAGGCATCCAAAAGATAGATAACAGGTTCGATATCGGCATTCAGGGGCTCATTGGCGGTCTTAAACACCAAGCGCCGGTTATCATCTTTTTTCAGATTATCCAGCGCCTCCCCGGATAGTTGAAAAGCTGGCCCATCGGAACTGCTTAGTTTCCTTTTTATAAAATCCACGGCTCCTATCCCAATGGCCAGCCTGATATCAAAAGCTACGTTAAAATACCCTTTTGGCACCGCATCTTTTTTTTGTGACCGCAATATTTTTTTCTTTATTTCTTCCGGAGTATATGCCATTACATAGGATTTTATGATCAGGGCAACCCTAAGCGATAACTCCGGGGACCTGGCTTCGCACTGAATGCTATCCCCTCTATATGTTTCATAGTCCAGCAGCCATTTTTTTTTAAGGGAACGCAGGAACTCATCAATATCGGAATAAAGCATCTCCTTTTGAAGCGGAGCTATCCTCCTCGATGCAACGATATCTCCAGTAATAATAGCGTGCTGTTCCATGAATATATTTTTGGTGTAAGGGCCGGGAGAATATAAAAGATCTTTCTCGGCATTGTAAGTCTCCAGGCTTATTTCTACGAATGTAAGCCTCCAGGCTTATATGTCCAAAAATAAGTCTCCAGGCTTATATTTAGTAATGTAAATCTCCAGGCTTATATTTACGAATATAAGCCTCCAGGCTTACTATTACAAGCCGGTCCTGGATACTTTCACGACCCTCCTGAATTTCATGTCTTCGAAATGTCCCAGGCCTTTATGGATAAGCGATCGGATCCATTTCCAGTATCTGATGCAGGTGATGAAGCAGATGGTTGCAATAATCTGCCGCCAGCCATTCGATCGTTTGTTTTTCCGTATCGGAATTGTCGCATCTGCGTTGTGCTGCTTCCCGGGAGGTATTCTTCAGCACCAGGCAGATATGCCGGTTCAGAAGGATCCATAAGCTTACCAGGTCATCGGTAGGGTAGTGCTGGTAGTCTGCAATAGCTACCCACTTATCCTGATTATAAACGATCCGGGGAATATCTTCATACTGGGCCACGACAAATCGTCGTATATTATTCTGGGCGGAATCGACCAGGTGTCCCAGGATCTCTTTTTTACTCCATTTACCCGGCCCGGGCTTGAGATTATAGACTTCTTCCGGAATAGCGATCAGCCTGCCGGAGTAATTGACGATTATTTTATGCAGATGTTCGATGGTAGCTTGTATGTGAGAGGATAATTTATACAATCATTTTCCCTGTTATGTCTATTGATTGCGATCCGGCATGGATATAATTTTGATTCATTATTAGCAATTAATCAAATAACCATCGCCATGGCCGAATTTAACCAACTTCTGATAAGTAATATCGAATACCTCAAACCCTATGCCGCCGTCTTTACGCATGATAGTGAAAGTGCAAAAGACCTGCTTCAGGAGACTCTCTGCCGGGCTTTGGCCCACCGGTCCCAATATTCGGATGAGACGAATATCAAGGGGTGGCTGTACACGATACAAATGACCTGTATAATGCGCCCGGTGGCCGCAACCCTGCTCAAACCACTAAAATACCTGTATTTCCGGGATACACATGTAAAATATATCTAAAGTAAAAGGGCGATGAATGCGATTTGATAATGTCCCTGACAACCAATAAATTTGCGACTCGAACAAATAATTAAGAATGAGACAAATTGCTTTTCGGGAGGCTTTGCGCGAAGCCATGAATGAGGAAATGCGTCGCGATGATCGTGTTTTTTTAATGGGAGAAGAGGTGGCCGAATACAATGGCGCTTATAAAGTTAGCCAGGGAATGCTGGATGAATTTGGTCCCAAACGTGTGATCGACACGCCGATCTCTGAACTGGGATTTGCTGCCGTAGGGGTAGGAGCTGCTCAGCATGGTCTTCGACCCATTGTGGAATTTATGACTTTCAATTTCGCGGTGCTGGCCCTGGACCAGATCTTAAATACGGCTTCTAAAATGCTGGCCATGAGCGGCGGACAGTTAAGCTGTCCCATCGTTTTTCGCGGACCCAACGGGTCTGCCGGACAGTTAGGAGCCCAGCACTCTACTGCTTTCGAAAGTTATTATGCCAATATACCCGGTATTAAAGTTGTCTCCCCCAGCAACGGATATGATGCCAAGGGCTTGCTTAAACAGGCGATACGGTATGAAGAAGATCCCGTGATCTTCATGGAGGGAGAGACTACCTATGGGGATAAATCAGAAATTCCCGAAGAAGAATATTATATTGAATTAGGGAAGGCCGACGTGAAGAAACAGGGAAAAGACGTCACGATCGTTTCTTACAATAAGATGATGAAAGTGGCCCTGGGCGCTGCGGCAGAATTGGAAAAGGAAGGCGTTAGTGCAGAAGTGATCGATCTTCGCACGATTCGTCCCCTGGACTGGATGACGATCCTGGAGAGCGTGAAAAAGACCAACCGGCTGGTGATCGTAGAAGAGCAATGGCCTTTTGCCTCCGTTTCCTCTGAGATCACTTACCGTATTCAAAAAGAAGGGTTTGATTACCTGGATGCTCCGATACGCCGGATCACTTCTGCCGATGCGCCGCTGCATTATGCCCCGAATCTGGCGGCATTAGGCATTCCGGACATTTCCCGGACGGTGAAGCTGGTGAAGGAAGTAATGTACATGAATAAATAGGGCAGAGCCCGCACTATAATTTCATCCTGTTCTGTCCCCGGAACAGGATTTTTTATTTTCCGGAAACAGTTCCCTGTTTTTCGGCGGGAAGATCCCGGCCCCCGACTCCAGCTTCTCCGGGTAGAACTTTCAGATCCGGATCCTGCTTACCGGGAAGATCTTCCGAATCTGACTCCTGCTGCCCGGGCATAAAAAATCCCGGTATCTGTAAAGATCCCGGGATTTGAGCTGATAATAGGAGAATGACCTATTTAATAGCTTCCAGCGCTGAATTGAACAGCACGATAAAGCCATATACACAGCCTAATAATAAACCTCCAAGAATAGTCAATTTGAAAAGTACTTTACCGGTAGGGAGGGCCTGAAGTTCAAGTTCCTGCTTCATAGGGAATTATTTTAGTGGATTAAAAAATGTTTTTACATCGATTTGGATATAGCTAAGGTACTAAAAAGCTTCTTTTCGGACAAGGTTTTTTTACGTAGGATAAATACGAACCCTTACCATATATTCCCGATAATGCAAGGGATATATAAAATTTAAACAGATGTAAATAGTATAAAACAATTATTAATCAACTAATTAAGTATAAATTAAATGATTTAAACTTAATTAGTTAAAAATTTCATCATACGTGTTACGTGGGATCAATTGCTTTTCCAGCGATAGTGTTCCGCAATAGGAGAACAACGTCTCCAGGCAGGCTGAGAAACAATGGCGATCCTCACCGAAAGAACCTTTCGCCGGAATACGGGAGGCGCCGCCGGGGGCCAGCCTGCCGGCAGCAGGAACAGCCAAAAAAGAAAATTATTATACTTCCTTTACGGAGTAGTAAGCCAAGGTTACGCTGCATATCGTTAAATTTGAAGTTTATACAGCGGTAGGAAGCCTATCCGCCATTATTCCATAAAAAAGATTGTTAAAGCTCATGTCGAACATTCTGATCATAGATGATGAAAAAGCGATCCGTAAGACCTTAAGTGAGATTCTGTCCTATGAAGGTTATAAAATAGACGAAGCTGGTGATGGGGAAGAGGGCTTGAAAAAGGTGAAGGAAAAGGAATATGATGTTATCCTCTGTGATATTAAAATGCCGAAGATCGATGGGATTGAATTCCTGGAAAAGGCGAAAGAGCTCAATCCGGATGTTCCCATTATCATGATATCCGGTCATGGAACGATCGAAACAGCTGTTGAAGCAGTTAAAAAGGGGGCCTATGATTATATTTCCAAACCTCCTGATCTGAACAGACTTCTGATTACCATCCGTAATGCGATGGATAAGACCACCCTGGTGGCCGAAACGAAAGTGCTGAAGCGTAAGGTCAGTAAAGTGCAGGAAATAGTGGGCTCATCTACGCCCATACAAAAGATCAAAGAGACCATCGAAAAAGTGGCCCCTACCGAAGCCCGTATCCTGGTCACCGGGGAAAATGGAGTTGGGAAAGAGCTGGTAGCGCGCTGGGTGCATGAAAAGAGCAACCGGGCCAGCGGCGCCCTGGTGGAAGTCAATTGCGCCGCCATACCCAGTGAGCTGATCGAGAGCGAACTTTTCGGGCATGAGAAAGGCTCTTTCACTTCAGCCGTCAAACAACGTATCGGCAAGTTTGAGCAGGCCAATGGGGGGACCCTGTTCCTGGACGAAATTGGCGATATGAGCCTTACTGCACAGGCCAAAGTGCTCCGCGCCCTGCAGGAAGGAAAGATCACCCGGGTTGGGGGCGATAAAGACATCAGTGTGGACGTCCGGGTAATAGCTGCTACCAATAAAGATCTTCTGAAAGAGGTAGATGAACGGGCTTTCCGTCTGGATCTTTACCACCGTCTTAGTGTGATTATTATCCATGTTCCTTCCCTTAACGAGAGGAATGATGATATTCCCTTGCTGGTAGACAAATTTCTCATAGATATCTGCGCCGATTACGGCATTGCCAAAAAAGCCATCGAAGAAGATGCTATTAAAGCATTACAGCTACATAACTGGACGGGTAATATCCGTGAACTGCGCAATGTTGTCGAACGGCTGATAATCCTTTCCGGTAAGACGATCAATAAGGACGATGTGGAGAGTTATGTACTGCCGAAAAAATAGTAGCCGCACCGTCTTTTCCGGTAGTAGATTCTGTCTTTTCCGGTAGTGGTCACACGGTATTTTTCGGCGCAGGTTCGAACAATTGGCCCTTATTCCAAACCCATCATTTCCCATGCCCCAACTTCATTGCATAAGCGGCCTGGGGGCCGACGAAAGGATCTTTTCCAGGCTGGCGATCCCGGGCGCGGAACTCATTCCCCTGCAATGGATCCAACCTCAGAAAGGGGAGCCTATCGGGGATTATGCCGGCAGGATGGCCGGTCAGGTCCATACCGATCGACCCATTTTCCTCGGTGTTTCCTTTGGGGGAATGATGGCCCTTGAAATGGCGAAATTATACTCCGGAGCGAAAGTGATCATCGTCTCCAGCGTCAAGTCCCATAAGGAATTACCAGGATGGATGAAATTATCGGGAAGGTTGGGCCTCAATAAGCTGCTGCCCCGTCATCCTCCGCGCCTGGCCCGCCTCGAAGATGATTTCCTGGGAACAGAAACGGAGGAGGAAAGACTGCTGGTGAGAGCATTCATGAAAACAGCGGATCCTGTCTATCTGCGCTGGGCGATCGGACAGGTCGTTAACTGGCGGAACGAGTGGCGGCCCTCTTTCCTGTATCATTTACATGGGAGCAACGATCGTACTTTCCCATTAAAAAATATTCATGCGACCCATATCATTCCCGGAGCCGGCCATTTTATGATCATGAACCGGGCAAAAGAGGTAAGCGGGATCATCGGAACCCTCATAAACTAACTCCTTTTTTTGTAATATTTTAGGCTTTCCGGCGACCAATAATGTTTTGGGGGCGGGATTATTACCCTAAATTTGCCCGGAATCATAAAAAACTACAGGAATGTCGACTCATCAGTTGCTGGTTTTAGTGCTTATTCAACTATTTATCCTCTTATTACCATCGGTCGGTTTGTATAAAATGTTCGAAAAGGCCGGAGCGCCCGGCTGGAAAGCGTTTGTTCCGTTTTACAATACCTGGGTCATGCTGGAGCTGGCCGAACGTCCCAAACATTGGGTATTCTGGCAGCTGATCCCTGTTGTCGGCTGGTTCATCTCCATGGGCATCTTTGTAGAATTTGTCAAGGCTTTCGGAAAATTCAAACTGCATGAACATGCCCTGGCCGCTCTCCTGCCCGTACTTTATTTTCCCTATCTCGGATTCAGCCCGAAAGAAAAATTTACCGGAAGCGGACCTGTTAAAAAACATAAAAAAGGTACCGTCCGGGAATGGATCGATGCGGGTGTCTTTGCTATCGTAGCGGCTACCCTGATCCGTACATTTGTTTTTGAAGCCTATACGATCCCAACGGGATCGATGGAAAAGACCTTGCTGATCAATGATTTCCTTTTCGTAAGTAAGTTCAGCTATGGCCCCCGTATTCCCAATACGCCCTTATCGATCCCCTTTGTTCACAATACCATGCCCATCACGAATGGGAATTCTTACGTGGAATGGATCAAAATTCCTTATACCCGCTGGTTTCCCAGCCCGGTAAGGAGGGGAGATGTGGTGGTATTCAATTTCCCTGCGGGTGATACGGTGATCAATTTACCCGATTATCAGTCGCAGAGACCTTATTATGACGTTGCCCGCGAATTAGGGCAGGGTAATTTTGATTCCGGCCGTCAGATCATCCTGAGCAATCCTGATCAATATCCGTTGGTCATTCGCCCTGTAGACAAACAGGAGAACTATATCAAGCGCTGCGTCGCTATTGCCGGAGATACCTTGCAGATCAAAGACCAGGTACTGTATATTGATGGAAAAGCTCAGACTTTCCCTCCCGAATCCCAGACTTACTACACGGTAGAAACGAAGGGGCAGCCATTGGACGAGACGGTGATGAGAGAGGAATACAACCTGGATATGACCAATGGCGATGATGTCCGTACGACCAGCAATCCCAATCAATATATTATGCTGCTCACCTGGAGGGCCCACGAAAAAATGTTGAAGAATGGTCTGGCTAAAAGCATTATTCCGCAGATCGACAGCTCCCTGGGAGTCTATCCTTATGATAGCCTTCACAACTGGAGTCGGGATAATTATGGCCCGATCTGGCTGCCTAAGAGCGGATCCACGCTCACCCTTACCCGACAGAATTATTCCGTATATGAAAGGGCTATCCGTGTCTATGAGGGAAATAAGCTGGAAATGAAGGACGGTAAGTTCTTCCTGAACGACCAGGAAGCTACCCAATATACTTTTAAGATGAATTATTACTGGATGATGGGGGACAATCGTCATGGATCACAGGATTCGAGATACTGGGGTTTTGTCCCGGAAGACCATGTGGTAGGAGAGGCCTGGCTGATCTGGATGAGCTGGAATAAAGGAGTACGCTGGAGCCGGTTATTCCAGAAAATTAAATAATTTCCCATTAACGATCCCGGCTTTGCCGGGATCGTCATTTAATCAATCTATTCGCTGATGCAAAAAAAAGAACACCGGTTTTCTTATGAGCTCTATGATTCCGCCAAAGAATTAAAGGAAGAAGATGCGCAATTGTTAAACGATGCGAGGGCCGTCACAAAGAATGCCTATGCTCCTTATTCGCATTTCAGAGTGGGGGCTATGGCGAAACTGGAAAACGGACAGACCGTCGCGGGGACCAACCAGGAGAATGCCTCTTTTCCGGTAGGGATCTGTGCCGAAAGAGTATTGCTGTCAACCGCAGCTTCCCTCTATCCGGGCGTGGCGATCGATACGCTGGCCGTCAGCTATGATAATGAAAATGGCCCCAGCGATCAGCCTATCTCTCCCTGTGGCATTTGCCGGCAATCCCTGCAGGAATTCGAGCAGCGGACCGGCCGGCCGATACGCATTATACTGGGCGGCCAGAAAGGCAAAGTGTATATTATTCCTCAGGCCGGCCTCCTGCTGCCTTTTGCATTTACTTCTGAAGAGCTGAAATCATATTTCTAATACTCCAACACTACATCTGTCTCCGCATACCCCACGCAAGTCAATACCAAACCTTCGCGCAGATCGTTCTCTGTTAACACTTCATTAATGCTCATCTTTACTTTCCCGGAAAGACAGATTGCCACGCAGGAGGAACAGCGGCCGCCTTTGCAGCTGTAGGGTAGGGGAATGCCCTGGTTCAATGCCGCCTGCAGGATCGTGGAAGGCCAGGCCACTTCGAATTGAAAGTGCCTCGTTGCTGTCTGCTCTTCTTCCCGGTCATTTTGCTTCCTGTTTATATGGATCGTTACTTTTTTGGGCGTATTATCCGTCAGCAGGGGGGGAGGGGGCACATACTCCACGGTAAAATGTTCCTGTCTGATCTGCGTATCGGCAAAGCCCATCACCCGCAAAGTGAATAACGCCATCCGCATAAAGGCGGGTGGCCCACAGAGATAGAACAGGGCGTTCGGCTGTTCCTTTTCCGGAATGGACAGCAGCAGTTCTCCCATCAATTCTTCCAGCCGCCAGTTGTTGAGCCTTCCCATCTGGTTAACCGGATCGATCAACCTGCCTTCCGGCCTGCTCAGAAAGCTCACCCATTTGAACCGTTGCCCAAAGTTCCGGACCAAATCGTCCATGGCTCTTTTGAAAAGGATACTTTCTTCATCGCGATGTTGAGAAATAAGCACCACCCGGCTGGCCGGTTTTTTCGCCAACGCCTCTTTCAATAAGGAGAACACCGGCGCCATCCCACTGCCTGCCGCTATAAAAAACAGCCATTTCCCGGCTTCCGGTCCGCCCATTTCTCCTGGTCCTTCCACAAATCTCCCCGCCGGGGGCAGCGACATCAATTGATCTCCCACCCGCAAATGATCAAGCAAATACCGGGATACCTCCCCATTGATCACCCTTTTGACCGTAATAGCCGGAGTCCGATCGATCCCGGGCGTCGAAGAAAAAGAATAGGACCGCCTCAATTCCCTGCCAACATCCTTCACTAACAAAAGAGTGAGGAACTGCCCTGCCTGATACTCCAATCGCCGCCCGTCCTTTCTTTCCAGCAGGATCGTCGCCGTATCCTTTGCTTCCTGCCGGATCTCTTTTACGATAAGCACCAATTTATCCATACCGGAAATTACAGAAATCCTGTATAATGCCCGCTTAGGCCAGGCAATACTTTTAATCGGATTTTGCCGTACTCTGCGGCAGTAAAACCAACCTGATGTAGTTCTTTCCGCCCAGATATTTTTCCGCCGCGTCTTTTAAACTCTCCACGGTGACCTTGTTCCTGATATTTTCATCATTCCTGTATTCATGCAGGTCATCCCCGTTCTGCAGCTGCGCGTTCAGGTAGTCCAGCCACCAGCTGTTGGTTTTGCGGGCGGTCTCCATGGCGCGGGCATCTTCTGCCTTATATTTTTCGACATTAACGGGGGATGGGCCATCGGATCTCAGCTTGCCGATCTCATCGAGGGTGGAGCTGATCAATTTCTCCACGTTGTCAGGACTACAGCCGAACTGGACGATAAAAGTATAACGGGATTGCGGATATTTCGAGTTGAACTCCATTACACCCGGCGTATATACGCCGCTCTCTTCTTCCCGCAGGCGCTGGAGCAGCCGGATCTCCAACACTTCTTTCAGCGCGTCCAGGTTGGCTTTGTTTACTGCGGTGTAGCCGAAGGTCCCGGAGAACACCAATCTCACCGTCGCCCTGGGCTCGGATCCCTTATACACCGTCTTTGTTATTTTCCCTTCGGGTGTATGGATGTTCAGGTCTTTCGCTACCTCGTGGCTGTTGGTAACAGGTAGACTGCCGATATATTTTTCTATTAGCGGGATGATGACTGCCGTATCGAAGCTGCCGGTGAAAATGAACGTAAAATTGGAAGCGTCGGCAAAACGTTCCCGGTATATCCTGTAGGACCGCTGCAAATCGACCTGATCCAGTTTCTCCGCGGAGGGACCGGTGCGGCGAACGTTATAATTGCCCAGGATAGCGCTCATCGTATCCTGGAAGATGCTGCCCGGATCGTTTCCCCGGTTGGCCAGGCCTGCCTTTGAACGGGAAATATAATTGTTGAACAGGCCCGAATCTGTCCGGGGCTCCGTGAAATAAGCATATATCAACTGCAGGGTAGTCCCAAGGTCTTTGTTGACACAGCCGCCGTTCATGATCTGGAAACGGTCGGCAATGGCAGGCCGGACGGCCAATTGTTTGTCAGAAAGATATTTATCCAGCTGGGGGGCCTTATAATTCCCGACGCCGAAAGAACCGATCAGGCCGGCAGCATAGGCTGCGGACTGGTAATCGGCGTCTGTATATAAGGAGGTTCCTCCCGGGGCAAAAGCGGTGAAAAGGATCTCATTGTTCTTGAAGTCTGTCGGTTTGAGCAGGACTTTCGTCCCATTGCCGAGTGTCAGCGTAGTAAGGTTCAGGGCAGTGTCCCGCTGCCGCGCGATGATTTTTCCGGCTACCGGTTCTTTTTGCAATAAGGGGAGTGTGCTTACCTGGTCCTGGTAGGGCTCCAGCGTCCCGGTCTCCACTGCCTTCAGCCAGCCAACGACAGCCGTTTCATCCGGCAGCCTGCTCTTTTCTTTCTCCGGCGCCAGGATCAGGATATCCCGGTTGATCGACGTGATATATTCTTTAGCTACATCCTGCAAATCATTCAACCCGATGCCCGGCATGAATTGTTGAACCAGCTTGTATTCCGCTTCGATCCCCGGACTGGCGGCCCCCTTGAGGAAATATTGCACATATTCCCGTACGTAACTTTCCGAAAGAGTCTTGTTCTTTTCTTTCTCCGAAGACCCTACGAGGCCGAGGTAGGTGGCTTTTGCCCTGGCCAGTTCCGTGGCGGTGAAACCAAAACGCCGCACCCGTTCCGTCTCGCGCCATAAGGCCTTGAGTCCTTTTTCAAACTGGCCTGGTTTAATAACCACACTAGCCGTATAGTTGTCCAGTCCGCCCAGGAATTCCTGAATTCCGGCCTGTACTTGAATAAAGGGAGGATCGGTCTGACGGGACAACCCGGCATAACGCTGGCCTAAGAGCATATTGAAGAGCTGGTCCACGATGGAGTTGCGGTAATCAGCCTCCGTAATTAATTTCGGCGCCGTGTGTTTGATCATTACCTCGGCGACGGTGGCCGTCATTTCCGGATCGGTGACAGCCATGAACTGGTTCTTACCGGTTAGTGGAACGTTATATACTGTCCTGACCTGTTCCCTCTTTGGATTTTTCAGGTCAGCAAAAAGTTCCCTGACAGCGGCCTCTGTCTGCGCTATGTCCACATCTCCGACTATGATCAGCGCCTGCAGATCGGGCCGGTACCAATCCTGGTAGAAACGGCGGATGACTTCCGGCTTGAAATTATTCAGTACGGTGTCCGTTCCGATAGGCAACCTTTCCGAGTAATGGGAGCCATTCGTGATCAGGGGCCAGTACTGGAAGCGCATCCGTTCTTCCGCGCCTTTGTGGGAGCGCTTCTCCTCCAGTACGACCCCCCGCTCTTTATCGATTTCAGCCGGATCCAGCGTGGCATCCTGCGCCCAGTCCCGCATGATCTGCATACCATTTTTCAGGATCTCCGGTTTGTCTGTCGGGAGGGGCAGCTGGTAGACGGTCTCGTCAAAGCTGGTATAAGCATTCAGATCGGCTCCGAAGCGGACACCTGACTTTTGCAGATAATCGATCAGTTCATTTTTAGGAAAATGCCGGGTTCCATTGAAGCTCATATGCTCCATAAAATGCGCCAGTCCCTGCTGGTCATCCCTCTCCAGGATGGACCCGGCCTTATTCACCAGATACATGGTCACGCGGTTCTTAGGCTGCTCATTATGCCGGATGTAATATGTAAAACCGTTGGGCAGCTTGCCGGTATGGACAGCCGTGTCGAGCGGCAGGGGCGGCGCCGCGTTCTTTTTGACAGGTTGCGCTTTCACGCAGACAGGCAGGGCCACTGCACAAACAGGCAGGACCAACGCGGGAGAGACTACGCATGGAGAAACAACTACGCACGCTTTTAAAAGTAATTGAAACATTCTGTTCATTTTTTCTATTATAATGCATCCATTAAAAATGTTTATTTGCTTCTTCTCCGTATCAGTAAAATGGTACCGCTAACCAGCAAGAGCGCAGGGAAGATCCCCAGCAGGACCAGCTGGTAATTGAACAGACTGCTTTCCGTGATCTTTATACGGGTATCCTCTCCTGTTTTCCGCTGGACATCTACCGGGAATTCGTCATTGGACAGCCAGCCGAACAGGTCGATCGAGAACACGAAGTTCATGGTACGGGGCTGGGCGCGGAACAGCTCTTTATTGCTGAAGAAATCGGCATCGGCAGCCACCACGATCCGTTGCTCCCGGCCTCCATGCCGGCGGGACAGGCTCAGGACAGCGGGTGAGGACTTCTTACTATCCCCTTCCTGCGGATCGAACCGGATCACGGCCGAGTCATTGTCTATTTTACGGGTCCTGTTCCAGGTATTTTTCGGATTGGTCACCAGGATAGGGGTGATGGCAAAACCTGCGCTATCCGAATACTCCAGGGTCCCGGTTCCGGGCATCGACACCATGCTGTGCTTAGCCGCCATCGCGGTGTAGTCGCCGGACATCTTACCCGACTGGTCGCCAAACTGCGCGAGGATGAAATCGGGGGCGTAGTCTTTACTTTCTTCGATCAGCCTTCCTTCCGTCATCCGCACGCCGAGGGGCCGCAGCAGCGGGTTGACCACATCCTGTTTCCCGGGTTCGGCAGCGATCAGCAAATTGCCCCCTTTATCAATATACGCCTGTACGGCGGTCATAGCAGCCGTATCCAGCTTCCATCGGGGGTCCGCAATGACGAGGATATCAATATCGTCCGGGATCTTAGCTGCTTCCGGTCTCACGGTAACGACGTCAAAGCCCTGGTTGATCAGGGAATACCTGAAATCCAATTGAATGGCGGACATTTTATAATCCTTGTCGCCGGACCGGTCAATCGTCCTTTCATTGCTGCCGGAAAGGAAACCGACTTTAGGCGGCGTGGCGACGAGCCGTTTGATGGCGGCCGAGATCTCCATCTCGAAGGGATGGGTCGGCATATCGCTGTAGATGCGCAGGAACGACTTGCGGCTGCCGGCTTGTAATTGCCGTATGAACCGGTGTTCCTCCGGCTCCAGGTCGATGATCTTCTTCATTTCGGAAGGAGGCAGTACCCTGTCAAAATCAAATTTGGCTGTTATGGCCGTCTTATTGGCGATAGCGCTGTCACTGAGGCCGGGGTTTCTTTTTTTCAGTCCTTTATAGGCGTCCGGATCCGGTTGATCGTAATAATAAACATATTTCATATCGAGATCGGGCAGGAACCGGGTATACATCTCGAAGCGGTCCAGGTCCTGATTCCGGCTAACGGGCAGCCCGTACCACATATTCAGATCGAGCATATTTACATAGGTGGTGACCTGCAAGGGGCCCTTCAGCTGTCTGAGCAATGACTGACTGTTTTGCGTGAGGGTACGGTCTTTATTCCTTGTCATATCTATATATCCCACCATGGCCGGCCTGGAGCTGACATACCCCACCAGCAGGCAACTGCCGATCAACCCGGCATAACGTCCGGTCTTTAGCCATCGGGAGCCGTTCTCCCGTTCTCCCAGCAGCTTCAGGACGCTTAATCCCAGGAACAGGGTAATGACAATGAGGAAATAAAGTACATCCTTGCTGCGGATCAGTCCATCGATCATCTTGTCGGACCGGCCTGAAATGGAGAGAAAATATGTGAGATCACGTACAAAATCCAGGTCCTGTCCTACCTGCCCGATATACCCCAGGAAGGCAAATACGACCAGCGTACTAAAAGCGGCTGCTACCTGGTAGGACGTCAGGCAGGACATAAAAATACCGATGGCGGAATAGGCGCAGATAAGGAGGTATAACCCCAGCAAGCCGGAGAGGGTAAAGGGAATATCCAGCGCGGTAATGGCGGTATGGCCGGCTATTACAAAGACGAAGAGGACCAGGATCAATAAGAAGCCATAACCCATCATCGCCAGGAACTTTCCCATTATGATTTCGCCGAACTTCACGGGGCTGGACAATAATAATTTAATGGTGCCGGAGCTTTTCTCCCGGCTGATGAGTCCCATGGTAAGCAGGGGGATATACAGGTAAACTTTGGATTGCAGCATGCTGAAAAGACCTTCATACGGCTGCGCAAAAAAATGCCCTGTCAGGTCTTTGAGCTCCTGATGCAATTGCTGCATGGATTCATATCTTTCCAGCAGGTCGGTAAAATGGAGTCCCGACTGGAAGATAAAAATGATCATCACCAGCCAGGCAATGGGAGAAAAGAACATGATGTCCAACTCCAGCTTTGCTATATTAAGGATCTTTCTCATTATCGGTAATTAAGTTTGTTTTGTCAGCCGGATCAAATTAATAACTCCGTCTTTTTATCAATAAAATGGCTCCTGCTGTCAACAGCAGCAAGGGCAGTATTCCCAGGAGAAAGATTTTAAACACGACAACTCCTTTTTTATCGATGTTGAGTTTTATGTCTTCCGTTTCTTTTGTTCGGGTATCGATCGGAAATTCTCCATTGGACAACCAGCTGAATAACTGCAGGGAGAACCTGAAATTCAGAGTATAGGGCTCTCTTCTGGTCGCCTCGCTGTTGCTGAAGAAATCCGCATCGGCTGCCACGATGAAACGTTGCTCTTTGCCGGCCTGCTGCCGGGTCAGGCTCAATAAGGTGGGTGCCGACGTCTTTATATCGCCGGCAGCCGGGTCATACCGGATCTCGGAAGAATCGGGGTCGATGGGGCCTGTCCTGATCCAGGTATTTCTAGGATTCGCCACCAGCACCGGGGTAATGTCAAAGCCGGCGCTGTCGGAATAACCGAGGGTTCCGGCGCCCGGCATGGAGATGACCGATTCTATGGCCGCCAATTCCGGGAAGAGATCTGAAACTTTCCCTGCCTTTGCGCCCAGCTGCGTAAGGATAAAATCAGGAGCGAAATCCTTGCTTTGCCGGATCAGCCGTCCTTCCGCCATGTGCACACCGAAGGGAAGCAGCAGCGGGTTGACTACTTCCTGCTTGCCCGGCTCGCCGGCGATCATCCCGTTGCCGCCCTTAGCGATATAAGCCTGTACGGCCGTCATGGTCACCGGATCCAGCCGCCATTTGGGATCAGCAATGACGAGGATATCGATATCATCCGGGATCTTCGCTCCGGGCGCCACCGTCACTACATCAAAGCCCTGGTTGATCAGCGAATACCTGAAATCCTGCTGGATGGTGGATATTTTATAATCCTGGTCTCCCGCTTTATACATCGTTCTTTCATTATTGCCCGAGAGGAACCCGATTTTTACGGGCGTAACGACCAGGCGTTTGATGGCCGCCGTGATCTCCTCTTCGTTGGGCAGATGTTTCGTATCGTTGTAGATCCGAAGGAAGGTTTTCCGGTCGCCGGCCTGCAGCTGCCGGATGAAGCGATGTTCTTCCGGAGCGAGGTCGATGATCTTATTCATTTCGGATGGGGGGTGGAACAGCTTAAAGGGTATCTTATTGGCCGCGGCCGATTTCCTGGCGATGGTGCTGTCATCCATTCCGGGAAAGCTATTGCGTAGTCCCTCGTAATGAGCCGCGTCGGGCTTATCATAATAATACACATATTTCATGGTAAGGTCCGGCAGGAAACGGGTGTACTGCTCGAACCGGTCCATGTCCGGATTCCGGTCCGAAGGCAGACCGTAGTTATAGATATCGAACAGGTTGACATAGGTAGTGATCTCCAGGGGAAACCGCAGCTGCCTGATCACTTTCAGGCTCTTCTCGGACAGGCTATTCGCTTTATTGCCGGTCATGTCTATATAACCTGTCATGGAAGGCCGGGAACTGCCGTAGCCCAGCAGGAGGCAAGTGCATACCAGTCCGGCATAACGTCCTGCTTTCAGCCAGCCGCCTCCTTTTTCCCGTTCGCCCAGCAGCTTCAGGAGGCTGAAACCGAGGAACATGACAATGATAATGACGAAGTAGAACACATCCCTGGTGCTGATCAGCCCGGTAATCATTTTGTACGAGCGACCGGAGATCGACAGGAAATAGGTCAGGTCCCGTACGAAGTCAATGTTCTGCCATACGTCCCCGATATAACTGAGGAAGGCGAAGACAACGAGGGTGCTGATCGCCGCCACTACCTGGTAGGAAGTAAGGCTGGACATGAAGAGGCCTATCGCGGAATAGGTGCAGATCAGCAGGTAAAGGCCTATCACTCCGGATAAGGCGTAGGACAGGTCGAAAGAAGCGATGGCGATCTGTCCGCACAATACAAAGATGAGCATCACCCCGGCCAGCAGCAGTCCATAGAGCATCATGGCCAGGTATTTCCCCGCTATTATCTCCCCTAGCCTTACCGGGGAGGACAATAACAGCTTGATGGTCCCGGCACTCCGTTCCCGGCTCATCAATCCCATCGTCAGCAAGGGGATATACAGGTAGATCTTATTCTGGACCAGGGTGAAAAGCCCGAAATTAGGATCCGCAAAGATCCGGAAGGTCAATAAGTGCAGTAGCTGGTGCATTTGTTGCCGGACCTCAAAATTCCGGAGCTGATCGGTAAAATCAATTCCTGTTTGTATGATAAATACGATGAGCACCAGCCAGGCAATCGGCGAATAAAACATCGTGGCAAGCTCCAGTTTGGCTATTCTGAGGATCTTTCTCATGGTGGGTAATTAATTATTATTAGACAGCTGAGCGAATACTTCATCCAGGGAGCTCTTTTCCAGGTTGATCTCCTGCAGGCGCCATCCGTGTGTGATGCATAATTGTATGATCTGTTCCGTGATATGTGGTCTGCCGTCGAAATACAGCCGGAATAGCCTGGGTGTCAGCTGTTCTACTTTTTGAATGCCGTCGATGACGGTGAAAGCTTCTTTCGACGGTGGGTTCTCCAGGTTGAGCAGCAGGCTGTTGGGGGAGATATAATTATTGAAGGTCTCCATGGTATCGGAGAATACCATTTTTCCCTTCTCGATCATTTTTATGTGCTGGCATAACAGCTGCACTTCCGATAAGATATGTGTGGAGAAGATGACGGCGCGGTCGGTTGCTATTTCTTTGATCAGGTGTCTTACCTCTATGATCTGATTGGGATCGAGTCCGTTCGTGGGTTCATCGAGCACGACCAGCTTGGGCCGGTGAATGATAGCCTGTGCGATGCCGACCCGCTGGCGGTATCCTCCGGAGAGATTCTTTATGAGGCGTCGGCTGAAATGAGTAACGCCGCACCGCTCTTTGGCGGCGTTGACAGCTGCTTTCACATCCTCTTTTGCGATGGAACGCAGAATGGCGCAATGGGTAAGATATTCATCCACGGTGAGGTCGAAATAGAGGGGCGGGTTCTGTGGCAGGAAACCGATCTGTTTTTTTGCTTCCAGGGGATGCTGCCGGAGATCGATACCGTCGATCAGCACGGTGCCGGCCGTTTGATTCAGCACGCCGCACATGATATTCATGGTGGTGGATTTACCGGCTCCGTTGGAGCCCAGCAGTCCCAGGATCCCCGTCTGGTTGATCTCAAAACTAATGTCTTTGATCGCCCAGCTCTTACTGTAGCGGTGACTCAGGTTGTCGATCTTTACGATACTTTTTTGCATACGATTAATACTTTTTTGCGGGTGATGACTTCCGGATATAGCAGGAACGATCTGCCCGGGGGACACAAAGGGTCACCAGGACTGTAGGACAGGCTTCATCCGAAATGGAATTATAGTGGCTTTAGCGGGGGTTCTGCTGGATACCGCTCAGATCGATCTCATCCTGGGGAATGGGAAAGACATAACGCGGATCATTGGGCGGGAGCGTATATACCGTGCCGTTCACGGTCCGGGTGAGGGTGATATTGGCGCCTTCTTTATTCAGCCTCTTAAGGTCCTGCCACCGGATGTTCCTCCAGATCAGCTCCTTCCTGCGTTCGAGCAGGACCTTTGCCAGGGCATCGTCCGAAGAGGCGGCTGTCAATGGAACATAAGCCACTGTATTGGTGTAGCGGTTGATCAGCAGGGCATTCAGCTCAGCCATGGCGGGAGCCGTCGCTCCTCTGCGGGCGAGGCATTCCGCCTTGATCAGGTATAACTCGTCCGTAGCCAGGCCGGAAAAAGGATAATAACCCGAGCCGCTGTACCCTCTTTTCCGCTGAAACAATCCATCCGTATTTTTTACGAAATAAAGGACGGTACGCAGGTCATTCGCATCGTACAGGGCCATTATTTCCGGAGTGATCCTGGCGGCGGCCGATGTAAAGGTGGCCGTGAAGGTCAGACCAAAGCTGTTCACGGTACCCAGGGACGTGGTGTTATAAATAAGCTCCGCGTTGGTCCTGGAGAAAGGGGTCGTACTGGTCGTGCTGACCGTATTATAATCGATCAGGGTATTGTAGATCCCAAGGCTGGAATCCGCATACGCTTCCGCATTCGTATAGTCCCGCTTATCCAGGTAGATCCGGGCCAGCAAGGCATAAGCAGCCGTCCTGGACGGTCGGGTAGGGTCCGTGGCGGGATGTTGGGCAGGTAATAAAGGTATGCAGGTATGCAGATCGGACAGGATCAGATCGAAGGTCTGCTGCAGGGTGGAACGGGGCACTACGCCATTCACCGACGGAGTAAGACGCAGGGGAACGCCCAGGTCCGTCGCGGCGCTGGCCGCATCATACGCCTGGCAAAAGCAACGTGTAAGATTATAAAAGGCATAGGCTCTTTTGAAAAGGGCCTGCCCTTTGATGAATTGACCCTGCGGGGAATTAGCGCTGTCTGACGCAGCCAGGCTGGTCAGGACATTGCTGACATAGAACAGGTTGCTGTATGGGCCGTTCCAGTCGGAGACATTGCCGTTGCCCTCGAACAGGTCTTTTGCCCAGGTATAGGCATTACGTTCTGTAATGGAGGTGGCCTGAAAGTCCGCATAACTTACCTGGTATTCATCGCAGGACTCCTGTGGCAGTCCGTCCGTATAGGTAAAATCAGGATTATCCAGCAATTGCTGAAAGTCACTCAGCGTGGACGGGGTTACTATATTCGTACTGGGCTTTTTGGCGAGGAATTCCGTTTTATTGCAGCCGGCCAGCAGGGACAGGCCTGTAATAAATAAAGAGGTATGAAGTTTTATTATCTTTTGCATCGTGATCCGGTTAGAGTTTATAAATCAGCTTTTAATCCAAAGGAAACCGTTCTTATTGCCGGAAGCCAGGTGGGCGACTCCGGGTCGATCCCTCTTTTGTTAGCCCGCCAGAGTATGCCCAGGTTCCTTGCATAGACGAACAAGGTGAACTTATTGAAAGGCAATCCCTTTATTTTGCCGGGATTATATGCGAGCCGGAGATCCTGCAAGCGGATATTATCGCCTTTTTCTACCAATACGTTGGAATTGGTATACAGGGTCGCTGCGTACAGATCGGCCGGGTAGCTCAGCTTGGGGACATTGGTATGAAGCTCATCGCCCGGTTTCTTCCACGCCTGGTCATAGTCTGCCTGTGTGGCATATACAGCGCCGTTATATCCGTACAAAGTTGAATTATCCAGCGATGTCCTCCGGAAGTAATAACCGAACTTAAAGGTGATATTAAAAGAGAGCTCGAAGCTGCGATAACCAAAGGTGTTGAGCAGGCTGCCGAATTTGGTCGGCACCGTGGAACCGTTGTATACCAGGTCCGCATGATTCGTGGAATTAACGATATTGCTGTAGTCCTGGCTGATCTTCCCATCCAGGTAACCTTTTGGAGCGCCGGTATTATCCAGCCCCGCATACCGGTAGCTGAATAATCCATAATAGGGATATCCTTTAAGCGGGCTGAAGTAATTGTTCTGGACCACACTAAGGTTGTTACCGCTGAGGGCGTTATATTCCGTAACCTTGTCCCCGGTGATATTGAATAAAAGGGTCGTGGACCATTTCAGCCTGCCTTTGAGGTTGATGCTGTTAAGCTGTATATCCATCCCTTTCGCCAGGGTATTGGCCGAATTACCGGTAAAGACGGCGACGCCGGACTGCGGGGCCAGCGGGCTGGTGCCGATCAGATCGATCCCCTCTTTTCGCCAGACATCGACGGAACCGCTGATCCGGTTGTCCTTCCCGGCAAAATCGATCCCCAGATTGATATTACGGATCTTTTCCCAGCGCAGCAGGGGATTCTGGGGATTGGTGATCTGTGAAAAGAGTTCGTTGTAGGAATTGAGCTGGCCGCCGATGGCGGTCAGGTAGGCGGAAAGACTCTTGTCCACGTTGCCGGTATAACCGTAAGTGGCCCTTACCTTGAGCATAGGAAGCCAGTCAAGATGATAGAAGGCCTCTTTCCCTGCATTCCATGCCAGGCCCGCCGACCAGAGCGGCACTCCTTTCTGGTTGGTCTTAACGCCGAAGATGTTGGACTCGTCCTTGCGGGCGCTGCCGGACAGGATATACCTGTCCCGGAAGGTGTAGGAGGCATTGCCGAAATAGGAAATATACCGGTCTGAAGAAGCCGATTGGCTGATGCCTGTATTGATCGAAGAGGAATTACTGCCATAATAGTACGGATAATAGGTATACGGATCGATCGCCGAATTGAGATTAGAGGCGGTATTGGGATCGTAGCCATACAGGGGATAGGAATTGTACGTGGTGCTCAGGTCCCTGACCTCTGTTCCGGCCAGGGCGTTTAAAGCGCTCCGGCCCCAGGTATTGTTATAATCTACCTGCAGACGGCCGTTGTGGGAGGTAAGATTAGAGGCGGTATATTGTATGATATCCCCCACCGGCATGCCGTAGGTGACCGTGCCCGTTGAATTGTCGATCTGCGTATAGGTGTTGATCAGGTTGCGGGTATAGAAAGAGCTGAGCGGGTTATCGGTCGTACTTTCCATGATGCCTTTTTCAAAGCCGTACCGGAGTGATATGGACAGGGGCGCTATCACTTTATAATTGAGCGCCACATTGATGCGGTAATCCGAATTTTTATTCTTGTTGATGGCGCCCAGCCTCAGCTCGTCCAACGGCCGGTAGTGCCAGTCGAGCAGGCGGCCGCCTCCGGCCGTATCTACATAACCCAGTCTCAGTGCCGTTCCGCCGTTGATGCTACTGGCCAGCGCCATAGGCCTGCCCTGGTCATCCGTCAGCCGGTCGTATGGATTCAAGGTCCCGATATTGTAGCCTGAGCCCGATGTAGAACCGGTATAAATGATATTATTCACCAGCTCCAGCTTATTATTTAAGAAAAAATAAGAATGATTGCCATTCAGCGTTACGCGATCATTGTTATAGTTCACCTGTTTGTTCAGGTTCTTATCATAACCGGCCGAAAAGAAATATTTGCTGTTCGCGCCGCCCCCGCTGACATTTGCTTCGTATTGCTGATAGATAGTCTGGCGGTAATAATATTTAAGCAGATCATTACGGGAGTCATGGCTTTTTAGGGCATTGATCATGGAGGCCGAGTCGGTGGAAGAGATATGGCCATTCCTTGCCTTGAGAAAGATCTCCACGGCGGGGGAAAGGGCATCAAATCCATCGGCGATCTTATTATCATAGGCGCCCTGATGGAAGAGGACCTGTTCCGTCTCTATATACTGCGCCGGCGTGAGCTGGGGGATGGATTTGGCAAAAAGGTCCGGTTTGGCGCCGACGGTGATCGTGCTGTTGAAGCTGATCCGGGGCGCGCTGTTCAGCTTTCCTTTTTTGGTGACGACCACGATAACGCCATTGCCTGACCGGGAACCCCAGGCGGAGGCTGCAGCGGCATCCTTCAGGACCGTGATGCTCTCTACGTCGTTGGGATTTATATTGGCCAGGTCGCCATCGTAAGGGAAATTGTCTACCACGATCAGGGGGTCGGCGTCGGCGTTGATCGTGCTGCGGCCGTGGATCTGAATATTCGACGCTGCGTGTGCATCGATCCCTGAAAGCGGATCCTGGTACTGGTAACTTGCCCTGAACATCAGGCCGCTGGTGATCCCGTCCAACCGGTCCAGCAGGTTGGTGCTGACGCTGCGGTTGATCTGTTCGTTGTTGATCAGGGTGAAACTTCCTGTCGCTCTTTCTTTCGGGATGATCTGGTATCCATCGGAGACTACGACGGTGGCCGGGGCCATCTTTGTCTGCTTCACTACCAGTGATATGTTTAAACGGGTATTGTCCGTCACCTTTACCTCTTTCGTTTCATATCCGATAAAGGATATGATCAGAACACTTTGCCCCTCTGCCTGTAAGGAGAAATTACCATTGTCGTCCGTAATGGCAGCAATATTCTTATTTTTCACCCGGATATTGGCGCCTGCGAGCGGCGTGTCGTGCTCTCCTCTTACGGTGCCTGAGATGCGGATCAATGACATTTCGGGGTCGTCCTTATTTTCAGCGGGTCCGGCTCGTTCCTTTTCCTCTATAAAAATGGTCTTATTCCTGATCTTGTATCCGATAGGCTGGTCGGACAGTACGAGATCGAGGAAGCTGGTGAGGAGCATGTTGGATACGTCGATGGTGACCGGTGCGGCATTTTTCAGCAGGTCTTTGTTGCTGAATATGAAATAACCGGTCTGCTGCTGGACGGCATTGAAGACTTTGTCGAGCGGGACGTTACGGGCGGAGAAGGTGATCGTCTGAGACCTGCCGGTCGCGCTCACGTGCACACTTATAACGACCAGTAAAAGAGCGGTCAGTCTCATAACGCGCAAGGTTTGGTTAAGCAGCCGGCTGCGCAAAAAAGGTAAACGCAGCAAAGTTTCTAAAGTTAAATACATAACTTTGTTTTGGTTTGGGTTGAACAATAGTAAATCTCCTTACAGGGAATTGTTAAGTTGGGTCGGCCTGAACTATTCGCCGCACCGGGTCGTAACCGGGGCGGTTTTTTGTTCGAAGGCAACCCGTCGTTTCAGGTGCGAGACATGGGTTGTTAGTTTTGGTTATTTATATCGGTGTTATGGCATGATCGTCATTTTTCTGCCTTCCACTTTTACATGTACTCTCGACATCTGCAAGCCGTCCAGTACGCTGGCCAGCGTAAGGCTGCGGTCCATGGAGCCGTAGAATTCGATCTTCGGTATCCCTTTTTCATACACTACGTCCAGGTTATACCATCTTGCCAGCTGCCGCATCACTTCTTCCAGGCCGGCATCCTGGAAATTGAAGGCGCCGTTCTTCCAGGCCATGACCTGCTGCACATTCGCGTGGCCCATCACGGAGATGGCAGTACGCGGGGAAGACGGCCGGTTATTCTGATCCGGCAGTATGGCGGCGCCGGCAGGTATGCGTGCCTGCTGACCTGGCCGGAGGATGACCTTCTCCTTGTCATGTACGACCTGTACGGCTCCCGCTACCAGGGTAGTCCTCAACTCCGGCTCGTCGCTATAGGCGTTGATATTAAAACTAGTGCCCAATACGGTGACTTCCGTTCCGTTGACATTTACGAGGAAAGGACGGCTTTTGTCCCCGGCGATCTCGAAATAGACTTCTCCGGTAATGTCGACCTTCCTGTCTTTTGCAAATGCCGTGGGGAAGCGGATAGAGGAGGATGCATTCAGCCATACCTGGCTGCCGTCGGACAAAGAAACATGATATTGTCCGCCGCGCGGGGTGGTGATGGTGTTGTATCCGGAATTGTTTGCCGGGCGGGAACCGGCGTGTGATCCGGGGCCGGCATTTTCTTCGGGATCATAGGTCAGGGATCCGTCCTTTGGCTTGGAGATCTTTATGTTCCCCTGCCTGGCCACCGTTCCGTTGCTGGTTGTGTCCAGCACGATATGATTGCCGTCCGCCAGGGTTAAGAATGCTCTATTGCCGCCGGGCG
Organism: Chitinophagales bacterium; assembly: GCA_015655015.1. Taxonomy (GTDB): domain Bacteria; phylum Bacteroidota; class Bacteroidia; order Chitinophagales; family Chitinophagaceae; genus Puia. The sequence continues at coordinate 1,414 of JAATFV010000146.1, read as the reverse complement.
GAAGGTCGGGATACGACTGGCGTGGCTGAACATATACTATTTCATGTTTGGGCCTGGCCGCGAAATAATGCCAGGCAGCTGTTCCTATCAATAGCAGGATAGCGGCTGCCCGGGCTGTCAGGAGCAAACGGATGCGGCGAACGGGCATTGTATGGAGCTCCCTGATAGCCGCCGGAGGATCGTGTTTAACAGCCTCTGTATGAACTGGCGGCGTCTGCCCGGAAGATTTCGCAGCAGCTAACTGGTCCTGTTTAACAGCCAGCTGCTCCAGCATAGCTATGGCATGCGCCGAAGGCGGCTGCACACCGGCCTTTAGCGCAATAATAAATTGTTCCTGCACAAGCTGTCTCAGCTCCTGTTCGTGATCCAGCAGCCAATTTCTGTCCGTTTCGGTCAGCTCCTGTTGTGCGAGAAGGGTTAATATGTGATGATGATTGTCCAAAGCCGATTGTATATAGAACAACAACGAGGTGGGAGGAATGGGGGGGTGTGCCGGGAAACTTTTTTTGGATTTTTTTTCGACCATTCTTTCAGCGTCCCTTTTACAGCCATTCGTGCAGCAGGATCAGGGAGATGATGGTCAGCGAATTGTCCGAGTACTGATGTACATAATCCCGTATGAAGGCGGAGGCCTTGACCAGGTGCTCTTTGACGGTGTTCTTTGAGATAGAAAGGTTGGCGGCGGCCTGTTCGTAGCTCAGCCCGTCATATTTGCATAATTGAAATACTTTTTTCCGCTGCGGCGGCAGCTGGTCGATGGCGGCCTCCAGCAACCGGAACTGCTGCTCCTGCACAGCCATCTCTTTTTCATCCATCCATCCGGAAAGTCGTCCCAGCTCGGTGATCCGCTGTCTTTCCCGGTCCAGCTGCTTTAAATAATTCAAGCTGCTGTTATAACAGCAAACGAAGAGCCATCCGGATATTTTTTCATATCCGGCAAACTTTGCCCTCCGGTCCCATAACCGGAGGAATATTTCCTGAACGATGTCTTCGGCTATGTCGCTGTCCTTCACCATATCCCGGGTCCGGGCATATAAGAGGTCGAAATACTGCAAATATATAGTCCCGAAGGCCGCGGCGTCCCCGGCTGACATACTCCGCAGTAAATCCTGTTCATGATATGGAGTGTTCTCTGCCAACAGTTATGGTTAGTACGATACGTACGGTTAAAATTTTCGATAAAGTTAAAGAGACTGGTAAGAATAAGGTAGGCAGCAATGGAAGACAGGCTCAGGCAACAATATTAGGATAATTAATAAAACAGCTATTAATTATTTAAGACATTAAAAGAAGAAAACACCGGGCTGGCTCGTTGCAACGCCCAAAAAGGAATCCGGGGACCATTTTTGTTTATTTTAGTCGGTTAGCAGTGATAAAATTGGTAGATTAAAATATTATACCATTTGAGGGCTTT
>JAATFV010000045.1 GCA_015655015.1 Chitinophagales bacterium | reverse complement strand
GTGTTCATTGTGAATATCGCCATACCGGCGGTCCGTACGGGGCTCCATGCCAGTGACGCACAGGTGCAGCTGGTGATTGCGGGATATTTGCTCGGATATGCTTCTTTTCTTATCACCGGGGGCCGGCTGGGGGATCATTACGGTAAAAAGAAAGTTTTCTTATGGGGTATGGCCTTCTTTACGCTGACCTCCTGTTTTTGCGGTCTGGCTGTTTCGCCGCTGCAGCTTAACAGCATGCGTTTTTTTCAGGGGGTAAGCGCTGCTCTGATGGTGCCGCAGACGCTGTCCTATATTCAGCTGTTGTTTCCGGAACATAAGGAACGTTCGAAGGCGATCGGCTGGTTTGGGATTACGCTGGGCCTCGCCAGCATACTGGGGCAATTTCTTGGGGGATTCTTTTCCTATTATCATTTTTCGATCGAGGGCTGGCGGCTGATCTTCTTCATAAATCTGCCCATAGGTGTTGTTGCTATTATCAGTGCTGCCCGGTTCCTTAGAGAGACACCGGCGGACAGTTCCGCACCATTTGACCGTCCGGGTGTGCTGCTGCTGACGCTGGCCCTGGTGAGCCTGATCATACCCCTGATACAGGGAAGGGAATATCATTGGCCTGCCTGGAGTATACTGCTGTTGCTGCTGTCGGGCTTCTTCTTCTATTGGTTTTACCGGGACCAGGTAAAAAAGGAAAGAACCGGCGATTCGCCGCTGATCAATATCCGTCTTTTTTCTATTAAGGATTTTAATATCGGTTTGCTCGCTGTGTTGTGTCTTTTTGCCATACATAATTCCTATTTGCTGATCAGCACCTTATTCCTGCAGAATGGCATGAAGCTGAATGCCTTTGTTACCGGCAATGCCTTTGTTGCTTTTGGCATTGGATTTATGACCGCTTCCCTGCTGGCTATCCGGCTGGTGGTGCGGTATGGTAAGTCTGTGCTGCAGGCGGGAGCGCTGATCATGCTGCTGTCTTTTTTGCTGCAGCTGGTTTTCTTTGCCCGGTCAGCGCCGGATTATTGGCTGATCTGTGTTTTGCTGGCCTTACATGGTCTGGCTACCGGGCTGGTCATGCCTTCGCTGCTGAATATTACGTTAAAAAGCGTACCGCTGCATTTTGCGGGGGCTGCATCCGGACTATATTCCACCGTTCAACAGTCAGCTTCCGCGTTAGGCGTTACGCTGATCGGGGGTTTGTTTTTCGATCAGCTGGGAGGGGACAATGGGTATGGACATTATGCGGTCGCTTTCCGTTATGGAGTTGGCGCTGAAATATTGACGATGGTCCTGATGAGCGTGCTGCTGGCGGTACTGCCCAATACTGTTCGTGCGGGCGGGTTGGCGCTGGCTGAATAAATCGTTACTCCTATTGATACTGCATATTGCACTAACGGCAGCCTGAAACTGTCTGGCTGCTTTAACTGCACAAACGACTGCGCACTGCTGAAGCTGCGATTGTTATAATTGAAGCTGCGATTGCCTTAATTGAATCCGCGATTGTCTTAACTGAATCCGCGATTGTCTTGCCGGGAAAAATTTAGCATGGATCTATTTCCGCAACAATATCATATTATGGACATTTTTAAAAAGTATCTTCCCGTTATTGTTTTCGTGCTGGCAGCGGTTGCCACAGGGGGCAGCGCCAGCGGCCAGCAAGTTCTCAGTTTGAAACAGGCGCTGCAGACCGCCATCAGCAATTACGGCACCATCCGGGCGAAGGCCGATTATGCGGCTGCCTCCAGGGCCGCCATTGTACAGGCTAAAAGAGATTATCTGCCTAACCTGAACCTGTCTGCTCAAACAGATTATGGAACCGCCAATGGTCAGAACGGACCTTTATACGGGCTGGGCGGCCTGTCCGTCGCCAGCTCGGGCCCACCTCTTGCCAGTCAGAACTGGAATGCCGCTTTCGGCGCGCTGTATCTCACCAATGTCAACTGGGATTTTTTTGCTTTTGGCCGGTCAAAGGAAAAGATCCATACGGCGACGGAGATTGCCAACCGGGATGAGAAGGACTGGCAGCAGGAAATTTTTCAGCAGGAGGTGAAGGTGGCGGCGGCCTACCTGAATTTGCTGGCGGCCAAACGTTTGACAGTCTCCTATCAAAAGAACCTGAATCGTGCGGATACTTTCCGGCATGTCGTGGTCACGCGCGCTCTAAACCAGCTTAATCCCGGCGTGGATTCTTCCCAGGCCAATGCGGAGGTTTCCAGCGCGAGGATATTACTGACCCGTGCGCTGGATGCGGAGCAGGAGCAGGCCAACGTGCTGGCCCGGTTGCTGGGCGTTCCCGCACAGGATTTTGTGGTGGATACGTTTTTCGTCGCCCGGCTACCTGCCTCCATGCAGGCGGCTTTAGGAACGGCTATGGAACAGCAGCTGCGGGATACGGCTATCGGCCGGCATTCGTCGGATTCGGCGGTCATCGGACAGCATCCCCTGCTGTTATGGTATAAAAGCCGCATCACGGTAAGCGATCAACTGTCGAAGTACGATAAAACGTTCAGCTATCCTACTTTTTCCCTCTTTGGTGTAGCACAGACCCGGGGAAGCGGTTTTAGCAATTCGTATACCGGGGATGCGTCCACGGTGAATCACAATTTGTATGATGGGATCCAGCCTGCCAGGGGTAATTACCTGATCGGCGTAGGGGTGACCTGGAACCTGACGCAGCCGCTGCGTGTATCGCAGCAGGTGAAGTCCCAGCAGTTTATCAGTAAAGGCCTGCAGGAGGAATACAACCTCGCCAGCCAGGAGCTGACGGCGCAGTTACAGCTGTCGGCGACGAAGATCAGCAATGCCCTGGATAATTACCGGGAAGCGCCTGTGCAGGTGAAAGCCGCTTCAGACGCTTACCTGCAAAGGTCCGTATTATACCAGAACGGGCTGACGAACCTTGTGGATGTAACGCAGGCCCTGTATGCGCTCGTGCGGGCAGAAACGGACCGGGACATCGCTTACAATAACGTATGGCAGGCGTTGTTGCTGAAAGCGGCTGCCACCGGCGACTTTACCATTTTTTCCAACAATCTCTGAATATAGAAGTATGAAACTGATCCTTTTCGCTTTACGCAAGCCCATCGCCATTATCGTAATGGTCGCCGCTTTATTCTTTTTCGGGATCAGCGCCCTGCGCACTATCCGGATCGATATCTTTCCCAAGCTGGATCTGCCGGTGCTGTATATTGCCCACCCTTATGGAGGATTTACGCCTACACAGATGGAAACTTTTTTCGCCAAGCAGTACATCAATGTGCTGCTGTATGTGAATGGCATCAAGAGCATCGAGACCAAGAACGTACAGGGTCTTACCCTGATGAAGCTGAATTTTTATCCCGGCACGAATATGGCCCAGGCCGCCGCCGAGGTGAGCGCCGTCAGCAACCGGGCCCAGGTGTTGTTCCCGCCGGGCTCCAACCCGCCTTTTATCATTCGTTTTGACGCCAGCACCCTGCCGGTCGGCGAGCTGGTATTGAGCAGCGACAAGAGAAGCAATAATGAGCTGCTGGATCTGGCGAATGTATATGTCCGTTCTTCTTTTACTTCTATTCCCGGACTGTTGTCTGCTCCGCCTTTCGGGGGGAATATCCGTACGGTGGTCATCAAGGCGGACCCGGAGCTGCTGCGGGCGCATAACCTTACGCCTGACCAGCTGGTAGCGGCGCTGCGCGTCAACAATCAATCGGCGCCTTCCGGAAATGTACGTATCGGAGACAAGAACTATATAACGCCTATCAATACCACCATTCATACCATCCAGGATTTTGGGAATATCCCGCTATTCAAAGGAGGGGTGCAGAGTTTGTATCTGCGGGATGTAGCTACGATCGAGGATGGGGCGGATGTAACCGTTGGTTATGGGCTGGTAAATGGGAAACGTTCCGTTTATCTGGCAATCGCCAAGAACGCGGATGCCTCCACCTGGGAAGTCGTGCAGAAGCTGAAAGCCTCCCTTCCGAAGATGCAGGCGCAGCTGCCGGAAGACGTACACCTGAATTATGCTTTCGACCAGTCCGTCTATGTGATCAATTCCGTCAAGAGCCTTATCTCGGAGGGGGCGATCGGCGCTATTCTTACCGGGCTGATGGTATTGCTGTTCCTGGGTGATATACGGGGAGCCCTGATTGTCATCATGACGATTCCCACTTCCATTATTGCCGGGATACTGTTCCTCAACCTTTTCGGGCAGACGATCAATATCATGACGCTGAGCGGGCTGGCCCTGGCTATCGGTATCCTGGTGGATGAGAGTACGGTGACGATCGAGAACATTCACCAGCATCTGGACATGGGGAAGCCGAAACGGCTGGCCATCTGGGATGCCTGTAAGGAGATCGCTTTTCCGAAATTGCTGATCCTTCTGTGTATCCTTGCTGTATTCGCTCCGGCTTTTACGATGGGCGGTATTCCGGGGTCGTTGTTCCTTCCGCTGGCCCTTGCCATCGGGTTCAGCATGATCGTCAGCTATTTCCTGGCGCAGACCTTTGTGCCGGTCATGTCGAACTGGATCATGAAAGCGCATAAGCCGGCGCAACCGGCTGCACTGCGGGCTGTTGCCGTTGACGGCGAAGATCAGGAGGATCAGGCGGAAGAAAAGGAAAAAATGCTGCATGAGCCTCATGGAAAAGGCGGGAAGCCAACCCGTTTCGATAAGTTACGGAGACGCTTTCTCCGGTTCATCGATCGCATGATGCCTTTTCGCAGACCTATTGTGGTGGCTTACCTGGTCCTTACGGGCGGCGCGGCTTTTCTCCTGCTGAAGAATATCGGTAAGGATGTGCTGCCGAAAGTGAATGGCAGCCAGTTCCAGGTGAGACTGCGGGCGCCTGAAGGCACCCGGATCGAAAGAACGGAAGAGAAGACGCTGAATACGATCGGGATCATTAAAGACATTGTAGGCCCTGAAAATGTCGATATAACTTCTGCTTATGTAGGACAGCATCCTTCCCTGTTCTCGACCAACCCGATCTATCTGTGGATGGCGGGTCCCCAGGAAGCTGTTTTACAGGTGGCGTTGAAAGAGGGGTATAAGACCAACCTGGATGCGTTGAAAGAGAAGATCCGGGGACGGGCGGGGGACATGATGCCCGATGTCAAGCTGTCCTTCGAGCCGATCGAGCTGACGGATAAGATATTGAGCCAGGGTAGTCCGACGCCGGTGGAAGTACGGTTTGCGGGAAGGAATAAGAAGAATAATGAGCTCTATGCCCAGAAGCTGATCGAGAAGCTGAAAGAGATCCCTTATCTGCGGGATATTCAGCTGGGGCAATCGAATAAATATCCGGCTATCAATATAGAAGTGGACCGGGTGCGGGCGGCCCAGCTGGGAGTGGGGATGGATGAGATCTCCCGGTCGCTGACTGCGGCCACCTCTTCTTCCCGTTATACGGAAAAGAATATCTGGATAGATGAGAAATTGGGGAACAGCTATAACGTTCAGGTGGAGGTGCCGGAGAATAAGATGAAGACCCTGGGCGATATCGGAGAGATCCCTTTGCTGGCTAACAGCAGCCGTCCTGTACTGAGCGATGTGGCGACCATCAAAGAGGACACCACGTATGGCGAGAATGACAACCTGGGTGCTATTCCGGTATTATCGGTGACAGCCAACCTGAATAATAAAGATCTTGGCGCCGCGACGAAAGATGTGCAGGCTGCCATTGCCTCCCTGGGAACTTTACCGCGGGGCACCACGGCGGAGCCGATCGGGCTGATCCAGACTCTTACGGATACGCTGGACAGCCTGCAAAGCGGACTGTTTGTGGCTATTGTCGTTATCTTCCTCATGCTGGCCGCCAATTTCCAATCCTTTAAAGTATCGGCGATCGTGCTGGCCACGGTGCCGGCTGTTATCCTGGGTTCGCTATCCCTGTTGATGCTGACCGGGTCCACGCTGAACCTGCAATCCTATATGGGGATCATCATGTCGGTGGGCGTGTCCATCTCCAATGCCGTTCTGCTGATCACCAATGCTGAACAGCTGCGGGAATACAATGGGAATGCGATGCAGTCGGCCAAGGAGGCCGCCGCTCTCCGCCTTCGTCCGATCATGATGACGGCTATGGCCATGGTGGTAGGTATGATACCGATGGCCAGCGGGCTTGGTGAGGCGGGAGATCAGACTTCTCCCCTGGGCCGGGCCGTTGTGGGAGGGCTGATCGCTTCAACGTTTGCCGCTTTATTCATCCTTCCGCTGGCATTTGCCTGGGGACAGGGAAAAGCCACGACCGAATCGGTATCGCTGGAACCTGGCGAAGAAGAAACTAAACTGTATTTATCCTCTTTAAATAATTAATTATGAAGAACAGATCCCTTGTCGCCTTTTCCTACGCTATCGCCTGTATGACCTGGATGGCTGTTATCAGCTGTAATTCCGTCTCTTCGGAACCTGAAAAAAAACCTGTCGCTGCGGCGCCTGCGCATACGGAGACCTTTGTCATACAAAAAGGCAAGCTGGTATCCGCCCTGCAAATACCGGCGGAGCTGATCGCTTACCGGCAGGTAGATCTTTATGCGAAGGTGAACAGTTTTGTGAAGGACCTGAAAGCGGACATCGGTTCGGAAGTGGGGACCGGCCAGCTGCTGGCTACGCTGGAGGCGCCCGAGCTAAGCGCCCAGCAGGCCGGAGCGGAGTCCAGGCTGAAATCACTGGAAGCCATTTATACCTCCAGCAATGCCACGTATGACCGGCTTCTGAATACCAGCAAAACGCCGGGCACGATCTCCGGCAATGACCTGGAAATAGCGCTGGCAAAGAAAAATTCGGACCTGGCGCAGCTGGATGCTGCCAGGGCCGCTTACCGGGAGACGGGCACTATCCTGAGCTACCTGGCCATCAAGGCTCCGTTCGCGGGTGTCATCAGCGCACGTAATGTCAACCTGGGGGCGTATGTAGGCCCTGCGGGCAAGGGGTCGGAGCTGCCGGTGTTCACGCTGCAGCAGCTGGACCATCTGCGGCTGGTTATTGCCGTACCGGAGGCTTATAAAGCGTTTGTCCGCAAGGCGGATGTAGTGAAGTTCAGGGTGAAGGCTTATCCGGACCAGGTGTTCACGGCTACTATCGCCAGAAGGTCGGAAGCGCTGGATGTCAGGCTGCGGTCAGAACGGATCGAGCTGGATGTATACAATCCTGATAAAAAATTATCACCGGGAATGGTGGCGGAGGCCATGCTGAGCTTGTCCGGGCGGGACAGCAGCTTTGTCGTGCCCAGGTCGGCCGTGGTGAATTCTACCGAAGGGGTGTTTATGGTCAGGGTAATAGATAATAAGACGCAAAGAATGGAGGTGACGAAAGGCCGGGAGACGGATAGTCTGACGGAGGTGTTTGGGAATTTTCATCCCGGTGATGTTTTTGCGAAGAAAGGGACGGAGGAATTGAGGAATGGGGCGAATGTCAGATAGAATTTTATTTAAGATACTTGTAGACGTTCTTTTTGTATTCTTCCAGGTCGGTAAGGGTGGTGAACTCTTCGAACTTATATTCTTCACCGGTGGGCTGGACCCTTACCAGGGTGACGGCGCCGCCCCCTACCAGGACGACCTTGGCCTTTTGGAATAATTTGTCGAGGGCTGCCGTATCGTTGATGGTCTGTAGCTCTTCAATTTTGTTGACGCGGATGATCAGGTCTTCCATTTTATGAAAGTACTAAAGATCTGTTTAACCGGGAAAAATGGCTTTCGCCGGATTGTCGTATTTTTACAAAAAACATGTATGGGTATTACAGATAAATTATTTCAATTGAAGAACGAAAAAGCTGCCGCTAATTTAAAGGCCGGGGAGGATTTTTTAGCCGCTAATAAGAACAAGCCCGGGGTGACTACTTTGCCAAGCGGGTTGCAATATGAGATCATTACGGAAGGGACGGGTGCAAAACCCCTGGCGACGAATGATGTCACCTGCCATTATCACGGCACCCTGATCGACGGCACGGTGTTCGACAGTTCGGTCAAGCGTGGCCAGCCAGCTACTTTTCCTTTGAATGCCGTTATAAAAGGATGGACGGAAGGGTTGCAGCTGATGCCTACCGGTAGTAAATGGCGTTTTTTCATACCTCCGCATTTAGGATATGGGGACAGGCAGGTAAGCGCACAGATAGGGCCGAACAGCACATTGGTATTCGAGGTGGAGCTGTTGGGGGTGAAGTAGGACTGTATTCAGTGAAATATTTGCCCGCTTTCCGCTGCATTCGGGGTAGTTATCTGCCCGGAATGCAGCGTTTTTTTTCCTGCCAGCAAGACAAGGGCGCCTGCTGCCGAGGTGACGGCCATAATGGCGATCATCGGTGTGGCTGTGCCGTTACTGAATACGCTGACCCCTATCGATGCCAGGGCGCCGGCGCCCATTTGCAAGGCGCCCAGCAGGGCGGAGGCGCTGCCGGCATTTTTAGCAAAAGGGGCCAGGGAAAGGGCTGCGGCATTGGGATTGACGAAGCCCAGGCAACCCAGAAAGAGAAAAATGAAAAAGATGGTTTGTGGGAGGCCATACCATCCGGCCAGGCTGCCTGTCACGAAAAGAACGGATACCACTACTTGTGCCGTCAGGGCAACTGCTGCAATCTGGTTGCTGTTATATTTTCTTAACAGCAGGGTATTGAACTGGCTTAGCCCGATAAAGGCTATGGACAGGAAGGCAAAGATCCAGCCATATGTTTTCTTGTCTACGTGGTAGATATCCATGAACAGTACGGGAGAACCCGCGACATAGGCGAACAAACCGGCAAAGGCCAGGGAGCCTGCCAGTGCGTAGATGATGAATTGCCGGTTTTGGCACACCGAGAGGAAATTACTGATGATCGGCCCCGGCTTCAGGGAGAAGCCCGGGTCGGGCTGATAGCTCTCCGGAAGACCGAAGATGGTCAGTCCCAAAATGATAATGCCCATGATCAGCAGGATCACAAATACGGCCCGCCATCCGAAAAGACTGATGACATAACCACCGGCTGTGGGAGCGATCATGGGAGAGGCTCCTACGACCAGCAAGAGCAGGGAGAAGACCCGGGCGCTGTCTTTTGCTCCGAACAGGTCGCGCACCATGGCCATAGAGCCTACGGCCGCCGCACAGCTACCTACCGCCTGCATAAAACGAAGGACGATGAGGACATTGATATTATTAACCGCAAGACAGGCTGCTGAAGAAAGAATGTAGACCAGCAGTCCCGCATATAATGGCTTCTTTCTGCCATGCCTGTCCAGTAAAGGACCGTAAAGCAATTGTCCCGCGGAAATGCCTATGAAATAGCTGGAGAGGGAAAGGGAGACCGTTGCCACCGTAGTATGCAGGTTCTCTGCTATATCCCGGAACCCGGGCAGATACATGTCTATGGAAAAAGGGCCTAAGGCCGTTAATAATCCTAATATAAAGATAATCGAAGAGTGCTTTTTAAACGCCATGGCTGCAAAGATCATTTAAAAACTTTACCTATCTTATACTCCGGTAAAATATTCACTTTTTCCTAAAACGATGCCTCATGTTCAAAACACCGGGTATTATCTTATTTTTTGCTGTCATTCTGATGGCTATGCTGTCCATTTGGCTGATCGTGTCTCCTGCCCGGGAAAATAAGAGCCCGGCGGTCTCCGAATTTTCTGTGAGCCGGGCGTATGGCCATCTCCAGCAGATTGCCAAAGAGCCTCACAGTATCGGTACTCCTGAAAATGCCCGTGTCCGCAGTTATATAGACAGTGTTTGCCGATTGCTGGGGCTGGAAGTCGAAGTCCAGCATACGACGGGGGTGACTTCTTATGGCCCGGTGGCTGTGGCGGGAAATGTGTACAATATCATTGCAAGATTGAAGGGGGAGGATAACAGCAAAACCGTATTGCTGTCAGCGCATTACGACTCGCAGCCCAATGCGGTGGGTGCGGGGGATGACGGGGTTGGGGTCGCGGCCATGCTGGAGACGGCGCGTCTGCTGAAGTCGGGGAAACGATTGAAGAATGATATCGTGTTCCTGTTCACGGACGGGGAGGAAGCGGGGCTGCTGGGAGCCTATGGATTTGTGCAGAACAGTCCGATCCTGAAGGAATTGGGGATTGTGCTGAACTTCGATAACCGGGGAAATTCAGGGGCTACCACTATGTTCGAGACCAATCCGGGCAATGGATGGGTGATCAGCGGTTATGCCCGGTCGGCAGCGCGTCCGATGGCCAGCTCCCTCAACTATGAAGTTTACCGGACCTTGCCGAACAGCACGGATTACACCGTATTCAAGGAAACGGGGATCGCGGGTCTGAACAATGCTTTTATAGAAGGGTTCGTCAATTATCATAGCATGACGGACAGGCCGGAAAATCTCGACCGGAATACGCTCCAGGGGAATGGAGATAATATGGTGAGCCTGGTGAAGTATTTTGGCGATGCCAGAATACAGGAGACAAAGAGGGCGGATGTTACTTATTTCAATGTGATCGGCAAATGGATGGTGCGGTATCCGGCATCTTTGAATATCTTTTTCCTCGGGCTCGGTAATTTGCTGCTGATCGTTTTTTTTATCATGGGGTTCCTTCGGAAGAAGATCCTGGTTGGGGGACTGATAGGGGGTATCTTTATTTTCCTGGCCGTGCTGGCCCTTTTATTTGGGCTCAATCACTTTTTTTTGCGGTGGGTGCGGGATGCATATCCCTTGTACGATCATTTTTACGGGTCCAATTCCTACAATGCCTATAACTACTTTTTTGCCATGGCCATGCTGGCTATTACGGCGTTCAGCTTTATCTATCAATGGGCATTGCGGAAGTTCGGGCTGGTGTCGCTGCTGGGGGGCGTGCTGCTGATCGAAATGATCGCTACCGATTATCTTTATACGGTTGCCCCGACGGCTATCTATTTCCTTTGTCTGCCTGTGATCTCGCTGCTGATCGCCTATTTGATCATTTTAGGGAAGAAGGTTGGGGAAACCGGCCGGGTATGGCCGTTGGCTTTCTGGCAATTTATTTTTTCCCTGCCTGCTGTCTTATTGTTATCTCCTATCGTTTATTTGGTCTTTGTGACTTTTGGGTTAAATGAACGGTCCTCTGCGGTAGTGATCGTGCTGGGGCTTTTTCTGGGGTTGCTGTTGCCGATAATCGACGGTGTCGTCAGGGCGCAGCGGTGGCTGATACCGGCTGCAGCCTGTCTTTTCTTTTTGATGTCGGTGGGCATGGCTCATCTCTCGTCTACCTATACGCAGGGACATCCCCTGCAGACCAATGTGCGTTACCTGGTGGATGCGGATGCGGGTAAGGCGTATTGGACTTCGGATTTTGAAGCGGCGGATTACTGGAATATTCAGTTCTTTTCCGGGAAGAGCGTGCCTCTTCCCGGGGGATTTGAATCGGCGTTGAGCAATGACGCCCCGTTGGCGGATACGGCGGCGCCTGTGTTAAGCCTGCAAAAGGATACGGTGGAGGGGGGCTTGCGGAAGGTCACGCTGCATTGTCAGGGGAGGGCCGGGGCCATTTCAGCGCGGATATCCCTTTCCGATTCCTGTCCTGCCGGCAGGATCATCGTGGATGGGAAGGAGGTCGCGGGGAAAGCGGATAAATATCATTCCCTGGAGTATGAGGGGTTGGCAGCGGAGGGATTTGATTTCATGCTGGAGATCGATCCCAGGGCGCCGCTGGATCTTTCTGTCGCTGACCGGTCTCTGGGGCTGCCGATCGTTCCCGGATTCAATACGGCTTATTCGTCGACTGTCATACCCGGGCCGGGCGATAATAGTAATACGGTGCAGGTGACGAAACACTACCGGTTTTGACTTTTACCGGCAGATTTTGGTTTATACCGGGCCGGCATTTTCCTCCCGGCCGGTCTTTTACCGGCAGCCGGTGATCTTCAGGATCTTCGGGATGCCGATCGCGTTGTAAGACCGTAACATGTTGTCGTCGAATGACTGCCGGAGCCGCTGCAGGGAGGGGTCGGAGATCTGCCATCCCAGGGGCAGTATGGGGGAATACAGCGCTCCTTTACTGTCTTTGATGGCCGCCCCTGTTATCCAAATGGAACAATAATCCGAATGCACCCCCTGGAACTGGGTGGAGTCGGGGGAATACCGGAATTGAAGCGTATTGTCGGCCGCCTGTGCATTGCCATAGATGCCGCTATTGACAATGCCGACGATGGGGCTGACAGGCTCGAATCGGTTGGACACCAGCTGACGGGTATCGGGGTTGTAATAAGGGCTATTGGTAATGGACACAAAATGGAAACGCACTTTTTTCATCAGCCGGGAAAAGACGGAGTCTTCCGGAATCGTTCTTTCGCGGCAGGTTAGCCTTGCCAGTGCGACGAAGATGGCTTCGGAAGTGGAAGCTCCCGAATTGTCCTTTCCTCCGCCGTCCATAAAATGGTAACCCGCTCCCATCTTGCCGCTGGGGCTGATAAAAGGGAACCGGGCGCTCAGAAAGGCGCCTGTCATCAGGGAGAGGGATTGAAGGGAGTCCTTTTGTTTTATACGTTCCGCATTGAGGGCGTCTATTCTTGACCGGATGAAGATAGTCGCCGGGAAATCGGCGTTTTCCAGCGTAACGGGCGCGCAGATCCCTTTCAGCCCGTCGTCGACATTAAGTGTATTGGAGAACAGGAGGGGGACTTCGAAACGTGCGGGGTTGTTGTGACCCGTGTCCCATAAGGCGTTGAATTCCTGGTCCAGGGGCAGGTGGAGCTGTTTTCTTCCAAAGCCTTCCCATAGATCTTCCTGGATCTCCGAACGGTCTTTCCATAAATGAAAGCTGGTTACCGATGCCCAGACGTCTCCCCCCAGCATATTGCTTAATACAGGGGTGAGGAAATCATGCTGATAAAAGCGTTGAAAAGAATCGAGGGAATAGGGGGCGCTGCTGCTATCCAGGTATTTCGCCCGATAGGCGCATTGCAGGGCTGCTCCTATTGTTCCGCCGGATGCTCCTGATACAGAGAATACAAAATGTTCGAATCCTTTGTGATCTTTTCGGGTCGCGATCAAACTGGAGTCAAGCCAGGAGAAGACCATATTGGTATAAGCGGCGGCACGGATCCCTCCTCCGTAGGTATTGACCAGGAATACGGGAAAACTATCCGGTTCCCGGTCGATCTCGTCTTTTCGTTGCAGAAGCCATGATTTAAAATATTGGTCTAAGGCAAGGGGAGTTGGGGTATAGGTGCTGTTCGTTTGTTTTACCGCATGATAATCGTTATTGGCAGTGATGGAGATGATCAGGCCGGTTACCAGGAGGAGTAATGGAAAATTGATCTTTTTCCAGAGGCTCAGCCGGATCAATAAGGTGAAGAGTATGATGTAGAAAACAATGCCGGAAAGAAGGACGGGAAGGCTCAGGTAGTTGCAGTCCAGTGAAAGGATGGATAGGGGAAAGATGTTGAGCAGCATGAAGAGGAGGGCCAGCAGGCAGGCGGAGAGCAGGATGGGCCACCCGATCTTTCTTCCCAGCCAATGGCCGTCGGGGAAGATGGCGGAGCGTACACTGACGAAAATAAAAAAGGCGGCCGATAAAAGAATTAACTGCCAGAAAAGCCAGACAAGGGAGTCCGGGGTATTACTTTCTCCCCGGAGGATGAAGAGGCGGATAATTCCCGGGATCAGCAGGCTGAGGGAGATTATTGCCGAAAAGGCGATGGTCTTACTTTTTTTGTTTCCCCATTTATTTTCCATCCATGAGTAACCCTTTCCGGCGAGGTCTTTTTTGATCCCGAAAAAAAATAGTAAGAGCAGGCCCAGCAGCCATATGCCCGGCGGCAAAAAATCCGTCCGCGAATGGATGCGAATAACGCGGAGGGCATTGAGGATGGCGACGGCAGGTACGATGATGGTGCTTACTCCCAGGAAGCGGGACACTTTTTTCTCGGCATATTGTAAAACCGGATCGGACAACAAGGGCTCGGTCATCGGACAGACCGGGCCTGTATATTTTTTTTCAAAAAACAGCTTGGCCAGGTACCAGTTCAGAAAGGCGGCTATCAACACCACTCCTACGAATAAGAGTACTCCCTCATCACTGGAATTGCTATTGACCAGCAGGTCCTGTCCCTGGTCGAGCATCCATATGGGAAGGGCGAAGATCAGTACGCCAAGCAGGATGACACGATACCGGAATAACTGGTAGGTCTTTGCTCTGATATAACCGGAGAGCCGCTGCAACAGGACGGAAAGCAGGTGGACAGGGGTGAATTTCATATAATAAGGGGGCAATGGTTCCCGCGAAAGAACGGGAATTTTCTGATATATGCAACCCTTACCCTATGATTCCCGCCGCCTGCCCGCTTTTGCTTTATTTAACCACTTGTACTTCAAAAACGTCTTTCAGGCAGTTGAAGTTGTCTTTTACAGTATAGATGGTTGTCGAAGACGGTGTTATCGTGATGCTCCTTTGGTCGCCGCCGGGCACTTTGGTGTTCGCCTTGCCGGCGCTCCAATGGTAGTCCCCGGTGAAGGGCGCTGTCAGGGTGATGTTCTCTCCTTTTTTGACGGTAAGGACATGCCGCTGATTGACTCCTTTCATCATGGTGAAATGGTCCCGGATCTGTCCGTCGGCGTTAACCCATTTCCAATCCAGGCGATTGCCCTGTATTTCCAGCATCCCGGCTCCGCCATGGGTGGCATCGGAATAGGGGAGGGCTTCATGGGGCCAGGAAGTCTGTTTCCCGCCCAGCTGACCGGCTGATCCGCTTACCACGTAGACCGTCCCCTTGTTCCCATCGGCTGAATCCTTGATGTAGGGACAGGAGTTGGGGGTTCCGTCGTATAATCCGGAGGAATTGCTGAGCAGGTGTACCGCGGGATTAAAGCTGGCTTCCATTCCAAAATGGCCTTTCATCAGCCTGGATCTTTCATAATCGTGACTATGTCCGCATAAGACCAGGTCGACCCCGTAACGTTCGAGGATCTGTATGAAGTTTTCCCGGATATGCGTCAGCTCGTCTGTCTGGTCGGAGTTGTGCGATCCCATCGTGTAGGGAGGGTGGTGCCAGTAAGCGATGATCCATTCCTTGTTCTTATTGGCTTCCAGGTCTTTCTTGATCCATTCCACCTGCGCGCCGGTGGTGTCATACATGCGTGTGCCTTCTTCTCTTCCATAGGAATCCAGGGAGAGGAAATGGATATTACCCAGGTCAAAGGAGTAAAAAGCCTGGTTGTGAGAAGGGACTCCGCCTGCTTCGCCATCGACGGGCATGGAGAAGATCTGGTAGTAGGCGATATCATGGGTATCCTGTGCTGTTTTGTCGTCATTATAATCGTGATTGCCGGGCGAAGGGAACAAAGGATATCTTTTGAGCAGGGTATCTTTATAGATATTGAAGAAATTGGATTGGAATTCGGCATCTCTTCCGTAGGTGTAGGTATTATCACCCATCAGGATCCAGGCGTCCAGGTAATTGTTGCCCAGGTAATGGCTGATCTGGTCGCGCACGTTACGCTGGTTGACCGAGTTGTTTCCGCAATCTCCCAGGCAGGCTATCCGGTAGAATCCTTCTGTTCCGGGTGTGGGCAGGGTGACGAAATAGTTATCCCATCCGGCCTGCAGCGTATCCTGGCGGGAACCGATGGAATAATAATATTTAGCCCGGGGTTCCAGTCCGGAAAGCTTTACTTTATGTTCGGTGGCCTGCATCGAGTCGGTGGCCGTTTTATCCAGGTGGTCCGGAGTGCTGCCGTAATGAACTACTCCTTTTACGAAGACATCCGTCCGCCAGCGGATAACGATGCTGGTGGAGGTAGCCACCTGCAGATAGGGCCCCCGTATGAGGTTGGGGTGGGGGCGGCCGGACTGGGCGTTGGAAAAATTAGCATAAGACAAAAAAACAAGGGCCAGAGCTAGAAATTTATACATGGTATCTTGATTATCAATATTAAAACGGGGCCAAAAATAACCCTCCGTATATTACGGCAATATTAAGATTTATGGTCGGCGGCTTTTGGATCGGTATGCAGATCATCTGTCAGGGCCCGCATGAAAAGGATGATATCCTGCATTTCGGGGTTAGTCAGGTGTAAAGGGGTCGATGGCAGGGTCTGTTCGGGAACTTTTAGTCCCAGTCCTGCTCCTCCGCCTTTATTATAAAATTCCAGCACTTTTTCCAGGCTGCGAAAGGAGCCGTTATGCATGTAAGGATAGGTGTTTGCAACATTGCGCACGGTGGGGGTCTTGAAAGCTCCTTTTAAAAAGTCAAAAGGGAAAAGGGCATACCGTCCTTCGTCTGTACTGAGTCGGGGCCGGTCGAGCTGATCTGTACGGGGGGTGCCTAATATTTCAAATTCGGTCAGTTTATAATCCGGCGGGATCAGGCCGTTGAATAAGGGAATAAAATGACAGGTGGCGCATTGCGCCTTGCCCATAAAGAGATTGGCCCCTTTTATTTCCCTTGCATTCAGGGCTGTGGGATCTCCCTGCATGTAGCGGTCGAAGTGGGAGTTCATGGGGTGCAGGCTTCGTACATAGGCGGCGATGGCGGTTGCGATGCGGGCGGTTTCCTGTTCGCTGCGGGCTGCCCCGTTCATTTCCAGGGAATCGTGCAATACGGCTCGTACCTGGTCTTCCAGGGTATTTACTCTTCCGTCCCAGAACTGACGGTATTGTAAGCCGCTGTATAGGAGGGTAGGGGTATTTCTTTTTAAAGTGCCGTGCCCGTCGAAGGTCTTGCTGGCGGCAAGCTGGTCGGTGAACATTTTTTCCGGGCTGTGGCAGGTGGCGCAGCTTCGCTGGCCGTTGCCGGAGAGGGATTTGTCGGAGAAGAGGGTGCGGCCGGCGGTGATCAGGTCTGTTTTTTCGTGACCTGATGTTATGTTTGCGCCGGCAGATGCCGGAAACTTATCTGGAAGCAGGGCGTCGGGACTGAAAAGATTGTCGGCTTCGTAATTAAGCACTGCATTTGTATTCAGCTCCAGCTGTCTTTCCCTGATCAATAGACTTAGCTGATGCTGGAGGGGAAGGG
This sequence comes from Chitinophagales bacterium, assembly GCA_015655015.1. Classification (GTDB taxonomy): domain Bacteria; phylum Bacteroidota; class Bacteroidia; order Chitinophagales; family Chitinophagaceae; genus Puia. The sequence goes on along the minus strand of JAATFV010000045.1, from coordinate 43,522 downwards.
CGCTGCCTGTTAGAAAAGCAAGCCGGTCGAAGGCATCGAACCCGGGATGGCTCCGGAGCTGGCTGATGGCTTTTTCGAGAAAAGCGGACAGGCTGTCGGACCTGGGTTCACCGGGGATGAGGTAGGGCTGCAATTGGAAACGCATGGACAGCAAGGCTTCGCGGGATTCGGCGAGGCCGCTCTTCAGGGAAGGGGCATCGTACCCTGTGATGCCCAGGCTGATGATCCGTATAAGCTCCAACCGCAGGCTTTCCAGCAACTGCCGGTCGTTGGCCTGGAAATCGTATAAAAGGGCTGTCAGATCGGCGGCCGAGCTGGTGACGGCGTCCGCCTGCTGGAGGAGCTCTTTTTTTTGCAGGGGCCTGCTGTCGTCGTATAAAAGGGATTCGATCACCTGCAGGCCTACCGGGGACTGGTATTCCATATCCGGCTCCTCCGGCTCGAATTTGGGAGGGGAATTGTAAACACGGGCGGGGCCGGGGAAGAAGTATTCCAGGAAGGACTCTATTCTTTTATATTGGAGGCGGCAATGGAGGAGCTTTTGCCGGGCGTCTGCGATGGAGCGGGGGGATGCCGGGCTGATCGATTGAAGGGCTGAACGCAGGATCCTGCAGCTGGCGGCGAATTGGGGGGCCGCGGTCTTGAAGTAGGAGATGCCGGAGTCGAGGCCTTTTGAGCTGATTGTATCAGAATTTCTTTCTTCTGTATAGATCTTTCCGGGATGGGCCTGGTCAGCGATGTTCGTATTGGGTTGGGGGGTAGGCTGAATCAGCCCCGTCAGCAAAAAACAGGATACAGAAAGAATACCGAGAATAAAGATCGCCCGCATGCTGCAAATTAAGAAGGACTCAGCCGTCCGGGATCAATCGTTGGAAAAAAATAATCTAATGTTAATAAAAGCGGATCGCAATCAGCCCAGGTTCAGGGGGTCTTATATAATAAAAAGATAATATTTTTTAAGCAATTCTATCAACCTGTTCAGGCTCCCCCGTTCATCATTATCCGGGGAAAAAACAAGAAAGTTTAGATATCTTACATCGCTAATTATGACCTTAAAACCTCTACCCATAATCCTTTTTGCGGCAGTTGTCTTCAGCTTGCATGCGCATGCGCAAAATCATGTTACCGGCAGCATCACCGGTAAGCTGTTGGACAGTGTGACAAAGGAAGGGCTGAAAGGCGCTACGCTGGTGCTGAAAGACGGAAAGGATTCCGTCCAATGGAAATATAACCTGTCAAAGGAGGGGGGAGGATTTAGGATAACGGCCATACCTCCCGGGGCGCATACGCTGTTCATCAGCTTTCAGGGACATGAGTCTAAGACCTTGTCTTTTTCGGTGAGCGCTGTTGCGCCTGCCGTTTCCCTGGGAAATATTCTTTTGCCTGTCCTGCCCAATACGCTGGATGCGGTGACGGTCACTGCTACGGCCGGGGTGCGGGTGAAAAAGGATACCCTGCAATTTTCTCCTTCGATGTTCCATGCCAAGCCTAATGCTGACCTGGGAGAGGTGATCGGGAAAATGCCCGGGATGGAAGTCGATAAGAACGGGAATGTTACGGCGCAGGGGGAGAAAGTACAACGGGTATTGGTAAATGGCAAGCGATTTTTCGGGAATGATCCAACGATGGCCATCAAGAATCTGCCGCCGGATGTGATAGCGCGGATAGAGGTGTTCGATGATTGGAGCGACCAGAGCAAGTTCACCGGCATCGATGATGGCAAAAGGGTGAAGACGATCAATATTATTACCAAGAGAAGTGTCAACCAGGGTGAATTCGGTAAGGTGGTAGCGGGCGGGGGAGCCAGCCAGGAAAAAGGGCTCTATCATGAGAGTGTCAGCCTGCATCATTTTAATGACAACCAGATGTTGTCTGTGATCGGGGAGGCGAATAATGACAATGGCCTCACGACCACGCTGAGCGGGGGCGCCAATTATGGCGACCAATGGGGAAAGACCACCAAGGCTTATGGAAGCTATCAGTATGGAAATACCAAAACCACCAGCTGGTCGAAGAGCAATACAGAGAATCTCATTCCCGGCGACAGCTCTCTTTTCTCGCTGAATCAGCAGAGCGGAGAGAATACCGGCACGAATCACAACCTCAGCTTTAACACCGAATCGAAATTCGATCCGTACAATTCGCTGACAGCCCGTACCAGCCTGGGCTGGCAGAACAGCGGCGCCGTATCTCAAAGTTATACCGGCACGACGAAGGGGCTCGTCACTCCATTGAATAGTTCCACCTCTTCTTCGAATAACAATACCAGCGCCTTTACAGGTACGATGGATCTGCTATACGGCCACCGGTTTGACCGCAAGGGGCGGAGCATTTCACTGGGCATCAGCGGAGGACTGGGGTCCGGTAACGGAAAGGGCGTCAAACAATATTTCAATCAGTATCATAACGGCAGCCTGCCGGATTCCGATGTTACGGTGAATCAATATTCGAATGCTCCTTCCACCAACAAGAATTTAAGCGCTACGCTCTCTTACCTGGAGCCGTTGAGCAAGCGGTCTGCGTTGGAGCTGAATTATAATTATTCTTTCAATAATGCGGAGTCAGGACATTATACTTATGATTATGACAGCGCCGCTCATTCCTACAGCAAGGCTGACAGCCTGCTGACCAACCATTTTGTGAACGAGTTCAGCTCTCACCGGCTGGGGCTTACCTATCGATACAACAGTCAGCAGATAAATTTTAATACAGGCATCGGCATACAGCAGGGCTCTACTGCCAGCCAGAACCTCAGCAAAGCGACCCGGCTGGACCAGCAGTATACGAACCTGTACCCGACGGTGAACTTTACCTATAATTTTCCTTCTTCGGCGCATATTGATTTTAATTATGACGGAAGGACCAGCCAGCCATCGCTCGATGCCTTACAACCATTGACAGACAACAGTGATCCCCTGCATGTGAAGATTGGTAATCCTGCCCTGAAGCAGCAGTTTACGCATAGTTTTCGCCTGCTGTATAACTTTTTCGACAAGCAGTCTTTCCGGAACCTCTTTGTGACGATCAATGCCAGTATCCTGAATAACAATATTGTCAGCAAAACGAATACGAATCTTTCCACGGGGGTGGACACTACTACCTGGGCCAACCTGGATGGGAGCTACAATATCAGTGCCGGCATTAATTATGGGTTACGCCTGAAGCACCCTTCTTCCAATCTTAATTTTACAACGGGATTTTCGGATAATCATACGGTAGGGTTTATTAATTCAGAGCTCAATGCTGCCAGTAACTATACCATTTCCGAAACGGTGAAATGGACGACGAATCTGCGGGAGCATCTCGATGTCAATTTTTCCACTACTCCCACGTACAACCTGGCCACGTATTCTGCTGAGCCGGCCCAGGATAATCACTATTTTTCGGAGCTGATCACGGCGGATGCGACTTATTTTACCAGGAATGGCTGGATGTTGGGCTCCGACATCAATTATACTTCTTATAGCGGCCGCGCTGCCGGATACAATACTTCGACGATGGTATGGAATGGCTATCTCGCTAAACTGCTGTTTCCCAGTAAACGGGGAGAGGTGCGGTTTTCCGTTCATGATCTGCTGAATCAGAGTTCCAGCCTGAGCCGGTCGGTGACTCCTACGATGATACAGGATTCGGAGAGCCGGGTGCTGACCCGGTATTTCATGCTGAGCTTTACGTATCATATCAGGCATTTTACGGGTACTGCTCCTGTTAATCCGAAGGATAAGGATAATGCGGGGAGTTAGTTGAACTAAAATGAATGTCAGTTGTTCACCGGGCATGGCATTATTCCCCGTTTTTGGCAAAAAGCCTTCAGGCGCCCGGCTGCAGCGGATAGAGCAATCTTTCAACTATGTGAAAGACAGTTTTAAAAACCTGGAACCCACTGAGGTGACTTTAAAGGGAACTTCTTTTTTTAAGATGCTGAATGATTTTCGGAACAGGCCTGTCACTACTGTTCCCAATCGCCCTATACCTACGGTACAAACGGATCTCCGGGCCTTACCTTCCGATGGGCCGGTGGTCGTCTGGTTCGGGCATTCCTCCTATTTATTAAAAGTAAACGGTATTCATATCCTGGTAGACCCGGTATTCAGCGGGAATGCCTCTCCGGTATCGTTCTTTGCGAAAGCTTTTCCGGGATCGGATGCCTATGGGGTGGATGATCTGCCGGAGATCGATATGGTCGTGCTGACGCATGATCATTATGATCACCTGGACTATAAGACGATCCTGCAGCTGGCACCCAGGGCCAGGCATTTTTATACTTCGCTGGGAGTCGGGTCGCACCTGGAATATTGGGGGGTAACTCCGGAGAAGATCACGGAGCTGAACTGGTGGGAGACGATTGTAATTCCGGCCGGGACCCTTACCGCAACGCCTGCCAGGCATTTTTCGGGGCGGGGAATTAAGAGAGGGCGCACGCTTTGGTCTTCATTTGTTCTGACAACGGGCGGTTATTCTATTTTTTTGGGCGGCGATTCGGGATTCGGCAAGCATTTTAGGACGATCGGCGATCAATACGGACCTTTTGACCTCGCTATCCTGGAATGCGGGCAATACGGAAAGAACTGGCCTTATATTCATATGTTACCGGAACAGACGGTGACAGCTGCAAAAGATCTCCGGGCAAAAATCGTTTTACCTGTCCATTGGGGAAAGTTCACCCTCGCCCTTCATCCCTGGAATGAGCCTATTCAGCGGATCGTAATAGCGGCTAAGGAAAAGGGCGTCATGCTGGCTACGCCGATGATCGGAGAGCCGGTGGTACTGGGTGCTCCGCTGCCGCAGACGAGCTGGTGGGAGGGGTGAGGAGGTACGATAAGGGAGGGCCGGTGCGTTAATAAGAGATTATGGGGGGAGGGTGGGGGACCTATTTTTAAGAGGTCTACTTGAAAGTTTTGGAGGGTGTTGATTTTCAGCTTGTTAAAAAAAGTTCGTGAAAATCGTGATTTATTAAATGTGGAAGGGTCTTAATTTATGAGAGGAAGAGTCGTAATTTTTTTGTTGTTACTGACTGGAGGCAGGATATGGGGGCAGACCGGGACAAGTGGATCGGTGCCGGATCTAAGCGCCGGCCTGGAAATGGGCTGGCAACATCCTCCGGCGGCTGCCAGGCCCTGGGTCTTCTGGTACTGGATGGATGCTGCCGTTTCAAAAAGGGGGATCCGTGCCGATCTGGCGGATATGAAAAAAGCGGGTATCGGCGGAGCCTATCTCCTGGCGGTCAGCGATACGGTCAATCCTCCCTTCTATACGTCCGTTGTCCGGCAACAGAGCCCTGTGTGGCGGGAGATGGTACGTTATGCCATGAAGGAGGCGGACAGGCGGGGGCTGCAGGTGGCAATGCATGCCTGTGATGGTGTTGCTTCTGCCAAGACTAAAGAGCTGCGACTAAGCTGGGATGAATATCCGGGGAGGTTAAAACCTTTACAGGACCTGAACTATTCGCTGGGAATCAATCGGATGGTGTTCCATGTCACATACAATCCCCGGATGGACAGAAAGCCCGGGATGACTTTTGGCGGGGTGGGCAATTTTTTTCAGCGTGATCAGATCTGGTGGGGGCCGGGCAAGGCCTGGATCGACTATACACAGCGCTGCCAGTGGTTGCTCCAGCAGGGGAAACCGGTGGCGGACCATGTCGTTTGGGGCGGGGCATTTAAAGATGAAGGAAAGGGCGGAATGGTGTTGGAGAAGGACCTCATTGCAACGGAGTCCGATACTCACTGGGCTGCTGCATCGGGGAGTGACACCAGCTCGGAGATCATCATTCCGGCGCTTCATCAGGCTACCGGTGTAGTCTATGCGCACCGGACGGCGCCGGGTCTGGATATTTATTTTGTGTCCAATCAGCTGGATACGTCCAGGATCATCAACCTCTCTCTTCGCGTGTCGGGGAGGAAGCCGGAGTTATGGGATGCTGTGACGGGGGAGATCACCAGGCCGGAACAGTGGAGCCAGCATAGGAAGCGTACGGTCTTACCTGTGCGGTTGGAAGGCAACGGTTCGGTCTTTGTCGTATTGCGCAAGCCCATCGGTCGGAAGGGCCTGCATGCTGACGATAATAATACGCTTGTGCCTGATAATGGTATGCTTGCGACTGATAATGGTACGCTTGCGACTGATAATGATACGCTCGTAACTGATAATGGTACGCTTGCGAGTGATAATGATACGCTCGTAACTGATAATGGTACGCTTGCGAGTGCTAATAGTATAGCTCTTTTTCCGGTACAGACCTTGGGGCCTTCCTGGTCTGTTCATTTCGATATGGCCGGCGGAGGTCCTTTGGCCCCGGTGGTATTTGACTCTTTGCAGGATTGGAGCAGGAGTGCAGACTCTTCTATCCGTTATTATTCGGGTACGGCAATTTATACGCAGACGTTCGAATGGGATCTTACTGCGTCTGGTCATGATGGCCAGGGTCAGGCTGGTCCTGATCAGACCGGGACAGGGCAGTCCTCCCGTTTGTGGCTGGATCTGGGGCAGGTGGACAATATAGCCCGTGTGACTTTGAATGGGATCGATTGCGGTATCGCCTGGACGCCGCCTTACCGGGTAGAGATTAGCAAGGCTATCAAACCGGGCAATAATATGCTGAATATCGAAGTGACGAATAGCTGGGCCAATCGTCTGACGGGGGATCATTCTTTACCGGAGAATAAAAGGATCACCCGGTCGACGGCGCCTTATCATTTGGATGGGAAGCTGTTGCCGGCGGGGTTGTTAGGGCCGGTGAAGATTGTGCGTTGAGAGCGATTGCGCCGCTGTCAGATCCTGCGCTGAGAGAAAGGGGCTGTGGAGTATTCGTTGAGAGAAGGGGGGGCCGGGTATGTGTTGAAAGACGGTGTTACGGACATGCGTTGAAAAACGTGGTTGCAGGTATGCGTTGGGACAGGTATAAGCATAAGGGAGGATATCCCCCCTTATGCATGGTAATAAATGGTGAAACTGTCCAGTTGGTTTTGGTTCTTAATTATTCATGACAGCTAAAGGAAGCTGAAGATTGTGATTCTGATAGACTGGCTGTCCCGTTGTGCGCAGCACGGCCAACGCATTTATGGATTTAGCGTAGGCGATGTTCTCCGCCTTTGTTAACGTAGTTACACCCCCCTGCCCTTCGAAATAATAATGGGTGGCTATAAATCTTTTAACGTGCAGCCTGGTTTCGGCAGGAAGATAATTCTGGAGGGCCCAGAAATTTCTGCTGCCTGATTTGCGGATGGCTGCATAGATCGGCCTTGGCCCGCCGTTATAGGCTGCGAGGACCAGTAACCAATCACCGAACTCCGAATACAGATCTTTCAGGTATAGGGCTGCAGCCTTTGTACTTTTATAGTAGTTCGTACGTTCGTCGTAGTGACGGGTGATCTTTAATCCAAGGAGATGAGCTGTCTCCGGCATAAGCTGCCAGGGACCCCGCGCACCGACGCGGGAAAGAGCCGATGGCTTTAATTCCGATTCGATTACGGCCAGATATTTTAATTCAACGGGTAGTCCATATTGGTTGAAAACGGAGTCCATTATATTAAAAGGGACCTTACTTCTTTTTTTTATGCTGACCAGGTCTTCGGCGCTGTTCCTAATGTAGTTCTTTGCGAACTGGAGCGCGCGTTTGTTCAAATGTACTTTTGGTGCAAAAGTGGCGGCCAGGTTGATCTTTTCTTTTGGATAAGTGGAGGCCGGTGAAAGATCCTTGCCTGGTGCGAATAAGACCGGGATAAAAGAAAATGAATTCCAGAGAACAATTTTTGAGAGTTGAGTTTTCAACATCGTTTTAATTTTAGGGTAAAACAATGCCGACCCGAAGGGTTTGGATTCTTACTGAGATACTTAAATTATAGGAGTATTGGAAGAATTTATACAGCATGATTCCGGGGTGCGGACGTTCGAGTTTTTCATTGTACGGAGTGCTGTATGTATGAGTACAAAGATAACACGAAGAACCGGGAAATTATAGGGGTTTCTACGAAGTAATAGTACGATGGTTGCTAACGGCCTGGTTGTCAGGAAGCGATATATTAGATAAGTGAACAACTAATGTCTGTAAATGAATAGTGCAAATGAGGCGAATAATGTAAGCTGTTAGTAAACAATTGGTTACTAAACTGGCATTTTTGGGGGAGGGTATAGAGAAGTTTTTAAAATATCAGTTTTATTTGGTAGTTTAATAGAAACAGCTGGTTATGAACGCCGATATACTCATTCGAAAAGGAAGCGCCTTTGTATTATGGCGGGTTGCCAAGGATTTGGCAGTACACTTTTCCGATATGCAGCACTGATGGAGAGCTACGACCCTGTATCCGGGGGCAGGGGCAATTTTTATGGCTTCACGGATCTTTCTCAGGCGATCATCTATCTCACCTCTCATGATGTGGAAGGGCCGGGCAATGAACGGCTCTATAATTTTATGTCGAATCATGGAATAGCCGATACCAACAAGATTTTTATTTTTTTTTCTTCCCGGAAATCTTTTTCCTTTTTCCGTTGTTTGTTGCACAAACACCTGGAGGGGAATGAAATGTATAAGATCGTTTACGGGATTTTTTACCTGATCTCGCTGTTACCCTGGCGCATAATGTATATTATCAGCGACTGTATTGCTTTTCTTTTATATCATGTGATCGGATATCGTAAGAAGGTGGTGATGGACAACCTGCAGACGGCCTTTCCCGAAATGACGGAAAGGGAAAGATTGGGGATTGCAAAGAAATTCTATCTGCAGTTTACGGATAATTTTATCGAAGTGATAAAATTTCTTTCCATTTCAGAAAAGGAGCTGAACCGGCGATTTGTATGTGATTACTCGGTGATCAATGATCTATATAGTTCGGGGAAAAACATACAATTACTATTGGGGCATTTTTTTAACTGGGAATTTGCCAACCTGGCTTATGCCAATAATGTGGTATACCCTTTTGTCGTGGTATACCAGCCAATAGAGAACACGATCTTCAATAAGATCTTTTATCGTATGCGGCAGCGTTTTGGCACTCACCTGGTGGCGGCTACTGCGTTCAGAAAGGAATTTCTACCGTTGTCCAAACAGCGGTTTTGCCTTGTATTGGTGGGGGATCAAAATCCCGGAAAGCCGGATAATGCGTACTGGACACCTTTTTTTGGTAAGATGGCGCCTTTCGTAAAAGGGCCGGAAAAGGGAGCGAAATTGTATAATACGGCTGTAGTAATGTGTAATTTTTATACTGTCAAACGGGGTTATTATAAAAGTGAGATCAGGCTGCTCACTACCGACGCACGAAGTTTGCCGGATGGGGCCATTACCCGGAAGATGATCTCTTTTGTGGAAGATAGCTTACGCCGCCATCCTGCCAATTATTTGTGGAGCCATAGACGGTGGAAACATGAGTTTGAAGAAAAACATCAGCACCTGGTGATAGATGGTGAATAAGCGGGCCTCTTATATTAAGCGGGCCTCTTATATAAAACGCCATGCCGTTAAATAAATCAGCAACAGCGCAGTAACTGTATAACTTCCTCTTTTCATTTCTTCCAGCTCCGTTCTCAGGAATTTCAGGGCACGGTTCATCTGTTTCTCGATAGTGCCGGGGGAAATATTCAGGTGAGCTGAAATTTGCCGGTAAGGCATGGCCTGTTCCTTGTGCATTCTGAATATGAGCTGCTGTTGCCGGGGCAGCTTGCTAATGGCGGTTTGGATCCGGCCATACTGTTCTTTATTCAAAAATATCTCTTCATTGGAGATATCCCACTCTTCCCCTGCAGGAAAAGCATTGTAGACTTTTTGCCGGACCCGGCTGCGCTTTAATTCATTTAAAAAAGCATTCCTGGAATACTGCATCAGCAGCGGGAAGATCTTATCGTCATTGTCGATGTTATCCAGATTTTCCCATATTTTGATATATACCTGTTGTATGATTTCCGCAGTCATGTGCTTATCCCGGCAAAGATTATAAAGCAGTCCATGAAGTTTCGTATTGGTCGCTTCAATAATACCTCTTAATCTCTTCTCTTTATCTGTATACAATTCCTGCTGTTTTGGTAAAAGTAAATTTTGGCAAAAGTAAATCGCAATGCCTGTTCTTTTTTATTATTTTATTGTTATTCCGCTAACCCGTTATCTTATCCGCTTTACCGGCAGGTCAATATGAACAAATTGTTAAGCAGAAAAAACAGGTACAGGATAAACAAGTGAGGATTGTGTATTATAGGTGAGTTTTACTTTTTGAATCAATTATCAATGAACAGAGAGACAATCGAACGGTATATTCAAAATCGCTGTACGGACGCCGAAAGAGCGGAGATAGAGCAGTGGATCGAACAGCATGGGCAGCAGTGGTATGACGACTATTTTGAATCGAATTATGAGAGCCAGCGAGCGCCTGCTTCCGAAGCGGCCGATGAGACCGTATTCAGGCAGGTGCTTCATTCTGTAAGGAGCATTCCGCCCGTTGAAACGGTGGTTAAAGCTGAAAAGGCGCTGCATTCGATTCAATACCCTATCCGTCTGTTCCGGTGGGCGGCTGCGGCCTGCGTTATACTGCTGGTTGGTGCTGCCTGTTTCGGTTTATGGCGGATTAAAGACAAACCGGCGGACCCTTCGGGTGAACTGGCCTGGATAGAAGTCGCCAATAAGGACCAGGCTGCCCGGAAAATAGTATTGCCGGATAACAGCCAGGTGATGTTGAGTAGGGGATCTGCTATCCGGTATCCTCCGGTGTTTTCAGTAAAGGAAAGGATCGTGGAATTGACGGGTGAGGCATTTTTCGAGGTAAGACATGATGTTATGAAGCCGTTTGTGGTAAAGGCGGGCGACGCCTCCACCATTGTTTACGGCACTGCTTTTAACGTGCAGGCTTATGCCGGGGAAGGCCATGTCGCCATTGCTCTTAAAAGGGGAAAGATCGGGGTCAGCTATAAAAGGAATGGGCAGCCGGACGCCGAAAGGATCCTGGCGCCTGGCCAGCTATATCAATACAATAAAGCGACGGGCCAATATGGGGTAACCAGCATACCTCCTGAGCAGGTGGGCTCCTGGGTAGATGGCGCCCTCTCTTTTTACAATACGCCGCTAAAGGATGTATTTATCGAGCTGGAGAGAAAGTTTGGCGTACATTTTATTGTCGGATCAAATATATCGGCAGAAAATACTTTCACCTCTTATTTTCTTAATGCCTCGCTGGAGCAGGTGTTGAACCATCTCCGTTTTACCAGTGAATTGCAATTTAAAAAGCGAAGCAATGAGATCTATGTAAAGTAGCTGTAAACATCCATTTAAACCAGGTAAGAAGATCATAACCGGTTGCCAGGACAAGGTCCTGTCACCGCACTGGAAGATTATTGCCCTAAAAATCAATTCGGAACTATTATGCCAACTCAGCGGCGAAGCAGCCAAACATTACGGAGAAACCCGGTGTCTTTTTATAAAGCCGCCCGTATGCTCGTATTCAGTCTTTGTTTTTTTAACGGGATGGCGCAGGGACAATCGATATCCGTCGAGCTCTCCCATACGAACCTGTCGGAAGTGATCAGCCGCCTGCAGCAACAGGCGCCGGCTTTTCATTTCTCTTATCAGCCTTCTTCTTTTGAGAAAGTAAAAATAGAGAGGGTCACTCTTAAGGCCGCTTCCCTGGAAGGGGCGCTGGTCCAGCTAAAGAAACAGATCGGAATAGATTACATGGTCGACGGTAAGACCGTTGCGTTGAAATATACCAGCAGGGAGGCGGTTCCGGCATCGGAAAAAAAAGCGACGGCCACCCCGGGCGTGGTAAAGGGGCGGGTCATAGACGCTGAAAATTCGCAGCCCCTGGCGGGCGCTTCTGTCCGGCTCGAAGTCCCGAACAGGGAGACGGTCAGCGATGAAAAAGGGTATTTCGCTTTCGGCGGTTTGCAGGAAGGGGAATATACGCTGCGGATCACGTTTACCGGGTATTCACCGCTTACAAAATCGGTAAAAGCCGGAGGCAATGAACTTTCTTTTTTTCTAAAGGCGGACATTAAGACCTTGAGCGGTGTAACGGTGGGCGTACGCCGAAAGGTGAATACGGAATCGGCTTTATTGAATGAACGTAAAAATGCGGCCATTGTCTCTGATGGTATTTCCGCCCAGCAAATAGAACGTACGGCCAGCATTACCACCACGCAAGCCCTGCAAAGGGTATCCGGGGTCACCATCACCGATGAAAAGTATGTGGCTATCCGCGGTCTGGGCGACCGGAGCGTGATCGCCCAGCTGAACGGTATCCGGCTGGCCTCTTCCGATCCTGACAGGAGCAGCATACCGTTGGATCTGATCCCTGCCAATCTGCTCGACAATATCACCGTTTATAAGACTGTTGCCCCCGATAAGCCGGCTGATGCCGCAGCGGGTATCGTGGAGCTGAAGACAAAATCGATTCCGGAGAAAGAAACGTTCAGCATTACGGTGCAAACGGGGATGAATACGCGGACCGGCAACCAGGTGAACAGCTTCTATAACAGCGATATGGGTTTTTTAGGTCAGAAGGTGAAGAATCATGCCTTGTCGAATGATTTTCTGAACCTGTCAAAGTTATATCCTGGCGGAGTGGATGAAATACAGCAAAAAATAGCCAACAGCAGGAACGATCCGGCCACACTTGCCGAAGCCAACCGGATCAATGGCATCATGCATAGCCTTGACCCTGTGCTCACTACCCGGTATAAAACGGCGCCGCTGAACCAGCTGTATTCTTTTACCTATGGCAACAATTTTACTGTGTTCAAAAAACACCAGCTTGGATTGATCGCAGGCGCCAATTACTACAACCGTACCAATGATATCCATGGAGGATCGCTGACGCAATGGAGCCTGTACCAGGGGGCGCTCACCGGCAACAGCGCTATTTATAACCCCCGGGTCATCCCTAATTATGTGACCCCCAACAATATCAACCTGGGAAAATACCTGAATTATAAAGAGAATACCGGAACGCAAACCCTGAACTATGGTTTCCTGGGCGGATTAGCTTACCGGTTCAGCCCGCAGCATGAAATAAGCATGCAGTACCTGGGGAGCCGCGGCGCAGAGACCAGGGCTACCAACCTTTACGGCTCCTATGAATATGTGGCTTTGCCGGGAGGCGTATCGAGCATCGTCTATTCTTTAAGACAGACCTATCGTACCCTTAATACGTTCAATTTCCAGGGAGAGCATAAGTTTTTAAAAGGTGATTATACGCCGCGGCTCAGCTATAACCTGGCTACGTCCTCTTCCAGCCAGGAAGACCCTGACTTCCGGTTTGTAAACCTGGCGGATTATAAGCCTGCCGGCGGCGGCACCTATTCGTCTCCTTCCACTCTTCCCGGCCAGGCGGGAAGTTATACTTCCACGACGGACCTTTATTCCCTTGTATCGGGTTATGTCAACGGGTATGGCCCTTATGGCATCATTCAGGCGGATCCGAATGGGAGACGGTTCCGGAAGCTGCATGAAGACAACTATAATTACAAGGCGGACCTCTCGCTGCCTTTCAAAGCCCTGAAGCAACGACAGGAATTCAAGATCGGCGTCAACTACCTGCATCGGAAAAGGGTTTTTACCGAGAATGTGCTGTACCTGCCCGGTTCCAATTATTCGAATACCGGCGCGTTGCCGCTCTATGAAGTGTATGGCAACCTGGACAGGCTGGTAGGTTATGACCAGATCGGTATCCGTCCTCAGTCGGCTTCCAATGAAGAGGGGGCCCCCAGGGTAGGCGGTTATTTATACAATATCCAGAAATCCCCCAACAATTATAAAGGTTATTTTGAAACCCGCGCCTTTTATGGGATGCTGGACCTTCATCCGACAGAGCGGTTACGGTTGACGGGCGGAGTGAGGTTCGAGCTGACCGATATACAGGCAGTCGTAGATACTTCGAATGTTTTCCTGGATGCCTCTATCACCACCACTGATGCCAGCGGCAATAAGGTGAACCTGGTGTATACCGAGCCTAACTCCGCGTACAAGACGGGGTATAAACCTTTTTATTCCGCCAATGCTACTTACACGCTCAACAGGAATATGAATTTCAGGCTGGGGTACAACAATTCGCTGGCGAGGCCTGAACTACGTGAGCTCACCAATGTATTCGATTTCGATCCCTTCCAGTTTGCGCTGGTCGTCGGCAACCCCCATCTGAAAAACCAGCTATCCAGCAATTATGATTTTCGCTGGGAGTGGTTTCCTGCGTCCGGGGAACTCTTGTCCGCTTCCGTCTTTTATAAGGAGATCAACAACCAGCTCACCAAAGTATTCAAGCAAAATTCGACAGGTCTGGATGCCAAATTTCCGGAGTTCCCTGCGATCGAATTTCAGAACGATCCCAATAAGGGCCGTGTATATGGGATCGAGCTGGAGATCGTCAAGAACCTGGGATCATTATGGGATCCACTTCAGCATTTTTTCATAGGATCCAACCTGTTACTGGCCCAGAGCGAGATCAAGAAGACGCCTGAACGCCTGGAAACCTCCCGCGCCATTGACCGGCGGGCCCCTTCCAACAGTCCTTTGTTTGAACAGGCGCCTTATTCCATTAACGTATACCTGAATTACGCGAACAGGAAAGCGGGCGCCGACGTCACGGCAACGTTCAATATGGTAGGGGAGCGGCTAATCCAGGTCAACCTGGATGGAACTCCGGATCTGTATACCCGGCCTACGCCGGTGCTGGACCTTGTTTTCTCCCAGCAGCTGTCCAAACGGGTGCAGGTGAAAGGGTTTGCCAAAAATATCCTGGACAAGCCTGTGCAGGAAGTCTATGCCAATCCCGGTACCGGGGGTAATTTCTACGGTAAGAAATATGTCCGCAGAAGTTTTAACCGGGGTACGGAATTGATGCTCGGGCTGACCTATGCCTTGTAATTTTTTACAAACCAACATTGAAATATTATTCAGATGAACCGTTCATTTACGTATATCTACATAACCCTCTTGTTTGCAGCCGGGATGAGCTCTTGCAGCAAGAAGCTGGATTTCTCGTATGACAACCGGCCTGTTACACAGCCGGCCACCAATTCCGGCACCCGGCTGATAAATCTGCCCGGCGCTACCGAACTGCAGATAAACGGCACAAAGCTCACCAGCTTCCTGAAGCCGGATGTCGAAGGAACGTATGGTCCTGACCAGACAATGGGTACGGTATATTTTCCTGAATCAGGGAGGCTGGGGTTGACCTATACGATTCCCCAACAGTTTGTAAATGCGCAGGGCATGATCGAAGACCTGCGGCTTAGCAGCCTTTCTCCCAAGATCTATATTCCTGCCGAGAGGTCTTTCAACCTGAAAGACAACCCTACCAGTCCTTTCGATTATTATTATACTTATTACAGCCCCACGGCCGGTTCTTTGCCCGATTCCCTGTTTGCGATACCCAGGGGCATATCACCGTCTTCCAACCCGGAAAATTGTAAGATCCGATTATTGAATCTCAGTTCTGCTTCTGATCATTACCATACCGGCGCGATGTCCTTGAGCTGGGCCGATGGTACTTTAATTGCGGGCGCCGGCAATATAGCTCCCGGCGCTTATTCCGATTACATTGAAATACCTTATGGTTCGTACCAGCTCAAGGTGCTGGATAATGCCGGAAAGGAGGTGCCTGCAAAAGGAAATACCGGCGGCGGGGTGTATGTACTGAACCCGCAGACCGGTACGTTGATGGGCGCAGGCAATGGAACGCCGGGTGTGGGCGGATTTGCGGATGACTGGCTGAATTATTCCCCGTTGAAGACATACCAGCCCGGGGGCGTCTATACGATTGTGGTGGCATCCATTCCGGGTTATTCCAATCCTACCGGCTCACCAGGCGAGACGGTGGGGATCTATACCAATGCCTTCCAGGTGATCTCCGATGTGAGCGAGCCGGTCAATATTACGTACGCCCGTTTGCAGGCTGTCAATGTCCTGCCGGGAAAAGAAGTGCACTGGCAGGTGGACGGGACAGCCCTGGGCAGTACGCTGGTTTTCACCGGGCAGACTGCTTACGGACGTTATGTTACCGGGACACATACCCTAAAAGCCCTGGATGCGCAGGGAGCCATGCTGGCTGAGGCGCCCTGGCAGCTTTCTCCCGGCGATAATATCACTGCCTGGGTGTATGCCGGAAAGAACGGGCAGGCTGCTATCAGCTTTTCCGCCAATAATCTCAGCACAAAATTCAATACCGGCGTCAGCGGCAATGATGGAAGTTATGCGGATGTACAGGATGTATATCCTTACTGGATGCGCTTTATGAACTTTTGCGCCGACCTCGACGAGGTGACTTTTACTGCCGATAACGGGCAGGCATTTGCAGGATCTACCGGGTCGGGCAGGCTGCATCTTGCGTTGGGCGTTCCGGTTACCGAAGATCCCTATATAAGGCAGGTGGTCAATTCGGCGACGCGCGTATTGGTCTATGCCTCCAAGCCCGATGTGCTGCCCGGTGACTGGCTCAGCGCCATTACCCCGCTGAAGGGTACTGATTTCATTGCCAATACGGCCTTGTATAAAACACCCCTGCTGCCCAACAGCGAGCCCGGCATTTATACGGTAGCGCTGGTAGGAAGTACCAGGGCGGGTGTGCCGCCCGGGGAGAAAGCGAGAATGATCATCATAAAACACAACCGCTAAGCAGACCGCCGAAAACCGGCATTTAAAAGGAAATACGAATTTGTATGAACAAACGAACCATCATTTTTTTATCAGCGATCATGGCTTTTGCCGGCATGGGCTGCCGCAAAACGAATTTTGCCAGCCTCCCCAACCCTGCTTATCTGCGGGTATTCAACTGCCTCAGCTATAACATTACGCTGGATAATAAAGATGCGCCCCAGCCTTTTCTCACCATGCTGGTGAACCCTATTCTGGATGCGGGCGGCATTCCTGAAAGCGCACAGATCACCGGAGACTTTCTGGATCTGCGGGATGACTGGGCAAGGCCTTATCCCGATGCCGCCAATACTTCGGTCTACCAGAAAGAGTATCCCGGTACGGCTAAAATACTGGCTGCTCCCATTCTCAACGGTTACGATCTTTCCAGCTGGGCGCAGGTGCCTTCGGGCAAGCTGAGGGTCCAATTTTATTCACGGCCGCTGAGCACTACGGATTTTTTCAGCCTGGAAAAGAACCAGCGGAAGCTGTTGCTGATCGATACCACCATTGAGCTGAAAGCCGGAGAGGTATATACCATGCATGTGCTGGAAGAGGATTATACCAGCAGGAAAAAAGGGATCTATCTGCGTAATGAGACCTTTGTAAAACAATCTTTTTCCGATTCGCTGGTCTATGTGAATTTTTACAATCTCAGTGAAAAGGGGTTTTATGAGAATACGCCTGTCCTGGTTGGGGGAGTAGATCTGCGGACCAGGATACAGGATACGGTGAATGTGTTTTGTTCCCTGAACAAGTCGGCGGATGGTAAGATCAGCGTTGGCATACCCGGTTTTTCGGGATTGCCGATGGGTTCCCTGGTCCGTTCCCTCGAGCCTGCCGTGACTTCTTATCAAAGTTTCCCCTTATTTGCCGATACGACTTCCGGCAGCGCCTATACGGGCCTTGTATCGCAGGTCTTCACTTTTTTGGCGCCGGGTTTCACGCCGGCTAATATTGGGTATACGCCTTTTTTGCCGGAAGGTGTCTACCTGGCGCTGGCGGTGGGTCCATATGGGAATGTACAGGATGATGTTCAGGCCAGGGTCATGGCGGATATCCGCAGCGGGCTGATCGTATCCGAGAGGTCGGGCATTTACAACCCGCGCTCTTTTGCTACCGTGAACACCATTGAATATATCAACGGTAAAATATTCGTCACCACGATCCAAAGAAAGTTCGATCCGCCTATTTACTAACTGTATCAAACAATACTATGTTTTATCCCATAAGATTCAAATACATGATACCTGTTGTCGGCATGTTATTGCTGCTGGCGGCCGGTTGTAAAAAAGATGATATAGCTCCGCCTATAGACCGGACGACGGCGCCCCGGTCGATCGGAGAATTCATTCAGAACAACTATGATCTTAGCCTGCTGCAGGCCGCCATTCAAAAAGCCGGGATGGGCGACAGTCTTAACCTGCCCGGGACGATGACTTTTTTTGCGCCGGATAATGATGCTTTTAATGCCATGGGGATCGTCAGTCCGGCCGATTTCGATAAAATGGATACCGATAGCCTGCGGCGGATGCTCAACTACCATATCATCTCTGACAGATACTTCATATCGGGCTTTCCTTTACAATTGGAGAATAGATATACGACCCTGGCAGGCGATCCACTGTATGTGTCGGTAAGCGAGAGTGTTTCCGGGCAGGGAGCGGAAACCAGGACGGTTTGTGTAAACGGGGCTTATGTATCGGATGGAACAAAAAGGAATATAGCGCTTTCCAATGGCGTGGTCCATATTATAAGAAAGCCTTTGAAATACAACAGAGGCACTGTGCAGGATTTTATCGTTCAGGATACCAGCCTGGCTTTATTTGCCACTGTTATGAAGCGGTTCAGCTTATGGGATTCTCTTAAAATAAAGGATCCGCTTACCGTGTTCGCACCGGTTAATGCCGTGTTCCTTAAGTATGGCCTTACCGCGGACAGCATCGGTCGTATGAGTCCGGCTGCTTACCAGGGCCTTGCCTTCGGCATCTATCCGTTGATGCTGCAAGCCCGGCATATCTTCTCTACGGATGGGTGGCAGATCCTTAAGGGAACCGTGTATGCCGCTGGCGGCATTCAGATAGGCAATTACAGCGTGGCGCCCAATTATACTTATAACGCCTATAGCAATGTCGAAACCTCCGGCCTCAACGTATACTGGTACGATCAGCAAAACTGGGTAAGTAATAATGCAGGCCCGGGCGTGGTCAATTATAAAGACCAGTCTGTCGCCAATGCCGATTTCCTTACTGGAAACGGAATCGTTCATAAGATAGACGATCTGATCTTTTATCCGGAAGCGATGAAAAAATAATACGATGAAAAAAATGAATGAAATGTTTATAAATAAAGTGATAAGCGCTGCCTGCGGCAAGGTGCTGCTGCTGATGTCGGTGGTAATGCTGCTGGTATCTTCCTGTTCGAAAAAAGATATTCAGCCGGAGCCGGTGGGCGAAGCCGTGCCTTATACGCCTCCTGCAACCCGTAAATGGCAGGCCATTATGAAGGACCCTTCCTATACCTATTGGAATGCAGCCTGGCGTCGTTCCCGGATGGACACGCTGGTTGCCGGTATTGGCGCGGCCTACTATACCATATTCATGGCGACCGACAAGGCATTTACCGATGCAGGATGGACCATGGCAAAGATCAGTGCTGCCGATACAGCCGTTCTTGATACTTTACTGGCCTATCATATAGTGCCTGGTTTTTACAGACCCGATAACCTTTCGGCCCTCAGGGGCAGTCTCCCCCTAAAGACGCTGTTAACCAGCGGCAGTGTGGCCGATCATACACCGGATAATCCTTATACCTACAAGCTGTATGTGGGTTACCAGCCCGACAGCCTGGTGATAGACGGGATACCAGCCAACAAGTGGAAGACGGGGGAAGAGGCTTTGAATGGATATGTATATCCGATAGAACGACTCCTGAAAAAGCCGGAGATGTCCATGCTGCAGTACCTGGAGAGCGATCCCCGGTTCAGTCTTTTTCTATCGGCTATCCGCATCAGCGACCAGGTCTATAGCGATAACTATGTGTCGATCTTTAACGAGCAGTTCCTGGCAGGCAATCCGGACTATGGCGTTGTCTCCACCCTTTTTGCGCCTACTAACCGGGCCTTTCAGAACAGTGGCTTTAATACGGCGGCGGATATACAGGCTTATGTAGATAATTCCCTGGTAGACGGGTATCTGCCTTATGCGGACTACGATTCGAACTTTTTTTTCGTGCAGCCGGTGACGGCTATCGATTCTCTCCTACTTCCACATGGCCTGGAAGAGTCTCAGGCAGCAAGCGGCGGCGGGTATATCACCGATATCTCTTTTTTTACCAATGACCTCCTGCAAAACGGGCCTGCCTTAAGCGGGATGTTGATCAAACCCGGGCAGATGTACAATAATCCGCCTGTGTTGGTGAGCCTTCGGTTTAGCAATAATAACGGTAAGCCGATGGTGCAACGGCTGGGGTCGGCAAGACCGCCGCTGCCGCTGGCCGAAACGAATATAAAAGTATTGAATGGCGTAATACATGTGGTGGACGAAAGCCTGCTGCTGCCCTGATCACTATATCAAGAATGCATACCTGTAGCGCCTACTTCCTTATAAAGCATATCTACCAGTCATGAAACAATTACTATACTTCTCTTTTTTACTATTGTTCCTGCAAGCCTGTTCGAAAAGTCATGACGACAAGGCGGCAGGGACGGCGGACGTTACCAATCGTCTCAATTTTATCATCGATGATAACCTGTTTAATTTTTCGGCCTTTAATGCGGGGCTCGGCAGAACATCCTACCGGGTAGCCCTGGCCGGGCCGGGCCCTTACACGGTGCTGGTGCCGGATAACAATGCGTTTATGAGTGCCGGTTACGCCAATGATCAGGCAGTGCTGACGGAAAGCGCTGATGTGCTGGACAATATGATCGGTTACCATATTACGAACGGCACCTGGGAGCTGGACAAGCTGCCTTTTGCGTTCAACCAGGAAATAGAAAGCATCGGCGGCGCCAAATTATATGTGACGCGCTGGGTCAGGAACGGCGATACCGTTGTCACGATCAATGGCACCCGGGTATTGAGCTATAACCTGCAGGCCAGCAATGGATTGATCCAGGTATTGAATGCTGTGCTGCAGCCCCTGGTGCATCAGAAGCTCACCGATGCCATCGCGGCCGATCCGCAGCTGACTTATTTCAATGTGGCCTTACAAAGGGCCGGCATGAAGGGGCTGCTGGCCGGCGATCCTGTTTACACGGTCTTCGCTCCTAACAATGCCGCTTTTGTCGCGGCGGGTTTTCCTTCCATCGATTCCATCAACGGCGCCGACTCTGCCGGGCTCCGCAGCCTGCTGGAGTATACGATGTTCCCGGGAAGAAAGTTCGTGTATGATTATATCCTTACGACGGGCGTCACGGGTATAACCCAGCAGGCCATGTTAAACGGCGATAATATAACGGTCACCCTTGTGAAAACCGGTGTTGATTATACCGGCATTACGGTGAAAGGGGTGGGGAATGCCGCGGGGATACCTATTCAGAAAGCCAATGTGCTGGCAGGCAATGGAGTAGTGCATATTACCAGCCAGGTGATCAGGGAGAATCAATAACAGACAGATTGTCGCAAACCCCTGGTATGGGGCAAAAAACAAAACGATGAAAAAAATAGCTTATATAACAGTTCTCTTGTTTTCATTAATAGTGTCCGGTTATGGGGCCAGCGCGCAGGAGACGAATGGTCTCCTGCGGGGTAAAGTGGCGGATGAGAAGAATGAGCCATTGAATGGCGCTACGGTATTAGCGGTCCATGAACCATCGGGTACGCGCTATGCGACCGCCACCGGTAAGGATGGAACCTTTTACTTACCCGGACTCCGGGTCGGGGGACCTTATTCCATTTCTGTCAGCATGGTGGGCAGGACGGCTCAAAAGAGAGAGCAGGTGACGATCCGGCTGGGAGAGCCTTTGCAGGTGAATTTCTTACTGGCGGAAACGGGGACGCAATTAGGGGAAGTAATGGTAAAGGCGAATAAAAGGGCGCCCCGGGTGAATGTTTATGGGGCCGGCCAAAATATCAGCCGTGCGCAGGTGGCGGGAATGCCCACCATCAGCCGGAGTATACAGGATATTACGAGGCTGGTGCCGCAGGGTTCGAAAGACAATTCTTTTGCCGGGACTAATTTCCGGTACAATAATATGACGATCGATGGTGCGATCAATAACGACGCGATCGGTTTCAGCCCTTCGGCCGGGGGGATCACCGGCAGCTCCGGGATGCCTGGTTCCAGTACCCGCACCAATGCCATTTCGCTGGATGCGATCGAAGACATGCAGGTATACCTGGCGCCTTTCGATGTCAAGATCGGTAATTTTACCGGAGCCAGCATCAATGCGGTCACCCGCAGCGGCACCAATACCGTTACCGGCTCCATATATGGGTTTGGACGTAATGCGGCCCTTACGGGCTCCGATAAAGCGGGATCGCTGGGAAAGATGAACAGTTCCTTTTATGATTATCAGTCGGGCGTCCGGCTGGGATTCCCCCTAATTAAGAATAAGCTGTTTTTCTTCACCAATGAAGAGATCACCCGGCGCAGGGACCCTGCGCAGCTGACGGCGGGTGTTGCCGAAACGGCCAATATCTTCAGCGAGAAAGATGCGGAAGAGATCCGGGCTGTTACGCTGCAACGATCGAATAACCAATTCGATCCCGGAACGGCCGGTGATTACAATGCTACTTCGCAGTCCTACAAATTCTTTAACCGGGTGGACTGGAATATAAACGACCGGAACCAGCTGTCCGTCCGTAATAATACCATCCGCTCCAAATCGATGAATATGGACCGGGATCAGCAGGATTTTCGTTTCACCAGCATGGCGTATGAACAGGTGAATAACCAAAGCTCTACGGTGCTGGAATGGAAGGCCCGGTTTAATGACCAGCTGTCCAATAGTTTTATCGCCGGGTACAGCGTGGTGACTGACAAGCGCAATCCTTCTTCCGATCCATCCCTGCCGCAGGTGCAGATCATGGGGCGGACGCCGGGCACCACCATTTACCTGGGGACGGACAGGGAAGCTTCTATTTTCGACATGAAGCAGCGTACGATGGAGATCACGGATAACCTCACCTGGCGTAAGGGGAAAAACACTTTTCTGTTCGGCACCCACAACGAATTGTATCATATCGATTATGGTTTTGTCAACAGCTGGAATGGGCGGGTGGATTACCTGAGCATCGAAGATTATGAGAACAATATCCCTTACCGGGTAAGGGGCAGCTATAATTATACCGATAATAGCCGGGCTTATATCCTGGCGCATCCGGAAGCGCGGTTCAATGTGAATTTGCTCAGTGTGTATGCACAGGATGAAATACAGCTCACGGATAAATTAAGGCTGACTCCTGGTTTGCGGGCGGATTATACGTTGCTGCCCACGCGGCAGCCATTGAGCGGGCAAACGAAAGACGCATATACCGACGATTATTTTGGCAGTACGTTCACCTATACTCCCATGAATCGCATTACGAACAACTACCTGAACAAGATACAGCTTTCCCCCAGGCTGGGCTTCCGTTATGACCTGAAAGCCGATCAGAGCCTGGTATTACGGGGAGGAACCGGTTTGTTTACGGGCCGTATTCCTTTTGCATGGCTGGCCTATGCCTATTATAACAATGGGATCGGCTATGGCTCTTTCGACCAGAAGGCGGATGGGAAAGCCTTTGTCAGCGGTACAGATCCTTTGCGGGGAGGACCCAATGGCATTGCCGGCTTTATCCAGCAGAACGGAGCTGTGACCAATGACAAGAATGCCGGCAAAACACAGGTAGACCTGGTGGACAATGGTTTTGTAATGCCGAAAGCGTGGCGTACCAATATTGCCGTGGATTACACGGTTCCTTCCGGTTATAAATTCAGCCTGGAAGCCATTGTGACCAAGACGATAAAAGATGTCTCCTTCCAGCAGATCAACACAAAGGACAACCCGGTATATTATAGCTATGATACGGAGCACCGGCAGCCCATTTACAGCAGTTCGGTGGACCCTCATTTTTCCAATGCCTACCTGTTGAGCAATACGGGCAAAGGATACCGGTACAGTGTTACCGGAACCATCAACCGCAACTATCCGTTCGGCCTGAATATCTCCTTAGCCTATACCTACGGCGTCTCCAAAGATGTGTCCAATGGGATCCGTAATTCCATGGAAAGCAACTGGCAGCTGAACCAGGCATTGAATCCTAATAATCCTGGCCTGGCCTTTTCTAATTTCGATATCCGCCATCGTATCGTGTTCAATGCCAATTATACCAGGGGCTGGAACGAAACCTGGAAGACCTCCGTTACTTTATTCATAGCGGCCCAGTCCGGCAGTCCCTTCTCCTACGGTATCGTCAATAACAGCGTACAGGGGTTACCGCAGCAGGTGAGCCTGGTCTATATTCCCAGGGCAGCGGACGCGATCCATTTTTTCCAGGATATTACCAATTCTGCGGGGCTGGTCACTGTCACTGCCGCTTCCCAGGCAAAGGCATTTAACGACTATATCGACGGGGATAAGTACCTGCGCAGCCGCAGAGGAGATTTTACGGAACGTAATACCGGCCATACCCCCTGGAATGTACAGGCGGACCTGCATCTGGCGCAGGACTATTATTTTAATAAAAGTTCCCGGGGACATTTCCTCACGTTGACGGTGGATGTCATCAATCTTTCCAACCTGCTTGTCAGCAGCTGGGGGCGGTCTTATTTTTCGCCCAATACCTTCAACTCTACGGCCAGCACGGGGCTGACGCCCACCTATCCGACCCTGGTGAACCCCGGCAATTACCCGGTATATACTTTTCAGAATCCCGGCAAACCTTATTCCATCGATTTCTTCAATTCCCGTGCGCAGGTGCAAATGGGGTTGCGATATTCCTTTTAAGAACGAATAAATTGATTGTAACATGAGACACTATTTATATTTCCTGGCGGGCTTACTGGTATTGGTAACGGCCTGTAGAAAAGACAAACAGGAAGGCGGTAAACTACCTTTAAGCATCAAGGGGTTCTGGCCAAACAGCGGAAATGCCGGCACCATTGTAACGGTTTCCGGAACCGGCTTTGGCGCCACGGCTGCCGATAACGACGTAAAATTCAACGGCGCAGCTGCCAAAGTAGTCGACGTACGCGACACGGTATTGATCGTACTGGCTCCTGCGGAAGGAAGTTCCGGCGCCATCACCGTAGATACCCGCGGACAAAAGGCCGATATCGGCGATTATACCTACCAGGCATTGAGCTTACACGGTATCAGTCCTACGAATGGCCCGGCAGGCACCAATGTGTCCATCAGGGGGGCGGGGTTCAGCAGTTTAACGGCGCCTGTAAAAGTGACCATCAATGGTAAGGAGGCGCTGGTGACCAGCATTACCGATACTTTGCTGGTAGTGGCCGTGCCGGATGCGGCGGGCAGCGGTAAGGTAACGGTCGTGGTGGATGGCAAGACCGTCAATGGTCCTGATTTCAGCTTTCAGAACATCAGCGGCATCAGTCCGGTGAAGGGGGGGAAGGGAACGAAGGTCACTATTACCGGGGAGGGGTTCAGTGATGTGGCGGCCAATAACCTGATTGCGTTCAATGGCAAGGCGGCAACCGTGGTAAGTGCGGGAGTCAATCAACTGGTGGCCACTGTTCCCGATGGGGTAACTACCGGGGCTGTCACGGTAGTTGTTAACGGGCAAAAAACGGTAGGGGCTGTCTTTACCGTAGTGCCGCCGCCGGTGTTGAAAACGGTGGCGCCGCTGAGCGGGCCGGCAGGGGCGGATATTATGATCACCGGCAGCTATTTCAGCAGCATCGCCGGTGAGGTGACGGTTCTTTTTAACGGGAAGCCGGCGACTATAGAAACGACGGCGGATAATAAGCTGGCGGTGAAGGTGCCTGTCGGGGCAGGCACGGGTACGATCGTGGTAACGGTAAATGGCCAGCAAACACAGGGGCCGGAATTCAAGGAGCAGAACATGGGTGTAGCGCAGCTGGTGCCGGATAATGGCCTGGCGGGGTCGCAGATAATAATAAAGGGGATTGGCTTTAGTACCGTTGCAGGCGACAATAACGTTAGTTTTAATGGAATAGCCGCTACGGTGATCAGCGCTACGGATACGGGGCTGACGGTACAGGTGCCGGCAGGTGTTACTACCGGCGCTGTGAACGTGACTGTAAATGGTCTTGGGGCTACCGGGCCGGTATTTAAAAGGGCCGGTGTGCTTACGCTGGCGGGCGGTCCCTCGAAGAATGACTTTAATTTTATAAGCGGGCTGGCCGTTGACAAACAGGGTAATGTATACGCAACGGATGGGAACCTGGTTAAAAGGTCAACGCCGGCGGGTGTGGTTAGCATCTTTGCGGGGCAGACGGCAAGCGGCAGCGCAAATGGCAATGGAACGAATGCCACCTTCAATTTTCCTACGGCGCTGACCATCGATGGGAATGATAATCTTTATGTCTGTGACCGCTATAACAACCTGATCCGGAAGATCACTCCCGCAGGAGACGTATCAACCTTTGCGGTGTTAAGTTTCCAGCCGTTAGGAATCGCCATCGACGGGAGTGGAACTCTTTATGTTGGGGCATCCTACAATGGCGTATACGGGCTGAATGCCAATGGTATCGCTACACGTTTGAGTAATGGGGCTTACGAAACGGCCGCTTATATCTGCATAGACGCCGCGGGTGTCGTGTACTACGCCGCCGATTTTAATTATAATACCATCTTCCGGATAGCGGGCGGAGTGAGAACAACGTTTGCGGGAAGCGGTTATGGTTTTAAAGATGGCCCGGTTGGGACGGCTCTTTTCACGCAGCCGTTGGGGTTGGTCATCGATGCGGCCAGTGGGAATATGTATACCACCGATAACAATGCCATACGGGTCATTGCCGATGGGGTAGTGACTACGGTAGCCGGTACGTTAGGCGGGACGACTCCTTTGCCAGGCGGCGGTTATGCGGATGGAGCGTTCAAAGTGGCTTTATTCAGCAACATCACGGCTGTTTGTATGGACGCCGATGGCAATCTTTATATAGCGGAGCGTTATAATAAGACGATACGTAAGGTATTTTTCAAGTAGTCACGGCCGGTCTGCGGCAGCCTTTCCGAAGGTAAGGGCAGGGCTGCCGCCCATGGTGATCTTCAGGAGTCCTCCCTGCAGGATATCCTTATGGGTGATATAACTTTTGCGATAAGGCCGTCCATTCAATTCCATGGACTGTATGTAGATGTTGGAGGAGCTGTTATTGACGGCCTCTACGGTGAAGGTCTTATTGCCGGGTAGTTGAATGGTGACTTTATTAAAGAGGGGACTTCCCAGGACATACGTGCCGCCGGCCGGCTGCACCGGGTAGAAGCCTATGGAAGAAAAAACATACCAGGCGGACATGGCGCCGCAGTCTTCGTTGCCGGCGAGGCCATCCGGCTGGTCCGTATAAAATTCCTTCATGATCCGGCGGACTTTTTCCGCGGTCTTCCAGGGGGCGCCGGCGAAGGAGTATAAATAAGCAACATGGTGACTGGGTTCATCGCCGTGGGCGTACATTCCGATCAACCCTGAAATATCGGCGGATGCCTGGGCGCCCATGTCTCCAGTGACCTGGAAGAGACTGTCCAGCTTTTTTGTAAAGGAACTGTCGCCGCCCATTAGCCGGATGAGCCCTTGCGGGTCCTGCGGGACCAGCCAGGTATACTGCCAGCCATTGCCTTCCGTAAAATCTCCGTTCTCATGAATGGAATTGAACGGATCGTAGGGGGTCTTCCAGGACCCGTCACTGAGCCGGGGGCGGACGAAACGGATAGAGGAATCGAAATAGTTTTTATAATAGAGGGATCTCTTTGTGTAATAGGTGTAGTCTTCTTGGTTGCCTCTTTTCTTCGCCATTTGGGCGATACACCAGTCATCGATGGCGTATTCTTCCGCTTTGGAAACGGACTCGTATTCCTTATCTGCGGGGATGTAACCGCGTTCCTTCACGTAATTCAGTCCAAGGTCATCCCGCATGGAGCTGGCTTTAATGGCCTTGTATGCCAGGTCGGCGTCAAATCCCTTATATCCTTTCAGCCAGGCATCGACTACCAGGGGGACGGCGTGATAACCGACCATGCAATCCGTCTCATTGCCCATGAGGGGCCAGATGGGTAATTTGCCTTGCTGCTGGTAAATAGCCAGCAAAGAGTTGATCCAGGAATTGACCCGGTCCGGGTGAATGATGGTGCTGAGGGGAGCGCAGGACCGGTAGATGTCCCAGAGAGAAAAAATCGAATAATTATCAAAATCTGCATGGGGATAGACTTTTTTGTCCGTGCCCCGGTAGGAGCTATCATGATCGTTGAACAGGGCCGGGGCGATCATCGTATGGTATAAGGAGGTATAGAAGACGGTTTGAGCGGCGGCGTCGCTGGTCCCGATCTTTATTTTCGACAATTCCCTGTTCCATTTTTCTGTCGATTGGGCTACTACCTTTTCGAGATCCCATCCCGGAATTTCCGCATCGATATTGGCCAGGGCGTTATCGCTGCTCACCGGGGATATTCCTATTTTAAGCATCACTTCTGCGGGGGCTTTTTCGAAGGAAATGAGTCCTTTGAGGTTAGCCGATTCTCCGGCGCTGGTATTCAATTTTAAGCTATCGTCATAGAGGGTGAAGTCTTTCAGGCTGGTGGAGACCCGGATGGCAAAGTATAGTTGTCTGTCTTTTGCCCAGCCTTTGGAATGGCGGGAGCCGATGAGGGTGCTGTCGTTGAGCTTTCTCAGGTAACCGATCGCTTTGGGGGCTTCCCATTGGCTGAAGATCCCTTCTTTCAGGTCTATTATAATATGGCCTTCGCCGGGTTGGAGGAAATGGTATTTATGAAAAGCTACTCTTTCCGAGGCGGTGAGCTCTACCTTGACGGGGTAGTCGTCTAATGTGAGTGCGTAGTAGGCCGGGCTGACTTTTTCCTTTTCATGGGTGTAATGGGAGGCGATGAGATTACCGGTGCTGCCTTCTCCGGCTTTGACTGTTTTTATGGGACCCATATACGGCATGACGAGGATGTCACCGAGGTCGGCGATGCCTGTTCCGCTGAGATGTGTCTGGGAGAAGCCTATTACCATGCTGTCGGAGTAGTGATAACCGGAGCACCAGTCCCAGCCTTTCACCGTATTTTCCGGGCCTGCCTGTATGGCGCCGAAGGGGACGCTGGCGCCTAAGAAGGTATGGCCATGGCCGCCGGTGCCGATATAGGGGTTTACGTAATCGGCGGGTGAGACCTGGGCTTGTGAAAGGCTGGCCAGGGTCGTGGAGAATAATAGTAACGATAGAAAGATATAATGTTGTCTTTGCATATAAAAAGGAAAGGGGCAAAGTTACCGAAAATGGGAGAGTGGTGGATAATACAAATTTGCCGGGAACCATAATATCATAATTTTGATTTATGAGTATTGAGCGGATGAAATATTTATTAAACCAGTGTGAAGGCATCAGGCTTGAATTCAAAGAGGCTACTACAGAGTTGCCGGGCAATCTTTTTGAAAGTATTTGCGCCATGCTCAATCGTGAAGGCGGCGACATTTTGTTGGGTGTGAAAGATGATGGAACTGTCAAGGGGATAAATGAAGACTGCCTTGAAAATATAATCACGAATCTGGTGAACCTATCTAATAATCCTAACAAGCTGGACCCTCCTTTTATCCTGCACCCCAGCCCCTATAGTATCGAGGGAAGGAAAATTCTCCATATTTCCGTTCCGGAAAGTTCTGAAACACACAAGACGGGTCATTTTGTCTATGACCGGAGTAATGATGGGGACTTCAAAGTAACTCAAACTGCGCAAATAGCCCTTTTATATAACAGGAAGCGAAATCATTATACAGAGAATAGGATCTATCCTTATCTGGGGATGTCTGATTTCAAAACGGAAATGTTCCCAAGGATTCGCAACCTGATCCGGGGGCGTTACCAAAATCATCCCTGGCTCGATCTGGATGATGAACAAATGCTGCATAAAGCCGGTTTTTATGGCAGAGACCCCCAAACCCAACAGGAAGGTTATAACCTGGCATCTGTGCTGCTATTTGGAAGGGATGAAACGATAGTGAATATTGTTTCTCATTACAAGATCGACGCTTTACTGCGCCGGGTGGATGTTGATCGGTATGATGATCGTTTGTACATAACTACCAACCTTATTGAAGCCTATGACCTGCTAATGAGCTTTGTGGAAAAGCACTTACCGGATAAATTTTATTTGCAGGATGATATCCGCATTAGCCTGCGATCCAAGATATTCCGGGAGATAGTGGCTAATCTAATTGTTCACAGGGAGTATACCAGCGGTTATGCCGGGACCTTAACTATATACGAGGATAGGGTAGAAACCCAGAATCCGAATAACCCACATGGGAATGGCCTGTTATTACCGGATCATTTTGTTCCATTTCAAAAAAATCCCTTGATCGCGCGATTTTTTGCCCAGATGGGCCGGGTGGATGAGCTTGGTTCAGGAATACTGAATGTGCATAAATATTTGAAAGCTTATAGCCCTGGGAAAAAACCGCAATTCATTGAAGGGCAATTGTTTAGGACTGTTATACCCCTGGATGACACTTTACGTCAAAAAGATGGCGCTGTAAATGGCGCTGTAAATGGCGCTGTAAATGGCGCTGTAAATGGCGCTGTAAATGATGCTGTAAGCAGTCTGGTGAAGGATCGACTGGGCAAAGAATTAAAGCGAATTTGGGAGAAGGAAGGATTAAATCTTCGGGATTTAATGACAGAATTTTCAATTGAGCGTAGAACAGCCCAACGGGACATGAAACTTCTAAAAGATGCGGGGCTTGTTGAATTTACTGGTCCTGATAAAACTGGCAGATATATGCTTACGCAAGAAGCTAAGAATATTTTTAGTCCATAAAAAACAGATTACCCGTATGAAACTTTTACGAATTCACTCTCTGTTTCTTTTTTCATTATTACTATTGGCGAGTTGTCTGCGGGAAGTTCATTTTGGGTAATGAATTTATCAGTGTTGGGAATAGATGCAGTATTTTTTGTGAATTAAATAGTAGGTTTGTCGGCGGCATTCTGATGTTATAGTTGTGACGGCGAATACAAACCATACTAATGATGAGGGACTATTTATAGCTTTTCAAGCCGGGGAAACCGCGGCCAGGAACGCTGTTTTTACCCGATATGTCAAACCGCTGTCTTTTTATGTGAACCGTTTGACTGGCAGCCGCGAAGCGGCTGAGGATATTGTCGCTGACAGTTTTGTCAAGATGCTGGAACGCAGCGCACCCTTTAATGACCTGGAGAATATCAAGGCATTCCTTTTTCATACGGCCCGTAATGCTGCCATGAATTTCAATCGTGATAACCGCCGTCATGCCGCTGCGCATGCACAGCTATCCTATCTGACTAAGGATGACAATATTTCCGGAACAGGGTGGGAGGATGAACTTATCCGGGCGGAGGTGGTGGCCGAGATCTGGCTGGAAGTAGAGAATCTGCCTGATAAGTGCCGGGAGATCTTCAAGCTCCTCTTCTTTCAGGGATTATCTACTGAGCAGGTTGCCGAGCAAATGGGTATTGTTCCCCAGACGGTGCGCAGCCAGAAGGCGCGGGCCATTCAATTACTTCGTGTGCAATTACTGAAAAAAGGCAGTTTCCTGGCTGCCTGGTATCTTCTATCTGCTCTCGCGGGGCATTGACATCAAATTTTTTTCTATTTTCTTTGGATGAAAGCGGGCGCATGGGGTGTTACTACTATGCGATCTTAATAAAGGCGTCGTATAAAATATCAATCATGCTGAACCGCCTATCGGAATTGATGCTTAAGTTTCACCGGGGCGCTTTGTCGCCGGAAGAGCAGGATGAGCTGGATCAATGGCAGGCTGTAACGCCCCGCAACCGGCAGTTGTTCCGGGAATTGACGGAGGAAAACCTGCTCAGGCCCCAGCTGGAGGAAATGGAAAGTTTTGCCGAAATGCCTGTACGGGAAAAGGTGGAAGCGCGTATGCCGGATGTGTTTGGCATTCGAACAGGGCAGGAGACCTTTACGGCGCTCTCGGGACAAGAGGCGGTTACGGTGCAGTCAGCAGAGGAACCGGCTATTTCTCTTCGCCGCCGCTGGCCCCGGATCGCTGCTGCAGCCGGGATCCTCGTTCTGGCGGGGATTGGCGCCTGGTGGTTTCAACAAACCCGTCAGCGTCCGGCGATAGTCATTCAGGCGAAGGCGGATATTCCTGCGCCCACGGGTTCCCGAACTACGCTTACGCTTGGCAATGGCAGGCAGATTATCCTTGATAGCGTTGGCGCCGGAACACTAATCCGGGAGGGCGGCGCTATGGTGGCCAAACAGGATAGCGCGGGACTTTCCTACAAGGCTGTTGCCGATAGGAGTGTTGCTGATAAGGGTGTTACCGATAAGAGTGTTACCAAAGAGGGTGTTGCTGGAAATAATACCGCGATGATCGTTCTCTATAATACATTGACTACGGCACGCGGCGGCCAGACCCAGGTCAAATTGGCCGATGGGAGCAGGGTTTGGCTCAATACTGCATCTTCCCTGAAGTTCCCTACTATTTTCACCGGTGCGGATAGGGTGGTGGACCTGGAAGGGGAGGCGTATTTTGAAATTGCGCCGCATCCAAATCGGCCCTTTATCGTTCGTGTCAATGGGAGCAGGGTGGAAGTTATCGGAACGCATTTTAATATCATGGCTTATACCGATGAGGAGGAACAGCAAACCACCCTGCTGGAGGGAGCTGTCAAGGTCAGCAAAGGATCGGCCAGCCGCATCCTGCAACCTGGTCAGCAGGCGGTCCTGGACAACGTGAAATCTACGCTGTCGATCAATAAGGAGGTGGATGCGGAGGAAGTTCTGGCCTGGAAGAACGGCCTTTTCGAATTTAACAGCCTGGATATCCGGGCGGTCCTGCGGCAGGTAAGCCGCTGGTATAATGTAAAGGTGGTCTTTGCCGGGCTGCCGCCATCGGGGCATTTCTCCGGGGTCGTCAGCAGGACCAGCAACGTGTCCGATGTTCTGAGGATCTTCGAACAAGCGAATATACGTTATACCATATCCGGGAACCAGATCACTATATTGCCTTAAACGGCCGCCCGTACAACTGCTGGAGGCAGAAGACCAAGCCGGTTTGATGACGATCAAAACACCGGGGATGGCCGATTAAACCAGTGATGACGACGATTGAACTGCTATCGCACATTAAACCTATCTAAGAATACGGGAACCCAATAAAAAACCGGAAGTGTAACGAGCACTTCCGGCGAATAGCCTGGGTATCCCAATAGTTAATCTTTCGAGGACTGCTTATTGTTTAACCCAAACTCCTGCAAAGTTATGCATTGTAAGGCTCTTTGTGTGCCCCGATCTCAGGGATCAGGCATCGTAACCAAAACTTATCGGATCATGCGGATCACCGCTATTTTATTATTAGCCGCCTGCCTGCAGGTCAGCGCCCGGGGGGACGCCCAAACCGTCACCCTTTCGGAAAGGAATGTCCCTTTACAGAAGGTGTTCAAGTCCATCCATCGCCAGACGGGCTTTCAGTTCTTCTACAAGGACGAGCTGCTCAACCAGGCAGGACCTGTCAGCATTGAGGTCAAAAACGTTCCGCTCGACGAGGTGCTGGCCCAATGCTTCCGGCATCTGCCCATTGTCTATACCATCGTGGGTAAGGCGATCGTGGTGAAGTCCAAAGAGATTCCTGTCATTCAGGCGGGCGATACCTCCTTCCAACCACATCCGCTGGTAGTTGTTCATGGGATCGTTACGACTGAAAACGGACAGCCATTAAATGGCGCCACGATCCGTCAGTGGAGAGGAAGGATTGTTGCTATTGCTGATGAAAAAGGCAATTTTGAAGCGAGGAATATAACAGACGACGCCACGCTGGAAATTACTTTTACAGGGTATGAGACCCGGTTGGTAAAGGCCGGTTTCCAGAATGTCCTGCACATCATGCTAAAAGTGTCAACCAGTAAGCTGGATGAAATCCAGGTAATTGCCTATGGAACGACTACCCAGCGGTACAACGTAGGTTCTGTAAGCAGGGTGACATCGAAAGAGCTGGAGCAGCAGCCGGTTTCAAATGTATTATCAGCGCTGGAAGGCAGGGTGCCTGGGATGGTTGTCACACAAAGCAGTGGTTTGCCGGGAGCTGCAATAAAAGTACAGGTAAGGGGACAAAATACGTTGAACCGGAATCCATCTTTGCCTTTGGTCCCCGATAATCCTTTATTTATTATCGATGGCGTTCCCGTTGCAGCGCAAAATGGGAACATCAATCAGCTAATGTCTCTGGCTTATACAGGGACTTTTGATCCAGCCGGGGGCATGAGCGCCCTTAACAGTATTAATCCTGCCGATATAGAAAGCATAGACGTGCTGAGGGATGCGGACGCTACGGCGATTTACGGTTCCAGGGGGTCAAATGGCGTAATACTGATCACCACAAAAAAGGGCAAACCTGGCAAAACAAGGTTTAGCGGCAACGTTTGGTCTGGTGAAAGCCGGGTAACCAGGACCATGCCCATGATGAATACGCAGCAGTACCTGGAAATGCGCCGGGAGGCTATAAGCAACGATGGAGCGACCCCCCAGGTTGCCCAATCCTATCTTCCGGGTTATGCTCCTGACCTGTTAATTTTCGACACGACGAGGAACGTAGACTGGAAAAAATATCTAATGGGAGGGACTGCAAAAACAACGGATGCCAATGCCTCCGTGTCTGGTGGAAATGAGAATACCCAGTTTTTAATCGGGGCAGGCTATCATCATGAAACTTATATTATGCCCGGAGATTTTGCGGATAACCGGGCATCTGTAAATATGAATTTGCATCACACGTCAAATGATAAAAAACTGACGCTTGATTTTTCCACGAACTATTCTTTCGATCAGAATAACTCATCTGGCGGCGCGGATGCTTTAAAGGCCTTTACATTAATGCCTGATTATCCGGAACTGCTCAATCCGGACGGCTCATTAAGCTGGAGCTACAAAGGGGTACACTCAGGGGGCACCTATGGCAATCCGTTGTCATACCTGAAAAAATCCTATAAGCTGCAAACAAATAATCTGATCAGTCATTTTCAAGCCGATTACCAGATCTTGCCAGGGTTGAATATCCGTTCCAGTTTTGGCTATAATACGCTGAATTCCAATGAGACCTCTTTAAATCCAAAAGCGGCCCAGGATCCTACGTTGTATACTCCGGTGTCCACTGCCGACTTCGGGACCAATAATTTTCAAACCTGGATCATCGAACCACAGGTTCAATACAAAAAGAATATAGGCCGGGGAAGACTGGATGTATTAATCGGGGGCAGCATACAGCAAAATACAAACACATCTACACGGATCAGCGCGTCAAATTTTTCCAACGACGCTTTACTGGGTTCTGTTTCCGCAGCAGGTTCAACTATCTCCACCGATGGATATACGCTTTACCGGTATAATGCTGGTTTCGGAAGGATAAATTATATCCAGGATAACAAATATATCCTGAACCTCACCGGCAGGCGGGATGGCTCCAGTCGTTTCGGGCCGGGAAGGCAATTTGGCAATTTCGGATCCGTAGCCGGAGGCTGGATCTTTTCAGAGGAGCGATTTATGAAGAGAGCGCTGCCTGTATTGAGTTATGGTAAAGTACATGTTAGTTACGGGTCAACGGGCAATGACAATATCAGTGATTATGCCTTTTTACCTAACTGGACTCCTACCAGCGGGATCTCTTATGAAGGTTCCACGGGATATACGCCGGTAAACCTCTTCAATCCGGATTATAGCTGGGAGGTAAATAGAAAGCTGGAAATAGGGTTGGAGCTTGGATTTTTAAAGGATCGTATTTTAATTAATTCAGCGTGGTTCAGAAATCGTTCAGGCAATCAGCTGATCCCATATGATCTCCCTACGCAGACGGGGTTTATGAATGTCGTACAAAACTTTGCCGCTGAAGTGCAAAATACTGGATTTGAGCTGCAGATCAATAGTAAAAATATGTCTGGCAAGTTTGGTTGGACCAGTTCATTCAATGTAACTGTTCCTTCCAATAAGCTGATCGCTTTTCCGGGGTTGGAAACTTCCTCCTATGCCTATTCCTATATTGTAGGCAAATCTACCAGTATCGTTCAGGGATATCGTTATTTAGATGTAAACCCCAACACCGGCGTTCTTGAGTATTTAACAGCCAAAGGAACTCCGACTTATGCGCCAAAATACGGTAATGCGTCTTTAGGCGGGGACTATCACGTTTTAAAAAATCTGGATCCAAAATACTACGGAGGATTGGATAATACGTTCAGCTATAAGGGGTTTCAGCTGAGCCTGTTCTTTCAATTCACCAAACAATTGGGTTATAATTATCTGAAGCAAATTTATAACGGAGGTCTTGTCGGCGGGACGACCAATCAGCCGGTTGCGTTACTGGATCGCTGGCAGAAACCGGGTGATCAGACCAACATCCAGAAATTTACCGAAAGTTATAGCAGTGATGCCTATCGTGCCGCCAGTTACTATTCCAACTCAGATGCCACCATCAGCGACGCTTCCTTTATCCGTCTGAAAACAGTTTCTTTTTCTTATTCCTTCAATAATGGGTATTTCCGGAAACGGCATCTCGATGGATGCCGGGTATATATGAATGCTCAAAATTTATTAACCATTACCAGTTATAAAGGGAATGATCCTGAAAGTAGAAGTTTTTACAATGTACCTCCATTGAAAACGATCGTAGCCGGCATTCAATTTAACTTTTAATTCTGCATTATGAAGTTCAGATCAATCACCATCTTATTATATTCCCTGGTACTTTGTGTCTCCTGCAAGAAATTCGTTCAGATCCCCAATGCTAAAAATCAAATTACAGGGCCTGCGGTTTTCACCGACAGTGCGGATGCTACGGCAGCGGTGCTGGGAATGTATATCACCATTATGAACGCAACGAACATCTCTACCCCTTTGAACGGTCAGATAACGCAATATGCGGGTATGTCGTCAGACGAGCTGGCTCCTACAGATCTGTCTTCTTCTGACCTGCAATTTTATCAAAATGCGCTTGACCGCAACAGCAATTCTTTTACTTTCTGGCAGAATGGATATTCCCTGATCTACCAGGCGAATGCCTGTATTGAAGGACTGACTGCCAGTACTGGATTAGACAGCTCTGTAAAGCACCAGTTACTGGGAGAGGCTAAGCTGATGCGGGCGCTCAACTATTTCCACCTGGTCAATTTATACGGACCGGTTCCCCTGGTCACCGGGACGGATTATAACATTAGCGAACATCTACCCCGTGTATCCGAAGATTCGATCTATAGCCAGATCATTGCAGACCTGACAGATGCCCAAAATCTCATGACCGTAACTTATGTGACCGGCAGCAAGGCGCGTCCGAACAAATATGCGGCCCTGGCATTATTGTCGAAGGTCTATTTGTACCAGCAACAATGGGATAAGGCAGAAGCAGCGGCTACGCAAATTATAAGCTCGGGAGCCTATTCAATGGTGACTGATCTGAATACCGTATTCCTGGCCAATAGCGAGGAAGCCATCTGGCAATTGAGACCGGTGATAGATGGATATAGTACTCCCGAAGGCAACACCTTTGTAGCCGTGGGGAACTATTCGCCTCCACAATACATAATTACTGATCTTTTACTCCATAGCTTTGAAGAGAACGACCAGCGGCGTGTAAGCTGGGTAGATAGTGTTGTAGTGGATAACCAGCTCTATTATTTCCCCTATAAGTATAAATCAGGATATACAGGCAATTCTTCCCCCGATGAAAACTATATGGTATTCAGATTGGGGGAGCTGTACCTGATCCGTGCCGAAGCAAGGGCGCAGCAGGCAGGCAAGTTAGCGGATGCCGTTGCGGATCTGAATGTGATCAGGGGCAGGGCGGGTTTAGCGGGGTCAGCTTTCCCGGACGCCTCTGCCGCATTGACTGCTATCCAGCATGAACGGCAGATCGAGCTTTTTTGCGA
This sequence comes from Chitinophagales bacterium, assembly GCA_015655015.1. GTDB lineage: Bacteria > Bacteroidota > Bacteroidia > Chitinophagales > Chitinophagaceae > Puia. The sequence continues at coordinate 5,886 of JAATFV010000045.1, read as the reverse complement.
ATGGGGCAACAGGTGGTATGACCTTAAGCGCACAGGGACTGCCAATACGCTGATGCCTGCGATCTGCCAGGTCAAAGGTGGGACGTGGAATCCCAATTGGTTGTTGTATCCTGTGCCGCTTAGTGAAATTCAAAGAAATCCGCTTTTGGTCCAAAATGCCGGGTATTAAAACAGTAGATCAACGGGTATTAAAACAGTAGATAAATAAATATAATATGATAAAAAAAGTAATGATCATCGTTTTCGCATGTGGCTTTGGAGGAAATATCCTTGCTCAGACTTCGGCTGTCAAACCGTTAAAAGTGGGTGATAAGATGCCGGATCTTACATTAAGTAATATAATCAACTACGGCAAAAAATCGGTTAAGATCTCAGACTTTAAAGGCCGGCTTTTGATACTTGATTTCTGGGCCACCTGGTGCCACTATTGTATTGAAGCATTTCCTGAAAATGACTCGTTGCAAAAAAAGTTTAATAAGGATGTGCAGTTCATGCTGGTAAACACTCAAAATACCGGGGACGACGAAAAAAAGGTGGCTGATTTTTATAAGAAAAGATTGACTGCGGATAAAGGTTTTATCCTTCCCTCTGTTTACATGGATACCGTTTTAACGGATCTTTTTCCACGCGTAACGATCCCGCATTATGTTTGGGTCGATAAGAGTGGTGTTATTGTAGGGATCACGGATTCAAGACCCGTCACGCTGATGAATATTGAAGCGATAGTAGCCGGAAAAGAAATACAGCTCCCAACGAAAATGGAATAGAGGACTATATATCGCCATATTCACTGGGCGTTTTTCCAAACTGTTTTTTAAACTCCCTGCTGAAATATTTGCTGTTCTCATACCCTACCATATAGGCGACCTCATATACGGTATATCTGTTCTCCTGCAACAGTTGTGATGCCTTTTTCAATCGCAACGACTTCACAAAATCGTTGGCGGACATGCCGGTGATGGCCTTTATTTTTTTGAACAGAACGGGTTGACTCATCGCGGCTTTTTTTGACAGCATAGCGATTCCGAATGTGGTGTCCTCCATGTGTTCTTCTGTAATCCGGATGATGTTGCTTAAAAAAGCCTCATCGAGAGGGTGCAGACGTGCAGGTGAGCTATCCTTTGTTGCTGGCGGCTCTGTCTCTGACTGTTCCGTCTCTTGGTGTTTTGTCCCTGATGGGGCACTTAGGGCGGGCTGCGAATAGTTCTTTTGGAACTGGTCCCATAACCTTGCGCGTGCCGCAAGCAGGTTTTGTATCTGCAGGGCCAATACCCGGATGCTAAAAGGCTTGGTCAGGTAGATATCCGCACCGGTTTGCAGGCCATCGACGTGATGGGAAACGGCTGTTTTTGCAGTAAGCAGTATTACCGGTATATGGCTCGTCCTTGTATCAGACTTTATCTTACTGCAAAACATAAGGCCGTCCATCACCGGCATCATCACATCGCTTATGATAAGGTCGGGGATGGCTCTGACAGCACATTCAAAACCTTCCAGCCCATTGTTGCTTTCGAGAATATCGTACCTTGTATGCAAGGCCTCCTTTATAAAGGCCCTTATGGCGATATTGTCTTCTACGATAAGTATTGAATACTTTACAGAAGGTGATTCGGCATGCTGCTGGTCGCTCCTGTCAACCAGGGCAGGCAGCGTAGCTTGCGCTTGTGCGGGGGCTGGTTGGTCATTAACTGTTATAGGGTGTGCAACCTGGTTCGCCTCAAAATGCCCGTTGTCTTTTAATAGTATAACGCTGAAGCAGGTAGTGTTCTCTTCGTTGACCGTCCCTGTTTTACTGGCGACGCCTATGCTTCCTTTATGCATCTCCACAATGCTTTTAGACAATGCGAGGCCAATGCCATAACCGGTGTTCTGCCTGCCATAATCATTTTCCTGAAAATAGTTGTCGAACAATTTTCCTATATTTTCTTTGGATATGCCTTTCCCATTGTCGGTAACGTTGACTTCCACTACCGTTGCTTTTTCCTCAATGCTTACAGATACGTAACCGCCATCCTGTGTGAATTTAAAGGCATTAAAAATAAGGTTGTAGAATACTTTTTTCAATTGCTCCTTGTCGAACCATACCCCGATATTATCCGAGGATGTTATGAAGTCCGCCTGGATATTCCTGGAAACGGAGATGTCATGGAAAGAGTTGCAGATCGACTGGATAAAGGGAACGATATTCCAGTTTGCGACATGCAGGGAAAGGTGGCCGCTCTCTGCTTTTCTAAAGTCCATGAGCTCATTTACCAATTGCAGGAGGCTTTCCGAGTTGTCCCTGATCGTTTGCAGCTGCTGCTGATCGTGCCTATCCTCCTTGCCGGAGAGGATCAGCTTTTCTGTAGGTCCTATGATCAGGGAAAGATGTGTGCGTATCTCATGGGAGATATTGGTAAAAAAGTTCAGCTTTAGTTGTGTCAGCTCATTGTTCCTTTTGAGCAAAGCCCGTAAAAAGAAGAACCTTGCAATAAAAAATACCAATACTGCCATCATCGATACATACAGGCACCAGGCCCACCAGGTTCTCCAAAAAGGGGGTGATATGCTGATCTTTATCAGTACGGGGTCACTCCAGACCCCATCGTTGTTGGCGCCTTTGGCAAAAAAAGTATAGTTGCCCGGTGGTACATTTGTATAGGCAGCAGACGGTGACCCGGCATAGTTCCAGTCTTTGTCGAATCCTTCCAGTTTATAGGCATACCTGTTCTTGGTCGGCTTGATATAATTCAGCACGGCAAAATCAAGAGCAAATACGTTCTGGTCATATCTCAGCCGGATCTCTTTGGTGAGATTGATGTTCCTGGAAAGGATCTTGTTGTTATCGTTGATACCCACCGGTCTGTTAAATAATCTAAAAGAGGTGAGGACTACCGGCGGCGCCATTGTGTTCTCGTATACCTGGTTTGGGTAAAAACTGGTAAGGCCATTATAACCACCGAAGAACATCTCGCCTTTTTTGCTCTTGTAGTAGGAGTTGTTGTTGAAAACATTGCCCGGCAAGCCATCCAGTTCCGTGTAGAGTTTGAAAAGCTCCTTTTTTGTATCAAACTTTACCAGGCCGTTGCCCGTACTTATCCATAGGTTTCCGGTAGCGTCATCTTCAAGAATTCCAAGCACATTGTTGTCGGCGAGTCCATCTTTTTCTTTGTATTCTGCAATCAGCCGGCCTTCTTTGTCATACTTGAAAAGGCCATTATAATAAGAGCCTGCCCATATATTTTGTTGAGTATCTTCAAAGAGGCAGTTGAAATAATTGGCCCGGGTATTCCCTGTTTTATTCAAGTCCGGTACTTCCTGAAGGAGGGAGCCTTTTACTATATACAGTCCATCTTGCGTACTGATCCAGATATTTTCCTGAGAATCCTCCAGCAAAGCCAATATGGACTTGTTTTTTAATGGATTTACAATACTGCTCCTGCTGCTGTCGGTTTCCAATAAAGGGATCGTTTCCCTGAAAACCCGCAAGCCGTTCTGGGTGCCTATCCAAAAAAGACCCCGGCTGTCTTCCAGGAGGCAGGTTATTTCCGAGCCTGATGTTGCAGGGTCATTGTCCTTATAGAAGTACCTGGTAAAATGGCGGGTTCCCGGGTTGAATAGATTGAGGCCGCCACCATGCGTACCTGCCCATATATGTCCCTCTTTGTCTCTGTAAACGACCTTCACAAGGTTGGAGCCTAAACTTGTGGGATCTATGGGGTTATTCCGGTAGCAGGTAACATCTCCGGTATTTCTGTTCAAATAGTCCACCCCGCCGCCTTCTGTCCCAATCCATAGATTCATTTTTTCATCTTCAATCACCGAACTGATCACATTATTACTAAGTCTGGCTCCGGAAGACTTATTGTTGTAGATGGTAAACGGGGAATTGTGTGAAATATAACTATTGATCCCGCCAAAGAAAGTACCCATCCATATGGTGCCCGCATTGTCTTTATACATGCAATAAATGGAGTTTTGGCTTAAACTGCTCCTGTCCCAGGGGTCATTGGTATGAGAGGTTATTTTTCCCGAGCTGGTATTTAATATCGACAAGCCTTCCTGGGTGCCTATCCAAAGGTTGCCATCGCCTGCAATAAGGAGTGCGCGGACATGGTTGTTGATGAGGCCGCTTTTATTCTTATCCGGGTAGAAGAAGTGCAGAAAGTTGCTGGCGGATGCATTATATAAGTTCAATCCGCCGTTGTGGGTGCCCACCCAGATATGCTGTTGTTTATCTTCTACTATGCTGATTACCTGGTCATCACTCAGGCTCGCCGGGTCGGTTTTGTCATGCCGCAGTGTTGTCTTCTCAACCTTTGCTCCCCTGAAGCTGATCCTGGTGAGCCCCAGCGTTGTTCCCACCCATAGGACGCCTTCATGGTCTTCAAAGACGCAGTGCACATGGCTGCCTTGCAGGTTGTTGTCTGCGGCAGAAGGGGGAAAAGGGGTGAAAAGGCTTTTTTCCCTGTTGGCAAGGAGGTATAATCCGTTTGCGGTACCCACCCATAAACGTCCCTTTGAATCCTCATAGATACAGTAGATGGATTTATTCGCCCCGTTCGATTGGAGAGTTGCCGTAGGTACATATTCAAAGCGGTCGTTTTCAGCGTCATACCTGTTCAAACCATCCAAGGTGCCCACCCAAAGTGTTTTTTTGCTGTCGCAAAAAAGCGAAACAATGTAGTTACCGGAAAGACTTCCTGTTTGACCGGGGATATTTTTGTATACCGTAAATCGGCGGGAATCATATTTATTCAATCCATGACTGGTTCCATACCACATAAAACCATTACTGTCCTGTGTTATGGATAAAACAGCGTTTTGCGATAATCCGTCCCCGACGTTCAAATGGTTGAATGAAATGGTTTGCGCCTTTGCGGCAAGAGTGGAGCTAACAATCGAAAAAATTAAAATGAGGCGAAGGCTCATGCAGTAACTGGTTAATAATCAATAAGATGAATACTAAGATAGGGAAATCTTATAACTTTTCCCCGATTCAGTGTCAAGGCAGAGGGTATGGGGAGCGCCCGAAAAGGGGAAAAAGGGGGTGTTTTTAAAAAAGTGCCCTATATATTTCATTTTTTCACCCCTGATAACGAATGGTTTACCTGAATTTTGTCCCAAACAGGGGAGGAGTTCTAAAAACTTATAAAACATCTTCCTCCTAATATCTAATAGATTGTTTATGCCACAACTAAATTGTTATTCCTGCGGTAGGATTCCGCTGCTAATGAGTAAGATCAGGCCAGTTTTAGCACTAATTTTGTTTCTTTTCTCTCCGGGCCTGCTGTTCTCCCAGAAAAAAATTACCGGTTCGGTGACAGATGACAAAGGGAAACCTTTATCAGGTATTTCTGTCTCCATCAAGGAGAAGGGTTGGGCCACTCAAACCGATTCAACAGGGCATTTTACCTTAAATGCCGAGACGGGTAATACGGTCGTTTTCTCCTCTGTCGGGCATGAGTCATTCCAGGTAAAGGTGGACAACAGGGCCGAATATCGTATTGTATTAAAGGGCAAAGTGAAGGAATTGGACGATGTAATTGTGATCGGCTATGGAACGCAGCGAAAAAGAGACGTAACCGGCGCGATGGATAAAGTTAATGTAACGGATATGCAAAAAGCGCCCGTCAGGTCGTTTGAGGAAGCGCTGGCCGGGCGTGTCGCCGGTGTTCAGGCCAACTCATCCGACGGGCAGCCGGGCTCGGGTATCAATGTAACGATCAGGGGTTACAACTCCGTTACACAAAACAACGGTCCTCTTTATGTGATAGATGGGTTCCCCATAGAAAACCCCAATAATAATGTCATTAACCCGGAGGACATAGAATCAATGGAAATATTGAAGGACGCGTCTGCTACGGCTATTTATGGAGCAAGGGGCGCCAATGGCGTGATCCTTAT
>JAATFV010000031.1 GCA_015655015.1 Chitinophagales bacterium | reverse complement strand
CGAAAATGAATGGATAAGCGATCTCTCCGGTTTTTATTCCGAAAAGCCCGGCAGCGTTTATATTGAAGCGATAGAACCCTCCATAATTCTCCAGATCACACGTCCGGATCTCATCTATTTGTATACCAACTATCCAAAGTTTAATAGTACGTTCCGGATTATCATTGAGCGTAAATATATAGAGCTGCAAAATCGGGTGCTCCAAAATATCAGCGCGACCGCGGAAGAGCGGTATGTGAATTTTTTAGCGCAATTTCCATCGCTGGCTGCCCGTTTACCCAATACTCAAATTGCTTCCTACCTCGGCATCACATCGGAATTCCTGAGCAAGATCAGGAAAGACCTGGCTCACAATCGCTGAAATGATAAGAAATCTGGAGAAGCCTTAAGAAATCTTAAGGGTATTTCTTAAGATTGTTCATTGGCCGGTGAATCAACGAATTCGGACATTTGCATTGTTATCAGATTCATAAGGGAGCCCCGCAGGCTTATATTATGTAACAATCTGAACGAAATAAAATGGATGAATTAATGAAAGCTATCGTGCTGTCAAATGATATTTTGATGGTGCAGAATGTAGAGAGACCGCAAATGGCAAAACCAGGTCATCTGATCATCGAAATGAACTCTTCAGCTATCAATTCCGGAGATAAATTTTTTTTGAAATACCCGGCGCCTCCCGGCGCGGTCAGCAGCCTTTATGATATTAAAGGCGTGTCAGGCGCCGGAAAAGTTTTACAGACCGGCGAAGGGGTACCAAACGAATACCTGGGAAAAAATGTGACCTTCTACCGCCAGTTAAGATTCAGTGCAAGTATCGTCGGTTCCTGGTGTGAATATGCCCATGTGCATTATTTAGATTGCGTTATTTTGCCTGACAGCTCAGATCCTGGGGAATATTCAGGCTCAATGGTCAATATTATCACCCCATTCGCATTTTTAAAGCAGATCATCAATGAAGGTCACAAAGGCATTATTAGTACGGCGGGTAATTCAGCAACAGGAATTGCCTTACTGGGCCTTTGCCTGGCAAGTGGCTTTCCTTTGATCTCCATTGTACGAAACCAGGATGCCAGGAAAGAGCTGGAGGAGCTTGGCGCCAGGAATATTGTCGTTCAAAGTGACGGGAATTTCAATCAGGATCTAACCGAAACAGCACAGGCGTTGACAGCCACGGCAATTTTTGATGGCGTAGGAGGTGAAATTCTAAATAAAATATTACCGTTAATTCCGGGAAATTCAGTTATCTTTTCTTACGGATATATCGGGGATAGTGTTCCTTTTACTTTTCATACCAGGACATTAGCCCTAAAGAATATTATCATCAGGCCATTCTCCAACTTTAAAACAGACACCGTCAGAGATCCCGAAAGCCTGGAACAGGCATTAAAAGATATAGGCAAACTCATTCATTTGCCTTATTTCAAAACTAAGATCGGGAAGAAATTTAAGTTAGAAGAGATTAACGAGGCGTTACTATTTATTCCTAAAAATGGCGGAAAAGCTGTTTTATCACTCAAAATCTAATACTAAAAGTATTTTGAAAGCGATTCCTGCCGGGTGATCTATATCAGGAAAAATACTGACGGTCATTACCCGATCGGGAAAATAGACGGTATATGTTTGCAGGCAGATCGGGTTGGCACAATTTTTTTACTCTTTAAATAAAGAACATATTATGAAAGCGGTAAAGTTTGAGAAATACGGTGGGGTCGATGTCCTCAATATTGTAGAAATTGCCACCCCTGTTCCGGGTCCGGGTCAGGTGCTTGTCCGGATGAAGGCCGCCGGCATCAATCCGGGTGAAGCAGGGATCAGGGAAGGCAAATTTGCTCAACAATGGCCTACTACTTTTCCTTCAGGAGAAGGTAGTGATTTTGCCGGCATCGTAGAAGAGGTCGGCAAGGAAGTATCCGGCGTAGCCAAAGGCGACCCGGTTATCGGGTTCTCCAATGAACGGTCGAGCCACGCAGAATTCATTGCAGTGGCAGCTGACCAGGTCGTTCCCCGTCCGGCAGGCGTATCCTGGGAACAGGCAGGCGCCCTCTTTGTCGCAGGAACAACGGCTTATGCAGCAGTAAAGGCTGTCTCCCTGAAACCGGGAGATACGGTCGTCGTGTCCGGCGCTGCTGGCGGCGTGGGCTCTATTGCAGTACAGCTGGCCCGGGAGGCTGGCGCAAAGGTCATTGGCCTGGCGAGCGAAGCCAACCATTCATGGTTGGTAAGCCGCAACATTATTCCCGTCACCTATGGCAAAGACATGGCCGATAAGATCCGGACCGCCGCCGGAGGACGGATCGATGCATTTATCGATACTTACGGAAATGGATATGTTGAGCTGGCGCTTGAATTGAGTGTAGCTCCCGATCGGATCGATACGATCATCGACTTCGCGGCGGCGGCGAAACATGGCGTCAAAACAGCAGGCAATCGCGAAGGTGCAAAGGGGGAAGTGCTTACCGAATTAGCCGGTTTGATCGACAAGGGGCGCCTTGAAATACCGATTGCCAAAGTCTACCACCTGGCCGATGTCCGCGATGCGTACACGGAACTGGAGAAACGTCACACCCGCGGCAAGATCGTATTGGTCCCCTAAATTTTACTCTAATATCGGGATTTCCCGATATATCTATACCTTTGCCTTATGGATAGCCTTGACATCTTCAAAGCTCTCTCCAACAAAACCCGTCTGCAAATATTGCAATGGCTGAAGGAGCCGGAAGCGCATTTCCTTCCACAGGAACATGCTGCCTTTGCGGAAGCAGGCGTGTGCGTCGGACAGATACAGCAGAAATGCGGGCTTTCCCAGTCCACCGTATCGGAGTACCTGACGATCCTTCAGAAGGCAGGATTGCTGCAGGCCACGCGGATCGGACAGTGGACTTACTATAAAAGGAACGAAGAGACGTTTGCCGCCATCAGCAAGGCTTTCCAATCAGACATTTGACGTAAAGAAAAATTCATATGAACACACAACCCCTTTTCCAGCCTTTTCATCTAAAGTCGCTGCATCTCCCCAATCGATGGGTGATGGCCCCCATGACCCGTTCTTTTTCACCGAACGGCGTGCCCACCCCTGATGTAGCCCGTTACTATGCAAGAAGAGCCGCAGCATCTGTAGGCCTGATCCTCTCCGAGGGCACGGTGATCAATCGCCCCTCTTCTTCTAATGATCCTGATATACCGCACTTTTATGGAGAAAAATCCCTTGCCGGCTGGCAGGAGGTCATCAACCAGGTACATACAGCCGGGGGAAGGATGGGACCACAGATCTGGCATATGGGTGTGATGGAAAATCACCATTCCGGCTGGTTGCCGGAGGCGCCTTTTGAAGGCCCGTCCGGGTTGAGGAACGGCAAGTCCCACCTGGGAAGAACGATGACCGACGCAGATATAGCCGATACCATCGCTGCCTTCGGCCAGGCCGCCGCAGACGCCAAAAGGCTGGGCTTTGACTGCGTTGAAATACACGGCGCCCATACCTACCTGATCGACCAGTTTTTTTGGTCTGAGACTAACCATAGGACGGACGCATACGGCGGCAAGACCCTGCAGGAACGCAGCCGGTTCGCAGCCGAAGTCCTAAAGGAAGTCAGACGGCAGGTGGGCGAGGATTTTGCCGTGATCATCCGGCTTTCTCAATGGAAGGTTTTCGATTATAACTATAAGCTGGCCAACACGCCGCAGGAAATGGAGGGTTGGCTGAGCATTCTTGCTGATGCAGGCGCAGACATATTCCACTGTTCCCAACGTCGGTTCTGGGAACCGGAATTTGAAGGCTCCGACCTGAATTTCGCGGGTTGGGCAAAAAAACTGACGGGACGGCCTACCATTACCGTAGGATCCGTGGGGCTTTCAGGCGAATTCCTCTCCGCCTTCAAAGGGGAAAGCTCTGTTCCCGCCTCCCTGGATGAGCTGGTCCGTCGGTATGAACGGGGCGATTTCGATCTTGTCGCGGTAGGCAGGGCCTTGCTGGCCGATCCGGAATGGGTGCTGAAGATACATGAACAGAAAGACAATGAATTGAAAGGTTTTACAAAGGAGGCACTGAGCCGGTTGGTATGATCAGCCTGTACAAATAAATTGGCTTATAATTTATCGATCTCCCCGGCAACACGCCGTGCGCTGCGAAGACAGGACTCCATGCCCCGGCTCATATTGTCCGCATAAGTACCGGCAAAATAGATGCGCCCCTCGGGCTGGAGCACCTGCGGCCAGAATTTAGACATTTCGCCGATGGGGAACGGTTCCATTTCACAGACCGGGGCATATTTTTCTTTTGACCAATCCAGCGTCAGGGCCTGTTCGATGGTATCCTTCCTGCCGGGATATACCTCACGGAATGCCGCCAGCACCTGCTGCGGCGGGAATCCGCTGGGGCCAAAGGCTTTCAGAATGATGCGTTGCGTGTCGACCTGATTCGTTTCCATCCAGATGGAATTGATCAGGGGATGTTCGAATTCCATATTGATGCTGGGAATGCCGTCCTCCAGCCAGAATTTCGATGCAGCCTCAAATACATAAAAAGGATGCGATGAGTATTTAAGGTGATCGACCACATATTGCTTAGCCGGGGAAAGCGCAGGCATAGTGGGAATGCTCTGAAAAACGGGCAGGCTGATACAGTTGACCAGCACATCGGCCGTAAGCTTCAGCTCCTGCTTCCCGCCAAAAGGTCGGCAGCTGACCGTCACATCCGCGGCGCTGTGATGGATCGCAGTTACCGGGTGGTTGAGCTTGACCCGATCGCCCAGCCTTTTGGCAAACGCTATGGGCAGCTGCTCGTTACCATCTTTCAGGTGAAAGGTCTCACCATGGGAAAGCGGGATGCCGCGCGAATACATGATCGAAAGCCGCCAGAGAAAATAAAGGGCATTGGTATGCTTTCCACCCAGGAATCGCAGTGCGGCCGGCGAAGCGCCTTCTTTTTTATAAATCTCGGCGATCGCAATTTTGTCATAGTCATCATAACCAACTCCAAAGGGCTGCCAGGGATCGGTAAACTTGTCGAGATACTTTTGTAAGAAAAAGGCGGACAGCTCATACATCGGACGCCGCGACAGGAACTCCACTTCCCGCTCATTGAACCCCAGGCCCTTCAGCACCGCGGGATCCTTCAATTTATCCGCGCTGTAGAACTTCCCGTCGATGACTTTCAATTTATCTTTGTCGTAGTTATGCTCGGAGCCTTCCGCGTTTGGATAGGGCACCGCCGTCAGCCTGAACTCCTCGATATACTCAAAAAAAAACTCATAGCCCGGTTTGGTGATATGGTCGGCCCCAAAATCTGCATAAAGCCCATCGGATAACCCATCGCGGCCCGTGAACACATGGCCTCCATACCGGCCCGAAGCTTCGAGTACCGTCACGTTATGCCCGGCTTTCATTAATTCGTAGGCACAGCACAACCCGCTGATGCCCGCACCCGCGATGATCACCTTTTTAGGCGCAGCCGTCTTAACATACGAAGATAATAACATGCCCGTGCCGGCAGTCAGCGTATTTTGTAGAAATTTGCGTCGCTTCATCCGACAATTTAAGGATTTCGGCAAAAAAAATCAGGAGATTCTTCTATCCTACCCTTCTTTCGCTGTATCCTTATAGCCTAAAATGTTTCGTTCAGATTGAGGAAAAACCCTTTGTTGCCAAATTTACCAAAGGCGTAATCAAGAGCCAGATTGGTTCGGGTAGCCTTGTTGAACAGTACCCGCAGACCGCCGCCGTAGCCCGGCTGAAATTGCTGGAATAGTTTTGTGCCATGTTCGTCATTGCCCGTTTGCAGATTTCCGAAAACGACACCGCTGAGAAATTTGTTGGCCATTATAGGAAAACGGAGCTCGGCTTCCGTATCGTTGAATTGGGTCCCTTTAAAATACTGTGCGGTATACCCGCGGCCGCTTCGAAACGTTCCGTCTCTGGCCGTACCGGGTAATTCCAGGAAGGGGATGGTCCCTCCTACCAGGTAGGAACCCCAGTTCCAGAAGGCAAGGACCATTTCCGGATCGGCAGCCGACAGGCTGAAATATTTCCTGAAGTCGGAGGTGATCTGCGCCGAATTCTTTGTGCTTCCTATCCATGTCTGGTTGACCCTTATACCCGCATCGAAATAGATGCCCTTGTAGGCCCGGTTCGGGTTATCCCGGGTAATATACTCTACATTAAAAAGAAAGCCGTTGGCAGAGTAATGCCCCTGCGGCAATCCATGTTTGTTGTTATAAACACTGGACGGCGTTGCGTTGTCGACCGTATCGGAGAGGGTAATCTGCCTCCTGATCTCAAAGGATAATCCTGCCCCGACAAAAAGATGCTTCGCCACCCTCTTGTACACCTTTTCCCTGATGTTATAATAATGGGAATGGATCGGATAGACCTTATGGGTAGGATCCGCCAGTACTGAATCGGGGCCGCTTCCGGTGAATTTCCTGCCAATCCCAAGGCCATAGTCGGGCGTCACCGTCTTCGAGGCTACCAGATTGCCCTGGAAGTTCCATTTGTTGCCGGGAGTAAATATATTATGGTTGACATAGAAAAAGAGGATCCCTTTGGTGGTAATGGAAGCCGATGTGGCCGCAATTGAAAAGAGCGTATTGGGATCATTCCCCAGTTTCTTACCTGCCACAGCCTTGATACCCAGCTGCCCCCCGATAGTGGGATTGGCAGCAATATTAGGTACGACCGTAATGCCTGATCCCTTGTGTAATGTATCGGCCTCTTTTTTAGGATGAAGAATATTCCTTAGCAAATCACCAAAATCATATTGGTTATTGATGTTATCTGCCGGCTTTTGAGCTTTTAATGGCTTAATACGTAAAGAATCCTCTTTGAGGGAATCTGCCGGAACAATGACCTGGCTGTATGCAAATCCTTGTATGGACACGAATAGAAGTACTAATAGCGATTTAAATAAAAAGGGTGTTCTATCTCCTGAGGTTAGCTGCATGAATAACGTATAAAAATTTCAAGTGCCGGTAAATAACTTGTTAGTTATCAAATATGGGTCCGTGACCAGCCTGCGTGGATCATATTATCTGTTTAAGCTGGTTTAGTTTGCCAGGAGAAACAATATAACCATCTAAAATGTTCGCTTTCAAGACACTAGGTGGGTTCGGCCCCAGTCCGAATAACAAAAAGCTTTTAAAATAGTTCAGGCGGATGGCCTGATTTTCAAGTGTTTTTTTTGAAATCCATTCCCGGTTGTCCACAAATCGCCCCATCTGCCTTCCGGGCGGTCAGATCTGGCCATTTCTGCCGGGCACAAAAAAAGCCCAACTTCCCCTCTGTGCCGGGAAATGAAAGGACTTTATTGGTAATTCCATTGTTACCTGATATTATTATAGACCAGTTTTTTTTGCGTGATCATATCATTCAGCACATTTACCGCTTCACCCAGGTAAATGTCGGTCCTCTCTCCTTTCAGCCATTGGCGGAAACGATCGGCTTTACCCTTATCCGTATCATATTTATGAAGGTCCTGCGGTAAGGCCTGAACATCCAATTCATTGGCCGCAGAGAGCTTGCTAAGCGTCTCAACCTGCCTGATCGTGGCTCTCAGCTGTAGCTGTTCTTCCTGGTATTTTTTCAGGTTGAGCGAAGTTACTTTGTCACTTTCCTTACTGCCCAGCCATTGCGCATTGGAATGGATCAGGGCAAATGCGGCATTATTTTTCAGGCGTTGACCGCTCAACCCTTTGATGATATTCAGGTCATAGGCATATTTCCAGGTCGTATAATCGGCTTTCGGTATTTCATCCCAGGGAAGGGCGTCCGGACTATCCTTTTCCCGGATCTTATAATATTCGAATAAATTCGGTAATACGACATCGGAAGATACACCCCGCAGCTGTGTGGACCCGCCGCTGATCCGGTAGAATTTCTCCAGGGTGAGCTTAATGGCGCCCAGACCGCTTTCCCCATTCGTCGATCCTGCGGGATTGTCCAGGGGGAAAGGTCTCTGCACGGTCCCTTTCCCATAGGTGGAGGTGCTCCCGATAATGACCCCCCTTTTATAATCCTGTATGGCCGCCGCAAAAATTTCAGCCGCGGAAGCGCTGAGTTCGTCGACCATTACCGCCAGAGGTCCTTCATATAAGACGCTTTTCTCCCGGGCGGGCAGGATGCGGGGACTGCCGTCCCGGTCTTTTACCTGCACCACAGGTCCCTGTTCAACGAACAACCCCACCATCTGCACCACGTCCATTAAGGATCCGCCCGGATTGTGACGCAGGTCGATGACGATTGCATCTACCTTTTGTTCTTTAAGCTTTATGACTTCACGGGTCACGTCTTCTGAACAATGGATGCCTTTGGGGTTACTGAAGTCCGCATAAAATTCAGGAAGGAATATATAACCGATCTTTCCTTTCTCTGAGACGACGACAGCGCTTCTGGCGAAGGTGGTCTCATCCTGTACGATCTCATCCCTGATCAGCGATATGATCCTGGTAGAGCCGTCCGTCTTTTTCAGGGTGAGCCGGACCTCTGTTCCCTTTGCGCCGCGGATCAGCTTCACGGCATCCTGTAACAGGTAACCGGCAAGGTCCACAGGCTCCTGGCCGCCTTGCGCCACTTTCATGATGATATCTCCCACATTGACCTGACCGGATCTCGCGGCAGGACTGCCGGAGACGAGAGTGCCGATCCTGATCTTACCGTCATCATCGCGCAGGGTAGCTCCGATCCCAAAAAAATGACCGCTCATCTGTTCATCGAAAGACCTTTTTTCCACAGGCGGGAAATAGTCGGTATGCGGGTCCATGGTCTGTGCGATCGTCTCCACAAACATATTGAAGCGTTCGTCATCCTTCATTTTCACCTTCAGCCTGTCATAGTAACGGTCCATGACTTTCAGGGCCATGCCACGGGCATCGGTCTCCAGGTCTTCTTCACTGCGCCGGACGAATCCGGGCTTGTTCCTGCTGCTCTCCTGCAGTTCCAGTAACCCGGCATATTTTTCCAGCGTAAGATATTTCAGGCGCTTGCGCCAGACTTCTCTCCTCTCCCCCTCATTTTCCGGGAATCCTGTCTTATCATAATTTTGATCTATGACCTCGTTCAGGGTAAAGTCAAAAGGCCGGGCGAGCAGGTCTTTGTAGATCTGTTCCGTCTCCGCCAGCCTTTTCTTAAAGATATCCCCTGCTGCCGGGACGAATCCGATGGCTTCCGTACCGAGTATTTCATCGTCGATCCGGGTCTCGTATTGGCTGCGCAGGACCTCCACATCGGATTGCAGCAGCACATCCTTTTCCAGGTCCACCTCTCCCAGGTACCTGGTAAAGATCTCTTTCGAGAACCGGTCATCGATCTGTTTGGGGCTATAATGAAGCTCATTCACTATCAATACCACCTTGTGCAGGATCTTTTCGTACCTGGAAGGCGGGAGCTTTCCCGCTTCCAATACCCGGAATGCGGTAACAGCACTCATTGCCAGGACCAACAGGAGGACCGGGAAGGTTCTTTTACGGATCATAGATGGTATGACTTTAAGAATAGCTTTTTACTAATTACGATTAAATATAATCATAAGTTGCCGGACAAGGGAAAGGGATGGATTTGTAATATGGCGCGCAGGCCTTAATTTATTGATTAATTTGTTGATGAGACCAATGCCGGGGCCTTCCAGGTTCGTTTAGCCGGAGGCAGGCGTTGCGTTTAGGATCCGTCGGTGACGCAGGAATGGAGGTACCCGGCGTCTTAAAAGAAATAACTTAGTTATAGGCTGGCAGTCTTAAACAGCTCGTCGAACAGGGAGACCAGCTTGATCTTTAATTCGCTGAATTTATCGGGCTTCGTAAAAAAGGCGGCGGCGCCTACATCTTTGGCGCTGATCCCTTCGCTTTGCAGATTGAAGGTAGAATACATTACGATCGGGATGGATTGCAGCTCTGCCAGCTTTTTTATTTCCCGGAGACATTCCCATCCATTGATGACGGGCATATTGATATCCAGGAAAATAACATCCGGAATATCCGCCCCGTTATCCATGAGCTTCTCCAGGGCTTGTGATCCATTCTCGATATGATCCAGGGCAGCGCTGATACCTGACTCGCTGAGCGCGGCCGAAAGTATTTCTGCATCATCCTTGTCATCATCGATCAAAAGGACCCGTTTCGTTATCATATGCGTTTCAGGATCAGATATTATTGGCCATAAAGCCGGTCTGCCATGTCAATATTAGGGAAAAGTTGCACAAGAAGACGAATTTCATATTTTTGACTGGCAACCCTGACAAGTCCCGCCAATTTTTTATCCCAGGATTTTAGAAACCAGGTCGGAATGCAGACTGATCTTCATAAAGGCCGTCAAACCCAGAATAATGCCAATCCCGCTTACGGCGCCGGCAAAATAGAGCAGCCACCTCTTTTGGGTGAGGGATGTGATCCCGAACATCGCGATGGCAATAGTGAGTAATGCCTCTGTCATATCGAACTGATCGTCGAAGAGATTGATCTCGTCATATTGTTTTTGATAACCTTCCGCCTGGGCCTTTATTTCCGCTTTTTCTTTTTCGTACCGGGCGATCTGGGCCTCGTATTTTTTGATGACATCGGTTTTGCCCGGAGCATTCTCCAACTTGATCTCTTCCAGGGTGTTCTCAACGATGGATTCCTTGGTGCTCTTCGCCTGGAAATAGGACCAGGAATCGATGGAATGCGCCTGCGCCTGCTCCATGGCCTGCACGATATTGCCGTCTTTCACATTGCAAAGGGCCATGAAGGTTGCGGTAATGGCTACGAAAAGGGCTACTCTGGAATTAATGGTGCTTTTGCCTGCCTGTTCCAATGGTTCCTGCATGGTGTCAACAATGTCTGTCATACGATGAAAATGGGTATATTTTCAACTAAGATAAACACATCTGTGTAATCCGTGTAAGACTATTTTCGGAGGATCGGTTTGCCTTTATCGCATGACCAGCCCCCTTATTCCTGCACAACAAATGGTGCGGAAATGAATGGATCAATTGATCGGGAGGATGTTTGTTTCAGGAAGGCGCGTTCAGGAGAACGCACCTTTGTAGTCATCGGCAAATGTCCTGAAGTCATAGGGCGCACGACCGGTGACTTCCTGTATCGCCGGGCTAAGCAGGGAAGCTTCCCCCCGGGAATAATGCGCATAGTCTTCTATTAACCCATCAGCCTGCCACTGCGGGAACCCTACGGCTAAAATAGCCTGCCGCATGTCTGCCGGTGTGACATCGACGAACTGAACCATATGCCCAAGAGATTCGGAAAGACCCGCCGCCATTTGTGCATGTGTCAGGGCTTCCGGCCCCGTGAGATCATAGATCTTTCCTTCGTGACCATTTTGAGTCAAAGCGGCAGCAGCTACTGCAGCGATGTCCCTGATATCTACGGTGCTGACCTTGGCATTGCCTGCGGGAGCGAAAAATTTACCCTGGTAAAGGATGGGGTCGTGGAAAACGAGCAAACCTTGCATAAACAGGTTAGGGCGCAGAAAAGTATAAGCCAGGCCGGACTGCCGGATCCTGCACTCCACTGCCGCATGATACCGCAGAAAACGTACCGGGGAATCCAGGGAGGCCGCCAGCTGCGAGAGCTTTACGATATGCGCTACACCCGCCGCCCGGGCAGCTGTTACGAAATTGAGCTGCAGGCTCTCGGCCTGTTCGGTGGAATTGGTGAGCAGGAAAGCACGTTTGATCCCCTTTAAGGCATTGGCCAGGCTTGCGGGATCATTAAAGTCGCCGGTAACCAGCTCTGCTCCTTCCAGCGCTGCCAGGTCCATGGCTTTGTCAATAGACCGCACCAGGGCCCGGAAAGGTATTTTTTGTGCGGAGAGCTGTTTCGCAAGTTCAGTACCGATATTGCCGGTCGCCCCGGTAATTAAAATGGAAGGAGATGTTGCCGTGTTCATGATCTTATTGTTTTTTGATGAATTTGATACCTCAAAACTCCGGCTTTTAGGTGCGGCAGGATTGTAAGAAAACGAAAGAGGCCGTAACCGGGGCTGGCCGGTGGATAGGCGGATGCATACGGAGGTTGGGCTAAACCACCCGGGCAACGGTGTTTTATGCCCGGCAAACCTATTCCGGCCGGGCGATACAGATGTCCTGCTGGAATTTCAGGTATTGGGTGGGTGAGAGATGGAGATAAAGCTGAAAATCGTGGATCAGCTGGCTTTGGTCGTAGTAGCCGCATTCTTCGATGATATCGAACCAGTCGATGGTTTGCTCAGAAGATACCATCGTTTGTCCGGAGGGTAAGATTTTGTTATGTCCGGAGGAGGGGATTTTGCCCTCCGGTTTTTGTTCAGCAGCGGAGATCTTTCCTTCTAATAGCTCAAGGGCTTTTAAAAAGCGCTGATAACGGCCGGCTTCTTTGGCGCTGTAACCGAGGAATTTCTGATGTTTAAGCTGTATGCTGCGTTCGCTTAGCTTTGTTTCCTGCGCGATGATCTTTATGGGGTTAAGGGAAGGATCCTGTTTGAAATGGGTGATCCGATCCAGCAGGCCGTCTTTCTCCTTCAGGTAGGGCTTGCAAAACTCCAGGATGAAGCCGACCCTGTCTGCCATATTGTTCTTGTTTTTCAGGATGGACCATAGGCCGGTGAAACAGTCCTCTCCCAATAAGTGATCGGGGTGAACGGCATCGGCTGTTACCAGAGCCTGTCCGAAGAAGCTGTAGAAGGCGCCTCCTTTAAAATTCGCAACCAGGATGTCGGCGCCCGGAGGTAAGGTATACTGTAAAGGTTGCCGGATGGGACCGATGACCATGACTTTTCCTATTTCAATAGTCGTCTCCCGCCGGGAAGTGAAGGTGACAGGAGTTCCGAAACTGAAGACCATGATAGTCTGGAAAGAGGGCAAAAGGGTCTTCTGTATGGTCTCCTTCGATCCATTCGCCGCTGCGTAGAAATGGGAGAACAGGTGTTCAAACTCCGGTGGAGCCGTTATTTTCTGACTGCTGTATGAATGGTCTTCTTTTTCCATCTGAGAGGTCGCCCGGTGTAAATATAAGAAAAGAAACGGTCGTGATCAGCCCGGGTCAATTCGGTCCATTTTCTCCACCGGGAACAAAGAAGCCCCGCATTGCGGTTGCTGAGCTGGCTGGCGAATTCCGCCATAATGATTATTCCGCCTTCAGGCTTTTCACCGGGTTTGCCACCGCCGCTTTTATCGACTGGAAACTTACCGTCAGCAAAGCGATCATTACAGATAACAACCCCGCCAAAGCAAACACCCACCATTCAATACCAACCCGGTATTCATAACTCTGCAACCATTTATACATGCCCCACCAGGCAAGCGGCGCTGCTATAAAAAAGGAGATGACCACCAGCTTCAAAAAATCTTTGGACAACAATGCTGTAATCCCGGCCACGGACGCACCCAACACTTTACGTATCCCAATTTCTTTGATCCTGTTTTCCGCCATATAGGCGGCGAGGCCAAACAACCCAAGACAGGAAATAAATATCGTGAGGCCCGCAAATAAACCGGCAAGCGTGCCCTGGGTTTTTTCATTCTCGAACTTCCTGGCATACGCTTCATCGACAAACTTTGGGTCAAAAGGATAATCGGGATTGTATTTCTTAAAGATCGCTTCCGCCTTCTGCAGATTCTTTGCTGTCGGATTATTCCCGTTTAGCTTTATCTGCACCACGTAAAAAGTCATGAACTTGCTCTTCGCACCACATATCAATATCGGTCTCGTCGGCTCATAAGGACTGGTAAGAATAAAATCTTTGATGACCCCTACAATATGCCAGTCAACGCCAAGATCGTCTACTTTTTTCCCTATCGGATCATTGAACTTCATCACTTTCAGCGCCGATTCGTTGATGATCAGTCCCGTCGAATCAGTAGGAAACCTCTCTAAATCGAAATCCCGCCCCTGTACAAATTGCAAGCCCGCAGTGACACCCAATCCTTCATCAGCTAAATACCGGTCGAAGGACGTCTGATCATTCGGGTCTTTCCCTTCCCAGCTCTGTCCCCATCCATTGCTCCATCGTTCAGTAAGCGGGGAATTTGTCTTTGTAATTGATTTCGCAACACCGGATGTTAGCAATTCATTTTTTATCTGTGCGTAGTTCTTTGGAATATCACCCGTCATGAATTGATAAACGAGGTTATCCTTGTTATACCCTGTATTCCGGTCGCGGGCATAATCTATTTGCTGTTTTATTATGATCGTGCAGATAATAAGAACGATGGCAAACGTGAACTGCAATACAACCAGCACCTTCCTTGGCGTTAACAACGCATTCGCCTTTTTAAACGTCCCCTTTAATACTTTAATAGGCTGGAAAGAGGAAAGAAAGAAGGCCGGATAACTACCGGCCAACACCCCGACAAACAGGATAAAACCAACAAACGCCATCCAGGTATAGATATTCCCAAAGTTTATCAACAGCTTTTTATCAATAAGCTGGTTGTAGCCGGGTAAGCTTATCTGAACGATAATGACAGCTACAATCCCTGCCAGAAAGGCGAGAAAGACGGACTCCCCGATAAACTGGCCGATAAGAGACCCTTTCTGAGCCCCCACAACTTTTCGTATACCAACCTCCTTCGCCCGCTTTTCGCTTCGGGCGGTACTGAGATTCATAAAATTGATACAGGCGATTAACAATATAAACCCCGCAATAATGCCAAACAGTTTTACGAACGTGATACGCCCCCCGTCGTCTTCCACACCATTGGTAAAACTTGAATACAGGCGCCAGCGGCTGAGCGGGTAAATAAACATCTCCCATTTTAACGTCTTTGCTTCATCATTGTACTTCTGTCTCAATCCCTTTACTTTAAGAGCCACAGAAGTTATGTTTACATTTGGCTTCAGCAATACATAAGTGGGAGTGCTGTTATCGCCCCAGCCCAGGTTCTGTCCCTCGCCATATTTTAAATTCGCCCGTGACAATAAGTAGTTAAACTCAAACCGCGTATTGACAGGCAGGTCTTTTAGGATCCCGGTAACAGTGAAATTGTCTTTACCGTCAACTTTTATGATTTTCCCCATCGCATCTTCGTTGCCGAACAGGCTCCTGGCTGTTTTTTCCGTAAGCACCACCGCATGTTTATCGTTCAATGCCGTGGAAGCATCGCCTTTCAGCATCGGGAAGCTGAAGACTTGCAGAAAACCGGTATCAACCAGGCATCCAGTCTCTATCATTTTCTTTTCCCCAACTGAAAAAAGAGATTTCTTATCTGAAACTACCCTTACCGCCCGTTCTACTTCGGGTATATCCTTTTCCAGGATTGGTCCCAGTAAGTCGGAAACCCCATTCCAGGTCGACAGCTTACTGCCATCGAACGCCACCCGATTCCACACTTCATAAATCCTTTCCTTGTTCTTATGAAACTGATCGTAGCTCACCTCGTCCTGCATCCACAAAAAAATAAGTATCGCGGCAGCCATGCCAATGGCCAATCCCGTAATATTGATCACGGAAAAACCTTTATTGCGCAAAAGGTTCCGGTAAGCGACTTTGAAGAAATTTCTAAACATAGTATATCAATAATTCGTTGAAAGATAACAGGAATAGTCGTTGAAACGTAACGGACTGGATTTGCGGGAATTATGTGCCAAAAGAGTGCCGGATAACCAATATAAATGATTTACAATGCGATAGCTGCACCATCAATACGGGTTTGTTCGTTTTCGATACAAAAAGCTGTCCGGTTTCGATACACACTGACTCGCCCCCATCAATCTACCTGGTAGATAACATTATGCGCTTCCCATAAAGCAGGAACCTCCAGTTTATTGATCAGTTTTTCCAGGACTTTTTCCGGTACCACGGCCTCCCTTCCCCTATTCTGCCCGGACAGGCGGGCATAGGCTGTTTCTACATAAACGATCTTCACCTTTGCCCTATAGGACATAAAAAGATCGGTCAGCTGCAACCGCATCTGGCGGGTGGTATTGGTCGCATTCCATATAAATCCTTCCTGCCTGCGCAAAAATATCCTGGCCTGTTCTTTCGCCTCCTGTATTACCTGCCCATTGCCGGTCTTGTCAGCAGGATCGATATCCCATTGCGTTCGAATGCCGTCCAGTGAAATGACGGGATGACCGGGAAAATATTTTTTTATATAAGTATCCTTCCCGGCGCCGGGAAGCCCGCTCATGACGATCACTTCCATTATGGGTGACCCGAAGGGTACATAATCGACGTGCGAATCCTCTCTCAGCATATAATGCATAAACGCATGATCGGAACTAAAGGCCCGGCTGTTTCCCCAACAGCCGTTTTCCCGGCAGAACTCTTCAAAACAATCTACCCGGTACAACATGTCCGCTTGATCGTGGCAAATACGTCCCAGCACATCCGCCTTTGCCAGCAAGGCTAGCCATTGTGTATTTACTTCGAGGCTAGCCTTGATCAATGCCTTAAGCGGGTCCGGTTTCTCCAATATCCATAACGGCAACCCATGATGACGTACCAGTCCTGTTATTTGCTCACGTATGGCAAAAGGCGCTGCCGGTCCTTTAACCGGCAATGCATTCCGGTAGAGGATCTGCCTTGCTCTGAGAGCGCCTTTACGGGCATGACCATGCGATGTAATGCTCCCGTCCGGCTCTTTGACGGTAGTGTTGTATTTTTCCACGTCATGCAGCAAGGCGGCTGCCCATAATATTTCCTGTTCCTGGACGGCCAATTCCTGAAAAACGAGTTCCTTCCCGAGGGCGGCTAATACCATCTGCGTATGTATGGCCACATTTCCTTCTGCATGGTGACGGGGATCCTGCGGGGTCTCCCGCATATCTTTTACCCAATCAAAATGATCCTCCAGGTAAACCCAGGTCTTATTTTCACTGAGGGTCCACATAATTACCTCCTTCATAATTTAGCCGGGCACGTTTCCAGTTCCGCGTCCAATGCTGGTCCGTCTTAACATGCCCTTTTCTTACATATTTAAATACATTCCGGGAAAATGCTTCTACAGGATATCCCCCGACATTGCGGGTTACAATTCCTTCCCTTGTTGCCGGCCGGCCGCTATACGCATCATAAGGTTCCAATGTACCCCTGCCGGATGCCAGGGCTTGCACATCTTTTTCAAATAACAGCCGGTCAGGCAGAGACGTAATGACAGCAATCTCCGGAACAACAGGCAGGTCCAATAAACTGGCATAGAACTTTGTTTCCTCCCAACTTAGCCACTGGTCCTGCTCCCGGATACCGAATACATAAAAGTGCTGGTCAAGGTTACGGTACTCAATAGAATGAATCGCATAAAGATTTTCAAGGAAAATCTCCATTGATCCGAGGTCCCGCTTTATACTTTGCCAATATCGCCGGATGCTTTCCGTCCAGGGAGAGGTAGTAGGCGCGGCATGAGAGCGCGCAAACACGCCGGATCTGGAAAGGCAATTGTTTTCTCCATCCAGCTTCTCCGTATGGACAATAGATGGGATCTTCTCCAGACACTCCCGGTAATCGAACTGAATCCGGTCATCACTGCTGGTACCCGGAGAAAATGGATAATGATAGGTACGGCCGTATTTCTGTGAAATAGCCATGAAATAAAGATTAAAATAATGAAATGAAATTTCCTGTTCCCCGGAGATGGGAAATTCTATGTGTAACTAATATGTTGTAGACATTACATGACTCAAAACTTTGGAGAGTTTTTATTACGAGGGACGAAGGTAATAAAATTAAGAGTTAATCCGTTATTTGCCTGCTAATTTACCTCTAAATTCTATCAACTTTTTCAATGATGTTTGAACTATTCAGGAAAAGAATACCTCATTGTGATGACTTGTTCATAAAATATTTGAGCCGATGGTATCCTGAAGGGCAGGAACCAAAAATGACAAGACCGGACATGTATGTAATCTCAGCTTATACGAATCGGCCCCTTGACCTTGACACCTTACAATATTTACCGGATAATCAGCTTCTGAAAACAAAAAAACAGATCGGGAAAATGGCTGAAGCTGCCTTGAATGACTATCAGCGTATTATTCCATCGGACAAACTGGACTTGAATGTTCTGGATGCAGTCGACAAGTTTTATGATAGAAAAAATATAGAAAAGCTTATTAATAGTAGTGACCCAAAAGATCTTTCCAATGATTATCTGATTTCAGTTTGTGAGTTTGGAGTCACGCTTGGGAAATTATTTGTAGCATTGGAAGGATTCGGATGGCTTTATTCCAACCCGTATTTCCATTCTATTATAGTTCATAAGGATACCGGATTCGGAATTACCGTTTTTGACTGGGCTGTAAAGAAATTCAGTGAGTATGGTGTGGATGACGGGTTTGTCGGAAAATTTAACGCTGCATTGGAGGGAATAAAGGAGCAGGAAAAAGAAAATAGAAGACGCATACAAACCTCATATCCCAATAGCTACCTCCAATCAGAATGATAGTAGCTACAGCTATCATCCTGATAGCAGAAATATGAGGAACGGTCTTTTCCATATAGGGTTGATTCTTTGCCAATTTCTTATTCCCGATAACGTAAGCCGTTTTCCTGATTCAGTAAACGAGCCGGTCGGTTTTCCCTGAATTTCGCAGAAAAATAAAAAAGCTGCTACATGGGAAGGAATCTGATTAAATGGGCAGGTTGCATGACCACCCTGTTCGCACTGACCAGCCATTCGGGCTATTCGCAAAAACAAACGGACTCTGCCAAAAAACAAACCGACTCTCCCGCGTCACTGCTTCAGGAAGTGACGATCACCTCCGGATATAATAAATTCGCTAAAAAAGAAACGGGCGGTGCGGCGAAAATGCCTTTGAAAAACCTGGAAAATCCACAGGTCTATAATGTCGTTCCCCGCGAACTATTACAGGACCAGGTGATCGTCAGCTATAACGACGTGCTGAAAAATGTAACGGGTGTAAGCCAGGCCCTGGTAAATGGCTCCAATTCTTTTAACCTCCGGGGCTTTTTCACCACCAGCTATCTGCGCAATGGTCTGCAGGATTCCAAAGGGAATAGCATCGATGTGGCCAATATAGAGCGTATCGAAGTGCTGAAGGGCCCCTCTGCTACCTTATTTGGCAGCAGCCTCACCTCTTTTGGAGGCCTGCTCAACCGGGTCACCAAGCGGCCGTTCGACTCCTTTAAAGGAGAGCTGTCTTATACAAATGGCGGCTTTGGGTTGAGCCGGGTGTCGGCCGATATCAATACGCCGCTGGATACTGCAAAAAAATTACTGCTTCGCACCAATATCGCCTATGACGACGAAGGCAGCTTCCAGGATGCCGGCTTTACCAGGCGATGGCTGATAGCCCCCTCCTTTTCCTATCAGGTGAACGACCGTCTGTCCATCCTGCTGGATGCGGAGATCTATGCCCAGAAGGCCAATGACTTCAACCGCCTCTTTCCGGAAGCCTCTTTTACAAAGACCAATCCCCGGGACCTGGGCGTCGACTGGAAACGTTCGTACAGCAATAATGACCTCTATGAGACCCAGCCTTCCGTCAGCGTATTCGGACAGGTGAATTATAAGCTGTCGGATCATTGGAGATCGCAGACGGCTTTTTCCCATACCAATTCCAGCGTACAAGGCTACTGGAGCTGGAACAGCATCGTGGGCGACAGCGTGGTGTCCCGTAATCCGGGATATGAACATACCGAATATAATTATACGGAGCTGCAGCAGAATTTCAACGGGGATTTCAAACTTGGATCCTTACGCAACCGGGTAGTGATCGGGCTGGATTATTTTACTAATACCTCCGCCAGCTCTTCGGCCTCTATCTATGGTTTTGACGAGGTCAGCATTCAGGGGCATGATCCCCGGTACAATGAGCTGACCCGGTCCTCGCTGGAAAAGGCATTGGCGGATATTCCTTATGATAAGAGCTCGACCGGGCAAAATACTTACAGCGCTTATGTCTCCGATGTCCTGAACATCACGGATAATCTGCTGGTTATGGCCAGCCTGAGAGTGGATCATTTCGTCAATAACGGCTCTTACAATATCAACCTGGATACCACCACGGGGAAATATAATCAAACCGCCCTGTCGCCTAAGCTGGGCCTGGTGTATCAGCTGGTAAAAGACAGGTTGTCCCTCTTTGGCAATTATATGAATGGGTTCAGCAACAACGCCCCTGTCAGGCAGCCGGACGGTAACTTCTCCTCCTTTAAACCCAGCCAGGCGAATCAATGGGAAGGCGGTGTCAAGCTGGACCTCTTTAACGGAAGGCTGAACGGGACTTTCAGCTATTATCATATCAAGGTGAGCGACGTGGTCCACAATGATCTCCGGCCCGGTCAGTCGTTATTCCAGGTGCAGGACGGAGGCCAGCTAAGCAAAGGCGTAGAGGCCGAGCTGATCGCCAACCCTTTTCCCGGATTCAACCTGATCGCTGGATATGCCTATAACGATATTTATACGATCAATACCGATCCGGATGCCGATGGCCTGCACCAATGGACAGGGCCTTCCCAAACAGGCAATCTCTGGCTGAGCTATCATTTCATCAACACATCCTTAAAAGGCCTGGGCCTGGGCATTGGTGGAAACTATAATGGCAAGGCCTATATCCAGCAGTCCCGGTCAATGGGTGAATTTTATATTCCCTCCTATAAGGTGCTGAATGCCTCCATCAGCTATGACAAGCCGGTATACCGCATCAGCTTGAAAATGGATAATGTCACCAATGAAGTCTATTGGGGAAGTTATGTCAGCCAGATGATGCCGAGACGGTTCAGCACCACGGTAGCTTTTAAATTTTAAGCCTTTCATAAGAACTTATGTCTCGAACGACCAATATCAAAAGATGGCTGTGGGTGCATCGCTGGACCAGCCTGATCTGCACCGTATTCCTGCTGATGCTTTGCCTGACCGGCCTGCCGCTCATCTTCGGAGAGGAGATCGACCACTGGCTGAGCAAGGACCCTCCCTATGAGACTTTTCCTGCCGGTATGCCGATGGCCAACCTGGACAGTATGATCCATACAGCAAAACAGCGTTATCCTGCGGAGGTAGTGAGCTTTGTATACGTGGACGATGATGAGCCGCAGGTGCGGGTGACTATGTTGCCGGGGTATGGGGCTGATCTCAAGCTGAGCCATTCCCTGCAATTTGATGCGCGGACGGCCAAACTGCTGAAGGACGAGCCTCCTTTCTCCCGGCAGCCACGTACCTTTATCGGCCTGATGCTCTCTCTCCACGCTGATCTGTTCATGGACCTGCCGGGAGAGCTGTTCCTGGGATTCATGGGGTTGCTGTTTGTGCTCTCGATTGTTTCGGGCGTCATATTATATAGCCCCTTTATGAAAAAGCAGGATTTCGGTACGATCCGAAAAGACCGTTCCCGGCGGCTGAAATGGCTGGACCTGCACAACCTGCTGGGGATCGTAACGCTGGCCTGGCTGCTGGTGGTAGGCATTACGGGCATCATGAATGAACTGTCCGCTCCCCTCTTCGGACTCTGGCAGCAGACGGATGTGAAGGCCATGCTGCTGAAATATAAGGACCAGCCGGTCCCGGCTGCCGGTGAGCTGAGCGCTGCGCAGGCTGCTTATGATACCGCTAAAAGGGCACTGCCCGGGATGACAGTGACCAGTGTGGTATTTCCAGGGTATAAATTCGGCAGCCCTTATCATTACCTCTTATGGGCGAAGGGCAATACTCCACTGACGTCAAGGCTGTTCAATCCGGTGCTGGTAGATGCCCGGACAGGCAAGCTGGCAGCCCTGGTGAAAATGCCCTGGTATCTGCGATCGCTGGAGGTGTCGCGTCCGCTGCATTTTGGTGATTACGGCGGAACCCCGTTAAAGATCATCTGGCTATTGTTCGACCTGGCGGCCATTGTAGTCCTTATCAGCGGTGTATACCTGTGGTTTGTCCGCCGGAAATCGCAGGAAGCTTATTTGTTACGTATCGTATCGGAAAATATCCCGTCCTAAAAAATAACGGATCATGAATAATCATTTTAGAAAAGTCTGGAGGATACCTGTACTGCTCCTCCTTGTCACGGTCTTTGGATTGCTGGCGTCCCTGCTGGGGACCGGAGCATGGTATCTCTTGTCCTGGATCGCTTTGTCAGTCCCCCTGGCGGTCATAACCTGGAAGATACGGGGGTGAAAGTGTAAATTTTTTGAGAAGGATTAAAAGGATTAATAAGTATGCGCAGGCTCCTGCGCAGATGACAGGAACGATCACCTATAAATTTTAAGGATGATAATGGGGAATTCATACCTCAAATAAACAAAATACGGGAAAATCTTCAGATGGTTGACACGTAAAGCGCAGTATGCTCACTCAAAGCCGTATGGCATTATTATTGTCTTTTTTTTATATCCTTAAAATTACAATCATTATGTCAGGCACATTAATCGATTCTGTCAAAACAATATTTACCGATACCCTGCTGGCAAGGTTTGCAGTGCTCCTGGGTGAATCGGAAAGCAATATTCAAAAGGCCGTTCACGGAGTCATACCGATGGTGTTGACGGACATCGTGCACAAGGCTTATTTCCCCGAAGGGACTGCCAAAGTAGCAACCCTGGGACGACAGGCAGCCAATAGCGATTTCTTCGGACATCTTCACGAATTGAGCATAGATGCAGGAGGCCTTGTAGCGGGCAGCGCTTTATTGAATAAGGGAACGGATTTCGCGAGAAATCTGTTTGCTACCCGTACCGATCCTGTCATCGGTGAAGTCAGCCGTCATGCGGGGATCAGCATTCCTTCCGCCACTTTCATAACGGGGATAACCTGCTTCGCTGCTTTGGATGCGGTCGGGCGTCATCTTGCGAATACCAACGTGGATGGCAATGGCCTTGCATCCTGGCTTAAGACGCAGGGAGATAGTATCGTACACGCGATCCCTGTCGGACTGCAGGTGAAGCCGGCATTGGGAATCAGTCATTATCCCTGGGAAAAACCGGTAGTTGCAAGAGGCAACACGGCCCTGTATATAGTAGTGTCCCTGCTCGTTATAGCCCTGATCCTCTTTTTCTTTTACCGGTCCTGCGGTCGTGCGGAAATAACGGCCCCGACAGGGACAAGAGATACAACGGTGGTGGCTGCGGTTCCGGCTCCTGCGCCGGACAGCGCAGATACGTTGTCCTCTCCTTCCATCAAGGTAACCTTACCGGATGGAAAGGTATTGGACGCTTACAAAGGAGGAACGGAAGACCGGCTGGTCAATTTTCTGAGTGATCCCAATGCGAAGCTGGATAAGAAGAACGGGAATTGGTTCGACTTTACCAAAATCGGTTTTGCCAGCAACAGTGCGAGCTTATTACTGGAATCAGATGCGCAGCTGAAAAATATCGCAGCGATCCTCGGTGCGTTTCCGAAGGCTAAGATCAAGATTGGCGGATATTCTGATAATACCGGTGATTCTACGGATAACGTTCGTCTTTCTCAGCAAAGGGCCGATAACATATTGGCAAAAATAAAAGAGCTGGGTGCGAGATCATCTCAGCTCACCGGTTCAGAAGGATACGGGTCCAATTATCCGGTAGGTGATAATGGCACTGCTTCCGGAAGGGCGATGAACCGCAGGATGTCCATTAATGTGAAGGCGAAGTAGATCGATATATATTAAATAGACCAGCTGTGTTTAAGCAGATCATCCGGCATATATTTTTTCAGAGGGGCTCCGCGGAGCTCCTCTTTTTATTGGGGCTGCCTTGTCCCTTGCAATACTGTCTTTTTATGTCCGTAATCAAAGCTGTTCTGTACATCTATGGAGATATTTTTTCCATCAAAATGACAGGTCATTGTTTCGGTATGCGGGCTTTCAATATATCGCAACACCAATTCAAGAGTGTGCTCATCTTTCCATCCATAACTTCCGGCTGTTTTAACCGCGGGAATGCCGACGAGATGTTCCCTGGCCCCTGTCAGGAGGTTGGGCCCGGGCCGGGTAGTTACTCCCGTTTTCCATTTACCTGCTCCAAAATACATTTTGTAAACAGCGGTATCGCCTTTTATCGTGACCAGGCATCCCTTATCCTTCCTTTCAAAGGAGATCGCCTGCATTTTCTTTTCATTTGGCTGCAGCGTGAATGTGCTGCCGTTTATATCGGTCAGAGAAGCCTGTTGGAAGGCGGCTGGCGGCGGCGCCAATGCCAGTGATGAAAGCTCCTGGCGCAGCTTCGCATCCAGTTTTTTGTCTGCGGGCAGTGTGCCATCATGCATGGATGGCAATACGTAATTCCACACCAGGTTGATCTCTTCCTGCATGTCGGGCGTCTCCGCGGTAATGGCTATTACGGCATCTTGATCCGGCATCATGATTATGAACTGACCGAAGGCCCCATCAGCCCTGACAGCATTATGTCTGCAACGCCACATCTGGTAACAATATCCCTGCAGCCAGTCATTGGAATCTTTTTTGGCAGGAGGGGCATCCGGGTCCTGCATGATCTTCATGGACGTCGCTTCTTCCACCCATTCTTTGGGCAATAGCTGCCTGCCGTTCCAGTTGCCTTTTTGGAGATATAACTGCCCGAATTTAGCCATATCCTCTGTTTTTAGTCTCAGGCCCCACCCTCCGGTATTGATGGTCTGCGGGCTGATCTCCCAGTCCATTCCTGTTATGCCCAATGGTTCGAATAACCTGGGCCTCAGGTAATCGATCACTTTCTGTCCGGTCACCTTTTGTACGATAGCCGAGAGCATATAGGTACCCATGGAATTATACAGGAATTTAGTGCCCGGTCTGTTCACGATGGGCAATGCCAAGAATGCCCTGACCCAGTTGGTGTCCCTTACCAGCTTGGGGGTGGGGTCAGGATCCTGCCCGTCGGACATCATCAGCACATCTTTCACCGTCAGTTCTCCCAGCTCCGGGCTAACCGTGTCGGGCAGATCATTGGGAAAAAGGGAAACTACTTTGTCATCGAGATGGAGACGCTGTTCCGTGATGGCAAAACCGATGGCGGCAGCCGTAAAGCTTTTACTCGTGGAATACAGGGTATGTTTCAGGCTGGACTGGTATGGGTCCCACCACCCTTCTGCCACTACTTTGCCATGGCGCAGGAAGACAAAACTGTGAAATTCCGTCTTGCTTTTTTTCGTCGCATCAATAAAATTGATAATGCCTGCGGCGGATACGCCTTGCTGCTCGGGAAGGCTGCGGGGAAGAGAGGCCGTTCCTTGTGACAGGACCTGCTGACAGTATAAAAGAAGAAATACTTTCAGGAAGCATGAAGGTAGTAAGAATGAGGATACTTTGGCGAGCATGGGATGAAGTTATGGTTATCACTAAGCTACTGATTTTTTCAAACCTGCGCAGTTAAAATATATCCTATTCAATTAGCGGGAACGCTGCAGCCCCATTGGTTATATTTGAGCGGAAAACCTCCAATACGCCAGCACTTTACGGATGCCGATAATAAAAATACTGCAATAATTTTTGTAAGTAAATAAACATTTACTTACTTTGTAGCGTTGTTTGATTTTTACAGGGATCTGTTACATCTGTAACCATTGAAATACTACAAGAAACCTGTTACAATGAAATATTACATGGCACCCGTTACAATTGAAATATTACAAGGGAAATAAGCTTATATGAGACCAAAGAACTTAGAGAAAGAGGAAGCCATTCGCCGGATAGCGCTGCAGATCATCTCGGAAGAAGGATTGGAAAACCTGACCATGCAGAAACTGGCGAAAGCCGCCAACATATCGCCGCGCACGATCTATATAAAATATGAGAACAAAGAGGATCTCCTCGTCAAGCTGTTCGTTGAAGAAGTCTTAGGGGCATATGAAACAGCGGTATTGAAAAACTTCAGCCCGGACATGGAATTTGGAGAAGGGGTGAGAAAACTCTGGCTGAATGCCTTTCGGTATTTTAAAAATAACAGGCATTCTTTCGCATTGATGCAATATGGGAAGTCCTCCCCTTTGCTGAATAAGGCCTACCAGGAAAAGAACATTAAAGAAGGCGATTATTTTGCCCCTGTTCTTCGATTTTTGGAGCTTAATGTGGCAAAAGGCCTCATCAGAAATTTCCCCCATGAAGTGCAGCGGGCTCTATTATTTTCCCCGGCTTTTGAGCTGGTAAATGAATATTTCGATTATACGGAGCGGCCCCGTCAGATTATCACAGAAAAACTGCTGCTGGAATGCTGCGATATCGTCATTAAAGGAATGCTGAAATAAATAAAACAACGATCATGAACTTACTTACCAACAAGAAAATAGCTATCGTAGGCGGAGGTCCGGGAGGATTGACGCTTGCAAGACTTTTGCAAATGAAGGGCGCCCATGTAAAAGTATATGAAAGAGATCCGAACAAAAATGCCCGGCAGCAAGGTGCTACCCTTGACTTGCATGAAGAGTCGGGGTTAAAGGCGCTCCGGGAAGCCGGACTGATGGCGGCGTTCAGAGCTAATTATCGTCCGGGG
Source organism: Chitinophagales bacterium (assembly GCA_015655015.1). Taxonomy (GTDB): domain Bacteria; phylum Bacteroidota; class Bacteroidia; order Chitinophagales; family Chitinophagaceae; genus Puia. Next base: position 5,164 of record JAATFV010000031.1, on the reverse strand, counting down.
GCGGAGAAGCTGCGCATTTTGGATAAGAACGCGGTTATACTGGCGGAAGATTCCCCAAAAACAGAAGAAGAGATCGACCGGCCGGAGATCGATCGGGGGCCGTTACAAGAGATCCTGTTGGATTCATTACTGCCCGGAACGGTTGTTTGGAATAGCCATTTTGTATCTCTTTCACCCGACAGGGATGGCTGGAAGCTGGAGTTTAAGAACGGCCCTGCTGTGCTGGCCGATATAGTGATCGCGGCGGATGGAGCAAGATCCGGGATCCGTCCGTATATCACGCCTGTTAAAGCTTTTTATTCAGGGATTACGGTGGTGGAAGGCTCCGTATACGATTCTGCGACAGCAAGCCCGAAGGTGCATGCCCTATTGGATGGCGGAAAGATATTCGCCATGGGCGATGAACGAACGTTGGTCGTAAGCTCGAAAGGAGATGGCAGCCTGGTGTTTTATACCGGATGTAAAACGGACGAACACTGGATTCGTGCCGCCGGGATCGATTTTTCCGATAAGGCGCAGGTGCTGGCCTGGTTCAAAAAGACCTATTCGGGCTGGGCGCCTGTATGGGAGGAATTATTTGAAAATGCTTCAATCCCTTTTGTATGCCGCCCGTTATATTCCATGCCGTTGGATCAGACCTGGGAGGCCTTGCCTAACCTCACTATGCTGGGGGATGCTGCCCATCTGATGCCCCCTTTTGCAGGGGAAGGCGTCAATATGGCGATGCTGGATGCCTTGGAGCTGAGTCAATGCCTTACCGGCGGGAATTTTTCAGATGGACGATCAGCGATTGCAGCTTATGAGGAACAGATGCGTGCGAGAGCTTCAGCAGCTGCAAAAGAGTCATTGGCCAACTCCGATGTGCTGCATTCGCCCGAGGCTATTCCTTTTATGCTAAGGTTCGTCAATTAAGGGGAATGATAATGGCAATGATAGAGGCAATGATAAAGGAAATGAATGCTGAAAAAAAACAGGACGCCCCGCGGTAATGAGGGCGTCCTGTTATAATGCACCTATCAATCAATACCTGGGCCTGGGCGGGCGAGGCGCTTTATTCCAATGACCGGGCGCCCATTGCCAGCCGAAGCGGGCTTTTACCCATCGTCCCGGTATCCACCGCGCGCCCATAAAGGGAGGACGGGACCAATAACCACCGGCCCAGATATACCGGCCATTGCTCCATCTCCATTCTTCGTCGACCCAGAAGGCGTTCGGATAAGGTGGCGGTGGTCTTCGTACAGCAACGACGGGTCTCCGGGGTTGAATTTTCATATAATGCTGCGCGGAGGCAGTAGCGGCAAACAGCATTATCATTAGAACGGATAAACCGGATTTCAACAAACGCTTGTCCATAGCCTTAGGTTGATTTATATTATTTATATTAGGTTTGCGGTGACAGGTACTGCGCATAAGCATACCCTTCTTCCCCCGTTTCCGTCCGGATCAGCCACCATTGGTCATTCGTCTTGCTTACCAAAGTCACCGTTGCATGGTGGGCGGCCTTGCCGACAATCGGCTGATCCGTCCCCGGCCCTTTCCGGATGTTCAGGTTGGAACTATCGGTGGTTACGGTTGCCTTGCTGCCGGGTACCGCAGCAGAAACATTCACGTTCATGACTACGTCCCCGGCCCGGAAATCAGGGTCCAGCCTGGCATAGGTATTCCATAGCTGGTCCTTGGCCGCGCCATCGGGCGCCTCCCCGTCGATATAAAGTACATTATCCTGCTCCCTGACCTGCAGGTTGGCAATGCTCAGCGTTTTTGCGGTATCCAGTAATTCTTTGTATTTATCTTGCAGGGCCATAATAGGTGTCCTCCTTTTATTTATTTTATGGTAAGCTGGTTATTGATCTTGCGCGGCTTCAGCGAATGTAAGCTCATCATCAGCTTCTGCAGGCTGGCCCGTTTGATATCGCCGGTCAGGGTGATCTCCCCGTCTTTTACAGCGGCCGATACGCCGGGGTAATCTTTAATGGCGTCGGTGACATTCGCGGTCAAAGGGTCATCTGCGGCAATAACAACAGGAGCCGGAGCAGGAGGCGGCGGAGGCGGAGTGACAGAAAGGTTGTTGACTACTTTTTTCACGCCGGGGATGCTGCTCACAGATTGCTCGCACAAAGATTTGGCGCTCGTGTCAGGACATTCACCGCTTAGGGTAACAACACCCTTATCTACAGAGGCCGTTATCCCCGCCATTTCCTTCATCTCTTTTTTCTTCGATTCGATAGCCGTCTGTATAGATGCATCCTTATTCCCGCCGCAGGAGAAAAGCAGCATACTGCATAACGGGAGGATTACTCCCACGGCCAGCAAGCGGCTGGCAGCTCGTTTTATATTGATCATTTTTGATAAGGTTTAAACATTGTCTTTATGAAGAAATTTCTGCAACAGGCCAGGTACAGCCGCTGCGATAGCTCCTGTAACCGCAGCATTCAAGCCAAACTTACTGGCCAGCCCGCCTACCAGGCCCCCGGTAATGGCGCTGGCGCCGATACCACCTGAAGTCAGGCTGTTTTCTATGGTGGACAGAATGCCTCCAATGCCTCCGGAGGCTTCCGGTGTGGCTGGTGCAGCCGGCGCCTGATCCCCGCTCTGCAAATTTTCATGGATATGGGCGGCGATTTCCTGGTGAACGGCCTCCATATGCTCGGGAGGAATTGATTCAGCTAATTGCGGATTGTTATCCAGATGCTCTTTTACCGCTTGAAGGATTTGTTCAAACATTAGATTTGTTTTTAAATGAAACTTATGGTGATACCTGATTGGCTGGATGATACCTGGTTGGTTATTTATGGCGGACATTCACTGCAATTCTTCTGTCTTTCTTTTTTTCCTCGTCGGGTGCATCCGGGGCGGCCTTCGCGAACTGTGAACCATATCCTTCTGCGCCGGCCAGCTGAGTCCCGCCGGCCCCTGTCGCTTTCAATGCGCTCACCACTGCATCTGCACGCTGTTGCGATAATTTCATATTCGCTTCTTCGGTGCCGGTCTTATCGGTATATCCCCCGATCTTGATAGCTGCTTTCGGATAGGCCTTCAGAATGGCGGCAATATTCTGAACCTGCTTAATACTTTCCTCCGTAAGATCGGCGCTTCCTGTCTTGAAGTTCAGGTTATCAAAATCAAACCAGCGGTCCTTGCTGATGCTGTCTGCGGGGTCTGTCGAGTTTAAATAAGCAACTAATCCATCTTCGATGCCTCCTTTGTAGGCATCCAGCTCCGTTCCATCCGGTAATTTTACTTTGATAGATACAGGACTTGTGCCGGTCGGCGCCTCCGTAACGACGCCTGAGGTGTCCATCCCGGGGGCGGAAACCGCTGCATCTTTATTGCATGATCTTGAAAACAGCCATACCAGGATGATCACCAGCACGGCAAGCAGCATCGGCAATACCCAGCGCCTGTTACTGCCTGCTTTTTCTACCTCATATGCCGCGACATGCACCGTTGGGTTGGCTGGTTGTTTTATACCACCCGTCATAGAGGAGATCGCACTGCCCACGGAACTAAGCCCTGTCAACCCTGCCAGGGAGCCAAGACCGGCCGGCAATGCCTCCGTAATGGAGGATTTCTGGCTGGCAAGCATATTCGACAAACCGTTTGGCGTCAGATTATTTTGTGACGCATGCTGACCCAATACGCCCAATGCTATCGGGGCTACCATTCCCATGAGGGAAGTAACGGACGATTCTTTAATGCCGGCAAAACCGGAAAGGACGCCGGAAATACTGTTCAGCTTATCTCCCAGTAACCGTTTCACCATATCCAGTCCATTGGTCAGCAGCGTATTGCTCCCTCCTCCGAACAGATTTCCCGGGTTGCTCAGTATACCGGTTCCCACTGCGCCCTTCGCCATATCCAGGATGGCGCTGGCCCCGTCAATACCGGAAGTCCCTTTGGACAGGATACCGCCCAGCACGGAGGGAACGATACCGGAAATAGCTTTCGCTGTGTTGCCCTCCCCTTCGCCTAATGAGGATGCGGCCTTACTGATAAGTTCACTGGTGAAAAGACCTTTCACCGAATCGAGCCAATTGAATGCCATGGTTGCTAAGTTTAAATGGTTTGAAAAATAACAGGCTGTTAGGGCAAATGAGGTTATTCTTCAAAGTTAAACAGGGCTGGTAACCAAGCAGAAACAGATGATTGGATTTCCGGAATGAGAAGAGATCTTACAAGTTATATCAGGGATGATTGGATGGCAGGGTTTCTGCAAAAAAGAGATTGGATTTATATCCGCAGGGTGAATAATTTTAACCAAGATATGGCTTTGTTTTATATGATCAAAATTATTTTAATGTGAAATTCCGTCCAGCTCTATTTTTTTGTTGCGCAACAACCCTGCTTCCAGATCTTATTCCCTATTGCCTATCTTTAATTAAAATAATAAAACAATGGTAGCATTCTTAGGCATGGGTCTCTTAGGGACCAATTTTGTCAGGGCAATGATCAATAAAGGAGGCCAGGTACAGGTCTGGAACCGGACAGCATCAAAGGCGGCCGAACTGGAACAATATGGGGCCAAAGCATTTGTCGAAGTAGCCGATGCGGTAAAAGGGGCTGATACCATTCATCTTACGCTTAAAGATGACGCTGCCGTAGATGAAGTGCTGGCAAAGGCAAGTGTTGGATTTCAGCCGGGAGCCGTCATCATCGACCATACTACTACTTCGGCATCAGGGGCCATACAGCGGACGAAAGAATGGAAGTTACGCGGGTTTACTTATCTGCATGCACCGGTATTTATGGGGCCGCCCAACGCATTGGAGAGCACCGGTTATATGCTGGTATCCGGCGACCAGGCCGTTATCACCAGGCTGGAGCCTGCTTTATCCAAAATGACAGGCAAGCTCATCAATTTTGGTTCGCAGGAAGGTAAGGCTGCCGGGATGAAGCTCATCGGCAATAACTTCCTGGTAACGTTCGTAGCAGGCATTGCAGATACGCTTTCTCTGGCTAAAGCGCTGAATATTCCCGTCAGTGATCTTTCTACCTTATTCGATTCCTGGAATCCCGGGGCCGCGTTGCCTGCCCGGCTGCAAAGAATGGCCAGCGGTAATTATGACCGGCCGTCCTGGGAATTGAATATGTCGAGAAAAGATGTGGGATTGTTCATGGAAGCCGCTGCCAAAGGGGGAACGAACTTAGCCGTTATACCTGCTAT
>JAATFV010000049.1 GCA_015655015.1 Chitinophagales bacterium | reverse complement strand
GTCAGTAAAGAAAACATTCTTTACAAATGCGGCTGGAGTCCTTTGGAAGGGTTTACCTTCCCGGCTTCCGTCACCCATACTTTTGTAAATGGGCATTTGGTTTATGGAAATGGAGGCTTTAATGAATCTCAATGGGGCCGGAGATTGTCGTTCGACCTGTAACCCACCCCCCGCCCCCTACAGGGGAGGGATAAAGACTTTTATGGAAATTGACAAAACAACCTACACAGACCTTTCTCTCTTCAGTCATGAGGAGGAGTTCTCTATTTTTCATAAGCTGAATTTCACCCGTACCCGCGGGGGGCAGGACCAGCTGCTGGAATTATTCGAACGGCCTTTCTCCGATCTCCGGTCTATCAGCGAAACGCAGTCGATACTCTCCCTGATCCTGCAGCAGGAGGCTGAATGGCCGTTGTCCATCAGCAACGGAACCATCATGGTGATGGAAAAATTCTATAGCACCGCTATCGATGAAATTCCGATGGCATCGCATCTTGCCGCCGCCCTGCAGTATAAATTATTCCATGGCCCCGACTATTCCATGATCCGGTATTCCATCGGTCATTTCGCAGATTTTGTCCGGGGCATGATGAAGATAACGGAACTGTTCGATAAGGAAGGCTGCCCGGCCCTGTTGAGCGGTCTCCTGGCAAAAACCAGGCAGCTCCTGGATCACGAGATCGTCGGATCGCTGGCCCGTAAAGAGGCTTCCGTCAAGCTGACACCGACCCAGGTCATTTATTACGGGCGTTATATTCTCACCCATTTCAAGAGCTCCGCTCTTTCGCTGATCGGCATCTATAATAAGCTGGATGCCTGGTATTCCATGGCAATGGCGACCCGGAAATACAATTTGTCCTTTCCCCTGTTCCTGGATCGTGACGAGCCTTATATGAAGGTCCGGTCCCTGTATCATCTCCTGTTGCCAAAACCGGTGTCCTATGATGTCTTACTGGACCCGGAAACCAATTTTCTTTTTCTCACCGGGGCGAATATGGCAGGCAAGAGCACTTTCATCCGGGCCGTAGGAGCGGCTGTATTTCTCGCGCACCTGGGCATGGGCGTGCCGGCCGGGGAAATGCGGCTCAGCCTGTTCGACGGCATTCTCAGCAATATCAATGTGATGGATAATATTTCCAAAGGGGAGAGCTATTTTTTCAACGAAGTCCAGCGCATCCGGGATACGCTGATCAAGATCAGCGGTAAAAGTAAATGGCTGGTGCTGATCGATGAATTATTCAAGGGCACCAATGTGCAGGATGCCATGAAATGCTCCTCGACCGTTATTAAGGGATTGATCCGGATCCGGAATTCCCTGTTCATTCTTTCCACACACCTCTACGAGATCGGGGAAGAGCTGAAGGCATATCCCAATATATCTTTTAAATATTTTGAGACTTCCATAAAGGGCGACCAGCTGGAATTCAGCTATCAGCTAAAAGATGGCATCAGCAACGACCGTATTGGCTACCTGATCCTCAAAAGAGAGAAAGTGGTGGAGATGCTGGAAAAATTGTGATTGCAGCCTGCTATATTTCAAACATGGATTAGCGACATCAATTTTTTATTAATAAGCCCTTTCTTTTAGCGATCATTCTATTTAATGCAGAAATATTTGCAAAATATTTGCCATCTTCCTGCTTCAGGATTTCCAAATCTATTAGTTCATTAATGTCTCTTTCAAGTGTTTTTTCAGAAATATTGGAATAAAGACGTGCCAGCGCAATGTTCAGGTTTGGAATTTCTTCTTTTGTGAACTTTTTGTCAATAGGAATTTCCAGGGCAAAGGTTCTCTTGCGCTTAAAAACCTCTTTTTGACCTTCTACACTATCAAATTTGTCATACACGTATCTCTGCCATGTCATTGCAAGCTGGCTGAATTGGATTTTCTCAAGAATTTGCTGTAGTCCATCTCTAAATCCAACTAAAGCATATGCAATAAATTCCGACAGGTCTCTTGTTTGAAATGCCTTGTCAAGCTGCCTGTAATACTCTGGCCTGGTTAGATTATAATAGTTAGAAAGAATGTGTAATGTTATATCAGGATTGCCGCCTCTCGAAAGAATATAAAACTCAATTAGCCTGCCAGTCCTCCCATTACCGTCACCAAATGGATGAATCCATTCCAAATATACATGAGCTACAATTGCTTCAATAAACAGGTCGCTAAATTTCTGTTCGCCATCTTCATAACGAAAGGTATCGCGCAAAAACGCACAATATCTTTCCACCAAAAATGGGATATCTCTATAATCAGGACAGCGATAAGTACCAACAATAACATCAGTTTCCCTAAATCTACCGGGGATGGCTCCAAAATGTTCTCCAAGGTCCTTACCGACCATTTGATGAAATCGCAACAATAATTCTTTGGTAACCAGCTGCTCTTTGTTTTCGAAAATGGTTTCAAGTAGCAAAACATCAAAGGCTTCTAAAATATTCTGCACCTCTTTCCCCTGATATTCAATGCTGGGAGGTAATTTTTGACCATCCCTTAGTCTGCTTATATCTTCATCCGTTAATGTATTGCCTTCTATTGCCGTGGTGGATTGAGCTCCTTTTATCAGGGCCACCTGCATTAATTCCGAATAATATTTCGGCATTATCGGGGTATTATTAATTGCTTTCAATAGTGAAATACATTGACCAACCCTTATAAGGTCCAATTCCCTAAGCTTCCAGTGTTTTTTGAAAAGTAAATTCGGATAATCTCTATGTAACTCCATAATAATCAATTTTTAAGGATGTAACAAAGATGCAGCCAGGATTCTGGACAAGATATTAACAATTAATAAGTAAAATTATATCCAAAAATCTGGACAAAAAAATATGGTTTTTTGTCCAGATTTTTGGACAAAATGAGGCGATAATAGATTTGAAGTTTACACTCGTGGAACAATGATCGTGGAACATACCTCATATTTTTTAAATCTGCTTTTTATTATTTTCTACTTTCATCCGGTCATTCAATCTTTTCAATGGCCGAGCGAAGCTTGCGGTTCATCGGCTCAACGTATCCGATCGTTATGCTGGTCAAGACATTTGGAAGTGCCGTGTATGGTGTGGAGGCGGTCACGATTACCATCGAGGTCAACGTGACGGAGGGGCTGCATACCTTTGTCGTAGGCCTGCCCGACAGCGCCATCAAAGAAAGTATACAACGGGTGGAAAGCGCCATTAAGAGCAATGGCTATTATATGCCGCGCACCAAGCTGGTGATCAACCTGGCCCCCGCCAATATCCGGAAATCGGGGTCGGCCTTCGACCTCCCGATCGCACTGGGAGTATTAGCCGCTTCGGAACAAATACCATCGCCTGCCGGTCTCAGGGATTATATGATCATGGGAGAATTGGGACTGGACGGGAGCATTCAGCCCATCAAAGGCGCACTGCCCATTGCCTTACAAGCCCTGAAAGAGCGCTTTAAAGGAATGATCCTCCCTGCCCAAAATGCCCGGGAGGCGGCCATCGCAGGTAAGCTGCCCGTATTTTCATTCACCCATATCCGGGATGTGATCCGGTTCTTCGCCAAACCTGACCTTTCCCCGGGTCCTGTCCTGGTCGATACCGAAGAAGAATTCCTTTCGTCCCGCTCTCTTTCCGATCCTGACTTCAGCGATGTCAAAGGCCAGGAAAGCCTTAAGCGGGCCCTGGAGATCACGGCAGCCGGAGGTCATAACGCCGTCCTGATCGGGCCGCCCGGAGCCGGCAAGACGATGCTGGCCAAACGATTGCCGGGCATCCTGCCTCCGCTGAGCCTGCAGGAGGCGCTGGAAACGACAAAGATCCACAGCGTAGCGGGAAAATTGCCCGCCAACGCCACGCTGATCACGCAGCGGCCCTTTCGCAGCCCCCATCATACGATCTCTTCCAGCGCGCTGGTCGGAGGAGGAAATCCCCCTCAGCCGGGAGAGATCTCTCTTGCCCATAATGGCGTCTTATTCCTGGATGAGCTGCCTGAATTCAGCAGAAATGTGCTGGAAGTGATGCGGCAGCCGATGGAAGACAGGAAGGTAACGATCAGCAGGGCCCAGCTATCGCTTGATTTTCCTTCCGCCTTTATCCTGCTCGCTTCTATGAACCCCTGTCCCTGCGGTTATCAGAACCATCCGGATAAAGAGTGCAGCTGTCCGCCCGGCGCCGTGTCGAAATACCTCAACAGGATCTCCGGCCCTCTGTTGGATCGTATCGACCTCCATATAGAGGTGACCCCTGTTCCCTATTCGCAACTATCCGACGCCGGGGAAGGAGAGTCCTCTTTGTCTGTCCGGGACCGGGTGGTCGCAGCGCGACGGACCCAGACGGAACGTTACCATGGATATCCGGGCATCTATTGCAATGCCCAGATGAACAGCAGGCTGCTGAAGGAAGTCTGCCGGATCGAACCTGCCGGGGAAAACCTGCTCCGGTCAGCTATGGACAGACTTCATCTGTCCGCCCGGGCCTACGAGCGGATCCTGAAAGTGAGCCGGACGATCGCGGACCTGGCCCTCAGTGAGCCCATCAGGCCGGAGCATCTGGCAGAAGCAATACAGTACAGGAGCCTGGATAAAGAAGGATGGATGCGGTAAATGATCTACCAATTATTCTTCATCTCCTCATTGGTGCGTTCAGGAGCAATGGGCGGACCTTCTTTCCAGTTGGGATCATACCAGACAAAAAAGCTAAGCCATATAGTCCTGGACATCCGCATAAGGACGGGCTGAAGGGCCAGCAACAGAAAGGCGTTCGTGCCCAGCCACCAGAATAGCCGGTTGTCGTGCAGGGACATACCGATCAATACTTTCCAGGCTATAAAACTGGCGACGCAGACCATGACCGCCAATGCATAACTCACAAATCCCGTCCCATAATAGAATCCTACTTCTATTTCAAGCGGCTGTCCGCATACCGGGCAATTTACGGGCATCTTCATCATTTTCTTCAGATCATACGGATTGCGGTACTGGAACATATCCCCTCTCCGGCAACGGGGACATTTGTTGGTTAAGATACTTTTGAGAAGTCCTGGCTTGTAATTGTCTTTATCAGCACACATAAAAAAAGATTGTATTTTAAAAAAGCCTGTTCACGATAATAAAGATCCGGAGCAGCAACACCAGGATCATGTCTGTCGCATGATCTTTCTTTGCCCGGAATTCCACCAGGATCTCTTCAAAGAGCCTCATTACTTCCAGCTGCATCCTGTCAGGCAGGCTGACTACCTGTTCTTTGCCCTGTCCTCCAAAAAACCAAAATTGTTCCAGGTATTGAGGGCTGGCGAGTAACATCTGGAAGACCCGCCCGGAAAAATTGATGATATAACCGTCCACCTCATCCGGGAATTCCCAATTAAACACCTGGCCCGGACTTATAAAACAGATCTGCCCCTGCACCACGGGAAAAGGGATAAAATCGATCCTGTGCCGGCCCTCACCCTTTGCAAAATACACCAGGTGATAAAAAGAAAACCGGTGTGGCAGGAATAAATAATCCCGCCTTCCTTCCTCGCGGATCCTGCTGATCGAATAATTTGGTATTTGTCTCTTTGCCATATCCTGTCATCAAAGGTAGTGCAGGGCGATAAGGAGCGCTTGTCTTTTTGAAGGCTTTAATGGTAGTTTTTACAGGTAGCTGCTTATTCCCGTTGTTTCTCCCCGGGAGATATGGCAGAACGGGCTCGTTTTTTCTTATCCGGAGCGGACCTTATTTCTTTGGCGGAAGACGGTTTTTCTTTGGCGGAAGACGGTTGCGGCACATGCAATCCTGAAGGATTTTTCGGGGTCTTTTTACCGGTAACCGGCGGCGGCGTTGCTCCGGCCGGCATTACTTGCGCTGCCGGGGAGGCGCTTTCCCATCGGCCGATCCATTTGGAAAGACGGATGAGCCCTTCATTATTGGCCAGGTAGAATAACATAAGCGGCAGTATCTTGAACAATCCTCTTTTAGTGGTATCGATCAGGTCGAACAGGGGCAGCAGGTAACCCAGGAAGCCAAGACCGATAAAGATCACCCCGATGGCGTACAGCCAGTTGCGGGCTTCTTTATTGAACCGGCGCAACAAGATCAATTCGCCTACAAAAAAAGCAGCCCAGACAAACATAAAATACCCCCATAGATGTACCGCAAGCTCCCCGGTCAATAACCGGCTGCAAATATCCCCATACCTCTTGAATAAGGGCGCCAGGTCGGAAGGGTGCTGATTTATCAGACCGCCAATATCATAAGATACCGGCAGATAATATTTGATATATAGCTGGACGGGCAGATAATAGCCAAGGAGAGAAGGCAGGAGGAAAAGGCCGTTCGTAAGGGCAATTTTCCGGTAGCTGTATTTTTCCCGGAACTGCATCAACAGGGTGGCAGGGATGAAAAAGACGGCCAGCACCAGGGTCTCTGACCGGATATAGGTGGCAATTCCCATTAAAAGGCCGGCGAAATAAAGTGTACGGATGGACGGCGTCTGAGAGGACGCGGGAGTTTTACCCCTATAATAATCGAATAAAAAATACAGGCTTAAAAAAAGGAATACCATATTGCTGTAGTCATACAGGACCATAAAGGTATAGGCATATAATTCCGGCGTCATCATGAAAAGCAGCAATAACAGCCCCGCGATAATAGGGTGAAGCTTTTCGGTCAACAGCTGGTAGAGCAGTACTATGAAACTTACAAACACAATGCTAAGCCATATTTGTCCGAAGGGGAAGCCGGCCATCTTATAGATCATCTGCAGGCTTATCAGGAAGGGGGATTTAAATTGATTGTTGGTCGTAAACAGATCTGCGTTGAAAAAGGAATTGATCATCGTATGTTCCCTGACCGCATATTCGGCAATGGCTTCCGGACCGGAAAGAGCATCCCGGGAAGTAGGCGGCAGATAATAACATCTCCAGACACTTACGAAAACGAGAAAGCCCAGGATCAGCAGGAAGGGGATCTCATAGGCCGGGACACGAAAGGTGCGGATCCCGAAAAGGCGGTCGCGCAAGGTCCGCATAAGAGAGACCCCGGTCCGGCGGGCATGCAGGAGGGCGGGAATATTCAGCAGCAGGGCGGTTATCGCCAGCGAGAAAAAGACCGTAACGGGCGTAAGGGAGATATAAAACAGCTGCAGGAGAAAAGGAATAAAAGAAGCCACGGCAATGCCCAGTAACAGGGAAAGGGCAATCGTAACGGCGGTTTTTTGCCGGATACTAAACAGGGTGAGTAAACCGTACCCGGAAACAAAATGACAAAGGATCAGCAGAATAAATGCAAAAAAGGGCATGAGAATTATAATATTGGAGTGAAATTTCGATAGTTGGCCAATATTTGCTGCAGCTGTGCAGGGGATCTGATCTCATCCAGGCTGACCCCTTTTTTGGAGATCCGTACCAGGAACCTCGCCTTATTCACGTCCCGGGACGTCGTCCATACCCCCCTGAGCCCGGTATAATAGTAAAAAACGGCGGGCTCGGGAACTCTTATCTGTATGCGTAAGCTGTCACGGTAATAGCTGTTCGGCTCGAAGAGGATAACGGGGTCGATCAGCTGCTTTTTATCGACGTACTCCTTTACCTTCATGCAGATAGTATAGCTGACCCCGTAACGCGCCTTCATGATGCTCTCTGCACCGGAGGTGTCGTTTTTTTGCTTTTGGAAATCCGTCCAGTACAGCATCGGCTTATCCGCGAACCAGGCCTTATAATACCCTGCGTTGAGGGTTAAAAAGATCAGTAAGCAGGAGATCGCCGTCAGGATAACAATTTTCATAATCTTAACATTGTCTATGCGGTCTTTTTCAGCTGTGCTACCGCATAATCGACGGCCCTGGCTGTCAGGGCCATATAGGTCAGGGAAGGGTTCTGCGTAGAGGTAGAGGTCATGCAGGCCCCGTCCGTGACAAAAACATTGGTGCAGGCATGCAGCTGGTTCCATTTATTCAATAAAGAGGTCTTTGGGTCTTTTCCCATTCTTACCCCTCCCATTTCATGGATATCGAGGCCGGGAGCCTGCCCGGAATCGCTGGTTTTGATATTGGTAAAACCGGCTGCCGTATACATTTCCGTCATTTGTTCAAAAAAGTCCTTCAGCATTTTTTCATCGTTCTCATCATAGCTCATGTTAATGGCGAGCTGCGGCATGCCCCATTCATCTTTTTTATCAGGGGACAGGCTGACCGTGCTGGTTTCCTTAGGGATGGTCTCGCCCATCATATGCGACCCGACATGCCAGGGGCCCAGCTCGGAAGAGAACAGGTTGTCTTTCAGTTTTGTGCCAAATCCTTCCGTACCACGGTTGAAATAACGATGGGCGGAGAAGCCGGCCGCATATCCCCGGAGAAAGTCCGTCTCCTGGCGATGCAGGTTCCGGAACCGGGGGATATAAGCGCTGGTAGGGGAACGGCCGTCTGTCGTAGAATCTTTGAACCCGTCATATTCCCCTGAAATATGTCCCCGGTAGTTATGGAAAGCCACGAATTTTCCCAGCAGCCCGTTATCATTACCCAGACCATGGGGAAAACGGGCGGACACGGAATTCAACAGGATCAGGTTGGTATTCAGGGCGCCTGCGTTGACAAAGATGACAGGAGCATAATATTCGAATACCTCTTTCGTATTAGCGTCTATAACGCGCACTCCGGTGGCCTTTCCTTTTTTATCGTCATAGATAACGGAATGCACCACTGAATAAGGCCGGAGGGTGAGAAACCCTGTCTTTTCGGCCCAGGGTATGGTAGAGGCATTGCTGCTGAAATAGCCGCCGAACGGGCACCCCCGCTGGCAGAGGGTCCTTTTCTGGCATTGGGCCCTCCCCTGCTGCAGATGGATGGGCGCAGGCTCGGTGAGATGGGCGCAACGGCCATAGATGATGTTCCTGTCCTTGTATTTCTTCTCCACGGTATCTTTGAAATAGTTCTCTACACAGGAAAGCTCCAGGGCAGGAAGGAACTCTCCATCCGGCAGATTAGGCAGACCGTCCTTATTTCCTGAAATGCCTACGAATTTTTCCACATAGCTGTACCATGCTGAAAGATCTTTATAACGAATGGGCCAGTCTGTAGCAAAACCGTCACGTGCAGGACCTTCAAAATCAAAGTCGCTCCAGCGCTGGGTCTGTCTGGCCCATAACAGGGATTTTCCGCCTACCTGGTAACCCCGGATCCAGTCGAAGGGCTTTTCCTGTACGTACGGATGCTCTTTGTCTTTTACAAAGAAGTGCATGGCGTCCTCCCGGAAAGCATAACAACGGCTTACTACGGGGCTGGCCTCCCGGATGTCGAGGGGGATCTCTCCCCGGTGCTCAAATTCCCAGGGCATCATATTGGTAGTGGGATAGTCCTTCAGGTGCCGGACATCCCGTCCTCTTTCCAGGACAAGTGTCTTCAGGCCTTTCTCTGTAAATTCCTTAGCGGCCCAGCCGCCGCTCATGCCTGAACCGATCACGATTGCGTCGAAGCGGTTGTTTTTTATCGAATCGCCCATTATAGTATACTGTTAAAATGCGGTTTTTAAGTCATGATCATATTTCGACTGAATGATATTCCGACTGATCCTATGCGGGAACGCTCTTTACCGGAACACAGCCATGATATCTTCCGGGCACCAGCTCATATACATGGACCTTCGTCAGGAAAAATTGGGAGGACGAATAAGCCAGGATCGTCAGTCGTTTCATCACGGAATAACAAAAGTTCAGCTCGCCGGTGGAGGAGGCTGGTCCGCCGCCAGCAGCATGAGCTCCAGTACCGGAGGAGGCTGTACCATTACCGGAGGAGGGTGCTCCCTTGCCGGAAGCAATCCTGCCCTCTATCTCACCGATAAGGGCCTCTCTTTGTGCGGAAGTGCATTTCACGAAGGATTGTCCGGAGGCGGTCTTAGCGGCCTCGTCCAGCTGTTGAAGTCCTTTAAGGAATTTTTCCCGGTCGTCTTTGCTGTAACAGTCGTCCAGCATTTTCAGGGCAAAAAGATGGGCGGATATGTCTTTTGCGCCCGGGGTGGACGTGGCAGGGATGATGGTTTCCGCCAGCTCGGCCAGGGATGCCTCTTCGTGAGCTCCTATCTGGAAATTTTTAAGCAGGATCGTCGATTTCGATCGATCCTGCAGGCAGGAGGGCAGCAGGGCGGCGCCAGCGGAAATAACCAAAAACTGCCTGAGGGCTGTACGTCTGTTAACGACCATTCCGGAAGATATTGTTGTTGAATACTGAAGTTACTATTTATAAGGGAAAATTCTCACTTTTTCCGCCCTACCCCAATGACCGATAACCCGATCCGGCGAAAAGTTATCCAATCAGCAAAACGGAATAAGGGGATCAGCATTTCGTATGTATTCATTTGTCCTTTTGTGATCAGTTTCCTGCGAAGAACGGATCCGAAAAGGAACCATCCGAGAATTCCGGCCAGATTGAAATGCCAGGTTTTAATCACCTCAAAATGTTTTGAGAGCAGCTGTTTCATGGTACTCCTGGTATGCCTGCGAAAATGTCCCAGCTCCTTGTCAAATCTATTGTAAAGAGCCTGGTAAGCCGGCATCAGCAATATCAGGTGTCCGCCTGAAGCCAGTAATTTATAACAATTCTCTACGGCGAGGCTGTCATCATCAATATGTTCTACTACATTCAGGGCAAATATGGTATCAAAAGTGCCCAATATATGAGCATGCGTGGATTCAAAATCCTTATCTACCAGATCGATCTTGAAGACATCCTTTATATAAGGGACCGAGTTGAATTTGTTTTTGAGGAATTGACAATATTCATCGCTGTAATCGCTAAGAGATAAGGGCATTTGCCGATTAACGAACATGGATGAAATATTTCCGATCCCGCTCCCGATCTCCAGTACATTTCCTTTTACGAAAGGGTAGATCGATTCGAACATCCAATTATTCAGTTTATCCGCATCACTGATATTCATCAATGTGGAAAAGCCTACTTCATCTGCAGGCATTGATTGGTCTATTTTCATCGTTTAAAGATATTATATTTTAAAATGCAATAAATTGCCCGGAAACCGTCCTTCCATCCAATCTTTTTCCCTTCCGCCGGAGTACGTCCATAATAGGATATTCCAACTTCATATATTCTGATATTTGGAATGCGGGCAATCCTGGCTGTTACTTCCGGTTCAAATCCAAACCGTTTCTCCTGCAATGGAAGGCCTTTGAGGATATCTGCTCTAAAAAGCTTGTAACAAGTCTCCATATCGGATAAATTAAGATCCGTGAACATATTTGATAAAAAAGTCAGGAACTTATTGCCGATGGAATGCCAGAAAAAGAGGATCCGGTGAGGATTTCCTCCAAAGAACCTGGTCCCGTATACGATGTCCGCATTTCCTTCTATAACAGGTTTTAAAAGAATATTGTATTCCCGGGGATCATATTCGAGATCCGCATCCTGGATAATGATCCATTCGCCGCTGGCCTTTTGAATCCCGGTATGTAATGCCGCTCCCTTACCCTTATTGACATCATGTTCGAAGAACTGTATGGACAGATCGGGGTTTTCCAGCATATAAGTACGAATCGCATCGGCTGTCCGGTCTTTTGAACAATCATTGACAATGATCAATTCCATTGTCAGTCCTCCGATAATCTGTACTTTTTTGATTCTGTTAAGGATAAGATGTATGGTTTTTTCTTCATTGTAGACTGGTATGATAATGGACAAACAATTTTCCTGCATGATTTATGGGGTTATTTACTCTTATCATTTATTTGATCCTGAATGTATCTTTTTATGGGAATTCCATCCGGAAAGGTAAAGAAACGCAAGATGGACTTCATCCGGTACTTTCCAAAAGTATAACTCGACCATCAGATTAATCAACAATTCAATAAAAATTTATATCAGGGAACAATTGAAGGAGTGTGCCGGGCAATTACGGATCAGGGATTTCGCCGGATAATTCCGGATGAACATAGAAAATGATCAGGCAATCTTTTTTGCGCCGGATATACCTGTATGGCCGATAACAGACTGATCGGCGGAGAATAGTTTGTCTTTCCGAAACACGGATTTGAGCATTAACAAAACGGTTTCGTACATGATCTTCATATCAATAAATAAACTAATATTCAAGACATAATAGGCGTCCCATTGATAACGCCGGAAGATACTTTCGAAAGTGGCAGCCGGGCCGCGATAGCCCCTTACCTGTGACATACCCGTTATACCGGGGCGTACAAGGTTGCGGAAATTATAATCAGCAACGACTTCTGAAAATTCGGCTGAATCCTTTAGCATATGCGGCCTGGGACCGACGATGCTCATATCTCCAAGGAGTACATTGATGAATTGGGGCAATTCATCCAGCCCGGTATAACGCAGGAATTTTCCAATTCTGGTAACCCGGGGATCATCTTTAATAGCCTGGCTGGTGTCGGCGGCATCATTCAGGTACATGGTACGGAATTTATAACACCAGAAGATCTTCCCCAGGAAGCCTACTCTTTTTTGTTTGAAGAAGACAGGACCCTTGGAGTCCAGTCTGATCAATAATAGGACGATTGGGAAAAGCCAGGGAAAGATCAGCCCGGAAATCAGCAGCGCAACGGAAAGATCCATACAACGTTTGACGAGAAAGTATGTTCTTTTGGCGTATAGATGGCGGCGAATTTCAATTTGCTGCCCATCCCCCCAATTCTTTTGATAATAAATGGCTGCTTCGATACTTATACTGCGCATGCTGAACGAGGATTTGGTTTTCTCCTGAAAGCTGACTTTGAATAACGAAATTTCTGCCCCTCTAGTGTCCCGGATAAAGCAGAATTTTTATAGTTTCTGCAAAGGAAACAAATTAAATTTACAAATAACATACCACTAAGTGGTATGTTATTTGATTAAGAGTATCATGAATGCTATCCATAGGGATCTTATCTGAGTAAAACAGCTATCTACCCCCGGTTGACAGATTCCAGGCGTAAAACGTTGCACGCCCAACATATTTAATAAAACCTTATAAATCAGAGCTCTCTGCACTCTGGGAATAATACTATCTTTGCACGGCATGCCGGCTGTACAGCCGACACGCCCATTAACTTTACCTTTGTAAATTATCGCTTCCTATGGAAGAGCGTAAGCAATCCAGGTTTGATTTCTATTTGCTGATCCCCTACTATAATAATCTTCCGGGGCTGATCCGCTCTATGAGCAGCGTACAGTACGACTCCGGTAAATATGCCTTGCTGATTGTGGATGATGGCAGTAAAGAGGTTTTAAATTATACCGATCTGACTGCCTGCCTGCCGGCTTCTTTGGCGGTAAAGATCATCCGCCTCCCGGAAAATCAAGGAATTACAAAGGCAATGAATGCGGGACTGGAGTGGCTCCAGGAAAATAATGATTTCAGGTTCGTGGCCAGGCAGGATTGCGGAGATATCTGTGCGGAAAGCAGGTTCCGGCAACAGGTGTGCTTTCTTGATCAGCATCCGGATATTGACCTGGTGGGCAGCTGGTGTGTCTTTAAAGATTTTTCTACCGGCTCCTCTTACCGGTATATTACCCCGACGGAGCATGAAAAGATAAAAAGAGGCATGCACTTCAGGAATATATTTATTCATCCCACTGTTATGTGGAGGGCTACGGCCGCGCAGCTGGCAGAGAGATACCCGGAAGATTTTCCCCATGCAGAAGATTATGGGTTCTTTTATGAAATCCTTAACAATGGCAAGGCCGCGGTTATACCGGAAGATCTTGTCACATGTGAGATCAACCCAAAAGGCATTTCTTTATATTTCCGTAAAGAGCAGCTGAAAAGCCGGGGCCGGGTGGTAAAACGATATGGAAAAAACAAGGTGCTAAGTCTTATGGGGATGATAAAACTTTGGTTTCTAATGGTTATCCCTTACGGAATGGTTCTGCAAATAAAAAAGCTAACATACGGAATTAAACGTATTAGCGTTAATTAGAGTCAGAAGCCTGTTCTTAGGAATAAATATATATATAAAATACTTTGCATATAATGCTTGCTGTAAGAAGATGGTATCGTATTTTATGCACCTTATCGATCTGAATTATGAAAATTGTACATGTTGTTGAACCCTTTGCATCTGGCATCGCCACTTTTGTGAGATCGCTGGTGGAGAATCTGAATGATGACCTCCATATCATCGTTCATGGAGAACGGGAGTATGTGATGAAGTCAGCGGAAGTAAAACTGAATTTCCCTAAGGAAAATGTCCGTTTTATCCGTTGGAAATCAGCGCAACGGCAGATCAGCATCCGAAAGGATACCGTGGCGTTCATGGAATTATATACCATTCTCAAACGCCTGAAAAAGCAGATTCACATCGATGCCGTTCACCTGCATTCTTCCAAGAGCGGTTTTCTGGGCCGGCTGGCCTGTAGAATGGCCAGGATCGATACGGTCGTTTATACACCGAATGGAGCCCCTTTTCTGGTAGGCAGCAAGGCGAAAAATTACCTCTATAAACAATTGGAAAGGCTGGGATCCGTATTCGGAGGAAGGGTGGTCTGCTGCTCCCCATCGGAATGGGAGGCATACCAGGCCCTGGGGATCGATGCCGTCAATATCAATAATGGCGTCGCCCTGGGCGACCAAAACCAATTCAAGGCGGATCCCTTCAGAAGAGATAGCCATTATGTAATGGGAGACAGGCTGCCGTTACTCCCCCGGATCAGCCCATCCGTAAAACCCGCTAAATTTCGGATCGCTACCAGCGGGAGGATCGTAGATCAAAAGAATCCCGCCCTCTTCAATACCATAGCCACTTATTTCGAAGAATTCAGCGATTTTGAATTTTTATGGGTAGGGGACGGAGAAGACAGGGATCAGCTCACTGCTAAAAATATCCATATTACCGGATGGCTCTCTTCCAAAGACAACAAAGACCTGATTGCCGGTTCCCAGATGTATCTGTCGACCTCCAATTTTGAAGGGCTGCCTTTTGCAGTATTGGAAGCGTTGATATTAAAGAAACCCGTATTATTAAGTGATTGTGTAGGTAACCGGGATATCGTGCATAAAGGACTGAATGGAGATCTTTTCAATAATGAGGAGGAGGCTATTCTAAAGATCCTTCAATACTACAATAACAGGGATATGTTGCAGGTGATGGGTGAATATTCACAGCAGTTTTGTGTCCAGGAGTTCGATGTACATTCCTCATCCAGCTCCTATCGTGACCTCTATAAGAGTTAATTGCAGGCCTTTTAATGCTTTTTTAATATACAACCCTCTAAATTTGTCGGAAATGTATTCTGTGATCGAAGAAAACGGGAACAAGGCCCTTGAATTGGCATCCATCCATGAACGGCTGGATGAGATCAGAGCCTATTTGAACCAGGAAATTGCGTTCAAACAAAGTATCATCGAGGAACAGAAAGGGCAAATTGACAGGCTGAAAACGCAGAGTGAGGGAAAAGATCTTTTAATTTCCAGGCTGGAGGAACAATTACAGGAATGCCGGCAGACCAATGAGGGCACCCGGCAGCTGATCAATAAGTTACTCAATGATATCAGTAATTACCAGAAAGATATTGACTGGTACAAGCGGACCTATGTAAAAAGGAGCATTGCCGGAACGATCTGGCAAAAGCTGTTCCGGAAAACTTCCTAGTAGCTTCCCTGCGCAGAACGGAATCTATCAATTTCACTTATTAAATATTACTTATTATAATTGCATATGAAGGCAAAAGTATTAGTGACCGGCGGAGCAGGATTTATTGGTTCTCATGTGGTAAAACATTGCCTGGCAGCGGGTTATGAGGTGGTGGTCCTGGATGACCTGAGCGGAGGTTTTGAAGACCATATTCCATCGGGCGCCCTGTTCATACAAGGGAGTGTTACCGATCATGAATTGATCACGGATCTCTTCAATGAGCATCATTTCACCTATGTATATCATCTCGCTGCCTATGCTGCGGAAGGACTGTCTCATTTTATCCGCCGTTATAATTATAATACGAACCTGATCGGCAGCATCAATCTCATCAACGAATCGGTCAAACATAAAGTAAAATGTTTTGTTTTCACCTCCTCCATTGCTGTTTATGGGAAAGGGCAGCTGCCTATGATGGAGGAAATGACTCCTACCCCCGAAGATCCGTATGGTGTCTCCAAATATGCAGTTGAGCTCGACCTGAGATCTGCCCATGAAATGTTCGGATTAAATTATGTAGTATTCCGTCCCCATAATGTGTACGGAGAGAACCAGAATATCGGGGATAAATACAGGAATGTGATCGGGATCTTTATGAACCAGATCATGCAGGGTAAACAGTTGACCGTTTTCGGGGACGGCACACAAACCAGGGCCTTCAGCTATATCGATGATGTAGCCATACCCATTGCCAAATCGGTTTCTGTTCCTGAAGCCTACAACCAGGTATTCAATATCGGCGCCGATAAGCCCTATACCGTGAATGAACTGACCAAAGTAGTCAGTAAGGAATTCGGGGTACAGCCGGATGTCAAACATCTCAATGCCCGCAATGAAGTGCAGCATGCTTATTCGGATCATGCAAAGGCCCATCGGGTCTTTGGAGCGCCAACCAATATCAGCCTTGAAGAAGGTATTGCCCGGATGGCAGCCTGGGCTAAGAAAGTAGGTTCACGACAGGGACAGGAATTCGGAAATATAGAGATCACTGAAAAATTACCGGACGGGTGGAATGTAGGACAAGTTGTGGGAAGGTAATTTAAAATACGAAACAACTTGCCGCTGGAAATATCCGTATTACCGGATGGCTCTCTTCCAAAGACAATAAAGAGCAAATCCCGGGGCCCCAAACGTTTGTGTCACTCTCCAATTTTGAAGGCATGCCTTTTGCAGCATCAGAAGCAGAGGTATTAAAGAAATCTGTCTGTCAAGCCATTGCTTTGGCAGCCGGGATATCCTGTATAAGGCGCTGAGTGACTCCTGTAAGAGTTAATTGTAGATTTATTTATACTTTTTGAATAGGCAACCCTATAAATTTGTCGGAAATGTATACTGTGATGGAAGAAAACGGAAACAAGGTTCTTGAAATGCAATCTATCCACCACCAATTGGAAGAAATCAGGATCTACCTGGATAAGGAGGTCGCTTTTAAGCAGGTTACCATTGAGGGACAGCAGGAACGGATAAATCAGCTAAAGGCCCTGTCAGAAGAGAAAGGTATTACCATTTCCAGGCTGGAAGAACAATTGCAGGATTGCAGGCAGACCAATGAGGGAACCCGGCAACTCATTAATAAGCTTCTAAACGACATTACCAATTATCAGAAAGATATCGAATGGTATAAGCTTACCTATGTAAAAAGAAGTCTGGCAGGAACTGTATGGCAGAAGCTCTTCAGGAAATGAACCCTGCCTGCCGGAAAACCCCGGGATCGAAACACCTATTCCCCAAACCTTCGATTTGACAGGTAGGAACTTATCACTTTATCGCTTCGGCGATATCCCCTGATAATCATATTTCTTTTCAGGAATGCAATGTGAACTTTATCCATTTATACAAATAACGATTCATTAATAAATCAACTCACATTAGTTTTTTATGAAATTTACTGGAGAGTTCTTCATTCCTTATGACGCAAAAGAAGAGAATAGCAATAACCCGGAACTGGAAACAGAACATAAACAACGTTATCTGAGCATACTGCAAATGGTGGAAGGAAAGACGGTGCTGGATATTGCCTGCGGTGAGGGATATGGAACATCCATTCTGTCATCCAGGGCCAGACAGGTATTCGGAGTGGATATCAATCCTGATCTTGTGGAACATGCCAGCCGGAAATACAATCAGGAGAATATTAGTTTTTTACATGGCTCCGCCAGCCAGATTCCTCTTGCCTCCAACAGCGTCGATATCATCGTGAGCTTCGAGACCCTCGAGCACATCGATGCCGATACGCAAAACCTGTTTCTTGCAGAGGTAAAACGTGTGTTAAGGATCAACGGCGTTTTTATTATTTCAACTCCCAATAAAAAGAATTATACCGACCGATATAACCACCGGAATGAGTTTCATTTATGTGAATTATATGAAGACGAGTTCGAAAAACTGCTGAAAAGGCATTTCGGGCATGTCCGTTTATACGGCCAGGGCCAGGAAGTGGCCAGCGTGATCCTGAATAAGGAGGATTACCTTTCTCAAAAACCGGTTGCAGTTATCCAGGTGAATCATGCGTACCATTTTGAAGGAAAGTATTTAATCGGTCTTTGCAGCGACCTCTCCGAAACGATACAGACTTCCATCGCCAGCATCGTTCCTGAAAGTGAAAAATCGTATTTTCAGCTGGTCGACCGTATTATTGATCTGCAACGGGAAGTTGAAGAGCTGGGAGCCTGGGGCAAAAGGTTGTCCGGAGAAGTAGAAACATTGTTACAGGAGAACGCCGCCACAAAGGTGTTATTACAGGAGAGCGGCGCCACGAAAGTATTGTTAGAGGAGAGCGTCAGCATGCGTACGGCATTACAGGAAAGGTCAGCAGCCTTGGAATTAGCCATGGAAGCTCTTGCGCTGGAAAAATCAGCTCTGATAGCAAGCCTGGAGCATCTAACGGAAGATATTCATTTTTATAAAGACATATACAGAAGATCACAGGAAGACCTGGCCCGGTCCAACAATAGCGCCTTTCTTCTGGAGGCGGAGCTGGAAGTGATCCAAAAAAATAACACCCCCAAGAATGGCTATTCCTTTGATATGGATAAGTTTACCAACGAGGTGACCCGCCTTAGCGAAGTGCTTTCCGGGAAAATCCATAAGACCGTTCCCCCCCCGGTCCCGGAAAAAAGCAAAAAATCCCCAATGGAAATCTCTCCCATACAGAACCACGATGCTGAACAAAAGATAACCCAATTACAAAAAGACCTTCTCTGGTATAGGAAGACCTATGAGGAAAGGAGCCTTCTGGGCGTTTTAAAACAAAAAATAGCTGCTAAATTTCATAAATAATATAAAAATTAACACTTATTTTGAGACTTATTTAAATCTCTATACTTGTTAACTTTAAGATATTACTCCGTTTTATTATATTTTCCATTTTACAAGCGTTTTTTTTATTGACAGAATGGCGTTCTTTCAGTGACCGGCATAGGGATCCTTTATCAGATTTGAAAACCATTTTTAAACCCAAAAAATTGTTTATCTCTGCATTTTAGCAGTAAAGCCGTTTGTGACGAAAACTCCTATTTTGAATATACTACCTTCTGTCATTATGAAAAATAATACCCCTACACCAGGAAGCCTTCCGATTGATAATGGAAGGGATCCGGATAATATTGCGCTGCACCGGGTGCAGATGGAGCTTAGTCTATTAAAGGACGACTATAAAAAATTATTGGGAGAATATTATCAGAAAAAAGAATTTTCAGCGGTACAAACTCTTTCCATCGGGGCATTAAAATCATCTATCGACACGCTGACCCAATCCATTACCACCCTTACGGACAAGAATAATGAAATGGTGAATAAGCAGGGCGGCCTTGATGAAGACCTTGCCGATAAGGAGATTATCATATCAGAGCAGAATCGTAAAATACATTCGTTATACCAGCAAATAGATGTTCTCAATATTAAATTATCGGAGATCTATGCCTCGGAAGGATGGAAGCTTCTATCCGTTTATTATGGGATTCGCAACAGGCTGCTTCCGCAGAATTCCCTCCGTTACAAGAAGGTAAAAAATATCGTTAACCGGATCAGGGGCAAAAAAAATGATAATATAGTCATTCAGGATCATTCCGGTCCCGGCGGAAACCCATATGAACGAAGCGCTTCCACACAATTTGACCCATTCGAATTTCCCTATTTTTCCGATCCGAAAGTATCTGTCATCATTCCTGCATACAATGGCTGGGAGATGAATTACCTGTGCCTGCGTTCCATTAAAGAAAATACGGAAAGCCTCAGTTACGAGGTCATTTTCGCAGACGACGCCTCTACGGATGAGACCCGGAATATCGATCAGACTATTACCCGAATCGTCCACATCCGGAATGAGCAGAACCTGGGGTTTCTGCGGAACTGCAATCACGCGGCTTCATTTGCAAGAGGAGAATATCTCCATTTCCTGAACAACGACACGGAAGTGACTCCCGGATGGCTGAGCTCACTGGTTACCCTGATGGAAAAAGACAAGACCATTGGCATGGCCGGGTCGAAACTGGTGTATCCTGATGGCCGCCTGCAGGAAGCGGGAGGGATCATCTGGCAGGATGCATCCGGTTGGAATTACGGTCACAAACAAGATCCCGAAGCGCCGGAATTCAATTACGTAAAAGAAGTGGATTATATCTCCGGAGCGAGCATCATGATAAGGACCGACTTGTGGAAAAAGCTGGGCGGCTTTGATGAAAGATACGCGCCGGCCTACTTCGAAGACACAGACCTCGCCTTCTCCGTCAGAAAGGAAGGCTACAAGGTTGTTTATCAGCCGCTTTCTGTAGTCAGGCACTTCGAGGGCTTTTCACATGGCACAGACCAGACTGTTCAGCCCGGGAAGCCGTCTATAAAATCCTATCAGCAGGTAAACGCCCTGAAATTCCTGGAAAAATGGAGCGTCGAGCTGGACAAACAATTTCCCAACGCCGTCAACCCCTTTTGGACACGCGACAGAAGTAAAGACAAAAAGACAATTGTCGTCATAGATCACTACGTTCCCCACTTCGACAAAGATGCCGGTTCCAGGAATACATTCCAGCTCTTGCGGCTTTTTGTCCAATTAGGCTATAACGTAAAATTCATAGGCGATAATTTCTATAAGCATGAACCCTATACTACAGTCCTTCAACAAATGGGCATAGAAGTGCTCTACGGTGAATATTACCGGGATAACTTGAGCAGCTGGATCGAGCAGAACAATAAATACATCGATTTTTTCTATATAAACAGGCCACATATTTCTATCAAATACATTGATTTTATCCGTGAAAAGACGAATGCCAAGATCGTCTATTTCGGCCATGATCTTCACTTCATCCGTGAGCGCCACCAATATGAGATCGAGAAGGATCCGGTACTGCTCGCATCTGCGGAAGAATGGAAGAAGACAGAGACCAGGCTGATCAGGCAGTCCGATACCATTCTAACGCTCAGTTGCGACGAAAAAGAAATTATCGAAAAGGAGATCGGTCATTCGAATGTTCATACCATGCCGGCATTCTCTTACTCCCGGTTCAACGAGCCGGCCGCAGACTTCGATCAGCGAAAAGACCTCCTGTTCGTCGGAGGATTCGGTCACAAACCCAATCTCGATGCCGTCCTGTGGTTCACGCAGCAAGTATTCCCAACGGTCAGGCAGGAATTGAAAGACATACGATTAGTTATCGTCGGGTCCAATGCCCCCGAAGAAGTCACAAGGCTGGCCTCTCCCTCTATTGAGGTAAGAGGTTATGTTTCTGACGAAGACCTGGCTAACCTCTATCGGAATGTAAAAATGGTCGTCATCCCGCTCCGGTACGGAGCAGGCGTAAAAGGCAAGACGGTGGAAGCCATGTACTACGGTGTCCCATTCGTTACCACCCGTTTCGGCATAGAAGGCCTGCAGAATATCAACCAGGTCGCTACCGGTAAAGACACGGCGGAGCAGTTTGTAGCGGAAATCCTGGAATTATATAATAATAATGATAAATTACAGGAATTCAGCCGCAAGGAAGTCGAATACGCCAGGAAATATCTTTCTGAAGAAAATGTAAACAATATAATTTCAGAGGTTTTCTCCTAAAAAAACCTTTGCATGAAAAACAAGCTGATCACCGGGTGCTGTACATTTTATAAGCCTACTACCAATCTTGCAGAATTTTTATGAAAGAAAGTAAAAAGTTCCTGATCCTTCTGATTGCATTTTTATCCTTTATCGCTGTCTTTCTTGGCGCATGGAAAATTTATCATCCAGGCTTTAATTATGACGAAGTGCTTTTTGTCAACGGGGCCCTCAATGGAAAAACTGGCGCGTTCATAAACAAGAAGATCATGAACGTGCCCTTCCTGCTGATGGAATATATTGGCGCACTCAAGGCCTGGATCTATTATCCCATCTTCAAATTGCTTCCCTTCAACTATTGGACCGTAAGACTGCCTGTCATCCTGATGGGCGTGGCCGGCGGCATAGCGCTGGTGGCGGCCCTATGGAAAGGGTATGGCCGCAGTGCAGCAATGGCCGGCGCCGTGATGATCATACTCGATCCCAGCCTGAGCTTGTTCTCCCGCCTCGACCTCGGCCCGGTCGCACTCATGTTCCTCTTCAGGGGACTGACCACGCTGGCTATCGTCAGCTGGGTTAGAACGCAAAGTGTAAAATGGGCGTACTGGGGCGTAATATTCGCAGGACTGGGCATCTTTGACAAGCTGAATTTTCTTTGGTTCACTTCCGCAGCGTCGGTCGCGATGGTCCTCGTCTACCTCGACGATCTGCGCACCTTCGCCCGCACACACCTCAAAGCAACCCTCATTCTCTCAGTGATCGCAGCCATGGGGATGGGAATTGCCATTACACGGGCAATAATGATCGCTTTTACAGTAGAAACTCCCTGGCGCGATCGTATCCCACAGGCGCTGGGTCTTATCCGGTTAGTAGCATCGGGAGGAGGCACGCTCGAGACAGTAGTCGGTGACGGGCTCAGGCTGGAACCATGGATGTGGTCAGGGTATCTGCTGGCCATTATAGCAGGCTTTCTCGGACTTCGGACGCTATACCGCAATAAGGAGAGCAAGCGCTTGCACCAATGGAGCATCCTGACATTTATTCTGACAATGCTCGCCTATATAGCTACAAAGTCGGCCACAGGTGTACACCATGCCGTCATCCTGACCGGCCTGTGGCAATTCATCCTGGCGCCGATGGTAGGCGCATTTTATGACAAAGGCCGGACCTGGAACACCTGGCTGACCCGCCTGGCGCTGTTGACTGTCTTTTTAGGCAGCATCTATTGTACGCAGGCGAACGTCCAATTTTTCGCTTTTCCGTCCAATCCCAACTGGGATCCCGGAAATGATCAAGCCTGCAAGTTTGCGCAGAAACACCCTAATGCGACCTTCCTCACCACTAATTGGGGCACGGGTAATCCCCTGATCGGCTGGACGAAGGACAGGCCAACCATTATCGACGCATGGACAGGTTTCACCCGCAACGCCGACGCCCAGTGGTATGTCAGCATTCTGCCAAAAGACAGCGAAGTCTATATCTTCACACGGCTTCCCCAATTCGAGCAGGTACCGAACTCCGCAACGCCAGGCAACCGGGCTTGCCTGAACTATGCGCTGGAAAGCAATCATGTAGGGCACGAGGTCGTCGCAACCTGCAATAACTGGAAGAATCAGCCGATGATCGAGATCTGGAAGCTTAAATGGAATTGAGCCGTTCCCGGTCATTAAGGAGGGGAGGGGATGTTCGTGTTCCCGACACTTTTATCTTTGATATCCTGAAATAAAAATATGCTCCTAACAAACAACGATCTATGCTAACTGATAAAGACAGATTTCTCAACTCTACCGGCCCATATTTCTTCTTACTATTCATCGCAACTATTCTGCTTTGGCCGGTGATAGCGAAGCATGAATCCTTCCTCCTGGGTTTTGAAAATCGCCATATGGCTTACACGTATATGTTCAAATTGAACAATTCGCTGCGCCATGGATATTTTCCTATGTGGGACGCCGGTTCCTTTGGCGGAAAGAGCTTTCCGGGGGAAATTCAGCCCGGTATCTTTTATCCCTTGAACATTTTATGCTGTCTCCTGTTCGGCAGGGCAGATGGGATCGATCCCTATTACATCGATCTTTTGGTCGTCTTGCATTATTTCATAGCCATTATTGGCATGTACTCCGTAAGCAGGTTATTCAAGCTGCCGCTGGTAGCTTCCCTGGCATGCGCTCTTATATACGCTTTTACAGGGAAAATGCAGGTAATGGGATATGGAGACACAAATGTGTTATATGGTCTCAGCCTTTTGCCCTGGGCAATCTACTTTGTTGTCAAATATTACTCAGCCGGCCGCAAGAGAAAACACCTAATCTTCTCCGGCCTTATCAGCGGAATGCAGATATTGAGCGGACACATACATCCTTTCTATCATACGCTATTGATCGAAGGCATTATTATCCTTTTTTATGAATACCACAGCCGGAAGAGCTGGATATCGTTTTTCATCCTGATAGCCGTCAATTTTCTTCTCATTGTGGCTATTGCCCTCCTCATAACACTGCCCCAGCTATATTACTCGTTCCAATACATGAGCCTTAGCTACCGATGGATCGGGTCGGATATTCCAATAAGACCAGGACAAAAAGTACCATTCCACATTTTCGCCTATCTTTATATACTTAACCCTACCGACTACAGCAACCTGCTGGGGAAAAATATATCAAGACCGGTGGATGGGGATAGCCTCTATATGGGCGTCTTGCCCGCATTCCTTCTTATTACTTATTTGATCAAGAGCCGTTATATCGCCATTCAGCGGGAATATATGGACCTGACGAAGCTAATGGTGATTATTTCCGTTGTTGCAATTCCCATCACGCTGGGGTATTTGACCTTCTTTTCCGTCATATTATGGTCACTACCGTTCCTCAACGCCATCCGGGAATTAGCCAGATATTCCGTCCTCCTGAACTTTTCCTTTGCCATTATTGCCGGTATTGCAATAGCCAACATCGGGGAATTGGGAAAAGGCTTGTTTCAGAACTCTCCCAGAACAAAATTCTATATCCTGCTCGCATTGACAGCCAATGTAGTATGGCTGCTGATCTTTCAAAGAAAAATGATCGATCCCAGTGTCTCCATCCCATTCTTAGGAACATTCCTGTTCTTTTTATTGCTGAAAACCTCCCCAAAGAATACGGTGATCTATGCGGCATTCCTTGTTGTGCTGCTTGTCGACCTTCGCCTGAATAAGGTGGATTTCTGGCCGATAGATTCGAATTATCCCACCACTTTCTTTCAAAGAAACCGCATTACCACCTTCCTTGAAAAAAGCTATGGCAAATACAGGGTTTCATATGAAATATCAAAAGAAGATTCCAGCAGACCCAACATCGGAGATATCTATAAGATCCAAACCAGATTAGGATTCGACGCTACTATGAATGTACATTATTTTGACTTCATCGGCACCGGTTGGGATCCCCATTCGGAGACGTACGACCTGCTGAATGTCAAATATCTCGTCAGCGATAAGCCTCTGGACAGCGCATTTACCTTCCTCGACTCACTGCCAAAGACATATCTTTATGAAAGAAAAAATTACTATCCCCGCACCTATTGGAAAAGCCAGCTCGGCAAACCCGGAAAAGAAATTGAAAAAGAGAACGCCGAGAATATCCGTCAGCTGGCATATTCCGATATGTACCAGAAAACAGAGGTCAACTGCCTGACGCCGGATACGCTCATTTTCTCTGAAAATTATTATCCCGGATGGAAATGTTACGATAATGGAAAACAGATACCTATCAATATACCAACCATTAAGAATTATCCTCCGCTGTTCAGGGCGATTTCCCTGGGTGAAGGGAAACATACCATAGAATTCAAATACGCACAATTCTTTCAATGGTCGCGAAGCACTGCAAAATAAAGTGGACCGAAACTTAATCAACTATGTTAATCCAGAAACCTTTAATTTCCATTATCATCCCTCTTTATAATGAGGAGAAAATGTTTCATCAGCTGACGGAGAGAATAACGAATCTGCTGGATTCTTTTGAGCCCAGCACCCAGGTGGTTATGGTGAACGATGGCAGCATCGATCAAACCAAGTATCTCATGGAAATTCTTTCGGCAAAAGATCCCAGATATAAATCCGTCTTCCTTTCCAGGAACCATGGGCATCAGCTGGCCGTTTCAGCAGGACTTTTCTGTGCGGATGCTACGGAAGCAGTCATGATCATCGACGGAGATCTCCAGGACCCTCCGGAATTAATTGCCGACTTCTACGAAAAGCTGAAGGAAGGATACGACGTCATTTATGCCATTCGAAAGAACAGGAAAGAAGGTTTTTTGCTCCGATCTGCTTTCTGGGCATACTACCGGATACAAAAAATGCTAAGCAACTACGATATCCCAATGGACGTCGGGGATTTTTGTATGATCAGCAAACGGGTAAGGGACATTATCATCTCAATGCCTGAAGAAAGCCGCTACCTCCGCGGAATGCGTTCCTGGATAGGATTCAAACAATACGGCTATGAGTACGATCGAGGGGAAAGACAGGCAGGCCAATCGAAATACAGCATCGGGAAGAGAATACAAATCGGGATGAACGGAATATTCAATTTCAGCAAAGTCCCCATCCGGGCCATGTACCTGTTGGGATTTGTCAGCATCTTGATCTCTATATTTTATTTGATACTCCTGATCTATCTTAAATATACATCCCATAATTTGCCGGACGGATATATTACCCTGATCTTCGCCATTTCTTTCTTCAGCGGCGTACAGCTGATCACCATTGGATTGGTAGGAGAATACGTCTACAGGACCTATAACCAGGTAAGACAACGGCCGCTTTTCATCATCGACAAAGTAGTCAACTAATGCAGACTGAATATTACAAGGAATACTATACTCTCGAAAGGACGAATTGGTGGTTCCTCGCCAGGAAAAAGATCCTGCAGGACCAGGTCGCTAAACTTTTTGCCGGTGCCGGAACGATCCGGATCCTGAATGTAGGCGCCGCCCTTGGAGCGTCAAGCATAATGCTGCAGGAATTCGGGGAAGTGACTTCGTTGGAATATAACAAGGAATGCTGTGATTTTGTAAATCAGCAGTTTGGTTTGGGTTTCATCCAGGGCAGTATAACGGCACTCCCATTCAGCGACAATGAATTCGATCTTGTATGCGCCTTTGACGTCGTAGAACATGTCCAGGAAGACCTGCTTGCGATATCTGAGCTTCACCGCGTCTGCAAACCAGGAGGATATACTTTTACCACTGTCCCCACTTTTAAAATGCTGTGGTCCGAGCATGATGTCATCAATGAGCACGTGAGAAGATATACTATGCGGAATTATCTGGCATTATTCGACAGGAAGAGCAGCAGCATACATTTCAAATCATATTTCAATTTCTTTCTGTTCCCTTTTGTCTTTGTATTCCGGATTCTGTCTTCCATACTTAAAGGGAAAGATCAAAAGAAAGCCCCCAGATCCGACAATAGCAAGATCAGCAATGGATTTCTTTCCAAAATCCTTTACAGGATCTTTAGGAATGAAACTTTCTTTCTTAAAAATGGCCTGAAATTTCCGGTGGGAATTTCATTGATGGTAATATCGAAGAAGTCGCAAAAGCCACTACATTTGGAGTCATAATGTCAAAGCAACAGCTATCAGCTTTCGTCCTTTTGTTATTCATCCTGATCGCGGCTATTTTCCTGGCCTGCCTCGAGATCGACCGCCCGGGCTTGTACTATGACGAGCTGCTTTTTGTAAATGCCGCCACAGGCGCAAAAACCAATATTTTCATCAGCCGGAAGATATTCGGGATCCCCGTCCTGCTAATGAAATATATCGGCGCGTTGAAGGCCTGGATATATTTCCCCATCTTCTCCCTGTTGCCTGTCAACGCCTGGACGGTGCGGCTCCCCTCGATCCTTATAGGCATAACCGGTGGTCTTGGCCTGGTGATGGCCCTCTGGCGGGGCTTCGGGCGTGCAGCCGCGCTGTCCGGAGCGGTGATGATACTCCTGGATCCGACACTGCTCATGCATTCACGACTCGATTGGGGGCCGAATGCTCTGATGTTCTTCTTCAGGGGACTGCTGCTCCTCTCGCTGGTGGAATGGATAAGAACGCGGAACCCCAAATGGGTCTGGCCGGCCATCATAGCCATGCTGCTCGGAGTCTTCGACAAGCTGAGCTTCTTATGGCTTGCCTTTGCAGCAATAGGCTCGCTTGCTCTCTTGTACAAGAATCTGCTGCTCGACTTTGCCCGTACACGCCCACGCCAGGCAGTCCTGGCCGCCAGTCTCTTATCCGCGGCGCTCGCTATAGCTACCATCCGGAGCCTGCGGTTGGCGGAACACATGGATATCGGCTGGCCGCAACGGCTTTCCTATGCCGCCTGGCTCATACGGCTGACAATGTCCGGCGGGGGAGCATTGGATTTTATCTGTGGTAATGGGCTTCGCGTGGAACAATGGTTCTGGCCCGGCTACCTGCTGGCCGCAGCCATTGCAGCTATCGGATTCCGTTCGCTGATCAGGCTGCACGCCGAAAGACGCCTGTACGGATGGTTGCTCACACTATTCCTGCTGCTGATGGCAGCTTTTGTCGTAACAAAGACCGCTACCGGGTCTCACCATTCCTCGGTGCTCAGCGGAATGTGGCAGATGCTTCTGGCGCCCCTGATCGGCACCTTCTGGGACAACCCGGTAACCCGCCATAGCCGGCTTCGGCACATCGCCATCATCGCAACCCTTATCCTGGTCTTTATAGGTAGCACCGCCTCCAGCCTCATTAGCATAAATGCCTTTGCCAGGCCTACCAATCATACCTGGGACCCGGCCAATATAAAGGCCGCTGCTTTCGCAAAAGACCGGCCCGGGGCATGTTTCGTCAGCTCTGACTGGGGCATAGGAACCCTTCTTGTCGCCGAAGCCAGCGACCGCTCGGCTGTTATGGACGTATGGCCGCTTTTCACAGAACGGGGAAAGGCCGATAGCTGCATTAAAGGCATGCCTAAGAATAAGGATATATATATCTTTACGCAGCTGCCCCAATTCGAAAACTTCAAAGGCAACAGGGCAAATCTGTCAGCAGCTTTGGAACAGAACCATATCTCCCACGAAGTTGTAAGGACATACTCCGATTGGCAGGGCATTCCTATGATCGAAATATGGAAAATACGCTTATGAATTCCATTACCTGCTCTATATTCTTTCACAACTACTACGGGCAGCACGAAGACTGGATACAATTCTTTTCCCAAAAAATGAATGTCCCCTTTATTTTGTACTACAACGTTGTAGAGGATAGCATGTATAACCTGGAGCAAAACCATCTTCTCGGCAACAGGCTCCAAAAAGCAGCTTCCGGTCCCTGGCTGAAAAAGATCGTCCTGCGACGGTCTCCCAATCAGGGTAAGGATATTGGCGGAAAGCTGGTCCTGCTGGACGCCGCTCTGCGGGAAAAAGAAGATGCCGAATACGGCATCTTCCTTCACGACAAGAAAAGCCCGTACAAGATCCAAAACCAGGAATGGAAGGACAAGCTGTTTCGAATCGTAGAGCCCGCAATTGTACAAAGCGCGCTCGCGGCTTTCAGCAAAGATCAAAAGATCGGGGTCATAGCAGGGGCCGACAGCATTCGAAACGAATATGACCCCGCCAGGCAATCGTTTATCAGCCAGAATCGCGCCCTACTCTCCCGATTGCAATCGGAAAATAACATAGTCATCAAGGATTATCGTTATGTTGCCGGCACCATGTTCTGGGTTCGCCAGAAGCCCCTATTGGATTTTTTTACGGAATACCCTCCACTTGATATCCGCAAAACACTCGAAAGAGGGAACGTTATGGATGACACCCACGGAACATATGCACACTCTTGGGAAAGATTGATGACCTGGCTTATTTTTACGCAGGGTTACACGATAAAAGGGATTTAATGATCAATCGGATCTTTTTTATATCAGAAAGCATACCTGCGGAAGAACCGGAGGAAAACGTCTTTTATACCGTCATGGCAGATGCCCTGACACAGGGATCATTGGACAACGCATACCGATCAATAGCAAACATGCCTCTACCGGCTTTGGGCCTGGCCCTGGAGATCAGGGGGACTCTTCCGGACACTGCCATCCGTTTGACCGCAGCGGCTTGTTTTTTACCCTCCTATCTGCGCATCGATGACCAACCGGTGATCGTGCTCACGGGAGATTCGCCCGAATTGCTTGAACACGCTTCCGGCTCGTTAAAAGCCTACCTTGGTCTGCAAGGACTTGAAGGCTGCCAGATCTATCGGCTCCTTCTTCCGGAAGCTCCGGACCATAAACCACGCCAATCCGGACCGGATACCAACCCGCTATTCAGATCTCTGCAAGCATTGGCAAACCACTACACCACCCTGTTCGCCGGAGATCGGTACTACGGAAATGATCTCTTCTTTTATTCTCCTTCCCCCGAAGCACTGCAGACAGCTATCCAGGCTCTCCATCGGATCGAAAACAAATTCCGACAGGATTTCCCCATACAGATGACCCTCATCCTGGAAAATCAGCAGCTGGAAAAAAAGCTAAGGGTCCTTCAAAGAAAACAGGCTTCCACTGAAATGGAATTGAATCATCATAGACAATATGTGGAAGTGCTGCGGTCGAACCACGCAACAAAGGAGCTGCAGGACTATTACACGCGCGAATACGAAATTTTACCCTTATGGTTCAAGCGCCTTGGCCACCTCGTGAAAGTCCTCACCGGACAACGTACCTTTCGGTCATTATTCAGGGACAACGTAAAAAAATATAAAGATTGAACTACTGGCTACTTACCACGGAATATCCCCCTTTTCATGGCGGGGGCATCAGCACCTACTGCTATTTTACCGCAAAGATGCTGGCCACAGCCGGAGATGCGGTGACCGTATTCGTTCAGGATGACAGCGTTGCCGACTATATTATCTCAGAGCCCGCACCGGGCATCACCCTGATCCGTTTCAACAGCAACAGGAACGGGCTGCAGGGGACATTAGGTTATACCGCAAGACTGAGTTATGCCTTTGCCGATATGGTAAGAACAATTATTGAACAAAAGGGCCAGCCTGATTTCATCGAAGCGCAGGATTACCAGGGCATTGCCTATTATCTCACCCAATTCAAGCATGCGGGTTATGCCTTCCTGGCCGGTGTCCCGATCCTTATCACCTTACATTCCCCTGCATTTATTTACCTGGAGTATAACAGGGTGCCCACCTATCGCTTCCCTGATTTCTGGACGGGCGAAATGGAAAAGCAGGCCATTGCGGCGGCTGACCTGCTGATCTCCCCCACCCGGTTCCTGGTGGAGGAAATTCAACGGTATGTCGATCTGACCGGTAAAGAGGTACGGATACTTGCCAATCCATATCAGGAAGAGCATCCGTCAGCCGATACGGCGACCAGGCCTGAAAACGAAAAAGATCCGGTAAGAGAGAGCGGCCCGGGGAACAGCGGCCCGGAGAACAAAGAGCTGGCGGGAAACTTTCAACGGAATAAGATCGTTTATTACGGGAAACTCTCTCCCCAGAAAGGAAGTTTTGAATTGCTGGCCTATTTTAAAAAATTATGGGATAACGGTTTTCAGCATCCCCTGCATATAGTAGGAGGTACGGATATCGTGTATCATCCTGAGATGCAGACCATGGGGCAACTCGTGAGCAAAAAATACGGCATTTATATAGCAAAAGGGCTACTGCAATTGCATGGAAAAATTCAGCCCCGCCAGATAAAAGAATATTTACAGGATGCGCATGTCATTCTTGTACCCAGCATAATAGACAATCTGCCTTATGTCGTCATGGAGGCCATGAGCCTGGGAAAGATCGTATTGGCCTCGCAACAAGGCGGGCAAAGGGAAATGATGGAGGAAGGTGTGTCAGGCTTCCTTTTTGATCATCGGGATCCTGCTTCTTTTGCCCGCCAGCTGGAGAAGACTCTGTCGTTGACCGATGATGAAATGCAACGGATTGGTATAAATGCCTGTCAAAGGGTGCGGGATACCTATTCCTTTGATGTGATCCTTGCAAAAAAGAAGGAGATCCTGGAGTATGGTAAATCTATCCCATCCGGCAGGACTCATTTCCCTTTTTTATACCAGGAAGACACCAGATCACCAGATGCAGAGCCATCCGGAGATGATCTGCTCTCAGTAATAATCCCTTATTATAATATGGGAGATTATATCGAAGAATGCATCCAGTCTGTGCTCGGGTCTACTTATAAGCACCTGGAGATACTGGTAATAAATGACGGGAGCACGGATCCCGCAAGTATTGAAAAACTGGACCTTATTGCCCGTTGGGAAAATGTGCGCGTCTTCCATCATAAAAATCAGGGGCTTGCGTTTACGAGGAATTACGGCGCGGAACTGGCGAAAGGAACATTCCTGGCTTTTTTAGACGCCGATGACAAAGTAGCCCCTGCTTATTATGAAAAGGCGATAACGGCCCTTCAGCGCAACGGAAATGTCCATTTCGCCGGAGCCTGGGTAAAATATTTCGGGAATAGCACCCGGCTTTGGCCGACCTTTACCCCACAGCCTCCTTTTGTCCTGGTACATAACCCGGTGAACAGCAGCGGACTGGTGTACAAAAGGGCGGCTTTCCTCGCAGGCGGACTGAATGACAAACAAGTGGATTATGGACTGGAGGACTATGAAAGTGTAGTAAGTATGTTGCATGGAGGTTATAACGGAATTGTATTACCGGAACCGCTATTCTATTACAGGGTCAGGTCAGGGTCAATGATCAGGGATATTTCCCTGGAAAAATTACTCTATTCAAATAAATACATTACCGAAAAACATGCTGATTATTATGCTAAATTTGCGGCTCAGGTAATTAACTTATTGAATGCCAATGGTCCGGGTTATTTATTCGATAACCCGACCTTTGAAGTAAAAGTAGCGACGGAAAGGGTTGGAGAAAGTAGAATATTATTAAAAATAAAATCGCTGGTCAAGCGCCATGAACGATTGAAAAAGATTGCATTAACCATCAAAAAACTTAAACGTTAAAGCATGGGCACCGGCATTGTGAATGACTGGACAAAAAGATCGAATAAACTGGAGAGGATATGGTTATTAGCCAAGATCGAG
Organism: Chitinophagales bacterium; assembly: GCA_015655015.1. Taxonomy (GTDB): domain Bacteria; phylum Bacteroidota; class Bacteroidia; order Chitinophagales; family Chitinophagaceae; genus Puia. Next base: position 9,826 of record JAATFV010000049.1, on the reverse strand, counting down.
TTCAAATTGCGCTATTATGAAAATAAGCTGGGGTTATTCTGGGCTTTATTGAAGCCTATTATGGATATGTGTATTTATTATGTAGCGTTCAAGGTCATCCTTAAAAGTGATGTGCCGTCTTTTGCCTCTTATCTTTTTATCGGTCTGATATTCTGGAATTTTTTTGTAGAATCCACCTCCGGCAGCATCCAGATCCTATACATCAAGAAGTACCTGTATGAGTACAGTAATATGAACAAGCTGGAGATCTATTTATCCACACTCTTTGCCAACAGCATCGGTTTTTTCTTCAACTTTATAATGTTCCTCCTATTCTATAACCTGTTCGAGAAACAGTCTTCAGGGGTGTCCTTCTCTAATTTATGGATCATTTTCCTGTTTATCAACCTGTTCGTATTGTCACTTGGCCTCTGCCTGATCCTGTCGACCATTTATATTCTTGCCAAGGACATAACTCAGATCTGGGTGGTATTCACTTCTTTTTTATTCTTCCTGTCCCCGATCTTTTATAAGCTAAGCACATTTAAGTCGGCTTTGCCCGCTTTCGAATTTGGCAATCCTATCGCAGGTATCATTATTAATGCAAGGAGGGTGATGATGGAGGGACAGCAACCCGATTTCCGCTTATTGGGATTCGATTTTGGCTACGCGCTGGTCTTTTTGTCAATAGGTCTTATTTTTTTAAATAAACTGGGGTCCAAAGCCGCTGAAAAACTATAACTATGAGTCCCGGACTTGCGATAGAAGCAAAAAATATAAGTAAGACATTTCATATAACAGAAGACAGTCACAATACGATCAAACACAGGCTTTTCAATCTTTTTAATCCTCCCCGCGCCTCAAAGGTAGAGGCCTTAAAGACAATGGACTTCGAGGTAAAACAAGGTGAATGTGTGGGACTGATCGGCCGTAACGGTTGCGGCAAATCGACCCTGACGAAGATCCTGGCCGGAGTATATCCTACAGACACCGGTACTATAAATATCAAAGGCAGCACCTTGTTAATGAACCTGGGAGTGGGAATGAGCCATGAATTGACAGCCAGGGAGAACGTATATGTTTCCGCTTCCGTACTGGGAATGAAGATCAAAGAGATCGATGCGATCTTCGACAGGATCATTGAATTTGCCGAGCTGGAAGAATCCGTAGACCGAAAGATAAAATTCTTTTCGTCCGGCATGCTGGCCCGCCTGGGCTTCTCTATTGCCGTCAATGCCGGAGCGGATATTATGTTCCTCGATGAGATATTCGCGGTTGGGGACGTAAAATTCCAGGAGAAGGCGATCAAAGTCTTCGAATCATCCTGGATCGAGGGAAAGACGGTAATATTGGTAAGCCATACAATGACTACCATAAAAAAATATTGTACCCGGACCGCTTTCATGAAGCATGGGAGACTCGAATTTTACGGAGACACGGAGAAAGCCATCGAGCTATATATGGAAGACAATCATTAAGCAGCTTGAAAACAATCACTAAACATGTTCCTTTCTTCCGCTGCTGATAAAAGACAGAAAGAACGCCAATAGCAGGCATCCGATGCTCCTGTCCATATATGTTTCGGTGATCAATGCGGCGGCGAAGACAATAATTATACTGCCTGCCAGAATATCCCTGTCTTTGACAGCTCCTGCCAGGGGCAGCACGAAATAACCCAGCAGGAATATACTGAACCCAATCACTCCGAAAGTGGATAATACGTCCAGGTAATTGTTGTGCATATTCCTATTCGACTGGTAGGCAAAATCAAAATGTTTCTCCTGGTACATTTCCATGAGCTTTTCCTGCTTATCGCCCAGCTGTACACCCAGGAGCCAATGGCGTAGCGAAAGTTCCCAGCCGCATTTCCATAAGGCCAGGCGAAGATTGGCCCCATTCCACTGATCGGCTGTCAACTGCATATTGTAGTGGCTTTCAAGGCCATGATGGCTGAACTGGTACTGCGTATAATTCAGCTCTTTGAATCTGTTCAGGGTCTTGGGAAAGATCCTGAACAGGAGGAAAGCCCCGGCCAGCAGCCCTGCGATCACAAGAGTTCCTTTGAGAAAGGCCCTCTTTTGAATGATATGGAAGACGGCAAAAAGGAGCAGGCCGGAATAAAGGGTAATAATGGCGATCCGGCTGGCCAGCATAAAATGGAAGACCAGGAGGAAGGCGATAGCCGCATACATCAGGCCTTTATACCGTATCCGGAAAGAAGGTTTCAGCAGGAGATATGTATAACTGAAGAGGGTCAGATTGACCAGGAGTGCAAAATAGATCGATTGTTTACGGATAAGGGCAGTGAGGCTGTCATCGTACAGGTAGCCGGCATCGTTAAATTCATGGTATTGGTAAACGGCGTAAGGAAGGCAGGCCAGGGCCGTTAGCGTAATAATGACACTAAAGAGAAGAAGTATCCTGTCCTTTAGCTGTTCCCGGATAACAATCAGGCCAATGGAAAGAGGAAAGACCAGGAGAGGAACTCTCAGGACCAGCATTTCCAGCGCCCACTGCCGGTTGACCGAAACGAAAGTGCTGACAATATGAAGAAAATAGAAAAGGATCATGCACAAAATCTCCTTCCTTTTCCATAATAGCTGCTTCTTTTCAGCAAGGCTATTATAAAGAAAGCAATTCAGGATAATACCCCCGATAACAATATTATTGATAACCGGCATATCCGGCAGGAGCAGCGAGATAAAAAAAGCCCCTACCCCGAAATATAAGATCTTCTCCTTGGTGGCAAATGTTCTTCCGGCCGGATCCAGTAACAGTAATGATCGCATTCATGGGATTTGCCGCAAAAATACAGGTCTAAACCTTATTGGCAATAACCTGTTATTTTTACCGAAATTGTACCCCGGAATGACGGTCACCAGCGGAGGATCGAAGGAAAACAATAAAACACAACGGCCCGAAGTAACAAAAAACATAAATCAACAGATGAAAACCCTGCTAAAATACCTTGCTCCTTATAAAAAGCTCGTCTTGCTGGCCCTGGTGCTGGCGGCAATCAACCAAACCTTTTCCATGCTGGACCCCTATCTTTTCGGGAGATTGCTCGATAAGCTAGGTACGCATCCGCATGAGATCGGCGACTTCGATAATCATAAGGTCTTTCACAAGACAGGCGACCGCACCCATGCACAATTCGTATGGACCTTAATGGGTTACCTGGGCCTGCTGATCAGCGTAGCCATGATCTCCAGGATTGCCAAAGCCTTCCAGGACTATTGCGGTAATGTCATCGTCCAGCAATTCGGCGCCACCATTTTCACTACAGGGCTCCGGCATTCCATGGCCCTGCCTTTCAGTGAGTTCGAGGATCAGCGGAGCGGGGAGACCCTCTCCATCCTCTCTAAAGTCCGGACAGATACGGAAAAGTTCATCCTGGCCTTTATCAATGTGCTGTTCGGGATCCTGGTAGGGGTAGTCTTTATTTCCGTCTATTCCTTCACTCTGCACTGGTCCATCATGCCCATTTATGTACTGGGAATGGTGCTGCTTTCCGTGCTGACGAGCCTGCTCAGCAGAAAGATCAAAAAGATCCAGAAGAAGATCACGGCCGATACCAATGCCCTGGCCGGGAGCACCACCGAATCCCTGCGGAATATCGAACTGGTCAAAAGCCTTGGCCTGACAGACCAGGAGGTCGGCCGTCTGAATAAGAATACTTTTAAAATACTGGACCTGGAGTTAAGAAAGGTGAAGAGCATCCGCTCGCTCAGCTTCGTCCAGGGCACTTTTGTGAATTTTCTGCGGCAGTGCATCATGTTCCTGCTCTTTTGGCTGGTATTCCAGGGCAGGCTCACGGCAGGAGAGGTGCTGACCATGGTCTTTTATTCCTTTTTTATCTTCGGTCCCCTGCAGGAGCTGGGCAATATTATCCTTTCCTACCGGGAAGCGGAGGCTTCTTTGAATAATTTCGACACGCTGATGAAAAAGACCCCGGAATTGCCTCCGGCCTCCCCCAAACACCTGGGGCCGGTCCGGGAGCTGGCTTTCCGGGATGTCGTGTTCAAACATCCGACAGCCCAGCATTATGCCATCGATCATATCAGCTTTGGAGCAAAGAGCGGGGAGACCATCGCTTTTGTAGGACCCTCCGGCAGCGGTAAGACCACGCTGATGAAATTACTGGTAGGCCTGTACCGTCCCCTGGAAGGCAATATCCTTTATAACGGGCTGGATGAAAATTCTATCAATTTTGACGATCTGCGCAAACAGATCGGTTTTGTCACCCAGGATACCCAATTATTTGCCGGTACGATCAGGGAAAATTTGTTATTTGTCAATCCGGCCGCTACGGAAACCGACCTCCTGGAGGCCCTGGACAAGGCTTCCTGCAATTACCTGCTGGCCCGGGCTGAAAAAGGGATCGATACGATGATCGGGGAAGGCGGTCTGAAATTATCCGGGGGGGAAAAGCAACGATTGTCCATCGCACGCGCTCTATTACGTAAGCCGGAGCTGCTGATCTTTGATGAGGCTACTTCCGCACTGGATTCTCTCACGGAGGAGGATATCACCCGGACTATCCGGGAAGTGTCTTCCCAGGGTGACCAGATAACAATTCTGATCGCCCACCGGTTATCTACCATTATGCATGCTGACCGGATCTATGTGCTGGAGAAGGGTGAGGTGGTAGAAATGGGCTCTCACGGGAACCTGTTAACCGAAAAAGGATTATATTATGCTATGTGGAGGCAGCAGATCGGGGAAAGAAAATATGCGGCCGTCGGTAATTCCTGAGGCAACATCCCTGACGAATCTTTCGTAATGATAACAAATTCTTAAAGAATAAATGTTTTATGTTTATGGTGTCGCAAGTCCTTACCAGGGGCTAAATATCTTAATAAAGACCTCATGATCGCCTTATCGGTTGTAATTATTACCTATAATGAAGAAAAGAATATCGGTCGGTGCATGGATTCGGTGAAAACGATCGCCGATGAGATCATCGTGCTCGATTCCTTTTCTACTGACCGGACTGCGGCTATCGTGAAGGAGTTGGGGGGAATACTACATCAGCAGGCTTTTACCGGTTATGGAGCGCAGAAAAATTCCGGGATGGCCCTTGCAGCTCATTCCCATATACTGTTCCTGGATGCCGATGAATTCCTCAGTGAAGAGCTCTGCAGGAGCATTCAGGCGGAGAAGGAAAAAGGATTTTCGTATGATGCCTATAGTATGAACCGCCTGAATAATTATTGCGGTCAGTGGATCCGTCACGGCAGCTGGTACCCGGATAAGAAGCTTCGTATAATCGACCGCCAAAAGGGCTGCTGGAGCCTGGATATCGTACATGAAACGCTGGTACCGGTGGAAGGCTCCAATGTCAGTCACCTCCAGGGGGATCTGCTGCATAACACGTATTCAAATTTTGATGAACATATTGAAAAGAATAACCGCTACAGCCGGTTATCCGCCCTGTTATTATACCAAAAGGGGAAAAGGACCCAGGGCTTTAAGATCGTTTTTAACCCGTTCTGGGCTTTTTTTACCAGCTATTTTCTCCGGGCCGGCTTCCTGGATGGCTTCTATGGGTTTGTGATCGCCATCAATATCGCTCATCTCACTTTTTTAAAATATATCAAATTATATCAACTTCAACAAAGTAAGAAATCATGAGTTGGCTGTCAGACATTTTCGGAGGAGGGGCCCCCATCAGACAGGCTTTGCATCAGGGAGGAGTGATCATCGATCTGCGAACCCCTTTTGAATTCGACCAGGGACATATTCCCTATGCATTGAATATTCCGGTGGACCGTATTAAAGCAAATATCGGGCGGATACGGGCTCTCAATAAGCCCATTATTCTCTGCTGCGCGGGTGGGAGTCATTGCCTGGAAGCGGCCTCGATCCTTCGGGAGGCCGGTATCACCCGGGTGTTCAACGGGGGAAGCTGGCAGTCTTTGCTGAAGCTGACGCAAAAAACCTGATATTTGCACCCATGAACCAAAAAATCCAAGAGATTATCAACGAATCGCTGACGGTCAAAAGCCTGGTCCTGAATGACCTCCGGCTGGTAGGACTGGTCGGGGATCTCGTGGCCCTTATCACTGACCGGTTCCGACAGGGCAAACATCTTTATTTCTGCGGTAATGGGGGCAGCGCAGCGGATGCCCAGCATCTGGCGGCAGAATTCTCCGGCAGGTTCTATATCAACAGGGATGCGCTTCCTTCGGAGGCCCTGCATTGCAATACGTCTTATCTGACGGCTGTCGCCAATGACTTCAGCTATGAGGTGATCTACTCCCGGCTGATCAAGGGAATTGGCAAACCGGGGGATATCCTGGTGGGGCTGTCCACTTCCGGCAATTCAGTCAATATCGTGAAAGCGTTCGAAACGGCCCGGGAGAAAGGGATCACTACCATCGGGATGACCGGTGAAGGAGGGGGTGATCTGAAAAAGTGGAGCGATTATCTCATCGATATCCCTTCCCGTAATACCCCCCGCATACAGGAAGCCCATATGCTGCTGGGCCATATCATCTGCCAGCTGGTGGAAGAGAAATATTTTACCCCCTAACCCCCTAAAGGGGGAATAAGCTTTAGCAGATTTTTATAAATCTGAAAAGCACTGAATCTGAAAAAGAACCTGAAATGAGTGAAGCCAACGAAAAAAGGAGTGGGTTACCAAACTCCCCCTTTAGGGGGCAGGGGGGTATCCGACAAGCCATCATACTAGCAGGGGGTCTGGGGACCCGCCTCCGTTCCGCCGTTCCGGACCTTCCCAAATGCATGGCCCCGGTGGCCGGCAAGCCTTTTCTTTCCTATGTGATCGATTATCTCCGGGGGCAGGGGATCGAAAAATTCATTTTTGCGCTGGGATATAAAAGTGAAGATTTTGAAACTTTTCTGCGGACTACACTGCCTGCCGACCCGACTGCGGACGGAGAGCTCCGTTGCCAGCTATCGATAGAAGCGACACCTCTCGGCACTGGCGGAGCTATCCAGCTGGCCTGTCAGAAGGTTACGGAAGGAACAGTGCTGGTATTGAACGGGGATACCTTTTTCGGTATCCGGGCGGGAGAACTGTCGGCCTTCCATGAACAGCAGAAAGCTGATTGCACCCTCTGTCTCAAACCGATGAAAAATTTTGACCGGTATGGGGCCGTGGAGCTCAATTCTGATAGCAGCATCCGTCATTTCCGGGAGAAACGATTTTATGAGGCCGGGCTCATCAATGGAGGGGTCTATGCGTTGGACACGGCCCGGTTCCTGTCGGCATCCCTGCCGGAAAAATTCTCTTTTGAGAAAGATTACCTGGAAAAGCAGACCCCGGGCGGACGCCTTTATGGTTTGGTGCAGGATGGATATTTTATCGATATTGGCATTCCGGAAGATTATAAGCGGGCGCAGGTAGAGCTGCCGATAGAACTTTTAAAGATGCCCATTAACCCGAAATTATGATATATAGAAGTAAAGCCCCTTTGCGGATCGGTCTGGCTGGCGGAGGAACGGATGTAAGTCCTTATAGCGACCTGTACGGAGGCGCCATCCTGAATGCGACCTTATCCTTATATGCGCACGCCACCATCGAACCTTTGGCGGAGAGCACCATTATCTTAGAGGGTATTGACCGTAAGGAAGAACAGCGCTGGGAAGGAGGCGCCGAATTAGCGGAGCTGCCGATCGATGGCAAGCTGGACCTGTTGAAGGGAGTGTACAACCGGATCCGGCGGGAATATGGCTTGCCGGTTACGGGCTTCCGGTTATCCACCTTCGTAGACGCGCCTGCGGGCTCGGGGCTGGGTACATCCTCTACCCTGGTGGTGGCGATCATCGGTGTCTTCGTCGAGATGCTGCGATTGCCCCTGGGAGAATATGATATAGCGCACCTTGCTTATGATATTGAAAGAAACGATCTGCAAATGGCTGGCGGGAAGCAGGATCAGTATGCCGCTACTTTTGGCGGTGTGAATTTCATGGAATTTTCTTCCGGAGATAAAGTCATTGTAAATCCTTTGCGGGTAAAACAGCAATACCTCTTCGAGCTGGAGAATAATCTGTTGTTGTACTATACAGCTACTACCCGCGAATCAGCAAAGATCATCCAGAAACAAAGTCAGAATGTAGTGGATAAGAAAGAGGCATCAATCGAGGCCATGCACCAGCTTAAGCACCAGGCGCAGCTGATGAAAGAGGCCTTGCTGAAGGGGCGTATCCATGAGATCGGCGAGATCCTGGATTTTGGATATCGTCAAAAACTAAAAATGGCGGAAGGGATATCGAACAGCCTGATCGAAGATATTTATGGAGCCGCCAAAAAAGCCGGCGCAACGGGAGGAAAGATATCCGGCGCCGGAGGGGGCGGATTCATGACCTTTTATTGTCCTGCCCTTTCTAAATACCGGGTGATGGAGGCATTGGTGAAATCAGGCGGCCATTGTCAGCCTTACCAGTTTACGGATCATGGATTGACGAGCTGGACGATCTAAAATAACTACTGATGTCTGCTGAAGAGAACCCGAATTTTTGGTGGAGCCTTTTTACCATGAAATGTCCCCGCTGCCGCAGGGGGTCCATGTTCACCGATCCTAATGCCTGGAAATTAAGGCATACCCTGAAAATGCCGGACAAATGCCCCGAATGCCGGCAGCATTTTGAGCTGGAGCCGGGATTCTGGTACGGTACCGGGTATGTAAGCTACCTTCTCTCCTTCAGTCTGTCCGTGGCTACATTTATTACCTGGTGGATATTCATCGGCCTGTCTACGGAAGATCACCGGTTCTTCTGGTGGATGGGTATTAATGCCTTTCTCCTGATCATACTGCAACCCTGGCTCATGCGGATGAGCCGGGTACTCTATCTCTATTTCTTTATAAAGTATGATGCCGACTATAAACATACACCTGTGAAAAGGTTTGAATAAAATTGCCGGCAGAACTTCGTTTCGCCCGGTTAGTGCAATACGTTTCCGACGTCTTAAGAAAAAAGGCCGTCCGTATTTCCGGGGACGACCTTTCAGTAACTATGCTAATTGGGTTAGTAGTTATTCCAATCAAAACGTTAAAAAATTAATATTATTATTTAATTCGCGGGCAGAATATCTGTTTTTTAAAAAAATTTAGTTAAGAGGATCGGCCGGCCGGGCACTTCCTTTACTCAGGCTGAAGTCGAGGGGGAAGTCCAGCTTAAAGCTGATATTCCTTCCCATATTATAGATCCCGTGAGCCGGATTGGTGTCCGTTGAGGAATATAAGAAGTACTTTAACCGGCTCAGGTGATCATAGTATGCTACGTCAAAGAGGTTGTTCGCATTGATGTAAAGATTAAAGATCGTTTTCCCTTTTTTATCGGTGATACTCCCTCCTATTCCTGTATTGACAAGGGTATATCCGGCCGTGGGGGTCTCCGTATTGTAGGCCAGGAAGGCCCGGTCCTGCGTGGCATAATATTCCACCTGCACTTTTACAAAAGCGTGTGCGATGCGGGATTGCCGGACGCCGAATTCATATCTCAGCTCCGAGATCCCGTGGGTAGGAGGAATAAAGGGAAGGTATTTGGCGCTGTCACCCAGCGCTTTATTCTGTGTGCCCTTATTCGCTCCGTATACGATGGAAAGGCTGTTCTCGAAATGCAGGGCCTTGATGGGATGGAAATCGATGCTGGCCTCACCGCCGAATAACCGGGCTTTGGAGGAGACGAACTGAAAGGTCTGGGTGCCCGGAACGATCACGGAATCCGATCCGTTTGCTTTCTGCACCCGTTGATTGTATATGTAATTGGTGATGAAATTATTGAACAGGTCCAGCGTGGCCACCACATAATGGGAAGAGTACACGAACCCGATATCTTCCTGCAGGCTGAACTCAGGCTTGAAATCGGAGTTCCCCAG
>JAATFV010000199.1 GCA_015655015.1 Chitinophagales bacterium | reverse complement strand
GCCTGGTGATTGGCGATCAGCAAATGCCTCGTCTCTGCCGGCAGGCCCATGAAATGGAAAACACGCTGCTGCTCCGGAACCTCAAAATAAAAATAAGCCTCCATCCTTCGGGTATGCGTATGGGCAGGCATCGTATTCCAGACACTGCCTTTCTTTAATATCGTCAGCCCCATAACGAGCTGGGCGCTCTGAATACCTTCTGCATGGATATACTTATAGATCGTTCTTGCATTGGAAGTATCGGAGCTGCCCATTTCCGCGGGAAGCGCTTTTTCTTTTGGCAGGAACTGGATAGGATGGACGGCATGGGCCGGAGCAGATAATAAATAGAATAGGGCCGGGTCCTGCGGATCAGCGCTTTCAAAACTTACGTTCTGCACGCCCTTACCCAGGTAAAGGCAATCCAGCTTGCCCAGTTCATGAAACTTTCCATCCGCATGCACCTTTCCTCCCCCCCCGACATTAATAATGCCAAGCTCCCTGCGCTGAAGGAAATGATCCGCTTTCAGCTCAGGATGCGTCTCCAGGACAGGTCTGCCTTTCACCGGCTTAACACCCCCCACGATGACGCGGTCATAATGCGTATAGAGTAATTGAACAGTATCATCCTGCATTAAATTCTCCGTAAGAAAAGCAGCCCGCAGCTCCTCCGTATTCATTCCGCTGGTCTCCTTAGGGCTATGTTCAAATCGTATTTCCATATCTGTTGTATATTTTATATCATTTGTTCTACCTGATTTCTTATTCACTAACCCCTTCAGGGATCAGCGGGTTTTCCCCCTTTAGGGGACAGGGGTTACCTCCCCATCCATCCCCCATCCACAGTAAGGATCGTTCCATGCACATAATCTGCCGCCCGGGACGCCAGGAATACAACCGGCCCCTTGAAATCATCCGCCTCTCCCCACCGGCCCGCAGGTATCCTGTCCATGATCGACTTGCTCCTTACCGGGTCACTCCGCAGCGCCTCCGTATTATCGGTGCTGATATATCCCGGCGCTATCCCATTCACATTCACGCCCCGGGAAGCCCATTCATTAGCCAATGCTTTAACGAGACTGCTGAGAGCACCCTTGCTGGCGGCATAACCCGGAACATTGATCCCACCCTGAAAGCTAAGCAGGGAACAGGTGAAAATGATCTTACCGGCGCCGTGACCGATCATATCCCGGCCAAATTCCCTGGCCAGGATGAAAGCTGCATCCAGATTGATCGATAATACCTTATCCCACCACGCATCCGAATGCTCCGCAGCAGGCTGGCGCAGGATCATGCCCGCATTGTTGACCAGGATATCCACCCGCGGATGCTCTTTTTTGACTTTCCCGATAAATTCGTAGAGAGATTCCCGATTGGTAAGGTCGGCCTGATAAGGCGTAAATTTCCGGCCCAGGGCCCTTACCTCTTTTTCGATAGCGCTGCCCTGCAATTCCAGCGAAGCGGAAACGCCGATAATATCCGCCCCGGCATCCGCCAGACCCAGGGCCATGGAACGGCCGATTCCTTTATTGCAACCTGTCACCAGGGCAATTTTGTCGTTGAGGCTAAAAAGTTCACGCATAAGTGCTGCAAGCTCTTTTAATGTGCCGGAGATGCGCTTTGAAAAATTTTGCGAATCTCCGGTAAATTTTTTATGTGTCACCAAATTTGAAAAGCGTATCCTGGAGACGGAATTAAAGATCAGAGATTCCGGCAGAAAGGGCGCTTAGTAAGCCGCCGTAAATCGCTGCCGGATATGTTTCGGCTTTTCCAGCTCATCCACCATCGCTACCGCAAGATCTTCCACAGACAAGACACTTTTACCGTTCTTATCAAAGACAGGCTGATCAAGGCCCGTACGATAGACGCCCTTCCGGACGCCGGAAGTCGCAGGGCTCATCAGAATGGCAGGGCTAAAAAAAGTCCATTCCAGCTCCGTCTCCTTTTTCAGGATCGCCAGGTAATCACGGGCTGCTGACGAGCCTGCCTTAAACTCGGCAGGGAAGTCAGGCGTGTCCAATAATTGCACCCCCGGCGCTACCTCCAGGCTGCCGGCCCCGCCAACGACCAGCAATCTCTTTACTCCGGCTTTTTTCACACCGGCCAGGATCGACCGCCCCCCTTCCAGGTACTCCTCATAGATCTTTGGATTGGTCCATCCGGGATTATAGGCGCTGATAACAGCATCATGGTCTTTTACCAGGATAGTGACCTGCTCCGGATCCAGCACATCTCCTGCTTTGGTTGTGAGGCTGGGGTGATGAATACCCAGTTTTGCCGGATGCCGGGCGATGGCAGTAACATAATGATCCCGGTCTAATAGTTCCAGAAGGATAGCCTTGCCTACAAAGCCTGTAGTTCCGATTAAAGCTACTTTCATTTTTTGTGCGTTTATGGGTTAACACAGCTTGAGCCAATCAAAGGTAGACATAAATATATGCAAAAATCCCTGCTAAGAATAACAGGGACTTATTAACCAAAACCAGCAGTAATGCCAGCTTAAAGATCCTGACCGGGATCAGCGATAGACTCACCGGTGCCGGGGCCGCCCGCATTGCGCCCCCTGACAAAATAATATACAGGGATCCCTAACAGGACAATGCCCAGTCCGGGCCAGGTAAATGCAGGTTTATAGATGAACAGCAGGATACTGATACCACTTGCCAGAATGATATACAGCATGGGCAGGACAGGATAGCCAAACGCCCTATAAGGACGGGGCCAGTCAGGTTTGCTCTTTCTTAACCTGAAAATGCCGATGATCGTAAGTATATAGAATATCAGCACCACGAAGATGACATAATCCAGCAGCTCCCCGTATTTTCCGCTCAGACAGAGCAGGGACGCCCAGACACATTGCATCCACAGGGCTTTGGCAGGCACGGCATTTCTGTTCAGGGTGCCCACCTGGCGGAAGAACAAGCCATCCTTCGCCATCGTATAATACACCCTCGCCCCCGAAAGGATCAGCCCGTTATCACATCCGAAAGTAGAGACCATCAGCAAAAAAGCGATTACCAGCGTGCCGCTGGTCCCGAAGATCTGCTGGGATGCCGCCACCCCTACCCGGTCATTCTCTGCAAAAGCAATAGCATGCAGCGGCATGACCACAGTATACATCAGGTTGATCGCTACATAAATGGCCGTTACAATCAACGTACCGAGAAAAAGGCTCAGTCCGATATTGCGCTCCGGTCTCTTTATTTCTCCGGCGATAAAAGTGACATTATTCCAGGAGTCACTGCTGAACAGGCTGCCCACCATGCTGCCCGCAATAGCGCCCAGGGCAGCCAGTCCCGTATAAGGCAGGAGACTGCCGCTGACATCCAGCTTACCCAGTGTAAAACCGGTATTCCAGTTAGCCACCGCTATATCTTTGCGGAAAGCCAGGAAAAATCCGAACAGGATCAGTCCCGCCAGCGCAACGATCTTGGCCAGGGTAAAGATGGTTTGGATCCACTTGCCTTCCTTAACACCGCGTGTGTTGATATACGTAAGAAATACAATCAACAGGATAGACGTCAGCTGAGCAGCCGAGATCTGTATAAATCCTGCATCCAGCAATATATGCCGGTCACTGAGTCCGGGGAAAATATAGGCGGCGAATTTGGAGAACGCTACTCCTACAGCAGCGATGGAACCAGTCTGGATGACCGCGAAAAAGCTCCAGCCATATAAAAACCCCACGAGGGGGTTAAAAGATTCTTTCAGATACACATATTGTCCGCCGGCCCTGGGGTACATGCCGCTCAATTCGCCGTAGCTGAGCGCTGCCGTCAGCGTAAGCAGTCCCGTCAGCACCCAGACGAGCAGCAGCCAGCCTGCCGATCCCACATTACGGGTGATGTCGGCGCTTACAATAAAAATACCCGAGCCGATCATGGAACCTACTACCACCATAGTGGCATCCAGCAGCCCCAGCGACCGTCGGAAAGTCTCCTTTTGTTCATTCATCAGGCGTAGGTTTTCTCCAGCCGGATAGCCAGGTAATCCGGGAGCACAGGCCTGCTGGCCACACATTCACCGATAATGCTGAGCACCCTCTCCCTTTCCTTACCCACCAGCGGCAGGCGCGGCGCACGGACATATTCACTTCCGATACCCGTCTGCACTTCAGCCAGCTTGATATATTGCACCAGCTTGGTATGTATATCCAATTCCAGCACAGGCAGGAACCACCGGTAGATCGTCAGCGCTTCAGCTACCCTTCCGGCTTTTATCAGGCGGAAGATAGCCACCGTCTCAGCAGGGAAAGCACATACCAACCCGGCTATCCAGCCATGAGCCCCCATCAGCAGCTCTTCCATTGCCAGCGTATCGACCCCGCACAATATTTTTATGCGATCGCCAAACCGGTTGATCATCCTCGTAACATTGGTCACATCCCTGGTAGATTCCTTAACAGCCTGTATATTCTCACATTCGATCAGCTCTTCGAACATATCCAGCGTCACCTCTATCTTGTAATCGATGGGATTATTATAGATCATGATCGGCAGATCCGTAGAATTCGCAACAGTCTTAAAATAAGTCACCGTCTCCCGGTGATCGGAAAAATAACGCATAGGAGGCAGTATCATCAATCCTTTAGCCCCCCAGTCCTTCGCATCCGCAGCCAGTTTCAGCGCTTCGCGGGTGGACCCTTCCGCGATATTCAGGATCACAGGGACCTGCTCCCCTACGGACTCCACCGTAAATTTCACCAGTTTTTCTTTTTCAGCCACCGTCAATACACTGGCTTCACCCAGGCTGCCTCCCAATATGATACCGTCTACTCCGGACTGTACCTGGAACCGAAGGTTCTTTTCAAACAGGGGCATATCCAATTCGTCCCTGGTCGTGAATTTCGTTGTAAGTGCGGGAAATACTCCTCTCCAATCTATTGCCATAAAAAGTTTTTTCAAAAATATCTATAAACGCCTGAGCTGTTGTCTTCATTTTTAATCAATCCTGGGCAGATTTTAACCGTTTGGATCTCTCCCGGTGAGCCCCGGAGATCAACCGAAGCGCTCTACAGCAAAGGGAGACAGGTCGATGCCCGGAGTTTCTTCACTGATCAGCTCACAGACCAGCTTGCCTGTACCGGCCCCCAGGCTCAGTCCCAACATGGAATGCCCGGTTGCCACTACTACATTTTTATACTTTCCGATCCTTCCGATATACGGCAGTCCGTCTGCCGAACAGGGCCTGTAGCCATACCATATTTTTTCCGGAGCCGGCATAGGAACATCGAACTCGGGAAAAAACCGCCTGACCGCATCGAGAATACCCTGCACCCGTCCATACCGGGGAGGAGCCGTGGTAGAAGTGATCTCCATCGTTCCCCCAAAGCGGATCTTATTGCCATCCATCGGCGTAATAGCCGCCCTTCCTTCTACCAGGATCGCCGGATAGTTGACACGATAAGGAGAATCTTCCAGGGTCACCGAATAACCTCTGCCAGGCATCAGGGGCAGGTTGACCCCGACAAGAGCAGCCATCTCCCTGCTCCAGGAACCGGTAGCCAGCACTACCGAATCGGCTGAATAGCCATTCTTCGCAGTGATCACCCGTTGGATGCCCCCCCCGCCCGACTCAAATCTTAACACCTCTTCATTCGGCAATAATTGCACGCCCTTCCTTTGCAGGATCCCGATCAGCGCCTTCATCAGCCTGTTCGGATATAGGTGCGCGTCACACTTAAAAAAGATGGCTCCCAGTCCATTGATCTTTGTATGAGGCTCCTTAGCCTGCATTTCTTCATAATTCAGCAGGTCGGCATCCAATCCCAGCTCTTTCGCTTTCTCCACCGTATGATGTGCATGTTCCGCAGCAGCAGCCGTCTGAAAGATTTCCAGCAAGCCTTTATGTTCATAGGCGCTCTCGAATTCCGGCTGCTTCATCCAGCTCTCCTCATATTCATGCTGGCTGAACAAGGCAATATCTCTCAGCGGCACGGCCGATCTTTCCACATGCTCCTTCGTAGCGCTCTTCATAAACTTCCAGCCCCAGTCGATCAGGGAACGGCTCAGCCGGGGTTGTACATAAAAAGGGCTCCTGGAATTCAACATCCATTTAAGACCCTGACTGACAATGCCGGGCGTGGCCAGCGGAATAAAATGGCTGGGACAGACATACCCGCAATTCCCGTAAGAACAATTGTCCAGAAAATCCGATTTATCCAATACGGTGACCTTGTATCCTGCCTCTTGCAGATAATAAGCCGAACTCAATCCGATGATCCCACCTCCGATAACGATAACATTTTCCATACTGTTTTTTTTGTTCGCATCACAAGGCTTTCAGAAAAACCCCGCGCCAGATGCTAAAATTAAGTGTCAAAACTACAGGCAGCTGCGCATGATTTGACCTCATATAGCCATATTTTAACCAGTTTTACCACCATATTGACATTAAGAAGCTAATATTCGCAAAATTCGTATATTCACATCAGGTCATCTCTATTATTAACCACTACTGCAAAACCACCATGCATGAAAGTATTGCAATTCACTCTGCCCGTGCCGCACGATAAGACTGTCATTGTGCAGAAAGATGTGCTGCCCCACTTCTATCCCCACCTTCACCGTCACCAGGAAGTACAGCTGACCTGGATCCAATCGGGAGAAGGCACCCTGGTGGCGGAAAACAACATGCATGCCTTCCGGTCCAATGAGATCTACTGGCTGGGAGCAAACCTCCCGCATGTCTTCAAAAGTGATCCCACTTACTTCTCCCTGAAAAGCCGGAAAAAAGTTCAGACCCTCAACATCTTCTTCAATACAAAAGGCCAGCTGGATTCTTTTTTCGATCTCCCGGAGATCAAAAATGTAAGGAACTTCCTCCAGAACCAGCAAACAGGATTTAAAGTACCCCTGCAGCATGTTACGGAGATCTCCAATAAAATGCTCAGTATCCAGAACAGTACAGGGGTAGATCAGCTGATCCATTTCATCGAATTGTTGAAACAGCTCAGCTCCTTCCAGGAACTCATGCCTCTATCTGCCTGCTCCCAGCCGGCAGCCTACAGCGAACATGAAGGTATCCGGATCGGCTCCATCTACAATTTCATCATGCAGCAATACGATAAGCCCATCACGCTGGAAGATGCCGCCAAACAAGCCCATATGACGCCGCAGGCCTTTTGCCGTTATTTCAAAAAACATACGCTGCACACTTTTGTATCCTTCCTGAACGAAGTGCGCATCAACGAAGCCTGCAAAAAGCTGACGGACGGGAACTATGACAGCATCGCCACCGTTGCTTACAATTGCGGATTTAACAGCATCACTAATTTCAACCGCGTATTTAAGAGCGTTACTCAAAAGTCACCGAGCGACTATGTGGAGAGTTACTTTCAGAATGTAGCATCCTAAAACGCCACGGGCGTTTTGGCCGAAGGCCCATCATTAGACACGGCATCCAAAAAGTACATCTTTTTGGACGCCGCTCAAGACGCCACAGGCGTCTTATCTTCCTCCTCCCGGACAATGCTCTCTTAGATAACTCGTAAACAAATGCATCAAATGCAACGATGTTCCATCCCCTTCCCGGATAACATGCGTCCTGTTCGGATAACTCATCATCTGGAAAGTCTTATCATATTTCACCAGCTCATTGATCAACATCTCCGTCCCCTGGTAATGCACATTATCATCCCCCGTTCCATGCACCACCAGTAAATTCCCCCTCAGGTCCTTTGCATGCGAGATAGGCGAACCGTTGACAAAATCCTCCCTGTTCTCCTGCGGAAGTCCCATATACCGCTCCTGGTAAATATTATCATACAGCAGCTGATTGGCCACAGGCGCAATGGCAATCCCCGTCGTATAAATATCCGGATACTGAAATAAAAGGTTGAGGGTGGTGGAACCGCCCCCGCTCCAGCCATATACGGCCACCCGGCCGGCATCGACAAAAGGCCACTGAATTATCTTTTTGGCGGCCATCGCCTGGTCCCGGATATTCAGAATGCCTATTTTCCGGTAGATGGATTTTCTCCAGGCCGCCCCCTTGGGCACCGGAGTGCCCCGCCCCTCTACGCTGATCTGGATATAGCCGTCGGCAGCAATATCGCCGGCATATAAGGGCGTGCCCGCATACCCAGCGGCATCCTTCACCGTGGTGCCCGCAGGCTCGGCATATACATGAAATAAAACAGGATATTTTTTAGTGCTGTCAAAATTCGCCGGCCTGATCATCCAGCCATCCATCGTGACATTATCTTCCGTTGTCACCCGGAACAATTCCACCTTCGGCTGTGGCCGCCCTTTCCGGTCGGCAGATTCTTCATTGGTCTTAATATTATTATGCAACGGAAGGCTCACCCATTCCGAAACACTCTCGTACCGGTAGTTCGAAAAATTATGCGTGGCATAACTGCCGCCCGGCGATATGTTATAGGTATGTGTTCCTTTTTGTGCAGCCGGTGACAGCAGCTCCGGTTTTCCGGTATCCTTCAAAGCAGCCCCCTTTTTTGAAGAAGCCCCGCCCTTCAATGGCACCCTGTATAAATATTGCTGCAGGGCATTATCGGGAGAAGCAAGAAAATAAACATACCCGTTCTTTTCATCGATCGCTTTCAGGTTGATCATATCGTAGCTGCCTTTTGTCAGCAAAGTCTCCTTCGTTCCATCCCGGCTGATTTGGTAGATATGCCGCCAACCGTCTTTTTCAGATACCCAGAGAAAAGCCTTCCCCCCATCGATCCATTCCCATCCCGCAGGATCTTCGCTCCACCGCTCCTTCGAATCGATCCAGGCATTATCCGTCTCTTCATAAATGGACCTGGCGGCGCCGGTGGCCGTTTCACAGACAAAGATCTTTGCATCATTCTGTTTGCGGTTGAGCTGCTCCAATATCAGTTCCGTATTATTGGCAGCCCACTCCATACGGGGAATATAATGCTGCCGGCTATCGCCCGGAACATCCATCCATTTTGTCTGGCCGGTGGCCAGGCTTACCACCCCCACTTTACAGGGAGAAGGGTCCTCTCCGGCTTTGGGATATTCCACCGGAACGATAAAAGAATACAGGGAATCCGTATTATTGATCAGCAAAAAGTTCCTGATCTTCGCAGCGTCGATCTGCCAGTAGGCAATGCTCTTGCTGTCCGGACTCCAGCGGAACCCATCCCGGCAGCTGAACTCCTCTTCGTACACCCAGTCGAAAGTCCCGTTGATCAGCCTCGCCGTTCCGTCTGTCGTCAGAGCCGTAGACTGGCCCGTCGCCAGGTCTTCCACATAGATATTGTGCCCGCTGGTATAAGCGACTTTATTACCGTCCGGAGATATTTTAGCAAACATCAGGGAAGACGCCGGCCTGTCCTTACCTACTTGCCGGAGACTGTGGGCAGCAAGATCCAATATCCAATAATCGCCCCGGGTATTGAGACGCCATACTTTTTTGCTATTGGTATAGATCAGGCACTTTTTCTCATCATCCGTAAAGGAAAAAGCCTGAACATCCAGGGACTTTTCCCGCCCCTGCGGTGTCAGCTGTGCCGCCTCCGCTACGACCACGCGTTGAAAAGCAGGCAGCTGATACTTCACAACCGAACCATCCTCAACAGAATAATAGCTCTTGCCGTCTTTAGCCCATTTCACCCCGGGCATCCGCTGTGCACGAAGAAAGATCGGGGATAAAAGAAAAAGAGAGCAACCAAACAAAAAAGCAGATCCTGATCTCATAGTTGAATATTTGTGATTTACCGCCGGCAGATTTATGATTTACCGCCGGCAGGGTATCCGGGACACTTTGGCCGATGGTTTTTCGTACATCTTATTGCTTACTGACATTCGGCCTGACACCTATATAATACATCTTCGTAATTGCCATCTCATCGAACAAAACAGCCTCATCGCCCTTCAACCCGCTGCTCTTCCATTCTTCCGTGGGAAGGATGCGGATCCTGTCCTTCCCGCTCTTCAACACCAACGGCAGGTCAAACCCCTTCACACAGTTCGTCCAGCGGTAGAATACCTTTTTATGATCATCGCTGAAATAGAATTCAAAATCAGGCACCTGCGTGGTCCGCAGATACTGATCGAATACTTTTTGATAGTTATACCCCGCCTCTTGGGAAAGATAGTTTTCGATCTGCTGAGTCGTGACAGTCTGATGATAAAAGGTCTTGTTCATGCCCCTCAGGATCTGCCGGAATTTCTCATCGTCATCCATACTATGGCGGATCGCGTGCAACATATTACCGCCCTTGGGATACATGTCCCCGCTGCCCTGCTCGTTCACACCATAACGGGGAATAACAGGACGGTCATTGCGGATCCCTTTCCGGGTGCCGGCATTATATTCGTTACCGGCCTCTTTGCCATACATATAATCTACGAACAGCGTTTCACTATAGTTGGTATACCCTTCATGAACATACATATCCGCCAGGTCTTTAGTAGTGATATTATTGCCAAACCACTCATGGCCGCTCTCATGGACAATGATAAAATCCCATTTCAATCCCAGGCCGGTCCCCGAGCCATCCCTTCCACGGTAGCCGAATGCATAGCTGTTGCCATAAGCCACGGCGCTCTGGTGCTCCATCCCGGTATGTTGTACGTCCACCAGCTTATACCCGTCTTCGTAAAAAGCATAAGGACCAAACCAGTGTTCCATACTATGCATCATATTGTGCACCTGCTCCGGCATGTACCCTTTAGCCCTGGCCAGATTGTAATCCAGCACCCAATAGTCAAGGTCCAGGTGACCTTTCTCGCTCTGGAAATCTTCATGAAAATGCGTGTACTTGCCGATATAGGGAATAATGCAATAATTGCTGATCGGATTGACTACAGCCCATTTCGTCGTAGTCGTTCCATCTCCGTTGTTCTTTGAAAACTGCATCCTGCCATTCGCAACAGCCACCAGGGTATCAGGCGCGATCATAGTAAGAGAAGCGCCTTTATCGGGCTCATCGCTTTGATGATCTTTACAGGGATACCAGATGGAAGCGCCCAGCCCCTGGCAGGTAACGGTCATCCAGGGACGGCCCAGGGAATCTTTGGCGAAGGTCCATCCGCCGCTCCAGGGCGGGCGGGTGCTCTCATGCGGTGTACCGGAAAAATAAACTTCCACCGTATTGACAGAAGAAATTTTTTGTTTAGCCGTCTGTACATGCCAGGCATTCCCTTCTTTTGTAAAAGGCAGGGAATGACCTTTATTATCAAGAACGCTGTCGATATGCAGAGGTTCCTGCAGATCCAGCTGCATAGCCGGCTGCAGCCCGCTGACAACCTTATAGGTGATCAGGTTCTTTCCGACCGCCGACTTGCGGACGAAATCGGGCTTTACCGTGATATCATACCGCTGAACATCCCACCAGGCCCGCTCAGGAGTGATGCTGCCCCGAAGGGTATCCGCATGCGTAAATACTTTGTGGTTATATTCTTCTGTTGCCTGCAGGATCATCCGGGCCCGTTGAGCGCGAACACTATCCGGATTGGGCTGGGATGGCTGGGTTTGCGCGTAGCTTAACGCGGGTTTCAATAGAGGAAGCGCCAAAAGCAGGCCAATGCATACAGGCCTGGCATGAAAAGAAGATGTTCTCATTGCAGTTGTCATTGATTTCGTGTTATCAAATGTAACCAGCCTGCCTCCCCGGCCCTTCCTGATTTTTGATATTTAATGCACGGAAATTATCAGTTATTTTTTTTCACTAAGCAGAAACCTTACTCTTCCCTGCCCATTTTACTTAAAAAGCAAAGCACAATTTGCCAGGCGCCGGTGATCGGAGTACCTTACACGCTAATCCCAAACCCGTGAAACCGAATATCCAACTATCCGCTTCTGCATTCCTGTTACTGGGAAGCAGCCTTTATCTGTCTACCCTCCACGGGCAATCACCCGTCACATCTTTTTCCGCATCTTATGTGACAGCAGCCAGTTCCGTCAACAATTATACGGCCCTACCAGCCAGCCCGGGCACTTTCGGCGCCTGCTCCTCCACGTCCTATACCTATGCTTTCAGCAAGGACGCCTCCAACCTGCTCCCACTGCAATATTTTAATGCCAATGGGAGCGCTTATTTCGTATCCCCGGCATCGACGGCAATCGTAAAATTAAGAAGAGTCAATAACTCCAGTGTGACAGGCAGTCGTAGTATCGTTTACATGGAGTCTACTGCCGCTTCAGCCACAGCCTGTCCTTCACCGGCCACCCTGAATTTCAAGCCTCCTTACCAGGATGTGATGGAGACCGTTTTGAACGCAGTGATGCTCAACCAGGGATCAGACAATATTTTTACCAATACAGGCAATGGAGATGGTAATAACAATAATATCGAAAGAGTGGATATCCTGTTCCCCTCCGGGCTCAATACGACTTCCCCGACAGAAGCAGGCTTTGCCATTTTCGACCGGGGTACCAATTACCAGCATGATCCCTTTAAAATAGCTGCCATTACCAGCCTGGACGTAAATGGAGACCCGGCTTCTTTCGGGATAGTCAAAACCTGCGCGGGAGGCAATGGCTCCAACAATAACGGCAGCTGGGGACACCCTTCCGTAGCGAATGGAAATCGGCAATTGGCAGTCTATGTCCTGCGCAAGGATGCTGCCGATGCCCGGCTAAGGGTCTCCTCCAATATAAACCAGGAGATAGGCGGGGTCTTTTATACATTTGCAGATCTTGGCATAACAGCCGGGCAGCCTCTCTACGGATACGCCCTCCTGGGCGCCGATGGACTGGCCGCCCCTGGTTCCGCCCGGCTGCTGAATATAAATGATGCAGCCGTATACCCAACGACCACCAGTGAAGCACAGGGGGGATTGGACCTGGTAGCCATCAATACGGTATTCGTCACCGGCTCCTATGTTGTCTTACCCTTGCAAATCACGTCTTTCTCCGGCAGTATGGAGAATGGCCAGGGAAAATTGCAGTGGGACCTGGAAAATGTGAACGGCGATGAGCACGTATCACTGGAAAGGTCAGTTGACGCCATTATTTTTTCTTCTGTTTATTCAAATTGGATCAACGATTCTGCACCTTCGCTGCCAGGTGAATATACCGATAGGACCGCTACGGGTAACGGAACATATTATTACCGTTTGAAAATAACGACAGCAGCAGGAGCTGACCAATACAGCAAGACGCTGGTTTTGCGCGGGGAAGGGACTGACACAGATTGGAAAGTCTATCCGACGATAGCCGAACGGTCGCAACAGCTCCGGCTGCGGGAAATACCAGATGGATATTATACCGCCACATTCTACAGCCTTGGCGGAGTGGCGCAAAAATCCGCTTTCCATATCATCCATAAAGAAGGCTGGGTCAGCCAGCCTGCCGGAGGACTATTCCCCGGGATATATTGGCTGAAGATCACCGGTGATGGACCGGCTGTCCCCGGAGGAGTGAAGATCTTTATCCGATAGCCCAAAAGGATTATCAGCGCTCACTCATCCGGATCGTTCTTTTGAAAGACTAATATCAGGATAATGCCGCTCAACAGACCGGAGAGTGCAATGAACTCCTGGCCGCTCACTTCCAGTATATCATTCATGAAAAGTATCTGCGCCCCGATCAGGAAAATAGAGAAGGCGACTAAAAGGATCTTCTTTATAGCCCTTTTGGATTTGCATTTGAAGAGGCCAAAGATCGAGATGATAGAAAAGAACAGGCCCACGAAAGTTGTCATAGTGTAGCGTTTTTCATAGTCCGGGTTAAATAGTAAGCACTGATCTTAATGCTGCATTCAGTACTGATCCCAATATACAAAGGAAAGTCTATATTAACAATAGGAAAATAGCCTGGTATTTTTTCCAACGGATGTGAAAAATACTAACGGCCCGCTTCTCTGCTGTCAGTACATAAATTTTTCGACTATAACTTATCCTTAGACTATACCTTATCCTTATGTGAAAAATTCCTGGCCCCCATAATACTGATACAGGTTATACCTATAAAAAATGGAATAAGCGATAAATCGTCGCCCAGGGAAATCCTGCTGAATCTGAAAAGCAGGTAACCCACTACCAGGTTCAGGAGAGCCCATAATACATTGGTCGTTGGAGAAGACAAGCCTTTACCGGGAGGCTTTGCAAATGGGGTTGGAAAGGAATCGCCGGCAGCGCCTTTAATATAATGGGGCACAAAGTTGGCAAAGAACATACCGGCGAAAAAACCGCTTGCATAGTGATACCATAACATGATTAAGAGGTTTTGGATGATGAAATGATTTATAAAATGAATAGACCTTTAGACACTATTTGATTATTTGTCGAACCAAAGGCAAAATTTTTTTATTTCTTCAGGCCGTGAATAAGGGCTTGGGTCAAAACACGAATAGCCGGCTCTGCCCCGCTAAAATCGTTTTCGATAACCATTTCGCGTTTTAAACCGCGTACGCTGCTCAGCAGCACAAAAATCAGTATTTGCTGATCCTCTTTATTCATCTTTCTCAATTCTCCTTTTCTGATGCCATCCGTTATCACTTGCTGAAGTAAATCACCTTCCTGCTCCATGATCTTCTTATGGATAACATACTGGGCCTTTTTGTAGGTGGACATTTCTTCTGCATCCATCCCTGTGTCCAGTGTATTATAAAACGCTCTTCTCTCCCGTAATATCCGTAGCCTGGTCGCGAAGAAAGCCGATATTTTCTGTTCGGTACTTTGCACATCGTTTACTGCCCTGGTAATTGCAGCCAGCAGCTCCCTGATCTCAACAGCCATTACAGCGTCTAAAATTTCCTCTTTCGTTTTATAATAATAATAGAGTGAGCTCCTCGCTTTGCCAATCGCCCTGGCTACATCATCTATAGTTACTTTACGAAAACCATGAGCCTGGAATAGCTGTTTAGCCGCCTGCAGGATCTGCCCTTGAATATCATCTTCTTTTATATTGCTTACAGCCATAACGCCTGAATGTAATACAACAAAAATATAGAAAATTCGACAATTAGACAAAAAAAGTCGAAAAGATTACAAAAAAGGTCGCCGGGCAGGGTTGGCCAGGGCGGGTCGTATTCCTCCCCGCAGGCCTCGACCGGCGCTCGACCGGCAATACGGTCTCTCCAATCTCCCGGACCACGGCAACCTCCTGAAAAATAGGGTGCTGCCCATCTTTACCGGCAAGGCAACAGACGGGTGCTCCACGGAATAACCAAAATTACCAATCCTGCGTCTCGAATAGCTTGTGCGGAGACATCTCCAATCCTTTGGCCAGGGCTACGATCGTTGTAAAGAGCAGGTTCGTTTTCCCCGCCTCAATTTGAAGGACCTGCCTGTATTCCAGGCCGGCGGCGGCAGCCAGTTCACGGGTGGTCATGCCTTTTTCTTTTTTTAACGCGGTCAGGCGTTTGCCGAATTTACGCAATAGCTTTTCTTTCCGGTCCATGCAGAACTAGGTTATAGGTTAATGATAAAATGATTAGTGTCGCTTAAGACACGCATGTAGGTAAGACCGGCAAGGACAACAAGGTTGAATTCGGTTGAATAACAAAAGAAGAAACACTATCGAATAAATTGGAATATATTATTACATCGATAGGTTCGTAAAGCTATTAAAGGTTCAGAATCTACAATAAGAAAAACGAAAAACTGAATAGGATAAAAATATTCACTATTTCAACTCATAGTCCAATAAAGATGAAGGATGCACTTCCAACGCAACAGCCAGCTGCAACAGCGTCGTCAGGGTAATATTGATCATTCCCTTTTCGATTTTTGCAATCTTACTGTTATCGATACTGCAAGCATACGACATTTCGCGTAAACTGAGACCTTTCTCTTTTCGCAGTTTTCGCAGGTTTTCACCAAATTCTTTCAATGCTTTTTTATCTCCGGGTGTTATCATTACGTTTTTTTCTAAGGAAGGCCCAAGATGGAAGATTTTTTCAAAATTTTTGTGGCTCAAAAAGGCCGCATCAAAAAATAGGTCCCGAACAGGTAAAAACAAAACAACGCAATCGTTTGCCTGCTCGTATACCCTTGTTCTTCCCTAAGTTTACGCCTATTATACCACATGTAACGAGAAAACACCATGTTCCTGAATGTCTTAGCAGCCTATGGCCTGAAAGAAGAAGAATGCACGATCCGCGCTTTTGGCACCGGTCTCATCAATCGAACCTTTAAGATCGGTTGTGCCGGAAAAGAATATATTCTTCAGCAGATCAATCAGGAGGTATTCGGACAGCCTGCCTTTATCGCAGAGAACTCCGATGCATTGGCTGCCTGGCTAAACGATCATTTTCCGGAATACCTCTTCGTGCGGTCGCTGCCTGCCCTCGATGGCAAAAGCCTCGTTCATGACGAAGAACAGGGATATTTCCGGCTGAGCCCTTTCGTTGCCGGCTCACATAGCTATGATGTAGCAGAAGCCAGTCAGCTCGCTTATGAAGCAGCCAGGCAGTTCGGCAAGTTTACCAAACTGCTGGCAGGATTTCCCGCAGACAGCCTGCATATCACGCTGCCGGATTTTCACAATCTCTCCCTGCGTTACCACCAGTTTGAAACGGCGCTGATCCGGGGCAATACCGGCCGCATGGCAGCAGCTACCGGGAGCATCGCCACGATCCGGAAATTCAGGCATATACTGGAGCTTTTCGAACAGATCAGGCAGGATCCGGGCTTTAAGACCCGGGTGACCCATCATGACACCAAGATCAGCAACGTGCTCTTCGATAACAACAATAAGGGACTTTGCGTTATCGACCTCGATACCGTCATGCCCGGCTATTTTATCAGCGATCTGGGAGATATGATGCGTACCTACCTTTCCCCGGTGAGCGAGGAAGAAAAAGATTTCAGCAGGATCACCATCCGGGAAGATTATTTCAAGGCGATTGTAAGAGGGTACCTGGGCGAAATGAAAGATGAGCTGAGTGAGGTCGAGCTCCGGCATGTCGTATACGCAGGGAAGTTCATGATCTATATGCAGGCCCTCCGTTTCCTGACGGATCATCTCAATAATGATAGCTATTATGGCGCCAGATACGAAGGACACAACCTGGTAAGGGCGAATAACCAGCTCACCCTGCTGCAACGGTTGACGGAGAAGGAAGGGCTGTTAAATGAACTGGTGGTCCGGGATTCTGTATCGGAGTCTTAATCTAATCAATAGCACTTAATAGCTCCGCCAGGAACCCATCCGCATCGAACTTCCCGTGCGTCAATCCCAGCCTCACCACCACCAGCTGCCTGGAAGGAATGATAAACACACTCTGCCCCTCAAATCCATCCGCACAGAACAGGTCCGCCGGTGCATGGGGATACATCCGGTCGTCAACATTTCCTTTCGCTCCGGCATTCAGCCAGAACTGATAGCCATATTGCCCCCTGAGGGCCGCCGGCGCAGGAGTAGCGCTGCTCCGGACCCACCCCTCCGGCAGCAGCCGCTCACCGTTATAAACACCATCTCCCAGGTACAAAAGGCCAAACCTGGCCCAATCCCGGGCCGTAGCATACATATACGAAGAGCCGACAAAAGTGCCCGAAGCATCCGGCTCCAGTACAGCGCTATTCATGCCGGTCTTATAGAACAATCGCTCATATGGAAAGGCATGATACTTTTCTTCCCCTACGGTCTGGCGGATTATACGCGACAAAATATTGCTGTTGCCGCTGGAATAATACCAGACCGTTCCCGGACGATCCTTCAAAGGATGGGAAGCCGTATAACCTCCCATATCCGCCCGCTGGAACAGCATTTTAGTAGCGTCGCTGGAATGGGTGTAGTTTTCTTCAAATTGCAGTCCGCTGGACTGCTGCAATAAGTTGGCCAGCGTAATGGCATGCCGGGGGTCTTCCGGCTTATTCCACTCCGGCACCGGGGCAGGAGCATCCACCCGGAGCCGCCCATCTCCGACCAGCATGCCGATCATAGCGCCCGTGATGCTTTTCGCCATACTCCACCCCAACAGCCTGGTATCCCGGGCAAATCCCGGGGCATATTGCTCCCCTACCAGCTGCCCCTTGTATACCACGATCACGGCACGGGTCCGGATGGGGTGGGCTGTATCCTTTTCTATAAAGATCCCATTAATCGCCTTTCGTAAAGCGGCCGCATCAAGTCCGGCAGGAATAGTATCCGCCAGCCGGTCGCCCATCGGCCAGGATATAGTGTCCCTTAATACCGGCAATGGCCCCGCCAGCAGCCAATGCTCGTCCCGGACCCGCTGCTCCGGCCATTCGCTGACCAGCGTCGCTCCCAGGCCCTTTCGGTAAATAGCTTTCGTCCTGGCCAGCCCCCATACGCTGCCTGTCACCGACGAATCTCCGTAGTCCACGGTAAAATGTCCCAGGCTAAGAGGAAAAGCAGCCAGCTCCTCCTGTCGCACACCCTGCTCATTACGCCCCGATACAAATACGGAGGAACACAGCACTTTAGCGCCATAACCGCTGATAATGGGAAAAGATACCCAGCAATAATGAACGCCATAAACCACCATCGATACAAGAATAACTGCTGCCAGCCGTCGGACTACCCTCCTTTTTGTTGCCATATCCGGTCGAAAATTATTTCACTAAATATAGGTATTTACCACCTTCCCATAAAGTTATGCAACCGTTTGACCAGCGTAATCTGGCAAAAGAATGTGAAATTCATTTCAAATTCAGACAACCATGTATTCTTCCAGGAGAAAATTCGTAAAAGACATTGCCCTAGCTACGGCAGGATTCGCCATGGTCAACCCGGACAGCCTGTTCGCAGGTTCCGCAGACCGCAAGGTACGATTAGGGATTATCGGTACCGGACTACGCGGCCAAAACCACCTGTCCCTCGCACTAAGGCGGCCTGACACGGAGTTAGTGGCTATCTGCGATGTGGATGACAAAATGCTGCAGCGGACCTCGGATCTCATCAAAAAATCCGGGAAACCCATGCCAAAGGTATTCACCGGCGATAATTACGCCTATCGGAAACTATTGGAATTAAAAGACCTGGATGCCATCGTCATCGCCACTCCCTGGGAATGGCACGCGCCCATGATATTGGACGCACTGGCTGCCGGCATCAAATACGTAGGAACGGAAGTTATCCTGGGCCTCACCCTGCAGGAACACTGGGACATAGTAAAAGCAGCCGAACAGAACAAGGCGCATGTCATGATGCTGGAAAATGTATGTTATCGCCGCGATGTGCTGGCAGTCCTCAATATGGTCCGCCAGGGCGTTTTCGGAGAGATCATCCACTTGCAGGGAGGATACCAGCACGACCTGCGGGGAGTAAAGCTCAATGACGGCACCGGGCATGGCGCCGGCGCAGAGTTCGGCGAGAAGGCCTTTTCAGAAGCCCGCTGGCGCACCAACCATTCCGTTCACCGGAACGGGGACCTCTACCCTACCCACGGAGTAGGCCCGGTAGCCATGATGATCGATATCAACAGGGGTAACCGGTTCCTGTCGTTATGCTCTTTCTCCAGCAAGGCAAGAGGCCTGCACAATTACATCGTTAAGAAAGGAGGACCGGATCACCCTAACGCCAAAGTAAAGTTCAACCTGGGTGATGTGGTGACCACCAATATAAAATGCGCCAACGGGGAGACCATCCTGTTACAGCATGACACTTCCCTGCCCCGCCCCTATTCCTTAGGTTTCCGCGTACAAGGCACCAACGGCCTCTGGATGGATGTGAACAAAGGCATTTACGTGGAAGGGACCAGCAAGGACGAGGAATGGGATGCCGCCCAGCAATGGTATGACAAATACGATCACCCCCTCTGGCAGAAATGGAGCAAGGAAGCTGAAGGCGCCGGTCATGGAGGAATGGATTTCTTCGTATTACATGGGTTTATAGAAGCCGCTAAACGCAACCTCCCCACTCCCATGGATGTATATGATGCCGCCGCCTGGAGCGCGATCACCCCCCTCAGTGAAACTTCTATCGAAGCGGGGAATGAACGGGTGGAGTTCCCTGACTTTACAGAAGGCCAATGGATGTTCCGGAAGAACGATTTTGCGCTGAACGGGGATTTTTAAAACGATCTTTCATCCATATTTTTGCCCAATATAACACTTTTTCGTACGTATTTTTGCCATTAAACACACTTTTTCGTACGAATATCTGCCAAAGATAGCAGTTTTTCGTACGTATTTGTGTAACTTTGCTTCATGAAACGTACTGAATTACAAGGATTAATAGAGTGGAAGCATTCTCCGCAGAGAAAACCGTTGATTATCAGGGGCGCCAGGCAGGTGGGCAAAACCTGGCTTATGAAGACATTTGCCGGGGAATATGCGTCAATGGTCTATCTCAATTTTGAAAGTAATCCCCGGTTAAAGACCATTTTTACCGGGGATTTTGACATAGAAAGAATTATAAAGTCATTAAATATAGAGACAGGGACATCAATTTCGCCGGCTGCTACCTTGCTGATTTTTGATGAGATCCAGGAAGCTCCGGGAGCCCTGACCAGCCTTAAATATTTTTATGAGAATGCCCCCCAATACAATATAGTCGCAGCAGGCTCCCTTTTAGGCGTAGCACTACATAACCATACTTCCTTCCCGGTAGGGAAAGTCGATTTTCTTGATCTTCATCCTTTTAGTTTTCCGGAGTTTCTGATCGCGATGGGGCAACAACAGCTGGCAGATCTTTTAAACAGCAGGGACTGGGTAATGATCAAGACCTTCAGGGAAAAATACATCGGATTTTTAAAACAATATTATTATGTCGGCGGCATGCCCGAAGCGGTACTGGCCTTTATTACCAGGTCAGATTTCAGGGAAGTAAGAGATATACAAAAACGAATATTGGCAGCCTATGAACAGGATTTTTCCAAACACGCTCCGAATGAGATAGTTCCCAGAATCAGAATGCTCTGGAATTCCATTCCATCGCAGCTCGCTAAGGAAAACAGGAAATTCATTTTCAGTCATATCAAACAAGGAGCAAGGGCAAGAGACTATGAACTGGCAATGTCCTGGCTGATTGATTGCGGTCTCATTCATAAAATCAACCGGGCTGCCAAACCAGCTATTCCATTAAAAGCTTATGAAGATTTCAGCGCTTTCAAATTATATCTTTCAGATATTGGTCTCCTGGCGGCGATGGGAGACATCGACGTAAGAACTCTCCTGGAAGGAAATACCATTTTCCAGGAATTCAAAGGCGCTCTCACCGAACAATATGTCTTACAACAATTAATCACACAAAAAGATTGGGCCACCTACTACTGGTCTGCAGACAACGGCAAAGCTGAAATAGATTTTTTAGTCCAGCTAAAAGGAGAGATCCTACCCATAGAAGTAAAAGCCGAAGAAAATCTGAAAGCTAAAAGTCTAAGGATCTTTAACCAACAATTCAAGCCGTTCACTGCTGTCAGATGTTCCATGTCTGATTTCAGAAAAGAAGATTGGCTGACGAATTTACCATTATATGCTATTCATGAATTAGCTGCCGTTATTCCCTGAATTAGGATGCTTCCATGACCACGACCGTTTCGGTATTGATCAAAGAAGCATCCAGATATGAAAGATAATTCGGCTATTTCCGAACCGGACTCACCGCCACCGCGATCTTCGAATCCGCCGTTCCATAATACAGCAGCCATTTCCCCTGAAACTGGGCCAGCCCCTCCAGGAAGCATACCTCACCCACCTGCCCGGTGATCTCATAAGGCTTCTCCGGCTTTATGAAATAATGATCGAGACGATGCAGTATCTTCAGCGGATCGTTTTTGTCCAGCAGCACCTGGGACCCGGCATAGGTTCCCTCCGGCAGGCTGCTATCCCCAATGGCCGGAATGTTCCTGCCGTTAAAGATCAGCAAAATCCCTTTATCGGTGAGCATCGCCGGCGGCCCGGATTCCACCAGGTCGCTGTCGAATTTCTTCGCCCGGGTGGGAATGACGATCTTCAGGTCGGGCATATTCAGCGCCTGTCCTTTTAAAGCCACCGGGTCAGCTTCCCCGGCGCTCTTCTCCACCGGAGTCCAGTTCACCAGGTCATCGGATACCGCCGCCCAGATGAACTGATCTCCCCAATACATCCAGTATTTCCCATTCACCCGTGTCGCTATGATCTTCCCATTCTCATATTTCGATACGATAGCCCCGGATTTCGACCAGAGCTCCCGGTATTTTCCATTATACGCCTTCGCGAACGCCGGCCCCTCCTTGGTCCAATGCACCAGGTCCTTCGAGGTGGCGATCAGCAACCGCGCGATCTTTCCGTCAAAAGCCGTATAGGTCATATAATATACGCCCTTCTCATCTTCCACTACCCGGGGATCTTCGCAGCCCCCCTGCCATTCATATTTTTTCTGGGCATCTTCGGCAGGGAAAAGCACCGGCGTCGGATTACGTGAAAAATGAAACCCGTCCGTACTCTCAGCCAGCCCAATCCGGGAAGTGCCATCCGGCTTACCTGTCTTATCCTGCGCCCGGTAGAGCATATATACCTTCCCGTCCCTGACTACAATGGCCGGGTTAAAAACATCTTTCTCTTCCCAGGCTACCTTTTCCTTCCGGATCGGATCGGTGAAACTTCCGGTGCCGGGTATCAGAACAGGATTCACACTGTCCGCTTTGATAAACGGAAGGATGGCCCAGTCCGCTCCGGTAGAAGACAGAGACGTCGCTGAAGTGTCGGAGCCGACATTCACTCCGGATCCAACGGAAGCCGTAGAGTCTCCTGCACCGGCGGGGCCCTTGCCAGGTCCATTGCAGGAAAGAACGGACAGAACGATACCACCTGCCAATGCAACGCCCCGCCAGGAGCTTACTTTCATATTATTTGTTTCCATAGTAGCTATAAGCTTTTTTCAATGCTGTAAATAGTCGATATATCATTATCTGTCAATACGGTATTATAAAAACGGATATCATCCATCGCGCCTATGAAATAGCTGGCCCCGTAAAAATAGTTGGCATCAGCGCTATTCGTCAGGTTGTAGAATTCTTTCGGCATCTCATTGCCAATGGAAAGATCGACCGGTGAGGTTAAAGTAAGCGCCGCTCCCGGAACGTCGTTATAAGTCTTTTTCAGCTCTCCATTTACATAGAATTTTTCCGTTCCCGACGTAAAAGAGACGGCCAGATGCGTCCATGGAGAACCAACATTCACCGCACCGGCATCCCTGTCATAAATGGTGGTCGGAGACACGCTTACCGTAAAAAAAGGAACTCCCGTGCCATTCAGGTTGAATTTATAGCCAAGCCAGCGACGCAGGGATATCATATAACTTCCGTTGGTATTGGCCGTCATTTGCACCCACATGCTGATCGTAAGGCTGCCGGGATTGAGGGCCGAGGCATAAGGCACCTGTATTAAAGATCCATTGTTAAACGAATAAGCCATGTTCGGCCTTCCAAAACGATCCGTGGTCAGCTGCGGAAGTGTCCCCCCGTCTGCGATAGTGGCTACACTGCTGCCGACCCACCCTGTTTTTAAGTTTCCGTCATGCCCGTGACCGGTGGCATCCTTCGCGTCGCCGTCAAATTTCCACTGGGCCACCAGGAATTCACTGGAGACTTCCCCGATCAGCTTGGTATTGAATTGCTGGGCCGCCAGCAGCAGGTTATTGGCCGTGTTGTTGACCTGCTCCTGTGTAAAAGTGCTCCCCGTGCTGACTTTAGTGGCCAGCAAGATCGCAGTATCCAATTGTGCCTTGGCGCCTGTAGCGTAATTTCCGGGCTTGTTGCCTTCCACCGCCGCATTATAGACTTGCGTAAGTGAATCGATCAGGTGGCTTAACGTTGTTTTATTGGCATTATAATCAGGTGCACTACCCTTTTTACTGCAGGCAGTGAAGAGCGCCATAACGAGACCTGCCGCCAGGATAAAAACCAAGATATATTTATTGCTGCGCATATTGATAAATTTTAAAAGAATAATTATTTACCCAGTTTTTTATTCGCATCCCGTTCGCTTTGCGGAATGGGAAACCATTTATTCTTGTCGTAACTGAAATTGGGCGAATTCGCGGCGAGTACGCTGTTAGCATAGGCGCTGCCATACCGGATAATATCGAAAAAACGATGGAATTCCAGGGCTAGCTCAGATCTCCTTTCGTTGCGGATGATCGTTCGCAACTGTCCCTGGTCGGTAGTCGTAATTTCGGGCAACAAGCCGGCCGGCACAGTACCGAACCCCGGGAGAGAAGTATCATAGAGGTAGGACTCCCTGGCCCTCTTACGAACTTTTTCCAGCGGAACCAGCGCCAGGCTGCTGCTGCCGCTCTCATTCAAGGCCTCTGCCTCTACCAGCAGGATATCCGACAGACGGATCGCCTCATAATTCAGGCTTCCATCATTCCTAATAGCAGCAGGTATGACCGACAACGGTTGTGTATGCTTCTTACTGACATATCCGGTCGTAGTCCAGGTCGGATCGAAAGGACTATCGAAATAGGGCTGCCCCTGCTGAGCCACCGTATAATTCAGACGAGGATCGGGCTCCCCATTCGTAGCCTTCTCGAAATTATTCACCAGGTCCTGGGTAGGATAAAAAAAGCCATAGCCATTAAGGGCCCGGGGAGCAAACCAGGCATTCAGCTCATTTCCCTGGGAAGGGCTGGCCCCCGAGATATGATTGACGGTAAAAATGACCTCCTTGTTATTCTTCGTAGCCGCATTGAAATTATCCGTAAATAAAGAAGTCAATGTATAATAGCTCAGGGCTTCAACAGCCTGGGCATTCTGCGCTGCCAACTGGTAATGATTCGGCAGATCGGAATGGAAGAGATAGGTCTTTGCCAGTAAAGCCAGCGCAGATCCCCGCGTAACCCTGCCAAAATCGGCTGCCGCCAAAGAAGAAGGCAAGGGCAGATCAGGGATCGCATCCAGGCAATCCTTTTCGATCTGCGCGAAAATAGTATCCTGCGGCAAAGCAGGACTTTGCAGCTCATCCGGCGTCTCCACCTTCAAATGCAAAGGGATATCGCCATAGCTGATCGTAAGAATAAAATAATAATAAGCCCTCAGGAACTTCGCCTGCGCGATCGCCGATTTTTTGGCAGCATCAGACACAGCCGTATTAGAGGCGGGCAATCCATCCAGAATCACATTACATTTGAATACGCCATCGTAATATCGTTGCCATACGGCTTCCACCGCAGAATTGGTCGGCAGAATATTGAAATTGTGAATGGCATCGAAATCCGCCTGATCTCCGGGATTGCCCCCTTTGATCGCATCATCGGAAGCCACATCCCCCAATACCCAGATGGCATTGCTGGCCCCGGACGTAAAGGTCAATGGGACATAAGCAGCATTAACAGCCAACAGCGCATTGGCATCGGACGTAAAATAGTTAGCCGGGACATAGTTGCTCAACACCGACTGATCCAGGAATTTTTTACACCCCGTCGCAAAGAGCGCGGGAATAGTTAAAAAGATAAAAATATTTTTAAGTCGCATATATAAATGATTTGAAGATTAGAAGTTCAGGTTAGCGCCGATGGTGACCGTCCTCGCAGAGGGATAAGTACCCCAGTCGATACCCACGGCCTTTACGCCATCCCCGGATACCGATGCATTGGCGCTGGTAGCCATTTCAGGATCCAGCCCGGTATATTTTGTCACCGTAAATACATTCTGGATACTTCCATAGATACGTATGGACGCGATCCGCATACGGGATAAGGTCTGGCTACCCACCGTGTAACCCAGCTGCAGGTTCTTTAACCGCAGATAGGACCCATCTTCCAGGAAACGGGTGGAAGCCTGTTTATTATTCTGAGCCCCCGACCAGGACAGGCGTGGAAAATTGTTACCTGTACCTTCCCCATGCCAGCTTTGCGTAGCGATCCTCTCTGTGATATTGAACGGACGATAGAACCCTTCAATATCCGTCAATACCTGGTTGTAGATCTTATTGCCTGACACTCCCTGAAAGAACAGGCTGAGGTCCAAACTTTTGTAGGCCAGGGTCCCGGTGAAACCGTAAGTGAATTTAGGAATAGGACTGCCGGCATAAACTCTGTCATTCTGATCGATGACCCCATCATGATTGGTGTCTCTGAATTTTACATCACCTGGCTGGATACCTGCACCCTGGCTGGCGTGGGTAAATACGTCCAGGGAATTCTGGAAGATACCATCCTGCTTCAGCAAGTAAAATTCGCCAATCGGCTGCCCCACCGTTGTGATCGTTGCATTTAAATTATTATCGATGCGCCCCGCAGAGATCGGTTTGCCCCCGGCCAGAGAAGTAACTCGATTATGTACCGTAGCCAGGTTACCCCCAATCTCAAAACGCCAATCCTTATTGATGCTCTTTCGATAGGAAGCCTCGAACTCAAATCCCCTGTTCACCACATTCCCGGCATTCTCCGTAGGGCTGCCGGCGCTACCGGCGCTGCTGGGCTGCGGAATGCTTAATAACATGTTCGAAGTCTTCTTATTATAATAATCGACAGTGACCAGTAAGGCATTATCAAAGAATCCCATGTCCAATCCTGCATCGGCCTGGGTACTCGTCTCCCATTTTACATTCGGATTGCCTTTCGATATAATAGTATAGGTAGGAGTCGCTACCCCTCCGAAATTGTAATAACCACCCGATCCGATGGTAGAAGTATAAGCATAGTTGCCTATCTCCTGGTTACCCAGCTGCCCGAGACTGGCCCGGAGTTTAAATAGGGAGATAGGCTTGATCTGTTGCATAAAAGCTTCCTTGTCGATTCTCCAGCCAAGGGAACCGGAGAAGAAGTTGCCATAACGGTCGTTCTGAGCCAGTCGGGAAGAGCCATCTCTCCTGAAGTTGAAGGAAGCCAGGTATTTATCATTGTATTGATAGTTCAGTCTCCCGAAAAGAGAGAAAAGACTCCAGTGTGATTCATTACTGCCGGAGGGCGAAGGCAGGCCGGTAGCATTATCCAGGTATTGGAAAGGCGCGGACTGATCAACGAAATTCTTACCGGAAGCTGACAAGGCCCTGGAATCAGAATACACCGCCTCACTGCCCACCAGGACATTCAGGGAATGCTGGCCCATTTCCAATTTATAAGTTGCCGTATTAGTCCAGTTATAATTAAAATTATTGGTAGAAGACTGGGCCAGTGAATTCGGAGAGTTCTGCAGCCGGCTGGGACTGCCCCAGGTAGGGAAGAATTGTTTGTAATCCGTGAGGATAAGGTTGGTACCGATATCCGAACGGATGGTGAGATTTTTCAGGGGTCTTAATTCGGCATAAACATCCCCCAAAACGGAATAATTATAAAAATTCCGGTCCGTATTGGCGGCCAAACCCACTGGATTGAGCCCATCGCCTAAATAAGCGGCTCCGTCATTTGGCTGGTAGAAGGAATTTTGAGGAATATCGCTGTATTGGCCGTTCTTGTCAACTACCGGTATAAGCGGAGTGCGGAACAGAGCATAACGAACAACGCTGGGGCCCGGGTTGCCGTTACCAAACCCGTCCCCGGAGCTGCCTACCTGGCGCGTCTTATTGTAAGCCAGGTTGATATTGGTGCCAAGGCTGAACAGTGAGGAAACTTTACTATTGATCGCCGTACGGATGTTAAACCTGTCGAAAGAAGAATTCTGGATCATTCCTTTTTGGGTGAGATAAGCCGCAGACACGATATACTGCGTATTCTCACTACCGCCACTTACGGAAAATTGCAGGTTAGTCATAGGCGCCGTCTTCAAAGTGGCCCTCTGCCAATCCACATCAGGCAACGTATCCACCATTTGGGGAAGAAGCTGGTGTCTCGGACTTCCGGGATTCGTGAGACTGTCATTAATGGCAGCCGTGTTGTAGGCACTGACATATTGTGCCTTGTTAGCCATTTTAATATAACGTTCAGGAGACTGCCAGCCCGTATAGGCATTCAGGCTCAGCTTTGGCTTGCCGGACTTGCCTTTCCGGGTAGTGATCACTACCACACCATTAGCCGCCCTCGCCCCATAAATGGATGCGGAGGCAGCATCCTTCAGGATACTGATATTGTCGATATCGTTGGGAGAGATCTCGTTGATACCGGCAGCAGTAGTAGGAATGCCGTCCACTATATAGAGGGGATCATTGTTATTGATAGTGCCCAGTCCTCTTATTCTTACAGAAATGGGATCACCCGGAGCACCGGTGGATTGGGTGATGACCACCCCGGCAGCCTTACCCTGCATGATCTGGTCTACCCCACCTACAGGAATACTTTGTATATCTTTCGTACTGATAGTAGATACAGAACCGGTAAGGTCCTTTTTACGGGCTGTCCCATACCCGATCACCACCACTTCATTCAGGCTGCCGGGCAGGGCTTGCAGGGTAAAGGTCAGCCTCGAGCCGCCTGCAACAGGCAGCTCCTGCGACTGATAACCCACAAAGGACGCCACCAATACAGCTTCCTCCGGCACGCTGAGCGTGAAATTACCGGCACTGTCGGTACTCGTCCCCAACGTACTGCCCTTCACCTTTACAGTGGCTCCGGACAGAGGATCACCGGAAGCAGAGACGACTTTCCCGCTGACCCGGATCTCAACGACAGGTTCAGAACGGGAAGTGACCACTACCAGGTGACTGGAAAGTACATGATAGGTGAGCTTTGTATTCCGAAAAACGTTGTCCAGGATCTGCGGAACAGTCAGATCAGCAACCTCGACATCTACCCTCGTTCTACGGGGCAACACATTATCCTTGTATAAAAAGGTATAGGTGCTTTTCTTTTCCAGCAGATCGAATAATTTTTCCCAGCTAATGCTCTTCTCAGTCAGTGTTAATTTGTCTTGCGAGTGAACGGTTGCAGAAACGTGCAGAAACGCAAGCAACAGCAGAGAAAAGGTGAGTTTCATACGCAGAAGGATTTTCCGCCAATCCGGATGGCTGGCAAAATAAGAACTACAGAATTTTTTCATACATTTGAAATGTTGTGGTTAAATAATCAATACCTGAAATCCTGGCGGAGATTAGGTGTCAGCAAAAAATGATTATACCCAACGCGCAGGGAGTGTGTCAGCACTTCCTGTTTTATTTGGGCAAGCTATATCGTCATCATTCGTTGTTTCATTAGTTTTCGTTTTCCTTCCTGTGTCACCAGATATGGATCGTGTCCCCGGCGATCTTATAGTGAAAATCAGAAGTAAGCTGCAGGGCATGCATTACTTCATCGATCCGCTGATCTTTAAAGGTTCCGGTGAGCTCATCCATCCTGTACTTTTCATTATCAAAGAGGATCTTCACATTATACCATCGCTCCAGCTTCAGGGCCAGCTGAGCAAAAGGCTCACTACGGAAAACCAGCTTGTTTTCCACCCATGACGTCTCCGCAATCGTTCCATCGTTCGGATCGGGAATAAGAGGCGCCGTGACGAATTTCGGTGACGGCGGCTCTTTATCAGGTCTTACAACAGTATTGTGCGATGGAACAAGCTCACTGGTTCCCCCCGTGCTGACGATTAATTTTTGACTGGGCTTTAAAACAATGGCGGAATGAGCGTTGTCGGCTAAATCAACTTCCACCTTTCCCTTGATCAGGGTGGTCTCCGTCAATGAATCCCCGGGATAAGCTTTTACATTAAGGATCGTACCCAATACCCTGACATCAAGTGTCCCGGTATGAATGATAAAGGGATGGGCAGGGTCGTGCTTAATATCAAAAAAAGCTTCCCCGGAAAGGGTCAGCTCCCGCTTACCATCAGCGAAAACAGAGGGATAATGTACATTACTGCCGGCATTCAGCCATAGTTTGGAGCCATCGGGCAGCTCTATGAAAGAACGGGAGCCATATTTTGACACCAGCTCTTTCGCCACCACCGGTACGGATGAAATTGGAATTGTCTTATTCCCGGTCTTATTTCCGGAGTACAGGAGAAATCCGGCTATCACCAGGACGAAAACAGAAGCCGCTGCAAGTTTCCGCCAGGGTGACCAGCGGCGAAGGACAGGCAGGTCTTCAGCCAAATGTGTATCGGGAGCTTCTTCAACCAGGCGTACATCGGTAACTTCACCCGTGCCATGCCCGCCGGCAGCAATAACAGGCCCTTCATCATAACGGCGCACGGCAGAAAGTCCGATCTCTTCCTTGCGGCTGAGATCCAGGCGTTTCAGGCCTCTCTCCAGCATCTTTTGTTCCTCCTCAATGGACAGGCCGCCGGGAGGAGCTTCTTTCAGGGCCTTTATAATATTCCACGTCTCCCGTAACGAAGGATCTTCCCGAAAGGCAGACTCCAGCTCTTTCTGCTCCGGGAGGGAGGCCTCGCCTACCAGTAGCTTAAACATCAATCTTCCTATTCTTTCCTGCTCCATAATGATAGAAATGACTAAATGATATAAGTAAGGACACAGGAATTTTTAAAAACCCTTAAAAGAAAATAAAAAAATTTACCTTTATCGCGTTGCTGTATTATTGCCATATAAGGCGCAGTATGCGTTATAAGGATGGAAACCAGTACAAAAAATCTCTTAGGAAGATTAATAGCATTAACCGATGAGCATGCCTTCGAAGACCTGTACAGGCATTACTTTGTACGTCTCTACCGGTTCTGCTTCTCCATTGTGCATGTAAAAGAACCTGCCGAAGAGATCATTCATGATGTATTCATGAACCTCTGGAAAAAAAGAGCTTCCCTTTCCGAAATAGGCGACCTCGATGTATATTTGTATGTAGCCGTAAAAAATCTTTCCCTCAATTACCTGCGCGACAATTCATCTCATACCGTTGATATTGAGCAGCACTGTAACAATTACATTCAATTCCATGCAGATCCGGAAGCTTTGCTAGTCAGCACGGAAACGGTAAATGCCGTCCTGGCCGCCATCGATCAATTACCTCCCCGATGTAAGCTGATCTTCAAGCTCGTCAAGGAAGACGGCCTGAAATATAAGGATGTCGCAGCATTGCTGGGGTTATCGGTTAAAACAATAGAAGCCCAGCTGTCCATTGCGCTGAAAAAGATCGCCGCAAGCCTCAAAAGACCCGTCAGCATTTAACGGATCTGGCCCAATGCCATGCCGGTGATCTTCCGGTAAAGATCCACCGCATAGAGGTCGGTCATGCCGGTAATAAAATCCACGATAGCCTGAATATCATGGTACAGCTGGCCAGGCTCACCCGAAATAACAAATTGTTTGGAAATAAGCTGGAGGAGCTTCTCTGATTTAGAAACGTGGGGATCCAGCACCGCAGCAAAAAATTCTTTCAGCATCCCCCCAATCACATTATAACCGGCGATCTCGATCTCTACTACCGCACGGTGATTATAAATATGCTGTACGGAATAATCGTCGATCTTTTTTATCAGGGCCCCTTCCCTTTCCGGCAGATAATCGATCAGGGATTTTTCCAGCCTGCCTTCCAATAGCTCAGCTTCCTTGTCCATGAAAATATCCTTTACCCGGTCGATCAGATGACTGATCAGCATGGCGCGCAGATATTGCACCTTCTGGTTGTCGTCATTGATCTCATGAAACCGCTTCTCTACCTTCTCCCTTGCATTATATCCCTCCTCTTTATCGAAAAAAGCGAGAAAAAGATCCTTGATCGTATCGATGGAGATGATATTCAGCCGGTGCGCATCTTCGAAATCGATGACCCGGTAGCAAATATCGTCGGCCGCCTCCACCAGGTAGACATAAGGATGCCGTGCAAAAACATTTTTTGCAGGATCCGGTTGAGGAATGCCCAATTCAGCCGCTATCTCTTTATAAGTCCCGATCTCGGAATCAAAAAAACCGGATTTTTTTGTCGCCAGCTGCTGCTTGTTAAACCCATTCAGCGAATCAGCCGGGTATTTTACGATAGAAGCCAGCGTTGCATATGTCAGGCGGAATCCGCCCGGGGTCTTTTCGTTGAAATGGTGCGTCAGCGTGCGGAAAGCATTGGCATTCCCTTCAAAATAGAGGAAATCCCGCTGCTGGTTAGGGCTTAGCTCCTCTTTAAACCTCCGTCCCGCCTCTCCTTCCAGTCCCCGGAAAAAACTCCGGATAGCATCCTCTCCGGAATGACCAAAGGGTGGATTACCGATATCATGGGCCAGGCAGCCGGCGGCAACGACGGAAGGCAGCTCATATTTATAGAATTCCCGGAAGTCTTCGTCCGGATGGACATGTCTTTCGACCAGGGCATCCCCTACCGCCTTGCCCAGGGAGCGGCCTACTGAACCTACTTCCAGGCTATGCGTCAGCCGGTTGTGTACGAATACAGGGCCAGGCAGGGGAAATACCTGGGTTTTATTCTGCAGACGACGAAAGGCGGAAGAAAAAATGATGCGGTCATAATCCCGTAGAAAAGAGGTACGGAGATGAGAGGCAAAGGGCCGCTGTTCGGCCGTATTGGCTGTCACTTCATCACCCTTTCTGGTCGACCCGGTCCGCACAGAACTATATAATCGCTGCCAATTCATTTTTTGCATAAGCCCCCAAAATAATGGTTGGCCGCAAAGATAAGCGGTAGAAGGTTAGGAAGGTTTATAACGGATATAATTGGTCAGCAGGCCGATACCATCGATACTGATATCCACTTTATCATCTTCCTGTAAGGTGAAGTCATTCGGGGGGACCAGGCAGGTACCTGTCATCAGAAAGCTTCCATACATAAAATCAGTCTCCTGGTAAAGCCAGCTTACCAATTCCGTCAGGGATCTTTTTATCTGGCTGATCTCCACCTCACCGGTATAAACGCTCTTCCCATCCCTGCTGATCGTCATATGGATACCCGTAGTAACAGAGATCGGATGCTCCGGCACATAAAGACAGGGGCCCAGAGCCGCACTCCTTTGATATACTTTTGCCTGCGGAAGATAGAGGGGATTTTCTCCTTCGATACTCCGGGAACTCATATCGTTCCCTATCGTATAGGCCTGTATAGAGCCTTTTGAATTGGAAAACAGCGTTAATTCCGGCTCCGGGACGTTCCAGGTCGAATCCCGGCGAATATATACGTCCTCTCCATGACCTGCCACCCGATGGGCAAGGGATTTAAAGAATAATTCAGGACGATCAGCCACATAGACCTTATCATAGAAGTCCGCTCCGCCCGAATCTTTCGATTCCTCCATCCTGGCATTACGGCTCCGAAGATAAGTTACGCCGGCAGCCCAAACCTCCTGAGACCCGATCGGCGCCAGTAATTCTCTTTCGCACCAGCCGGCGGCATGTTTGGCTGGCAGCTCATTACCAGGGGAAACAGCCGTTGCCAAAAAACTATAGAGATCTTCCCTGTTGATCAGGTCATCCCAGGGTCTGTCAAGCTGGTAAAATTTCCCATCAGCCTCCAGTATATTTCCTTGCCGGGTCCTATATAGTTTCATCTGTTAAATATTTAAAGGTCAGGTTGAGCTGACGGTTTATCTGTTAATTTTTTTTCTTACCGGCCGAACGAAGCTTCGGTTCATGATAGCAATATAATCCATATTTTATTATCGGATCACCAGAAGCCAACCTTTTCCTTTCTGAACAGAAATAGCAGGCATATAATATACAATAGGACATTTTTTACCTATCCAGGTAAAATTCAATACTTTCTATCAGTCCTTTGGCACGATTTTCCTGAATAAGGTTTGAACAATTATTTATCTAAAAAAAATCAAACAAATATGAAAAAACTACTCTTTCTGACCATGATCATTGCCGGAAGCTTTGTCGCAACTTCCGCTTCAGCCCAGGTTCATGTACAAATTAACTTTGAACATGATTACCCCGGCTATGCCTACTATACGTATCCAAAATGGCATGGACATTACCAGGACAAGGTATATTACGAGCACTACCACGCCAGATTTGAAAGGGAACATAAGTCTTACTTTCATGGCCGGAATTTTGATCACGATCGTTTCGATCGCGAACATTCCAGGAAGAACAGACACTAGATAGTTACATAATTATTAATTAAAGAGCCTTTTACAGGCTCTTTTTTATTCCGGGCCTGATTATTGCGCTACGGGAA
The DNA here is from genome assembly GCA_015655015.1 of Chitinophagales bacterium. GTDB lineage: Bacteria > Bacteroidota > Bacteroidia > Chitinophagales > Chitinophagaceae > Puia. The sequence goes on along the minus strand of JAATFV010000199.1, from coordinate 42,875 downwards.
TCCGTTCCGCAAACCGAATTCCTCATTTTGTCTAAGAAATTCCCCTAATATTATATCATTTAAAAAAATAAATTAATATGAAAATATTGTATTCGATAGCTGCTACAGCTACAGACGGAAGAAACGGACATGTAAAAAGTGAAAATGGCGTTCTGGATTTAGAGGTAAGAATGCCAAAAGCCTTAGGCGGAGCCAATGATGATTATGCCAATCCCGAAATGTTATTTGCTGCCGGATATGCAGCTTGTTTTGATAGCGCCCTGAATGCAGTTATCAAAAAAAATAAAGTCCAGGCAGGCGCTACAACGGTAACGGCTCATGTAAGCATCGGCCAGATCGAAAATGGCGGTTTTGGACTGGCCGCCGCGTTACACGCCAACATCCCGAAAGTAAGTATAGAAGAAGCACAATCTTTGATAGGCCAGGCTCATCAGATTTGTCCGTATTCTAACGCAACCAGGGGAAATATGGAAGTAAAATTAACGGTTAGCAACAACGATTAAAAACGATCTGTTACGTTATAAACAGTTCCTGCTCATAAGTCCCTTTTCCGATAAAGAGGTTCTAAGTAAACATTTCTTAAAGGGGACTGACCTTATATTCCGGGCAATGCGCCCGTTTTTCGACCCGGCCTATTTTGTATCGTAAGACCGGACTATGCTGAATTTAAACTTGCCCTCCTCGCCCCGCACCAGCTGATACAATAGCGACCGGGTCCCCCCAGTAGGCTTATCTTTATCATCTCCTGGTTTATAGATGGGAAATTTCTGAAGCAGGTAGCTTTCCATTAAGGAGAATTGGTCATGGCCCTTATACCCGGTATTTATTTTCCCATCCAGCATGACGTCGGGCAACACACAGGGAGTGATGGATTTATTCGCTTCCGATAAGAACGCATACACCGTCCCAAATACCGCGTTGGAGTCACTATAGATATACAGGATAAGGTCGGGAAACCCATCGTTGTTAAGGTCGTCTATTTCCGCTTTTGATACGCGTCCTCGTATGCCAAAGCTCATTTCCCTGGCATCGCTCGCAAACCCGACGGGCCTGATCGTCAATTGATTTTGATCGACGCTCTTGTTCTTACAATCTACGCGATAACCTACCTTACCTGTTTTAAGGGTAGTGTCGATCTTGCTAAATGACAATTGGGCATTGGCCGCGCCAAAAAATAATACGTTCGAAAATAAAGTGAGGGTAAGTAGCTTTTTCATCTACACAAAGATAATAGGAAAACCTATTCTACCACTACCTTTGCCTATACTCGATACCAGGGGGGGTGAGATCAGGAACGATCCCACCCCATGGTTTTTTTTTCCTTCAAACTAGTTGGCTGGTTAGTTAATTAATTAAGCCCCATCACCAACCCAAACCGCAGCGTATTGGAAAGAGGATCCCGCGACAATCCGCTTCCGGAAGGGACAATATAGGCGAAGTTCAGGGTCGCCACACTATATTTAATGCCAACCCCGAGCGTAAAATATTGCCGGTCCCCTTCGCTTTTACCTTCATAAAAGTACCCCGCACGCAGGAAAAACTGGTCATCGAAAACATATTCGGCGCCCAGCGATGCCGTATAGGCCTTATTATTGAAAGATTTGAACCAGCTGCTGGTCAGGCTCTTATTATGATAATTGGCCATATTGATGGAATCCTGCACCGGATTGGAAGGACTCACCGGCTGCGGCACAGCGGGTACCAGCAATTTATTGATATCGAGGCCAATACTGAGCTTATTCTGCTCGTTGAACACCCTGGTATACGCAGCGCCCACCCCGAGATTAGCCGGAATATATTCTTTTTCCGTCGCATCATTGGTATACCCTATCCTGGACCCCAGATTGCTCAATACCGCTCCGAAATTCCATCCCTGCCCATTTTGATTCCTGCCGTTATAGAACAGCGAGACATCGGCCGCCACGGAGTTACCTGCTTTATAGGTAGTCCCGTCCGATACGGCCCCGGACGCGAGATTGGAATAGATATACCGGAAGGCCAGGCCCATGGATAATTTATCCGAAAGCTTCCGTGAATACGCCAGATCTACAGCCATTTCCCGGGGAGAACCCTGCCCCAGACGAGCGCCGCTGTTATCGGTGAAATGGATATCCCCAAGACTGAAATACCGGATCGATGCAGAGAGTGCCTGGTTATCATCTAATTTATGGTAACCGGCGGCCGTAAGCAGGTATACATCATTCAGCCCGAGATCCCGTAGCCAGGGCGTATAGGTAAATGCGATCCCATTGGTATCAGTGGCAAAAGGAGTCTTGGCGACATTATAAAAAGATGAGCTGGGATCCGGTGAAGTGGCGATGCCCAGTTCACCCATGCCTCCTGCACGGGCATCCGGAGAAATGCGTAAAAAGGGAACAGAGGTCGTGACAACGTTGATCGGCTTTGCCGATTGGGCGCCGGCCCTTATCGAGCAGCCCAGCACTAACAAGGCAGCTGCTAATTTAATATGGAAAAAGTTCTTCATTTCAGTGATTTTGAAAATTGGGTAATGGCCCCGGATTATCTTTCTCCGGGGCCTTTGAATTTACCGGATGATCCGGACCTTGGTTTTATAGGTATAGTTTTTAGCGCTTACCACGAGAACATACATTCCTTCGGCAATTCCCGACGTATTCATCGTCAGCGTGGTGTTTCCCTGGAAGTTCAGCTGCTCCGTAAGGACCGTCTGTCCCAGCAGGTTGACCAGCATTACTTTTCCATTAGCAGGCACCACGCCGCTGAACTGGATATTGATCGATCCTCTCGCCGGATTGGGATATACCTCCTGAACAACTGCATTGAATTCAGCCTGGACGCTGAACGTATTCGATACCTTATTGCCATTTCCCGCCGAATCCGTAACGACATCCGCACCAACAGCCACTGTCACCGTGTTTTCCGAGAGCGGCATGATCGTAGCTGTATACTCGGAAGCGCTCACCGCGACGAATTTCAAAATGCTGCCGTCCGTCAGCGTTATCCCGGATGAAGTAAACCCAGGGACAGCTTCGCTGAACGTGATCGTTACCTGGAACGCACCATTTACCGAAGTATTGGCAGATGTTATCGTTGCCGTCGGCTGCTGCGTATCGATGACAAAATCCAGGCCGGCGCTGGAAGGGCTGACATTGCCGGCAGAATCAGTCGCTGTGGTCGTAATGCCATTCATACCATCGGGAAGGGCAGGCTGGAAAGTATAGGTCCAGTTGCCGTCCGGACCAGCCACGGCCGTTCCGGCAGCAACGCCATTATCATAAACCGTTACGGTCGACCCCGGCTCGGCTGTTCCACTCAACGCCGGCGTGTTATTGTTCGTCTTTCCGTTACGGTCGCCGGATAACACAGGGGCGGATGGCGATGACGGAGTCTGCGTATCGATGTTCAGTCTCTGCACACCGCTGGTTCCGCTGGTATTTCCAGCGGCATCCGTAGCCGTTATGCTGATAGCATAGTTGTTGTCCGCAAGGGCCGGACTGAAGGTGTAGGTCCAGTTACCGGCCCCATCCGCTGTCGTCGTACCCACCGCGACACCGTCCTGGTAGACCGTTACGGTAGATCCGGCTTCGGCCGTTCCGCTGATGGTTGGTGCGGGGTTGTTCGTATTACCATTGTTGCCATCCTCCAGGCTGGGAGACGAAGGTGTTGACGGGGCCCGGGTATCCACATTGAAATCCAGGCCGGTGCTGGCAGGACCTGCATTACCCGCAGCATCCGTTGCCGTTACAGTAACGGTATGTTCACCGTCGGTTATCGGGTCAGCAGGCGTGTAAGTCCAGTTGCCGGACCCGTCTGCCGTCGTCGTACCTATAACGACCCCATCGACAGCAACAGTTACCGTACTGCCCGCTTCCGCTGTTCCTTTCAGCGGTGGCTCGTTAATATTAACAGGACTTGTACCGGCAGCCAATACCGGGACAGATGCCTGTGCAGGTGACGCAGTATCGACGGTCAGTGACAGAGCCGGGCTGGCAGCGCCCGCATTGCCGGCAGCGTCCGTCGCCGTCACGGTAATGGCATGGCCCCCATCGGTCATCGGATCGGAAGGAGTATAGGCCCAGTTGCCGGAGCCATCCGCCGTCGTCGTGCCGGCTGCAACGCCGTCAATATAAATGGTAACCGTACTGCCCGCTTCGGCCGTTCCTTTCAGCGGAGGTTCATTATTATTGACCGGACTCGCACCTGCAGCCAATGCCGGGATGGAAGCCTGAGCTGGCGGTGTCGTGTCGACAGTCAGGGACATAGACGGACTGACAGATCCCACATTACCCGCAGCATCCGTTGCCGTCACGGTAACGGTATGGATACCATCGGCTATCGGGCCGGAAGGCGTATAGGTCCAGTTGCCGGACCCGTCTGCCATTGTCGTGCCGATAACGATGCCATCTACATAGACGGTGACCGTACTGCCCGGATCGGCTGTTCCGCTAAATGGCGGCTCATTAATATTAAGAGGGCTTGTACCCGATACCAGGGCCGGTACAGATGCCTGTGACGGCGGTGTCGTATCCACAGTCAGGCTCAGGGCAGGGCTGGCAGCGCTGGCATTGCCGGACCCGTCCGTTGCAGTTATGGTAATATCATGCGGTCCATCGGCTATCGGGCTGGCAGGTGTATAGGACCAGTTGCCCGACCCGTCTGCCGTGGTCGTGCCTGCGACCACTCCATCGACATAGATCGTTACGGTAGTCCCCGCCGTAGCAGTACCTGTAAGGGGTGGTTCGTTGTTATTGACAGGGTTGGCGCCTGACGCCAGGACAGGAGCCGGAGGCTGCGGAGGCGCCGCGACGATCCTAAGGCTCAGGGCAGCGCTGGCGGCACTGGTATTGCCGGAGCCATCCGTGGCCTTGACGGTGAGCGTATGTGTACCCACGGACAAGGCAGAAGTTGGCGTGATAGAATAATTCCCGCTGGCATCGGCCGTTGCCGATCCGATCGGGGTCGATCCATCATATAAAGTCACTGTTGCACCGGGAATAGCTGTTCCTGTTATTTCCGGATTCTTATTACTGGTGGGATTACCGATACCGGAGGCGGGAACCGGAGCAGTCAGACCGCTGAGCGCTACACTAAGGGAAGATGGATCTCCCATCCCGCAGCCATTCTGGCCAAAGACAGAAACAGATCCATCGGCTACCGAGGGACCGAAATTGACCACTATGGAATTCGTATTATACCCGGATACGAAAGTAGCGCCGGCCGGAAGGGCCCACTGGTAGGTACTGGCCCCGTTGATCGCGGCAACGCTGAAGCTGGCATTCAGACCGGGAACAACACTGGCCGGTCCCGAAATAGTTCCGGCGGCATCCGGTGCGGTCGTGATGGTCGGATTCAGCGTGACGGTAATGCTCCTGTTCGTACCACAGGAGTTGGTTCCGGCAGCTGTATAAGTCATCGGACCGGTAAGGACGGCATTCACCGTCGGTCCCGTCGTCCTGTCAAGACCGGTAGAAGGGCTCCAGGTCCAGGTAAATCCCCCGCCATTGGCGATGGAGATCTGGTCTGCCTGTCCCGCACACACATTGACACTGGACCCGGACCCATAGGTATTGGCTTTTACATTGAAAAGAGGATCCGTTTCATCCATGGCAGGAGGAAGATCCGCCGCATTCAGCACATAAGCATAAGCAAGGGAGGTGGAGTCACCTGCCGCCAGCGAGCCTACATTGAAGGCAAGGGACATGGCATTGTCCCCCGTAACATTTCCTACAGTAGTCTTCATCATACCGCTGCCGTTCCATATATCCGCACCATTGGCGTTGGGCCAGCTGTTCGGTATCGCTACTCTTGCACGACAGTCCCTGGAGCCAAGCCCCAGGTAAGAGCCAAAGTCCAGTCCGTTCGCGGATATCAACGCCGTGCTGGTGACATTCGGATTTTGCTGTTCGATGATATTTTTCGTATCATATTGGCCGCCTTCCGTCACTTCATTATCGGGGTCCACTTCCCGGCTATAATAGATGTTATTGATCGCCGACGAAGTGGTATTGTTAAGATATATCCTGACAAGGATAAAACTTTTGCCCGTCTCCACGGTAGCTACCTGCCGGACCCTGAGACCATTGATCGTTCCAATCCATTCGACAGACTGGCTGGTATCGGTCGTGCTGAACCCGGTGATAGAGCCGGTGATATCCTGGGTCATAGCGGAGCCCGAGTTAAGATATCTGGTGCCGTCGATCTGCACCGAAAACCCCTCATAAGGGGTGCCAGGAAGAAAATAGTCTCCGATATATGCAGGAGAACCGACCGTCCAGCCATCCTTACCCACATCGGATATGAAACCCAGCTTGCCGCCGAAGTTGGCATTGTTGTGATAAAAATAATCCGCCGGACAGGCCACTTTGCTGCCAAAAGCCCCACTCGGCTGCAGACCTGCCTCGATATATTGTTCTTTCAGAAAGCCGTTCCCGCTCACAATCTGGGCACGAAGGGAATGGACCGATAGCAGTACAACTATGGCTATGATAAAAGATCTATAAAAATTTTGCATTGGATACACATTTTTCTTTCAGGAATCGGGTGATTAGGAAATACTTAGCTGGTGACTGATGATTGTGATGGAACAGGGAACATAACAGGATACTGCTTTGTTATGGTCAAATGAGGGGCCCGCTGCTTTACTGTCTGTCAGTATGGCTTTTAAAACGCCCGATCCTTTGGCATCACTTGACTTTATTATCTTAACATTCCGGATAGTTCCCTTCTCGTCAACGACTAAAATACATTGCAGTTGAAAGTTTCCGTTATACGAACCCGCGAATGACCGGATCCGCTCGGCGGCAGACCATTGCCCTATGTCATTCGGAGGCGTATAATCGGCTTCGGGCAATTGCTGATAGGCCTGCATAAGATCAGCAGAGAATTTCACGGCGGCATTTTTCGGCCATCGGTATTTTGCCGTTGCAGGAGGCTGAGCCCAGGAGGCGTTCCAGCCATGGAGAAAAAGGGAAAGGATCAGTAATCGGCTGAAGAGGTTGTTCTTTTTCATATAATTGTTGATTTTATTTGACATGGGATGGCCTTTGGCGCCGGAAAGCCGGCGTCGCTAATTGGGAAAAAGGTTTCTTTGAAAGTTCCGAGTAAGGGAAACCACTGCCGCAGCGAAGGCGGCAGAAAGGGATGGCTTCAGCGAACTATTAAATCATCGCATGCCACCGGGAGGGCGGGCTGCCGGAAAAATAGCTAAATTGGATAGTTCGGCGACAGGCGGCGCCGATCGCGGAAAAGAAAAAGAGGGGCTATATGCAATGAAGAATACTGCAGGTTGCTTTTGCATGATATGGATTTACGGTTAGCGTTTCTATCTTGAAAAACTAAATGGTGGCAAATGTATTTTTTATCAGCTTTTCAAAAAATAGACCCCGGGGTTGCATTTAGCAAAACTAAGTGATTATACTTAGTCATCTTCGTAGGAAAAAGACGCAAATTTGCGGAGATGTTTGTGCACTTTCTTATTATAAAAAAAGCTTATCTCCCCTTCCTGTTCTGCCTGCTTTCCATCACCTGCCGGGCAAATATTATTACAATACCCGATACAGTTCCGCCGGGCGGACTGAAACTCGCCCCTTATCTTTTCGCCTGGGAAGACACCGGCCAGTCGGCCGATGCGACCACCGTACTCTCCCATATGCATTCTTTCGTTCCGCTGGACTCCCTTCGCCAGGGCGATCCGACAGACGTCTACTGGCTGGCCGCCACCCTGACGAACGCATCCCCGATACACTCCGCCGGGAGCATGACAGCCGGTCATACTCCCAGGGTCATTTCTTTCAGCCATCTCACGTATGTCGATCTTTACCTGTTCCAGGATGACAGCTGCATCCGGCATGCAAAAGCCGGGGCCTTCCGTGAACGCAGCGCCCTGTCTCCCGGAGACGGACGGCTTTGGCTGTCCCTGCCACCCGGCGACCGGCGCACCTATACCCTATTGCTGAAAGTCCGGCATACCAAGCATTACCGGCCCGTATTCGATTTCACCCTGTGGGACAGAGAGACCTTCCTGCAGCATCAGCATGACCGGGAATCGGTAGAGCTGCGATCCCAGGGCGCCGTATGGATCTTTTTACTCTATACCCTCGTATCCTGGCTGGTCAGCCGGTTCAGGCCTTATGCATGGCTGTTGCTCTTCATTACCGGGATTGCCCTGTATACGATCAGCACCCACGGTTATTTCATAGAATGGTTCTTCCCGGAACATCCCGCCACCGGCTGGCTGTTCAACATTCATTTCTTCCACCTGGGCATTTTCGGTTTGTATATGCTGATCATTGATTTCTGGCAGGTGCCCAAATACAATCCGCAGCTCTATCGCCTGTGTAAGGCAGCGCTCACCGCATTAGTCCTTCTTTCCCTCGTCAGCTTCTGCATCGATTATTTCACCGGCAACTTCAACCTGATGAATACGATCAATCTCTGGGCTTCTTTCCTCCCTCTGAGTTTTTCCTCCATCGTCTTATCCGTTTGCTGGCGCCGTCTCGACAGCTCCCAGCGTTACCTCGCTTATGGCGTCTTCCTGTCCATTACAGGAGGCATGCTGATTACGCTCGGTTCCGCTATCCTGCATGAACGATCCCTCAGTATAGCGCCTTATATCACGAACCTGACAACGGTAGGTGTCTTCATTCTTTTCTCGACCGGTCTCAAGGAAGCGCTGCATCAGCATGAAGTCGCCAAACAGGCAGCCCTGCGTGAGCTGACTCTCCTCCAGATGAATCAGAATGCCATCCTGGAAAAAAATGTGGAAGAGCGGACGCTGGAATTGAAAATATCCAACCATCATCTTACACTGCAGAAAGACCTGCTGGCCGATAGAAATGCCCGGATCGAAACCCTCATCAACGAACTCAGCCATCGCGTCAAGAACAACCTTCAGTTACTCTATAGCCTTATCAGCCTGCAGCTGCCCGGCGTCAAAGACCAAACCTCCCGCGACATCCTGAAAGGCAATATCGCCCGTATCAGGGCCATGATGCTGGTAAACCAAAAGCTTCACCGCTTCGGGAACAGTGACACGATCCTGCTCGGCGAATTCGTAGAAGAGCTTGCCGCCTATCTCCAGCAGATTTATGATACATCCCGGAAAGTACATATCACATTGGACATTCCTGCCGGCATCCGACTCAACGCCCGGCACACTTTATCCTTCGGACTGATCCTTTCCGAATTGCTGACCAACTCATTTAAATATGCTTTCACCTCCATCGCCGGCGCCATGATCTCTATTACAATATGCCCCGCAGGTTCCGATAACATCCGTTGTGGATATGCCGACAATGGCACAGGCTTAAAAGGTAAAAAAACCGATAAATCGTCAATGGGCATATCCCTCGTCCGGGATCTTGTCCGCCAGATGAACGGACACATGACGATACACGATGAGGCCGGCCTGTCCTATGAACTCTTTCTTCCCGTACCGCCCAAAAACCCATCTGAAATAGCATGACCCGCATACTCATAATAGAAGATGAGATCATCATCGCCCGGTTCATTGAACAGCAATTGCAAGCACACTTCGCCTGCGAGATCCATATCGCCATTTCCGCGGCGGAGGCCAGGGCGGCAATGCCTCAGGCACTGCCTCACCTGCTGTTATGCGACATCAACCTGCAGGCCGCCAGTACAGGGATCGATCTGGTTAAAGAACTTCAGCTCCAATATCCCTTCGAAATTATTTTCATCACTTCCTATCAGACCAAGAGTATCATCGAGCAGGCCGCCGCCGCTAGCCCGGCGAACTATATCATCAAGCCGGTGGATGAAATGCAATTGTTTGCCGGAGTACGACTCGCCATGGATAAGATCGAAGCCTTTACGAGCGCGGAAGATCAACAGCCTTCTCCTGCCGACGTCCTCAATAGCACCGAACGCCGGATCGTCCAGATGATCCGACTTCAAAAATCCACCCGTGAAATAGCAGTTGCCCTTAACCTGAGCCCTTACACGATAAAAAATCAACGGCATAAGATCTGCCGTAAGCTGAAACTGAAAGATGAGAACAACGCCCTGCTCAAATGGGCGCTGGAGCATGCAGGAAAGTTGCAAAAAGAACCCGCGTAAACAGCACGTTTACGCAGGCCAGACTCTTCTTATTAACCTAACGATGATGATGGTAACGGGCAAACAGTTTGAATGTTTACTAAAGCCTTGTTAACCTGTAGCAGGATACTGGGGATTTCGTGTCTTGTCTGCACCATAAATGCAGCATAATAGACGAATAGCTGCCCGGAATTTACCCGGTTTTAAATTTTAACTTCTCCGGAACGGCAGCTTACTTACTCCTTGCCCCTCAATAGGATAGACAATTAAAAGAATCTCCGAAAGCGGCCTCGCCGGGCTAAGACCATAATTGTGGCACGGTAATAGGATCTTACTAACCAGTCCACCCTATAGAAAAGCTGAAATTTCATAACAGCATAATACTACAATGTATTAATGCGTGAATCATTTTATCTAAACACAAAATTACTATTATGAATACTTCAAATTATCCAACGACACCATCTGATGAACAGACACCCCGTAAAAACACTAAAAAAGCTACTATTATTGTTTTAGCGATTGCCCTTTTAGGCACCTGGGGTTATCTGTTGATCAACAACAATAAGACAGGGCATGCTATCGAACAAAATCAGGCACAAATTGCACAGGTCAGCGATGAAAAGGCCGCCATCCGGAAAAGCTTTGACGAATCATTGACCCGTCTGGACTCCATGGTAGGAATATCCGCGGTTTTGAAAAACAAATTATCCGACAACAATAAGGAAATAGCGAAAAGGAAAGCAGAGATCCGAACTATCCTTAACAAGAATAACGCCACTTCTGAAGAATTGGCAAAGGCAAAAGATCTGATCGGTCAGCTAAATGACAAGATCGGCAATATGGAACAGGAAGTGGCCCGGCTGACACAGGACAACCAATCCCTTAACCAGGATAAAGTAGTCTTAACAGCAGACAAAGAAAAGCTGACCGAAGATCTTACCACTACAACAGCCGATAAAGTTGACCTCGAAAAGAAAGTAGACATCGCATCCACCCTGAATGCCTCTAATATCGCTATCACACCGGTCAGCGTTAAGAGCAACGGTAAAGAAAAAGTAACCACCACCTCCAAACGTGTCAACAAATTGTTGATCACTTTTGATGTGAACAACCGTATCGCACAGTCCGGCACTACGGATTTGTACGTATGTATAACAGGTCCCGATGGCAAAAATATGACCGCAGATGCATTAGGATCCGGAACTTTCACCACTCGTAATGATGGAGACAAATCCTTTACAACCAAGCTGTCCGTCGAGCTTGAAACTGCCAGGACTAAGAATGTCCAGTTTGCATTCACCCCGGGCAATAATTTCCAACAGGGCAACTATACCATTGAAATTTATCAGAATGGATTTAAAATAGGCGAAGGCGTCCGTCAATTGAAGAAAGGCGGCTTATTCAGCTAGTCAATATAAATTATCATAAAAAAAGGCCATAAGGCCTTTTTTTATGCCCTCAATTAATTGTGATCTCCGAAGACCTATACTGATAAAACGCCTTCTTCTGCCCGGGCTCCTTTATAACCGAAGAGATAAATTGGGATTGATGCACATCATCCAGGACGATGGCCGTCCGGTAATCCTTCTTCTCACAGGTAAGCGTGACATTTTTGAATTCGATATGCCGTGCATGACGGATATAAGCTCCCCATGCCGGCAATTCTTTAAACATGGAAAAATCAGGATAGGCGGCAGGCCGTTCCGGCACCTTATCCAGTTCATCCAGCCCGATCTTCGCAAATAAAGGATTTCCCCCGCCGGGATATTTTATGACCACATTTTCGAGGGAGACATTCGTCACCGGCGTTTCGGGCAGGCCGGTGATCACCATCGGAGATATATTCCGCGGCATATCTTCTATAGGGCCTTCATATTCATAACCCGCATCCGGTTTGCCGGCAGGTATTTCCACCACCAGGTTCCTGATCCGGACATTGTCCAGCCGGCCCTTCCTGCCAGCCTGCCTTTCCCCCACACGGAGGTAGACGGCATTGCCCGTGTTGAAAGCCTCTAAGCCGTCCACGAGCACATCCTCCACAAATCCTCCGTCCACAGCCTCCAGGGCAATGGCAGAACGATAGGTATCGAATACTTTATTATTAAGGATATGAATTTTCCGGAAGCCCCCGAAAGAAGTGGTGCCGAACTTAATAGCATTGGCGCTGGAACGGATGGTACAATGACTGATCAGGATATTGTTGCAAAATTTTGATCCGTCCTGCGATTTCAGGCAGACACCATCATCCGCCGCGTCGATATAAGAATTCGTCACCGCCACGCTGTCGCAGTCTACGATATCGATCCCATCATTGTTCCAGAATGCCTTACTATCCACATAAATACTGTCCAGCCGCAGGTTGGTGCATTGATCATAGGTCTGCACCCAGCTGGCTGCATTGCGGATCGTCACGCCCCTGATCAGTACATTCCTACAGTTGCGGAAATTCATGATCATCGCCCGAATCTCCACCTCGGGACGATCACTCCGAAAAAGGTCCTTGATGATCCCTTTATGCACCAGCTCCGTTACATTCGCGGCCAGCGCTCTCCCCTGCCCGTCGATCACCCCTTTCCCCGTGATGGCGACATCATGCTGATCGTATGCGAAAATAAGTGCGGTCATCAGCTTCCTGTCATAATCAAAAGGGTTGAGCGATCCCACCAATACAGCGCCCTCCTTCAATTCCAGGGTGACATCCGACTTAAGGTGGATAGACCCCGTCAGGTATCTGCCTACATCGAACACCAGTCTTCCTCCCCCATTCTGATTGATATAATCGATGGCAAACTGGATGGAACGGGTATATAGAGTGCCCCCATCGGAACGTATCCCGAAAAAAGAGGCCGGATAATCCCTGGCAGGAGGGACAGCCCTATCCATAAGATAGCCGGACGGCCGGCCGGCCAGCAGGATCATCGACTGCAAACAAAAAGCAGCGACGGCAGCATATTTTTTCATACCCATAAACGTTATTTATTCAGTGAAAAAAACGGGTAGAATGCAAATAGTGTGGTCAGTCCAAATAATCGCAACTGGTGCGGTCAGTTCTAATAAATCGTAACAGGTCCGATCAGGCCCATCGACTGCAGCGGCTGATTTTTTCGGTTCTCATTCGTCCAGTATTGAGCGATGGCATTGTCCTTCAGAGTCTTTAAATAATTACCCATCACCGTGGTGATCCTGACTTCCAGGGTATTATTCCCCTCCTGCAGCAGATGGCCCACCGGTAAGATCCTCCGGCCATACCATTGCACGCCTGCGCTTTGCCCATTGACGATCAGCTCCGAGACGCCGGCCACTTTTCCCAGGTTGAGCCACTGTCCTTTACTTTTAGCGCCCACCTCCCGGTCGGCCCGATAGATCGCCGTTCCGCAGAAGCTAACCAGCTCCGGAATATCCTTCAAATCCTTTAGAGTATCCAGGATCACCGTTTTCACCGATCCGTCGATATGCCGGAAATCCACCGACCAGCTGCCTGCCGCCGACCAGTTGCCTGCCACCTGCTGGCTGGCCGGGTCACCGGCGCCAGCCGGACTCTCCGGGTCCGTCTCCCGCAATTCCAGATGCCGGGCAGATATAGGAACAGGCTTCCAGGCCGGCCCTTTCTTTTCCTTATCAAATACCAGCAATTTAGCATCAGCCGGCCCCAGATCAAGCGTAATCTTCCCCGGCCCCGTCTCGATCCGGTAACGTTCACCTGTCTCCGCATCCCAGATCCAGGCCTGCCGCCCGTTGATCATCTCCTTGCTGAAAGAGAGCTGCAGCGTATGGGATTCTTCCAGATGCGAATTAATGAACAGGAGCCATTCAAGGCTCTCCGCCTGGTACCGCACCTGTGTTACAAATGGATTGGGATTGTCGATATTGACATAAGGCGTTATCTTATATTTCCGCTGAACATCCCTGTACCATTGCAAAAAATTCGCTTCCGGTTTTTTCAGGGGGATGAACAGGTCCGGAAAAGCTTTCATCTTGTCTACCCACCCCTTTACCTCCAGATCCCTTTGATCATGGTCATTCAGGCCCACCGATTTATTGGGTAAACCGTCGATACAGAATATCCGTCCTCCTGCCGCCACGAAATTAAAGAGCTTTTCAGCAGTGGCAGGCTCCATCCATTCTACCTTGATCAGGAAGAGCGTATGATATTTCCTCGTGCCGAATAGTAATTTTCCCTCTTTCGTGTCTGACTGACGCAACACTTCTTCGGAAATATAGTCACAGGCATTCCCACTCTGGTGAATGGACTCCCAGATGAATGTCTGCCAGGTAGGATAGATCAGCGAAGGGAAAGGCTCATTCTGGGCGCCATAGATGCTCCACATATCCGAGATAGGCGGGAGAACGGCGATGTCAGCGAACATATCCCCCTGTTGCAACAGGGCGGACAAGCGGGCCTTGTAATCAGTGAAGCGCCGGACATAGGGCCACCAGGTATTTCTTTCGTTGAAGAAGGTGCCATATCGTACCCAGCCAGGGAACGGCGCCGTGGGCGGGGAATAATTGAACCCATGGAATATGGGATGCGTCACCCCGGAAATAGCGCTCTGATCACCGGCTACTTTCAGTATCTCCAGTGTATCATTGAATACCATATCCGTATTCGTCAGCTCTTCGCAGCTGACATGCCTTCTTCCATTCAGGTGCGCAGCCGAAGAGACATACTTGTTGATCATCGTGTAGGCCCTCCCTATACGGTAGTCCGTCTCGCTCATTTCCTTTCCCAGACCATATTTGATCCAGGTCTCGCATTCAGGAAGGTCGACATCGAAGCTGCCTTCCAGGGGGAAATATCCTCTCCCGTAAGCCTGGACACGGGATTGTATTTTATTATCCCTGCACCATTCCGTAAACGGTTTGATGAAACGTTCACGGATCAGCTGGGACTTTGTCAGCTCGAAATCATAACGGACCCTTTCGATCTTGTCCCTTAGCTCCTCTCCCAGCTCAGCGCCATAGTTAAAATCATAGATATTGCCCATTCCTCCTGTCTTGAACATCGTGAAAGGGAGCCAGGGCAACAGATCGTATCCTCTTCTTTTCTTAAACTCCGCTTCCATATCCGCGCTCCAGTTGGAGCCTTCCAGCTCCATGCTGTCCGAAAAGAACGCCCGCACACGCCCCGCCAGCGGACCGATCTGCTTCTGAATAGTATCGGACATGTGATAGAGATATTTATTGACAGCCGCCTCATTGTAATGATTGAGGACAGGACCATTGGCGCCCGGGGCTCCGTTGATCACTTCCATGGACCCCGTCACTTTCACCAGCCCGTACAAAACATATTTCCCCGGGGGAATGCTCACGGTGACGCCGCCTTCCCTGATCTGGGAGGAAAGGTCCTGGACCTGCTCCATAGCGTTGAATTTGGCCGGCGCCAGCTGTACGGACAACATCTCCATCCTGCGTCCCGCAAAAGGAGAAGTGACGGCAGGATCGGCTTCCTTAAAGAGATCGAACAGGGACACCTCATAATCCAGCGGCCCTTCCAGCTTGTGCGTTCCGATCAGCACTACCTGCGAACGCTCTTCCCCCCGCAGATATTCCGCCCCGAAAGGCCAGCCCGATCCTACGATCAGGTCACAGGTCAGCCCGATCGACTCCGCCTCTTTCAGCGTAAACTGCAACAGATCGATCCATTCCGGGCTCAGCCATTGTATGGCCCGCTTTCCCATATCGTCTGTTCTGGGAGGGAACTTGATAGGATTGATCTCTACGCCCCCGATACCCGCTTCTTTCAGCAGCCGCAGCTCTCTTGCCAGCTCTTCTTTTTCTACTTTATCACCATTCCACCACCAGCGTACAAAAGGCCGGTAAATCATATCCGGATCTTTAAAAAGCCGGTATAGCTCCTCGGCCGGCAAACCGGCATATGCCCCCTCCGGGGAAAGACGACCTGCCCAGGCCGGCATGGTTTTCATAAGGGAATAACCGGTGGTCAGCAAGGAGCCGCGGACTAGAAAATCTCTTCTCTTCATGATGACAATTTGTGATAGATCAACGGGGTTTGGGTGTCGTTACAAAACAAAAGATACGTAAAATATACACTCGATCGGGCATGTCAATACGCCGGATAGAAATATGATCTGTCCGGCGTATTGCGTTTTATATTCACCTTGGAATGTCCCTAATAACCCGGGTTCTGGCCCAGCCCCGGATTGACCTGCGTCTCCCGGAAAGGCACTCCATAGATCATCCTGGTATCCGTCACATTATATGTATTCGGTAAAAGGAAGCCATAGGTCTGCTTTTGCTTTATCCCATAGGCGGTCATCACCGGGATAGCCTGCCCGGTACGAACAAGATCGAACCAGCGTTTGTTCTCGAATGCCAGCTCCACCCTTCTCTCATGGGCGATGGTGTCACGCAGTTTCGCCTGATCCGTCGCAGTAGAAGGAGCTAATCCGGCCCGCTGGCGAACCTGGTTCAGGAATGGCAGCGCATCGCCGGATTGCCCCTGCTCATTCAGTGATTCCGCCAGCATCAGCAGCACGTCGGCATAACGATAGACCGGCCAGTTGTCATCCGTATTGCTCTGCAGCGTATACGGCAGATGATATTGCTTTTTGATGAAACGCTTGGACACTTCTCCGGTCGCCTGCCCGGCAGTACTGTCCCTATTATTCACGATGCTCACTACACTGTCAGGGATAAAGTCCACATCGGCATCCAGCTTCCCTTTCACCACAGCTATGCTGGCATCCAGCCTGTTGTCGCCCGGCTCATATGCATTGATAAGGTCCTGGGTAGGCACATTCCATCCCCCGTCGGTATTGCTGAAGTCCACCCCCAGAATATTCCTGGTGGAGGGAGTATTGGGAATAAAATTATAAATAAAGGAGCTTTGCTGGTTGTCTGTTCCCGATTTATACTGCACCTCGAAAATGGATTC
The DNA here is from genome assembly GCA_015655015.1 of Chitinophagales bacterium. Lineage (GTDB taxonomy): Bacteria > Bacteroidota > Bacteroidia > Chitinophagales > Chitinophagaceae > Puia. The sequence continues at coordinate 25,942 of JAATFV010000199.1, read as the reverse complement.
CTGGTTGTTCTTTTTGCCGGGATCGAATATATCCGCATAGTTAGGTAACAGCACATAACCCATCTGCGTCACCGACTGGAATAACGGAATTGCCTTATCATACTGTTTGAGGGTCAGATATACCAGCCCAAGTTCCGTAGCCGCCATGCCTTTCGTAGCATTTCCCGATTGAGGGAAGCCGGCCGGCGGAGCTAATTTCGCCATGGCATCGGTAAGATCGGCAGTGATCTGCGCATAAACAGAATCCACATCCGACCGATGATCGATAAGCGCATTTTGTGCATTCGTCGTTTCATGCAGATATAAAGGCAGCTTTCCAAAAAGCCGCACCAGCTCAAAATAATAGTGCGCCCGCAAGGCTTCGGCCTCACCGATGATCTGATTTTTTACAGAGTCTGTCATATCAGCCGGTTTGGTCTGTATCTTATCCAGGATGACATTGACGCGCTGAATGCCTTGAAAATCGGCTGTCCAGACCGTGAGGATCGTGGGATTGCTGGCATCATCCAGGAATTCCGACAGCTTTTCGGACTCAAAGCCGCCCCTGTCCTTGGAATTATAATCGAAGAAGGTGTTGTCTGCCCGCATCTCTTCCAGGTAAAAAGCGACGTTGGCCGCATCCCGCATAGGAGCATATGCCCCTACCAGGGCTTCCTGGAAGTCGGAAGTAGTTTTATAAAAATTACCCTCGTTCACCTGCCCTTCCGGATAAAGGGTGACAAAATCTTTTTTACAGGAACTGACAACCAATGCAAAGCCTGCAAAGATCATTAGACGGTTAATATAGTTCATAGCCATTCGCTTTATTAATAATAGATCAGAAGTTAACATTTGCACCGAACATGACTACTCTCGGTATCGGGTAGCTGCCATTATCCAGGCCGGCCTGAGTCTGGTTGTCTTTCGTATCGTTGACCTCCGGATTCTGCCCGGGATACTTCGTGAACATAAAGGCATTCTGAACACTGCCATATACCCTTATTCCTTTGATATAATGCAGCATCTTCTTGCCGAAAGTGTACCCGAGGGAAATATTCTTGACAGCCAGGTAGTCCCCGCTGAATACCCAGGTAGAGTTAACAAGACGATACAATTCCGTCGTATTTGACCGGGTGCTGGGCACCTTCCCGTTACCGGGATCTGACTCGCTGCGCCACCGGTATTGCATGTCTTTGGTGACATTCATGATGCCATCCAGGTTATGCGTGTTCTGCATATTGGTATTCAGGATCTTGTTGCCCACCTGCCCTGCTATGATGATCCCCAGATCGAAATTGAAAAAAGTGAAGTTGTTGCTCATCCCATAAATGAACTTAGGGTTCGTCCTTCCAATAAAGGTCCGGTCCTTGATATCGATCGTGTCGTCCCCGTTGACATCCAGCATACGTGCTGACCCGGGAGCGGAAGAAGCCTCTTTGGGATATTTATCGAAATCCGCCTGGTTCATATACACCCCTTCAAAAACATATCCATAGAGCTCGCCGATCCGGTGGCCAACGGCCGTTCTGTTGTAGTCGCTATACGTATTGACGCCGCCGATCGGCGTATTATTCACCAGGGATAATACCCGGTTATCACTGAACGATATATTGAAGTCCGTCGTCCAGGTAAAATTATTTGACTTGATATTATCGGAGCTTACCTGGAACTCATGTCCCCATATCCCTAACACGCCAGAATTATATTGAATGGATCCATAACCGGACGCATAAGGGATAGGCAGCGGATACAACATACCTTCCGTCCGTTTGTGATAATAATCATAGCTGAGGTTGATCCTGCCGTGCAGCAGGGTGATATCCGCCCCCACGTCGAATTGCTTGGATGTCTCCCAGGTAAGGTCCGAATTCCCCAGCACCGTGATCGCTTCGCCCAGCTGGGTGGCGCCGCTTAACACATAATTGGTGGGACTTAGCAGGGATGTCTGTGTATAGTTTCCGATATTGTTATTCCCCGTTAATCCATAACTGCCTCTGAACTTCAGAAAAGACAGGAAGTTCGACTTGGGAAAGAACTTCTCCTCGCTGGCTACCCATGCAGCGGAGACGGAGGGGAAAGTACCGTATTTTTTATTTACGCCGAACCGCGAGCTTCCATCACTCCGGATCGTACCGGATACATAATATTTCTTCTTAAAATCATAGTTCACCCTTGCAAAGGCCGAAGCCAGCGTCCAGGACGTGCTGTTCGAAGTACCCACCGTCGAGCTGGCGGCGGACACCCACGGAGTTGCATCCGTAGCAAACCCGGTACCCGTGATGCCGCGAAGGCTCTCGTAATATTTCTGCGTGGAATAACCCGCCAGCGCTTCCAGGGAATGATTCCCCAGCTTGGTATCATAGCTCAGCGTATTTTCATTCAGCCAGGAATACGAGTTATTCGAATTGTTCAACGCCTGGGAAGAGCCGGGTGTACGGGGAGGCACGGAGCCGAACACCCCAAACCAGGTACCATAATAGGCATTATAATCCTGGTTGAGGATGTCGCCATTGATGGTGCTCCTGGCATGCAGTCCCCTGAGTATTTCAATATCCAGGTAGGCATTCCCCAGGAAAGAGAAATTGGTCTGATCGTCATCCATCATCTTTTCCTGCTGCAGGTAATTGGGCAGCTTATACATTCCATAAGACCCCGTAGCCAGGGTATAGGTGCCATCTGCTTTATAAGGGGAGATCAGCGGGGAGCTAAGACCGGCGCCGCTGACCACCTGTCTGTTCCCGTTTAAGGCCAGATTCCCCTGCCGGGTATTATGGTCGACCTGGTAAGACGGCGCGAGATTGAGTCCGATCTTGATCCGGCTTATCGGCCGGTATTCGTTATTGGAACGGAAGGCAAACCGTTTCATTCCCGTATTATACAAGGTCCCTTCCTGGTTGAAATAAGTCATAGTGGTGCTGGAGGATACCTTTTCAGTGCCATAGGACAGGTTGACCGAATAATTCTCAATAGGCGCCGTATGGATGATCGCACTATACCAGTCCGTTCCCTTCCCATATTGGCTGGGATTGGCATAATCAGCAGGTATGGTAGGGGTGCCCGTCACAGGATCGACCCAGCCCTCATTGTTGATCTTGTCCTGGTAAAATCCATTCATGAACGTAGCGAATTCCCGCGCATTCATCAGGTCCGGCCTCCCCCGCTTGGGTATGGTCTGAAGACCATAATACACATTGGCGGTGACACTGGTCCGATCGATCTTCGCAGTCTTCGTGGTAATGAGGATCACCCCGTTCGCGGCACGGCTGCCGTAGAGAGATGTTGCAGCAGCATCTTTCAGCACGCTATAGGATTCAATCTGGTTCGGATCGATCAGGTTAACGTCCCCTGTCCCCCCGGCGGCATCGCTGTTGACCGGCTGTCCATCCACCACGATCAGAGGCTGGTTTCCCGAGTTTAATGAGGCCGCGCCGCGGATCTGGAAGACGATTGCCTGCCCGGGTATCCCGCTGCTCTGCTGTATTTGCACCCCGGCCACCTTTCCCTGCAATTTCTGACCGAACTCCGTGGCGGTTACATCCTGTACAGCGCTTGCATCGACCTTGCTGACAGAGCCGGTGATATCGCGCTTGAGCTGTTTGCCGTAACTGACCGTCACCTGTTCGAGCGTGCCCGCCTCCCGCTGCAGGGTAATATCGATAGCTGACGTGTCATTCACCGTAGCTTCAACAGGCGTATAACCGATATGGCTGAAGACAAGGATCGCTCCCTGTGTAGCTGCCATTATAAAATGCCCGGCGCTATCTGTAGGAATTACCCGTTGCGTTCCCTTGATAGATACACTGGTGCCCGACAAGTCCGCAGAGCCTCCCCCTAATAACACCGTTCCCGTTACCTTCAACGAGTTCCCGGTAGAATCCTTTTTTGGAGCCGTAGTGTCAGCAGATGCGATAGGCTTCCCCGGTGCGGTATCTCCCAAAGGGGAAGGCCTTACCGGTGTAGTTGATGGCTTTACAGGAGTGCTGTCTCCGGGAATAACAGGCTTCATAGGCGTAGTATCTTTCGGAGCAATAGGTCTCGGAGTAGTGTCCCCGGGAACAGCAGGTTTCACGGGCAGGCTATCCTTAGATACAGGTTTCACCGTGTCCCGGACCGGTAAAGGTCGGGTAGTATCCTGCGAAAAAGAACTCAGCTGAAATAGAATGGAAAAACAAAAAAATAGAATGACAGCGCATAACCTTGTTGGTCCGGTGCCGGCTGATAGACTGATTTTCATAAACAGTCGGGTTTGTTTTTGTGAGTGATACGATCTTTCAATTACACTTTCACCATGGCCATAGGTATCCCTGATTACGTTACCGCAAGTGTATGCAAGGCGCTGCCAGCATACATTTTAATGTTTTTTTAATTTAAACGGGTGATACCGGGCTGTTGGGGATAAGATAACTTTTACAAATACCTTGCCATGTGTTTTCCGGAATGGACGTCCGAAATTAAACCCTCATGAAAATAGTTGATTATTATCCTTTCGGGGAAATCCACGTGTTATCTATTATAATATCTCACTATAATATAACACTATGAATAAATAATAATGTATGGAAATAATTTGGGGGAAAACCCCTATTCCAGGATATAATTCACCGGAGTCTAACGTTGAGGATATTTTTCCCCATACCTTGATCTCAGCAGATCCTTCATATAATTGTTGATCCCGAACTGGTCTGCCACCGGCTGATTAGTGAACGGTATGGTAGGTAAATAAGGAGGAGGCCCGAATTCCGTGGTAAAAGTAAGAAGGGACGCACCGGCCTTATACCGGCTCTCCACCATGCGGTCCCACCATCCGAGAAAATGATCGACAGCAACTTTCCATTCCGGCGCCCGCGGATCAGGCACCTGCGGTCCTTCTTCAAAACCCACGCGGGCATGGATGTGCCGGGTACGGTCGATCGCCTCCTGCAAGGCGTCAGAAAAATTCTCCAGGAAGCTCTCGGTAACGCATACCCAATGGGAAAGATCGGTGGTGAGGACTAGCTCAGGGCGGACAGGAAAGTAGTCCTTCAATACGGCCGGGCTGAACCCTACACGGCCCCGGTGGGTTTCATGAGTAATGAGGATGCCCCTTTTTTCGCTGAAGCCGGCCGCAATATCGATCAGCTCCAGGTTCTGCTCAAAGGAAAAATAATCCTTGCCCGTATGAGAATTGATCAGCAGCGGATTGCCCTCGGCGCTTAGTTCAAGATATTCCCGGAAAGAATCCTTAAATGCCCCAAAATTATCTCCATAAGCCTGATGCTGCTGAGCAACCAGCAATAGTTCAAATTTTTGAAGGGCATCGAACAGACGGCGCTTCGCATCCGGGTCTTCCGGTATCCAGGTATCGATCCCATCGTACCCGGCCTCCCGGATCTTCCTGCAGAAATCGGTAATATCGAGATGTTCATGCCCCCACAAGGGGCAAAGTATTTTTATTTCCATATTGCGGAACAAAAATAGTTATTCCGTGAAAAAATCAATTGAAAAATAATTTTTCCCGGAATAACAAATAATGTCTTTGAACAGGACTCCGTCCTGTTTGGTTTCCCGCCGCCATCCTGCAAAAGAAAAAAGAAAAAAAGAAGCTGAAGAAAAATATCCCTTTATTAACGTCCAGTATATTTTCTGAAAAAGAAACACAGGTCACCAGCACCAGGAAGCTGCCTGAAAAAGGATCTTTCAGCCGGAACACCCACAGAAACCCTATCACTAATACCCCCAGGTACAATACTCCGCCGGGGAAACCCGCCTTCAGCAAAAAGCTGAGGAGCTCATTGTGAGCGTTCAGCTCATGTGAATACGAATCATAGAGCTGGTGGGCCGCATATTTCTCTTTCAGCAGATCCACCTCCATTCCCGTGCCATAACCGATCCAGGGAGAGGCCCGTATGAGCTCCCAGGCACAATACCAGCGGGCCATCCGGGGCTCCGGATCTTCTTTTTTTCCGGCATTCCCTTTCAGATCCGCTCTCAGCTGCACCAGGTAGCGGCTGTGCAGGTTTTCATTAGTGAACACCGCTATGAAAGAGAGCGCCGTAAGAGATAATGAAACAAATAAAAAATTCCTGCGTCTCCTGCCCTTCATCAGCCAGTATGGAAGGATGCCATTTACAATGATCAGCAAGGAAATACCTACCGCACGGGCCGCAAGCTGTAATATAGCCGCCAGCAGGACCAGGCAAGCCAACGCATAACACCACCGGCCCAGGGACCGGCGGGAATGAATCATCAGCCAGGTAAAAGTTACCAGGGAGAGCGCTATATACATGGAGAAATAAGTGGCATGCAGATCAATTGGCATGGAGAACTGATGGTTCATGAACAAAGGACCAAAAAGAGCCGAAAGAGGCAGCCCCTGGCTTCGGATCGTAAACAGGGCTGCTCCATATAGATACAGGATAGTAAAAAGACAGCTGAACGCCAGGCCTTTCAGGAGCTGCCGTTGATATGTCTTCCAATCGAGCTGCGTGAAATAGAAGATCAGCGGGAATAACAGAAGGGCCAGCTGTTTCTCCCACTCTTTAAAAGCCATCCCTTGCCGGTGAGACCAGCCGGTAGCGATTATCGTGACCAGGTAAAGAACGGCGGTCGGCCACCCGGACCATTGAAAGGACCGCTGCCCCCGCTGCCCCTTCCGCCAATGGATCAGCGTATGCAATGAAAGACCGATCAGCGCCAGTTCGCTGTAAAGACGGTCGAAAGGCAGGGTCACCAGGAATACCAGCATGAAATAATAGCTGATCTTATTCGCGGGAGTATCGTCTATATAGAATACTTCTTTCATTCCTGTGGATATACAAGCTGTTCAAAATAAAACGTTCGTAATGCGCAATGATCCCCGGCCAGTTGAATACATCCCTGATCTTTTCCTGGTTACGCCGGATCATGCACTGCTCGCAGATATCCACCCCCTTTAGGCGATGAGCGCTATCCTCTCCTTTCAGGCGATGAGCGCTATCCTCTCCCTTCAGGCGATGAGCGCTATCCTCTCCCTTCCGGTGATGAGGGGTATCCTCCCCCTTCAGAGGGCGCATGGCGTCAATAAGAGCGGTGATGTCCTTTGAATCGGAAAAATAAAGCGCGTCATTCCCCAGCACCTGCCTGTTGAAAGCATTATCATGCGCCGCGATCAGCGCTTTGCTGGCCATAGCCTCCAGCAAAGAGGGATTGGTTCCACCCGTACTATGTCCATGAAAATACAGGCGGGAGAAAAATTTCAGGCAATGGATCCTCTGCTGGTCATAGATCACTCCTCCAAAAATGATCCTTTTATCCTGGCTGAATTTATCCTGCAGGTATTTACCGAACTTATTGGCGGCATTCCCGACTACCAGCATCTTCCTATCCGTGCCGCTCTTCGTGAAGCCATCCAAAATGGTCTCGATATTATTCTCCGGTTCCATACGGGCCATCAGCAGAAAATAATTTCCGGCGCTGACCCCATGTTCCATGCACTTGTCTTCATCAGCCTGCTCGAACTGCTCAGCACCATAAGCAATATATTCACTTTCTATCCCGTATTTATCCCGAAAATAGGACTGGATCACCGGCGAGTCCGCGATATAGAAATCACTGAACTTTACCGCCAGCTTTTCTGCATAAAGAAGAAACCGGCGCGTGAGCTTCGAATATTTGGTACGCTTCCATTCCAGGCCGTCCAGGTTATAGACGATCATGCTGGATGCGGGAAAGAGACGCCCCCAGATCGAGCTGCTGGTATAACCCAATTGCAGGATCACATCGAAATCCCTTTTACGCGCATCGATAAGGCAGTTGAGGTCATAAATAAATTGTCCCGCACTCCCCAGGAGATATTCGGGGTCATAACAATGTATGATATCTACCCCATCCCAGCTCTTCCCCTGGTAAGGATGGTTATGGGAATTATAGACCGTCACTTCATGCCCTGCCCTTACCAGGCCCGGAGCCAGGTGTTCGGCCAGCTGCTCGAAGCCCCCATAGTAGTTGGGAATGCCTCTCGTACCTAATATGGCTATGCGAAAACTCATAATGGATCCAATATTTGATGATAGGACCGGGCGATACAGGCAGCAGCCAGATCCCAGGTATAGTTCGTTAAGATCTTCTTTCTCAGCGCAGGACGGGACCCGGTATTGGCGGCATGATCCACCGCCCTGAAAATACTATCGGGACTGCCGGGATCACAATAGAAAGCATGATCTTCATAGTATTCCCGTGTATACCCTTTATCCGTGATCACGATGTTGCATCCCATCGCACCTGCCTCCAGGGAGGATAACCCACAGGTCTCAAACCAGCTTGGCAGAATATGCACTTTCGCTTTTTGATAATATTGTACTAACTCCCGCTGAGGAATATGCCCGATAAAATGAACGTTGGAAGCGGCTATTTTTCGGCATTCCCGGTAATACGCAGCCTGATTGGGCGCAGGGGATCCAATGATCAGTAATTGGTAAGAGGTATTATTCAGCGCACGGATCAGGTTGACCTGGTTCTTTATCCCTTCGATCCTCGCCACACACAAGACCAGCTGATTGTCCTTTTCCAATCCCTCATCGAAGGCAAACAATGTCGCATCCAGTCCATTCGGAACAGGGACGCATCCTGTGGAACATTGATATTGCTCTACCAGTTTTTTATATTCCATGACAGAATTGGAAAACAGCAGGGAGGCCCGGCCCAGTATTTCCCGGACGGATCGCTGCTGGCCCTTCCACAGATACGCCTTGCTCATCAATTCATCCTTCCCTAACAGATACCGGGCCATGGTTTTCAGGTACTCGATCGCATCGGAGGATAGCCATTTAAAGATCAAACCGGCAATACCCTTTCTGTATAACCGGTCATACCCGCTGTAATCGACCAGCAGCGTGGAGACGACAAAGGGAGTCGCAGATTGACGGATATGGAAAAGGATGTCTGCCGGTCGTATGATATTAAAAAAGTGGAGCAGATCGTACTGTTCATAGGTGATCTTTTCATTGGTCAGCCTGATATCCACCCGGATACCCAATTCCTCCAGGTGCCTTGCTGTCTCACGCACCTGTAAAGTATCCCCTCCCTTTACGGAATAAAGGGTCGCCCTTGTAATGAATACTACCCGCATATAGGCATCTGTTGGGTGAAAAAAAACAGGAAGGTCTGGCGGAGAATACGAAGGTCCAGCAGGAAGCCTGCATTGCGAACATAAAAAGCATCCCATTGATAACGCCAGAAAATAGTCTTCAAATCCGTTTTAGGCCTATGAAGGCCTTTTATCTGCGCCAGCCCTGTTATTCCCGGCTTTACGAAATTCCGGTAGTCATGCCCGGGTATCATGGCAGCAAACCGATGACTGTCGGAAGGCAGTATTATATCAAAAGATCTCTTGAAGAAGAAATAGCTTTTTCTCAAGTCCGGAACAATCCTTTTGGACGTACTTTTCGGGGAGTTCCGGATCTTCCGTATCAAACCTGGAATATTGTCAGCTTTAACAGTCATTACCAGTTCAAACGCAGCAGGAAAACAAACAGTTGCCTGCAACATAAGCAACCCCTTATCGGGAAAGCACGTTTTACTATCTATGCCCTTACGATCAGGTATATTGAAAGTATTAGCCTACTTCGACCTTTTTAATTATCCCGTCTCTGCGGAAGACATCCTGTTCTTTCTTGACCAGGATGTGCAGGCGCCCGAATTGGATCGGACGCTGGAAACTCTCATCACAGAACAACGCCTGTTCAGGCTGGGCCCTTTTTATTCTCTCCGGGACGACCCCGGGGCAGCAGAGCGAAGGATCAGGGGGAATAAGCATGCAGCCGAATTACTGGTGATAGCGGATAGGGTATCCCGTTTCCTCTACCAATTTCCCTATGTCCGGGGAATAGGCATCTCCGGCTCCTTGTCCAAGCACTATGCAGACGAAGACGCCGACATCGATTATTTTATCATCACCCGGTCAAACAGGCTCTGGATCGCAAGGACCTTCATGCACCTGTTCAAAAAATGGAGCTTTCTCACAGGGAAGCAGCACTGGTACTGCATGAACTATTATGTGGACGAAGAGGCCCTGGAAATAGAAGAGAAAAATATTTTTACGGCCACCGAACTGATCACCCTGTTGCCTGCCTGCGGCAACGGAGGCCTGGTAAAATTCTTCGATGCCAACGACTGGGCGACCGAATATTTCCCCCAATACCGGCAACGGCAACGGGCAGCATCCGTCTATCCCCCCCCTTCCTTTCTTAAACGGACCCTGGAAAAGGTCTTCGACAACAGGGCCGGTGACCGGCTGGACGATTTTCTCCGCCGTCTGACCTCCCGGCGCTGGAAGGATAAGGAGGAAAGAGGTCTCCTCAATGAAAAAGGGAACAGGATGTCCTTAAAGACAGGCAAACATTTTTCCCGGCCCAACCCGGAGAATTTTCAAAAGAAAATCCTGTCGGTCTATAACGACAAGTTAAAAGAATTCGAAACGAAATGGAAGTTGAAAGACTAATCGACTTTTTTTCTTTCTTCCAGCAACATAGCGCTTTGTGCCAACACCGATCTCAGCTTAAGCCCCGGCAGCCGCAGCAGGTTGGATACGGGCTTTTTGAGCGCTTTATGGTAACGCATTTCATGATTGATCATACTGATGGCAAGATCATAATATTTCCGGTTATAGGTTCGCCCAAAATCAATATCCCGGTCCGTACTGCTTTCCCAGGGAAGATTCGTAAGAAAGCGATCTTCCACTTCCGCATACAGGGGGGTGCCTTTAATGGGATAAGCGACCGTTATAGTGAACAGATCAGGATCCGATGCTTTCAGATGATGCACCGTGGCATAGATGTCTTCTTTTGTTTCACCGGGATAACCAACCATAATGAATGTGCCGGCCTGGATGCCGAATCGTTTCGCCAACCGGATCATATCCTGCACCTGTTGTATCTCTACTCTCCGATCCATCAGGTCGATTACTTTTTGCGAACCGCTCTCCGCTCCGATCCATACGCGGAAGCACCCGCTTTCCTGTAACTGGCGGATCACCGTTTCATTCATGCGATCGGCCCTGGTGATGCATTCATAAGGGATCATCAGGCGGCGCCTTTTAATTTCGTCGGTGAATTCCTCCATCCATTTATGACTGACGGTGAATACATCGTCTACAAACCACAGACTGTCCACGTCATAATGCTCTTTTATCCAGGCTATTTCGTCTACGACGCTTACGGCGCTCCTTCTTCGGTAGCTTTGTCCATAAACGGCCCTGCTGCACCATTTACAGCTATAGGGGCACCCTCGCATGGTGCTTACGGATATCGTATTGGTGCCATGATGTTTCTTCCAGGCGTCCAGGTACAACTGCAGGTCGACCTTCTGACGGTTGGGCATCGGCAATTCGTCATAGTTCTTTAATTTGGCCCGTTCACGATTCTGGCGCATACCTCCCTCGCTGTCCAGGTAGGCGATCCCATCTATGGCGGACAGGCTGCCTTCACGTCTTCCATCCAGCCACTGCACCAATTCCAGCATCGTTTGCTCCCCTTCTCCCAGCACGATGAAATCGGCACGATGCTCCAGAAATTTTACTATATGATTCCTGGTCTCCGGGCCACCCAACACTATCCTGGTAGCCTTTAATGACTCCTGGCTCTTCACAAAACGTATGATTCGCAATACATTAAGTTTCGTCATTAAATTGGTATAAATGCCCACCACATCCGGCCGGTTCTCTAAAAGAAAAGCGCAAAGCCGCTCAAAAGAAGAGAAGGTGCTGTCAAAAACATCATTGTCATAACCCTGTTGTTCGAGGTAGGCTGAAATATACAGGATGCCCAATGGAACGTATGGACGCATAATGGTTTTTTCTTTCTCATCCTCTTCGAGAAAATATCCATGCGTAAGCAGTATTTTCATGTCGCTTTTTTTTTGAAAAGAATATAGATATGATCCGCCAGCTGGCTGAACCGTGAAAGACGGCCCGACATTTTTTCCAGCCTGATCAGCAAACGGAATAACCGCGGGCTTCTTCGCATCAACCCTTCCATATACGAGGGAGGAATAAATAACCCTACGGGTCGTTTTGCCAGCAGCCGGAACGGGTGTAATATCCGGGCAAACTGTCTCGCAGAATAATAATAAACGGGTTGATAAACACCTTCCCTGAGCCGCACCCTCACTTCCTTATGGCCCCACCTTCTGAAAGCCTCGCGGCAATCGGCCTTTTCTAAAAAGTACGCCGTCTCCCACCAACTGTATTTTCCGAAGAGCACGGCTGCGAGATGCCCGTTATCCGCCACCAGATCCCGCAATTGCCCGCCTAGTTCGGAAAGATCGGCCGGAGACACGCAATTAAGTCCGGAAAAATTGGAAAATATGAGATCGAATGATCCATGGCCAAACACAGTGCTCAATTCTTCAAAGGCACATACTTTGAAGTTTACTTCCCTCCCATCATGGAATGCAGCGGCTTTCTGCTGCGCGCTGCGGATCATACCCGCCGACTGGTCAGTGGCTGTTACCTCGTGTCCCCGGGAGGCAAGCCACCAGGCATCCTCGCCGGTGCCGCAGTTAATCTCCAGTATCCGCAAGCTGCCCTTGCCTGCCAGAAAGGCCTCCAGCCATTTTCTGCTTATCCCGCGTTGTTGCACCCCAATCAGGCTTTGGCTGAACACGGCATCATATTCGGCCGCAAGGGCGTCAAAGGCTGCTTCTTTAGTCATTTACAGGTCGGTTCAGGTTCACTCTCATATATTGACCCAACCGGATCTTCTCGACAATAAGGCCGGGAAAATACCAACAGGCGGCCATTACTCTTTTGTATTCCTTGAAGCCCAGGGAAAACGGTGCTTTTAACGCCTTCCTCAGCGTCATCCATCCTTGCCGGTTCCGGAATTCACGGTGCACGTACCGGTGCAATTTTTTATAGAATACAGGAGGGTATGTACTTTTGAACATTAGTTGCAATTCGTCCGAGTCCGTCCAATTGGCTTTTTCCTTTAATTCCGCTTTTACCTTTTCGTAGAACAGCGTGCCCGGCAAGGGGTAAGAAACAGATATGCCTATTTCATGGGGCAACAACTTCCTGATCATCCGGATGGTCATTTCGATATCTTCTTTTACCTCGCCCGGATAGCCGAACTGGATAAAGAAGGAAGGCCGGATGCCATGTTCCCGCAACAGGCGGGTGGCGCCGGTGATCTGTTCGATCGTGGTGCCTTTGTCCATGGCATCCAATATCTTTTGCGATCCGCTCTCCGCCCCCATCCAGCTATTCTCACAGCCTGCACGGGCCAGCGCCTCAACATAGTTTTGCTGCAGGAGCAGGTCGGCCCTGGACTGTATCTTGAACCGGAACCGGAGATCTTCCGATTCCACCAGGTCGGCAAATGCCGACACCCATCCCGGCTTGAGCCCGAAAATATCGTCACAGAACCAGATATGATCAAAAGCGTATTTCTCTTTCAATTCTTTAAGCTCCTTTATCACATGCAGCGGAGACCGGGCATGATACCGGTTGCCATAAATAGGCTTGGCGCACCAGTTGCACTTAAAGGGACATCCCCGCGTTGTGCTGATATTCAGGGAAAAATAGCCATGCTGCTTCATCCAGATGTTCCGGTAATCCTCCATTTTCACCAGGTCCCAGGCCGGCAGGGGAAGGGCATCCAGGTCTCTCATTACCGGTCGTGCAGCCGTCTTCAACGGCAGCTGGTTCTGCAGATAGGCCAATCCCCGGATCGCCGAAAAGTCGGTGGGACTTCCGGAAGAAACGGGATCCCGCTGATTATTATCCCGGAGCGCAGTGACCAGCTCAAGCAGGGTCTGCTCCCCTTCCCCCAGCAGGACGAAGTCGGCTCCCTGCCGGAGATACTCTTCATAATGATCCGTAGAGTCCGAGCTGGACAGGATCACCGTGCAGCCCCGGTCCTTCGCCAGCCGGATCATCCGGTAGGCCGCGTCCCGCATATTGGTCAGGCACATCTTCGTGAGATAATTGAACCCATCATCATAGACCACGAAAAAATCCGGCCGCTCCGTTTTCAGCACAGGCGTCACCTCATTCGGGTCTCCAACGAACATCGTATCGAACAGGGATACCCGCCACCCGTTCTCTCTCATCAGGGCCGCAGCGCCAATGGTAGCCAATGGCGGATAAGGCTGCGCCGTCGCCCATTGTTTGGGATCGAACCGCAGAAAATAAGAATGAGAAAAAAGGATAGTATTCATGTCTGCAACGAAAATAAGGTAACTAATTACTGATACGCACCCAGTCGAGCCCATCCCTCTTCCTCAACAGCCTGTTGCCAAAAGCCTTTGGATTATACAGCAACCGGTAATGGAAAGACCGCAGATCATGACTGTTATGATGAAAAAGAAAATCGGCCATCTCCGGGTATCCCAGGGACGTATAATAGGCAAGGGTGTGTCTTTTGGCTGTTTCACCTTCCCCTGTCTTGTACAACCGGGTATCGGTTATATGTATCTCTCCCCCAGGTTTAAGGTAAGAAAGAGTAAGATGTATTATTTTTTTAAGAGAAGGGAAATACTGGATCGAATCGGCGAAGATGATGAAATCGTATACCTGGTCGGCTAATATCCCCGACCGTATATCTCCCTGTATGAAAGTCAGGTTGGGGTCGTCATTGAACACCCTGGCCGCCTGCTGAAGCTCGGTGAAATTGATATCGAGCCCCGTCACTCTCGTACCGGGTATTTCCGCCAGCTGATGAGACAGCCAGCCATTGCCGCAGCCGATCTCCAGGATATCCAGGGGCTTTCTCACAGCCGTCAGATAACGCACCAGGCGCCGGGCAGACCGCTTACGGATCTGCCATTCCCTGTAATGGGGATGATCCGTGGGCAGATCGGGTAATTTCAGCAGGTCATCATCGGTACAAAGCCTGTTCTCCAGACTGCGGATGGTGATATACTTCTTTTCGAACAGCATATCGCCGAGCCTCGCATGCCCGTGAACACGTATATTCGTCAATATGGAAGAGTCCGGTAAATGCATTTTCGTTGAACGTTTAACAGGATACATTAGATTCTGGCATCCGATTAGAATAAACGCTTCTTTTGCAATAAAGGATGCCCCTGTCATAAATTAAGTAGTCCCGGACGATTTGTTCTCCTGGTTACCTGGTAGATATAACAGTCCTCCGCAGGAAGAATGCCGCCCTGGAAACTCCGTGAGGGATTGAAACGGAAATCCGCGGTTCCCTCCTGCACCAATTTCCCATCTATTTCCCTGTTGGACAACAGAAGGAATTTGTCGAATTTCTGCAAAAAGGGCGATTGGCCCATCTCCTCCGTGATCGTCTTCGGCGGTATTGGAAAATAAGGTCTTCGCCAATAGCAGAAGCTGCCTTCCCCGCCGGTATTGAGATACCACACTTTTTTCTCCAGGTAGACGCATAGGGCTGGGCCTGCGATATAACCGTCGACTACCACTGCCTGTCCGGCCAGCTGCTGCTCCTTCACATAAGCAATGGCATTTTTTGACTGAGAAAAAGGACGCCTGATATCCTGCTCCAGGGCGTACAGGCCTACCCCGAACTGCACCACCAGGATAAAGCAGAATATACTCCGGGAAAAAATCCGGAGGAAAGATGCTTTCCCTGCGCTGCCGAATGAAAAAAAAGGGTTTGCGCCGTTCCCGGCTATCCAGCAGGCCGACAGAAAATAGATAAACACCATCCCAAAATATCTCGCAGCCCCGATCCCGGTGACGACCAGGAAAGCCAGCAATAAAAAGAGGCTGCTATAGTAAAAGATCAGCGCTTTCCGGTGGTCCTTCAACACGGCGCCGGGAAAAAGTAAAAGGAGCAGGAACAGCACCACTTTGACGAAGTTTCCTATGCCCGGTCCATCTATCCGGAAGGTATTCCAAAAATGCATCCGGTCCTGCGGAACAGGAAACCATCCTCCAATCAGGGCAAGAAGGCCCGCGTGCATATTTTTACCTGACAGCCACTCCGACGGATGGGTATGAAGGATATAATCCTCCCGGGGAATCTGCGCCTGAATAAGGGAACAGGCGATACCCGCCAGAAATAATACGGTAAGCAGACCAAAAGGCCGGGTAAATAACCGCTTTTGTCCGGCATATTCCATGACCAGGTAAAAGAAAAACCCGATCGCCGCAAATGTATAAAAGAGATCGGTATTACACAGGAGCACCAGCAGGCAGCCGATAAGGGGAAGGTATTTTCCGGGATGACTCAGGAGCAGGCAGGTTAAAAAAAGGAATAATATCCCTAATGAATAACTTCTGCTCTGAATATCGTATTCGAAGATGAAATAGTAGCTGAAAACAATCCCTGTCTTGATCACCCGCCCCAGGGGCGCGTAACGCATGAAGACGAACACGATGGCGGACGTGATCAGTAAATGAAATACCTGGAGGCCGATATAACTTGCCGTAATATAATGGGTGATCATATACAACAGCAGGCACCACAGCCGCGGATGTCCTTCATAACGCATATTATGATAAAGAGAGAATACGGAGTCACTGTCCCTTCCGAATAAAAATTGCTGCCCTTCTTCCAATCCCAATTCATGATAGTGCAAACCCACAGCGCTGATAACGACATATAAAGCCAATACCGGAAGGACCTGCCGGTAAGTAAGGACCGCTTTTATTTCATTCATCAGACGTTCAGTTTTGTCCCGGGTGAAAGATGCAGGTAACAGACACATTTTACACAGGCGCTATTCGTATCCATATCCAGGTTCTTCCTGAATTCAATGGCTGCCGGACTGTTGAGGATATCGGTGAGCGTATTTTCATGAATATTGCCCAGCGGGGGCAGAAAGAAGCAGGGCCGGACAGTCCCATCCGCTTCGACCACAGTCGACACCCAGGGAGCATTGCACTTTTTATAAGGGAATGCATTCATTCCATAGGAGGCGGTATAATACTCCCCTATCTTGCTCAGCTTGGCCGGGGACTCGGCAATAAACCGGCTCCCGAAGAAAGGTTGATAATCCCGGATAAGGGACCGGATCATCTCCAGTACTTCGGGTAATTCCTCTTTTGACGGAAGGATCTCGTGCTGACGGGGTTCATCCCAGGGATTGGCGCGATTAAAGGCCTCGCTGCTTACATCGGCCGGAAGGAAGCTGATCTGGTCCAGCCCCATGTCAGCAGCCGCATCGATGATGGCAGGCCAGTGCCTGAAATTAAGACGATGAATGACCGTCCTGCCCGTGATCCGGAAGTCCGGGTTCTTCGAGTGCAGCAGCTGCACCCCTTCCTTCAGCTTACGGTAGGCGCCTGGAATGTTCCGGATAGTATCGTGTAATTTTTCATCCCCATCCAGCGAAACAATAATATCATTCACCCATAATAACAGGTTATCGGCATGCCGGGCAAGCGAGAGCCCCGTAGAAAGAAGAGAGATCTTAATATCCTCTTTTTTCAGGATGGCGCAAAACCGGAAAAAATTAGGATTCAGCAGCGCTTCCCCTCCCGACATCGCCACGTATCGCGTGCCCAGCCGACGCAAACTGTCCAGCAGTCCCTCTATATCCCGCTCTGTCAGCTGTTTCAGATTGTGATTGCCTTTCCAGATATCACACATCACGCATTTGCAGTTACAGGCGCTGTGCGGCATGAGGATCACGATCGGCAACGCCGTAATTTTGTCCGTCTGTAAAGTACGGTAACGCTGAAAAGTATGGTAGAGAGAGGGAGCGCTCATAAGGTCAGCATTTAATGTTCTTTATCCGGACCCAGGGAAAAGGGTTTTTTACTCTTTGCCACCTGTTCCGGATGGATTGCGGGTTATACAGGAAGGCGGAACGAAAAGAAAACAGATCATCGATCGTATGATGATAATAAAAATCGGCCATCTCGGGATAACCGAAAGAAGTATAATAGGTGAGGGTACGGTCCCTGGCCTTTTCCAGCTCTCCTGTTTTGTAAAGAGGCGTATCCAGTATATGGATCTCCCCGTCCGGCGACAGGTTGGCCAATGCCGTATAAAGGATCTCCTTAAGAAAAGGGAAATATTGAACGGACGCTGCAAAGATGATCCGGTCATATCGATGGTCCCCGAGCATACCCGAACGGATATCTCCCTGGACCCACCGGAGGTTGGGAACATTCCTGAACACCCGCGCCGCCTGTTGCAGCTCGGTTACATTGATGTCGAGACCGGTCACGGTCGAACCCGGTATCTCCGCCAGCCGGTGGGACAGCCAACCGTTTCCACAACCTACCTCCAAAATCTCCAGGGGTTTTCCGGGCGCTGACAGGTGGCGGATCAACCGTCGGGCGGAACTTTTCCGCATCTGCCATTCTCCATAATACCGGTGGTCGCCGGCGATCTCCGGTAATAACATCAGCTCCGCATCGGTGATGAGGCGATTCTCCAGGGTCAGGATAAGAATATATTTCTTTTCAAAAAGGAGATCTCTCTCCCCGGGATATTCCTGGAACTGGATATTCGTCAATATAGAAGGAGCCGAAAAGTTCATGCTGAATTTGATTGATATTAAAATCCCTGTATCTCCGGCTGCCGGTATTTCCATATTTTATGAAGCAGCTTGATCTCGTATGGATATTTATACAGGCTCGTTTTATAACGCAGGCCGGCCACGAAATGGATCAGCTTCCTTTTCAGCCCGTTGAGGCGAATATCCGACACCGTTGGATAATACCCGTTCAGCACCGTCTCGAAATCCCTGATCTTATCCACCATCTCCGAGGTCAGCCAGGGAGTCAGCGGATTCTTCCGCAAATCAAAACTCTCCCATTGCGGCCCGATCCAGTCTTCCAGCTTCTCCGGGAACTTAAATCCCGCCTCCTGGATCGATTTATACAGTTCGGACCCTTCGGTCGGCACCGGGCTATAGATATAAATAACAACTTCCGTTGCGGGATTGATCGCCTTAATCTCCTTGATAAAGGCGATATCCTGGTCGATATATTCCATCACTTTCTCCGGCGTCTTCGAAGGCAGGCCCAGGACGAATGAGTATTCAGGAATGATATCGAACCTGGCCATCCTGGCGGCAAAACTCCTGATCTGCTCACCGGTCTGGGTGCCCCCCTTGTCCATCTGTTTCAGGATTTCATCATTGCCGGTCTCGGCCCCGAAGAAGATCATCTTACACCCCGATGCCCGCATCAGGGCCAGGGTCTCGTCCTTGTATTTATTGATCGTGTCGATCCGTCCCTCCCCCCACCATACGATCTTGTCATCCTTGATCAGGTTGGAAAATTCGATCACCCTTTTTTCCGACACGAAAAAATTATTATCATGGAATTCAATGGCATCCGCTCCCCACTTTTTTTGGATATATTTTACGTCCTGGTAGACCTGCAAAGCAGTCCTGGCTTTCCATCTCGCCTCGAAAATAGGCACTACCGCACAGAAGCTGCAAGTGAAAGGGCAGCCCATGCTCGAATGATAAGCCAGCGTCCGGTTGCCCAGATAGGTCTTCCCAAGGTATTTCTGCATGGGATAGAACCTGTCCAGCCTGTCATAGGGCAGGGGGGGAAGCACTGC
Organism: Chitinophagales bacterium; assembly: GCA_015655015.1. Classification (GTDB taxonomy): domain Bacteria; phylum Bacteroidota; class Bacteroidia; order Chitinophagales; family Chitinophagaceae; genus Puia. The sequence continues at coordinate 6,500 of JAATFV010000199.1, read as the reverse complement.
CTGGTCAAAAATATCCTCTTTCTGCGTTTTTATGATCTTCCCGTCCCGGCGGTAGATCAGGCCCTTGATCAGCTCATAAGGCCTGTCGTTCTCCAGGGCATCGATCAGGGCCGGAAAAGCATAGTCCCCGGGGCCATTGATGACAAAATCCACATACCCCGAGTTGAGCACCACCTTGTGCTGGTTGGAAGCGAAATATCCTCCCCAGATCATGACCATTCCGGGGAATTCCTCTCTTATCCGTTTCGCATACGGAATGGCCTGTTTGAGCTGCGGGCCAGGCATGGTGGTGAAACCTACATATTTAAATTCCCCGGTCTTCAGCCAGGATTGGATCTTCTTATAAGGGTCCTGTTCGCAGTTACCATCCACGATCACCCATTCGAACTTTCCTTCCACAGAAGCTGCGATCTGTAAGATGGAATTGGGTACTCTGTACTTATTTATAGAGCTTCGGGGATTGAATAATAAAATCTTATGCATATTTATAGTCTCTTTAGGCATCCTCTCACAATAAACGTCCGTTTTGTATGAAAGGATGCCTCTATTAAATAAACTCAGACAGCGCTTAATGCCGTCCCGCCGGAAAGAGTCCGAGCCCGCGGCGGCCTATGACATTTGGGCGGAAAGTTACGATCACCAGCCTGATAACCTGATGTTAGCCCTGGATGAAGCGCTTTGTACGGACTTGCTCCGGCCGGTCACGGTCACCGGCAAGGTGATCGCAGACATCGGCTGCGGAACGGGACGGCATTGGAAAAAGATCTTCGACCGGGAACCGGCCAGACTCATGGGTTATGACGTGTCTGCCGGCATGCTGGCGATCCTCCGGCAGAAATACCCGGCCAGCGAGACTTACCTGCTGACAGGATCCGCCCTCCCCGAACTGCCCGACGCTTCCTGTGACCTCATCCTATCCACCCTGACGGTCGCCCATATCCCCGACCTGGAAGCTGTTCTGCGCGAGTGGTATCGGGTATTAAGACCCGGCGGAGACATGATCATCACCGATTATCACCCCGAGGCGCTGGCCAAAGGGGGACAAAGGACTTTCCGCGAAGGAGAAAAAGTGATCGCCGTCCGCAATCATGTCTACCCTATCCGGCAGATCCGTGCCCTCACCAGTCGCTTAGGCCTGCAGGAACAGCTGGTAGTGGAAAAAGTTATTGATGAAACGATGAAACCCTATTACGAAAAACAGCAGGCCGTGGCGGTCTTCGAACGTTTCCGCGGGGTCCGCATCATTTATGGCATTCACTTAAAAAAACCGGATGCAGCTCAATAACCTGCATTTTCCCGGTAAAGAAGGGGCGATCAACCTGGAGATCCTGGACGGAAAGATAACATCCATTCGTCCATCATTACCCGAAAGAATAACCGCTAACAGCGTGTCTCCGGAGAACAAGCTATCTCCGGACAATAGATCCTCTCAGAATAATAGCCACTCTTCGAACAATAGACCCGCTCCGGACAATAGACCCGTTCCGGACAATAGAACCTCTCCGGACAATAGATCCTCTCCGGACAACCGTCTTCCGTCCGACCTATCCCTGTCCTTCAATAACGCCCTGGTCTTCCCCGGTTTGATCAACTCCCATGACCACCTTGATTTCAACCTGTTTCCCTCCTTCGGCAAGAGGATCTACAGGAACTACCGGGAATGGGGAGCGGATATCCAGACTCTTAATAAAGACGAGATCGCGGCAATCCTGAAAATACCGCAGCCCCTGCGTACCCGGTGGGGGCTCTATAAAAATCTGCTCAACGGTTTTACGACAGTGGTGAACCACGGTGACCGGCTGGAAACAAACGATAATCTCATCACCGTCTTCCAGGATTATCATTGCATGCATTCCGTAGGTTTTGAAAAGAGATGGAAGTGGAAGCTCAACAGTCCCTGGAAGACCCGGTATCCCTTTGTCCTGCATGTCGGAGAAGGTACCGACACGGCGGCAAAGCTGGAGATCGACCGGCTCCTCCGGTGGAACCTTTTTAAAAGACCCCTTGTCGGCGTTCACGGAGTAGCCATGAACGAAGTGCAGGCATCCTTCTTCAAGGCCCTGGTCTGGTGTCCCGCCTCCAATTATTTCCTGCTGGACGGCACCGCTTCCGTAGACCGCCTGAAAAAAAATGTTCCCCTTCTGTTCGGCACCGACTCCACCCTGACAGCCAGCTGGAACAGCTGGGACCAGATCAGGATAGCCAGAGAGGAAAATAAAGTAACGGACACCGAGCTGCTGGATATGCTGACGACTACTCCGGCCGCCATCTGGGGACTGACCGGCTGCGGAGAGCTGACAACAGGCAGCCGTGCTGACCTCGTCATAGCCCGTCCCCGGGAAGGGCTGAAAGGAATGGACGCCTTTTATGCAATTAGTCCGGAAGACCTGCTGCTGGTCCTGCACAAAGGAAATATACGCCTGTTCGATGCTTCCCTGCTGGAGACTCCGTCCGCCGGCGGTCTGCCGGTATCTTCTTTCTATAAAACAGCGATCGGCAACAGTTTCAAATACATACAGGGTGATCTGCCCGGCCTGATGCAGGAGATCCTCCGATATTATCCGGAGCTTGTATTCCCGGCTACGACAGGATAGTTCTTCTTCTCCTTAGAAAGGAATATTCTTCTGATCAATAAATTAAGAGGTTCCTCATACAGCATGAACAGCAGGATGGAAAGAAGATAAGTACCGGTCAACGTCACGAAAACGTCCAGCTTACGGTGCCCGCCGAAAAAAGAGGACAGCAAGGGTACGCTGACATACTGAATAATGATCGTATGCAACAGGTAAAAAGAATAGGAGCTCCGCCCCAATATTTCAGCTATTTTTCCCGACAGCCTTCTTGCCGGCCAGGTATCCTCCCGTATAAGTCCGTAATACAACATGGCTATCGGGATCGGGATTAAAAAATTGTTGCTCACGATAATCGCCACCGGATCCAATGGACGATGCCCATAAACATACATCATATGAATGATCAGCCCGAGAATTCCGATACTGCCCGTTAGGGTCCACTTAATTCCTTTCTTTTTGGGAAAACCTTTCTTTTCAAGACGCATAATTATAAGAGCAAGGGCTAGCAAACAGGAAAGAGACTATAAAATTAAACCTCTTCGCCAGTAGCATAAAGATTGGTGATAAAAAATAAAAAGTTTCTTCCACAGTGAGCGACCAGCTTAGCCCAAGGATTATATCCGGTACATAATGAAATAAGGCATGGGTAAGGGTATAATTCCTGATCAGCAGCACCGGGTTGGACATAGGGTGCCGGAGCAGGTCACGTAATGCGGGATCTAACCATATGGTTATAGTGAGAAGGAGAAAATAAACAGGATATATACGGGAAAATCGTCTGACGAAAAAATTCCAAAGCCATCCCGGATCAGGTTTGACCTTATCATAGTAAAGACGCACGATCAGGAAACCGCTCAGCACGTAGAAAAAAGCCATCACATTGATAAGGGGATGAAACCCTTCCCCAAGAGGAAAATGATCGAAGAAAACAGCGATAGCCCCACAGGCCCTTATACCTGTCAATGCCGGATATTTTTCAGGCTCGCCGCGAAAAATGGATTTTAGCCTCTCCATGTGGTACGGTTGCATGCGGTAATGGTCATACGATCGGATAGGCCCCCTTCCTGCTCTTCTGATTCAGAAAATGTAAAAAATGAATGTGATGTAACCTGGGAGTGGGAGACTTCAGCACCGCATCTTCCGTCCATTCACCATAAAGAAGCATATGACTTCCCAGGTCGACCGTCTTGTGGATGGTCACTTCTTTATAGCTCTCCACCCAGTCCGGCGCCGGGAAGCCGAATTGCCGGGTTGTAATAACAGGGAAAGGCAGCTGGTCCAGTGACGGAGGAGCGGCGCTATGGTTCCTTCCCAGCTGATAGATGACCTGCTTATAGCTTGCCGGAGCTTCCGATACCACGATCTTTTTTACATCCATGATCTTTGTCAATACCTGGTTGGAATGTCTCATCCCAAGCAAATACCTGCCCGATTGCCGGATATCCCCCAGCAGATCCATCGGGAAAATGTAGTTGTAGTCATTCCCCTGCTTAAAGGAAATGACCCTGACCCTTCTTGGATAACTATATGCCGTCGCCACCGCCTTTAACTTTTCAAAGCTGACTTCCGGTTTCTTATAAAATTTCCGGTAGATCAGCCGGGCTTTCAGACTATTGATATGAAAAATGCGGCTGCTTTTGACCTGCAGTAAAAAAAGAGTTCCTTTCTCATCGTCGATCCTGTCAAAAAAGTTCAGCCGGGCCAGGGCCAGCGCGTTCCGGCCGGCATGACGGGGATGCTCAGGGGCCGTCCTTCGGAAGTAAATGGTATAGTCCGTGTTCTGACCGAGCGCCTCCTTATATTCATTACTTTCGACCCAGATGCCAAACGTAAGCGGTTCAAGCCCCAGCATCCATTGATTTTCCGTAACGTCGATCAGGAGATCGCCTGCCTGCAGATAGACCTTCTCCCCAACGACATCGTTGATCCCTACCGTTGAAAATTCTCTGACCACGGTTTCTCCGAGTATTACTTTCCGGAACATCCGGCTCATTATACTTTTTATCATATTCCGCTTATTGGTGAAAAGATTTCTGTGCTGTGCAGGCCGCTAAAATTACCAATTTATCTTCGAAGAAAGTTGCCAAAAAACTTCCCGAACGGCAAAGAAGCAAGCAACCTTTGGCATCGGAATATGCGTTTGTTACTGGATGCACAAGACCCAACGAACATGAACTTCGTCAGTATCACCTATACCCGAAAATCGGATTTCGACCAGCCGCTGGCCTGGCTTCACCGTGTCAGGGCATACATGGGAATACTGGAGGCGCTGAGCCACACCTATTCCGTTATTAGTATCGACAGGATCAATTACCAGGGAGACCTCTTCCTGAACGGGGTACAACATCATTTCCCTGATTTCGGAGAAGGCAGGCTTAGCGCTGCCCTGAAACTCAACCGGCGCGCCCGCCGCATGACGCCTGATATAGTGCTGGTTCAGGGGATGATCTTTCCCCTGCAGGTGATCCTGCTGCGGATGCAGCTCGGCAGAAAAGTGAAGATCATCGTACAGAACCATGCGGAACGGCCCGGCAGGCGGCATCACAGGCTCTTGCAGACAATAGCGGACCTTTTCATCGATGCCTACCTGTTCACGGCAAAAGAAATGGGGGCGGACTGGGTGCGTAAGCATATCATCCGCCGGCCGGAAAAGATCAGGCAGGTTATGGAAGCCTCTTCCGTTTTTTCACCCGGCGACAGCCGGACCGCGAGGACCCGGCTGGGAATAACCGGCGGCCCGGTATTCCTTTGGGTCGGACGGCTGAATGACAACAAAGATCCGCTCACGGTCGTAAAAGCTTTCCTGTCCTTTGCTGACCGGCATTCCACAGCACGTCTCTATATGCTTTTTCACACCCGGGAACTGCAGCCGGACATAGAAGATATCCTCGATGCCATGCCCGGCGGCAGAAAGAAAATCGTGCTGGTCGGAGAAAAAGCCCATACCGAAATGGAGGATTGGTATCATGCGGCAGATTATATTATTTCAGGCTCCCATTACGAAGGCAGCGGAATAGCCGTCTGCGAAGCGATGTCCTGCGGCTGTATCCCCGTGCTGACCGATATTCTTTCTTTTCGAATGATGACCGGTAACGGCGCCTGCGGCGTACTCTATCCTGCCGGCAATGCCGGGGCCCTGGTCCTTGCGCTGGAACAGATCACCGCGGAAAATAGTACCATAGAAAGACAAAAGGTATTGCAGCAATTCCATAAGGAGCTGTCTTTCGCGGCAATAGCCGATAGGATTCAGGCCATTGCCGCTTCGCTGTAGCCATACAACGCCATCATCGAACGGACGCTGTCTTCCATGGTGAACGGCTGTACCGGCTCATACACCGTATCGGAAGACCGTAACAGCTCCAGGGCCCTGGCCAGCATCTCTTCTTCATTAGCCACGACATGCCAATTCTTCACCGGCGTACCGACCGTATTGATAAAACTAATGACATGCGCGCCGGCATAAAGGGCCTCGATGCAAACGGTGCCGAATCCCTCATAAGAAGACGTATGCAGCAGTATCCTTGCCCGTTGCATCATTTGCAGCACCTCCTTATGCGGCTGCTCCCCGGCCAGCTGTACATTGTTCTGCAGATCCAGCAGGTCGATCATGGCCTCCAGATGCTCCCGTTCCGGCCCTTTGCCGCAGATGACTCCCCGGACAGCAGGCAGGTGGAGGCTTAATCCCTTCACCACGGAAACGAACAGGTCATATTGCTTCAGCGTCGTAAGATTACCCGCCCCCAGCACATCGATGTCCCGACGGTCGTAGCCGGCGCCGAAAAGACTGGTATCGATCCCATTCGGAACGATATGAAGAGGCCTGATCTTATAGTTACGGTTGAACTCTTCCGCCAGGAAAGCCGACATAGCGACCAGTTGACCCGCAGCCGGCCTTATCAGTCGCATGAATTGATTGCCCGCACGGGC
>JAATFV010000187.1 GCA_015655015.1 Chitinophagales bacterium | reverse complement strand
TACGCTTTTAACGATAAATACCTCCTCTCGGCTACCGTCCGCCGGGACGGCTCTTCCGTACTGGGCTCGGACAAACGATTCGGCGTCTTCCCCGCCTTTTCCGCAGGATGGCGCATCTCCAACGAATCCTTTATGAAAGACATTAGCTGGCTGGACGATCTCAAACTCCGCGGCAGCTACGGCGCCCTCGGTTCGCTGTCCAATATCAGCTCCCTCAACAGCTATACCCTCTACAACAGCGGTATCGCCGGTTATTCCTATTACGATATCAGCGGGACCACCAACAGCGCACAACAGGGCTTTTATCAAAGTAATATCGGCAATCCCCGTACGGGATGGGAAAGGGATATCATTACCAATATCGGGCTCGACGCCACCATTCTGAAAAGACTGACCGTTTCGGTGGAGTGGTACAGGAAGGCGATAGACGGATTGTTGTTCTCCCAGCCCCTGCCGGCTACCACCGGCGGAGCGGCTTCCCCGATCATCAATATCGGCAATATCCGCAACACCGGTTTCGACTTCAACGCCAATTACCGCGGTAGTATCACAAAAGACCTTCGTTTTACAGCCGGTCTCAATGTGACGACCTACAAGAATACGGTGACCAGCATCCCTGACCCGGGTTATTTCGACGCGGGGCCCCAGCAACAGTTCGGCACCATGGTCCGCAACCAGCAGGGACAGCCGGTCAGCTCTTTCTTTGGCTACAAGGTGATAGGCCTGTTCAATTCCGACCAGGACGTCACCAGCTCTCCTGCACAAAGCGGAGCCGCCCCCGGCCGCTTCAAGTATAAGGATGTCACCGGCGACGGGACCATCAGCACGGATGACCGCACCTTCATCGGTAATCCCAACCCCGATTTCACCTACGGCCTCAATCTCGGACTGGAGTATAAAGATTTTGACCTCTCCGCCAACTTCTACGGTTCACAGGGAAATGACGTCATCAATGCCGTAAAGGCGACATCCGAATTCTTCGGCAACTATGTCGGCGGAAAAAGCAGGGACCTGCTCAACGCCTGGACACCCCAGCACACGAATACGAATATCCCCAAGATCGAAAGCATCAGCAATTTCAGCACGGCCGGTATCATGAATTCCTTTTATGTGGAGAATGGATCGTATTTCAAGCTCCGTTCCCTGATCCTGGGTTATACGGTAAGACCGGGCAGCCTTCAGAAACTAAAAGTAAAAGGGATAAGGGTCTATCTGCAGGGCGCCAACCTGTTCAGCATCACCAAATATTCCGGGCTCGACCCGGAGCTGGCAGGCACCAACAGCGCATTTGGCATCGACTATGGCAACTATCCCGGCAATCAAAAGAGTTTCCTGTTCGGAGCTAATATCAGTTTCTAACCCCATTACCTCAATTTTCAACTCTATATGTTATGAAAAGGGCAACAAATTATCTGGTCGTAATGAGCCTTTGTTTTACCATCCTCTCCCTCAACGGATGCAGCAAAAGCTATCTTGAAAAGGCGCCTCCCGGAACACTGAACGAAGAGAACCTCGCCACCGAGAACGGGGTGAACGGATTACTCATCGGCGCCTATGCGATGCTGGACAATGGCCGTACTTCCGGCAGCGGATGGTCCAGCAGCACCATGATGTTCAGCGGCATTGCTTCGGATGACGCGCATTTCGGAACAGATGTCGGCGGCGGGGCCGTATACACCGCTTTCGAGTCCTATAGCTACGATGCCACCAATTTCCCGCTTAATACAAGATGGGTAGCATTGTATGCTTCCGTACAAAGGGCCAACGACGTGATCCGGATCCTGGCGACAGTGCCGCCCGGCGGCATTACACACGAGAAAGCAGTGCAGATAAAAGCCGAAGCCGTCTTCCTGAGAACCCTGTTTCATTTTCAGGCAGCCATGATGTGGAAGAATGTACCTTATGTCGATGAGACCATAAGTTTTGCCAATGGGAATTATAATGTTTCCAACACGGTGCCCATCTGGCCGCTGCTGGAAAAAGGGTTTCAATACGCAGCAGACAGTCTCACCGAGACCAAGGCCGATGCCGGCAGGGCCAATAGCTGGGCCGCCAAATCCTTCCTGGCGTATGTGTATATGTACGAGCATAAATATACCGAAGCGCAGACCCTGCTGGCCGATATCATCGCCCATGGCGTGACGGCTAACGGAAAGAAATATGCCCTGCTCGAACAGTACCATGATAATTTCCTGCCTTCAAAAAAGAACAGCGAGGAGTCGGTATTTGCCGTGCAGATGTCCGTCAACGACGGCGCGCAGGGTTTGAATGGCACCCTCTACTGGGGAACCGGCACCGCCGGCCCTTTCGGCGGCCCCTTCGCCACCTTCGGGTTCTATCAGCCCTCTTTCAGCCTGGTCAATTCCTTTAAGACCGATGCGACTACCGGCCTGCCCCTTTTGTATACTTTTAACGATTTTGACATACCCAACGATCAGGGGCTTACTTCTGCGGATCCTTTCACCCCTTATAACGGCACCCTGGATCCCCGCCTTGATTGGACAGTGGGAAGACGGGGTATCCCTTATCTCGATTGGGGCATCGATCCCGGCCAAAGCTGGGTCAGGCAGCAATCGGTGCAAGGCCCCTACCTGCATATCAAAAGCATTGCTCCTCAATCCGAGCCAAAGGCAATGGAAAGCCTGAGCTCGGCCGTCAATTACAATTTCATCCGATTCGCCGACGTCCTGCTCTGGGCCGCTGAAGTAGAAGTGGAAATAGGAAGCCTGAGCAAGGCAGAGGATTATGTCAACCAGATCAGGGCCCGCGCCGCTAATCCCGCCGGTTTCGTAAAGACCTATATCGACCCCAACAATCCGACAGCAGGATTTACCAATACCCCCGCTGCGAATTATAAGGTCGGCTTATACAACGGCCAGTTCACCGCTAACGGCCAGGATTATGCACGCGAAGCAGTCCGCTTCGAAAAAAAGATAGAGACAGGCATGGAAGAACATCGTTTCTTCGACCTTCAGCGCTATGATAACGGGACGGGGTACATGGCTAATGCATTGAATGCCTATGTCCAGCATGAAACCACCATTCCCGGATACGACTTCAATTACATGGTCGGCGCAAAATTTACAAAAGGAAAAAATGAAATATATGCCATCCCCCAGGCTCAGATCGACCTCAGCAGAACTCCCAACGGACCTACGCTGATCCAGAACCCGGGATTTTGATAAGATTGTACCGTTTTTTTTATTATTAAATTTTAACATGATGAGTCAGAAAAAGATCGAAGAGTCGGTTAGCCGGCGTAAGTTCCTGAGTTTGGCAGGTATGGGCGCAGCCGCATTTGCCGTCAGCCCCCGTTTCGCCTTTGCAAACGAATCCGGCAGCGACCGTAAGATACGGATGGGAATTGTCGGCGGAGGATTTGGATCGAGTTTCCATTTTCACGAACATCCCAATTGTATCGTCGAGGCGGTCAGCGACCTGCGCGCCGACCGGCGTGATATCCTGATGAAGACCTACAGCTGCAGCAAGAGTTATGAATCCCTGGACAAGCTGCTCAAGGATCCTAAAGTAGAGGCGGTATTCATTGCCACCGAGGCGCCTAACCACGCCAAACACGTGCTCGCCACGCTCCGGGCCGGAAAACATGTCCTTTGTGCAGTGCCCGCCGCCTGGACACTGGAAGAGTGCGCCGAGATGCGCGACACAGTGAAACGTACCGGTCTTACCTATATGATGGGTGAAACCAGCTATTGGAGACAAAACACCATTTCCGTCCGGAAAATGTATGCCGAAGGCCAGTTCGGACATATTTTCAGCGCCGCGGCGGAATACAATCACCCGGTGAGCGAAGGTTCGGCGCTGCTGATCGAAAATGGAGTGCCCAACTGGCGTTATGGGATTCCTCCAATGCACTACCCGACGCATTGTACCTCCTTCCTGATCTCCGTCACCGGTGAAAGACTGACGGATGTCACCTGTCTGGGCTGGGGTGACAAGACACCGATGCTGACCAACAATCGTTATAAGAATCCCTTCGCCAACGAGACCGCCTTTTTCAAAACCAGCAAAGGCAATCCTTTCCGCGTGGAAGTGAACTGGCGCGGCGCTCTCCGGAATGTCGAACGCGGCGAATGGCGCGGTGAGAAGATGAGCTTTTACAGCAGTTATGGCGACGTCGACCCGGCTACCATCGTCAAGCTGGTACAGCTGCCCGGCGTGGATGAGGGCGGATATCCCAACCTCCAGGACGTAACGGAGAAGTATGACCAGCCGAAATGGTGGAAGACGGATATGCTGCCCCCGTCGCTGCGGAAGGATAGCTATCATGACGGGGCTCATACTTTCATCACCCATGAGTTCATAGATGCCCTCGTCAACAACCGTAAACCGGCCGTCGACATACACGAGGCCCTGGCCTATACCGCCCCCGGCATCGTAGCGCACCAGTCCGCCCTGAAGAATGGCGAGTATATGAAAATTCCAAGTTTTGATTAGTCAGGAAAAAATATTACTATTATGAACCACTGGCCCAAATCTACCGCCCTCCTGAAACACAACGAACAATGGATCCCCGGAGGAGTGGTATCCCTGAACCGAAAGTCCGACCCCAATATCTGCTTTACAAAAGGCGCAGGCAGCCGCGTATGGGATATCGAAGGAAATGAATACATCGACTACCAGGCAGGTTTTTCCGCGGCATTCCTGGGACACAATGATCCCGACGTCAACCAGGCCGTGATAACATCCATAAAGAACGAGACCCTGCTGATGGGACAGGGTCCGACCGACCTCGAAGGCCGGTTTGCCGAGCTGTTCTGCCGCTCCGTCCCTACCCTCGATAAAATAGAGATAACGACCACCGGCTCCGAGGCAACCTATCATGCCATCCGTATCGCACGCGCCGTGACGGGAAAAGACCATATCATCATCATGCAGGGCGGCTACAATGGCTGGCACAATGATGTCGCCGCCAACGTGATCAGCGCCCTCAGCGACGTCGGACAACGGGTCAGCCCGGGAGAATACCCCGTGGATGCCATCTCGGCCGGGATACCGGATTCCAACAAGGCCCTTATCCATGTCATCAACTTCAATGACATCGATTCAGTATTGTACGTCCTGAAGAGATATCCTGTCGCCTGTATCCTGCTGGAACCCATTCTCCAGAATATCGGCGTCGTCAAATCCCGGGAAGGGTATCTGCAGACCCTCCGAAAACTGGCGGACGAACAGGCGTTCCTGCTGATCTTCGACGAGGTAAAAACAGGTTTTCGACATGCCCTTGGCGGATACCAGGGCATTTGCGGGGTGACACCGGATCTCAGCACCTTCGGCAAAGCCGTCGCCAACGGTTATCCCATCGGCGTCCTTGGAGGGAAAGCAAAATATATGGATGCCTTTATCGACCCTGACAGGTCCAGGCGGGTGTTGATCGCCGGTACCTTCAATGCCCACCCCCTATGCACGGCGGCGGGTATTGCCACCCTTCAAAAGCTGGCTTCCCCGGAACACAACGTCTACGGACATGTGGAACAGCTGGGGAAGATCCTGGAAGACGGGCTGAAGGATATCTTCGGCCGGTATGACCGCCCTTTCCACGTCGCCCGCCAGGGCTCCGCCTATTGCGTTTATTTTATGGACCATGCCCCGGTAGACTATCATGACATCGCCCTCCACCACGACTTTGCTTTCGATAAAGCGTATCGCCTGGCACTGCTGGAAGAAGGCATCGTGAATTTCCCTTTGCCCATCAAGCAGGGAAGTTTATCCTTTGCGCACAGCTTCGGAGACATAGAGGAAACCATTGAAAAAACCAGGAGGGTAGTTAAAAATTTACTCACCCCTTAATCACCATTAATTTTATGAAGATTACTTCCATTGAGACCCTGGTTTGTCACGCGAGAATGCGCAACTGGATCTTCGTTAAAGTGCTGACGGATCAGCCCGGCCTATGGGGTTGGGGAGAGGCTACGCTGGAATGGCATACCCGTTCGGTCGTAGGGGCCGTTGAAGATATTTCCCAGCTGCTGATCGGGGAAGATCCCGGTAGGATCGAGCACCTCTGGCAAATGATGTACCGGCAGCATTTCTGGCATGGCAACAATATCGTAAGGGGTACCGCCATAGCCGGTATTGACCTGGCCTTGTGGGATATTGCAGGCAAGGTCCACAATGTCCCCTGCCATCACCTTTGGGGAGGACGTGTCCGGGATTATATCCGTCTGTATTGCCACCTCGGCGGAGGCAAAATGGAAGACTTTTACCAGACTAAACCTGACGACGCCGGACGGTTCGCCGAATTGGCCGCGGATGCCGTTGAGGACGGGTTCACCGCCTTTAAGGCTATGGCAGTCCCGGAGACTATGTCATTGGAAGGATTGAAACCTATCCATTATGCAGAAGCTTGTGTAAGGGCCATGCGGGAGGCTGTCGGTGATGAGATAGATATCATGGTGGATTGCCACGCGAGGCCTAGCCCGAGGATGGGCATGCAGTTTGCCAAAGTTTTGGAACCCTACGGGCTTTATTTCCTGGAAGAGCCCTGCTGGCCGGAAATGCCGGAAGACCTGGCATCGATCCAGCGGGCGGTGAAAACGCCTATTGCGACCGGCGAACGGCTGGTGGGTGTACATGCCTTCCGGGAACTATTTGAAAACCGGGGAGCAAGTGTCATTCAACCCGATATCACCCACTGCGGCGGCCTGAGCGAGATCCGGCGTATTGCAGCTTTAGCGGAAGCCTACCGGGTGTCGATAGCTCCCCATAACCCGCAGGGGCCTGTGAGCACGGCTGCTTCTATCGAATTCGGATTCGCAACTCCTTCTTATATCATTTGTGAAAGCGTCCATAACGATGTGCCCTGGCGGGATGAAGTGGTCTCGGAAGGGTATACGGTTGAAAAAAAGGGACGGATAGTAAAGCCCAGTCAACGGCCGGGCCTGAATATCGAGATCAACGAAAAAGAAGTTAAAAAGCATCCTTTTGAACAGGAAGTATTGCGGCGTACCTTCTATAAAGACGGAAGCGTCGGGGATTGGTAATCAGTAAATAAGTCGATGATGAATAAATTATTTTCGGATCAGACGGTTTTGATCAGTGGCGGCATTGGGGACATTGGTTACGCCACGGCAACGGAATTCGCAAAGCTGGGAGCCAATATAGCTTTGTGCGACCTCCTCCCGGAAGCAGAAGCCACGGGGTTGGTAAACGGTCTGACAGCTTATGGCGTTGCCTGCAGCTACCAACAGCTGGACGTAACGGACGCAAAAGCTGTTCAGGCCTGGGTCCTGGGAACAGAAAAGAGAATGGGTATCGCCTCCATCATTATCGCCAATGCCGCTACCGCGACCCAGGCCGGCATTCATGAGATCACACCCGAACAGTGGTCCCGGGAGCTCAGCGTGAACCTGGACGGCGCTTTCTATCTGACCCAATGCGCCACAGCCCGCCTGGTTGAAATGGGCCTTGCAGGCCGGGTAGTATTTGTAGGCAGCTGGGCCGGTGTGAAAGTGCATCCGCATATTCCTGCCTATTCGGTTTCCAAAGCGGGTTTGACCATGCTCTGCAAATGTTTGGCGCTTGAATTGGCCCCCCATAATATCCTGGTGAATGAAATAGCACCCGGTTACGTCGCAGCAGGCCTTTCCGGACGTGTATGGAAGGAGCACCCGGGCGAAAAGGAAAAATCGATACAAAAGGTCCCGGTCAGACAGGTAATGACGGCGGAAGAAGTGGCTGTCCAGATCGTTTACTTATGCCATCCCCAAAACAAGCACATGACCGGCGCTACTTTTTTAATGGACGGCGGGTTATCGCTTCTCTAAAATGGAATTAAACATACAGGACATGCAGGGAAAATATCCAACGTACAAACATAGTGCCTTTTCCGGGCTGATAGGAGTCGCGCAGGTAGATGTCACCCCCCCGGCAGGCATTTATTCCCGGAATTGGGGAGCCGGTAAATATGATACGGCCGAAGGAGTTCACCGGCCGCTGATGCTTACCTGTTTTACCTTTCAATCAGAAAAAAAGGAGACCCCGCTGGTGCTGATCTCCGCTGATTTCGGGGTGTGGGGAAGAGCCGAAGACGGGGCCGCCTTACGGAATGAAATTTTAGCCGCACTATCCCTTTCTCCTTCGCAGCTGATGTTTTGCCTGTCTCATACGCATTCCGGGCCAACGCTTAACAGGGATGATGCGAACCGGCAAGGCGGTGAATATATAGACTCTTATATACGGGATCTTCAGCGATCTGCCATCGCTGCCGCTCAGGATGCTCTCTTTTCTGCTGTTCCCGCCACGCTGACCTGGCACTATGGAAGCTGTAAGCTGGCAACTGACCGTGATTTACCGGATCCGGTAAATCACCGGTTCGTAGTGGGCTTCAATCCGGCAAACAGCGCTGATGACACCCTGCTCGTTGGAAGGATCACCGATGAACAGGACCGGATAAGGGGCGTCCTTGTCAATTATGCCTGTCATCCTACCACCCTGGGATGGGGCAATCGCCTGATCTCCCCGGACTTTGTCGGATCCATGCGGGAGCTGGTGCAGGCGGAGACACATGCGCCCTGTTTGTTCCTCCAGGGAGCTTCCGGGGAACTGGCGCCGGCAGAACAATATGTGGCAGCTGTCGAAAAAGCTGATAAGAACGGACGTGTAGTAGGATATTCCGTCATGGCAACGCTTGAAAGCATGCTTGCTCCCAAAACGGAGCTTTCCTTTAGCAGGATCGTTGAGTCCGGCGCCCCCTTAGCCGTTTGGGAGCCCACTCCCTTCCAGCCTTCAGGCGAGGTCTCGGCTGAAAGAGTGGATGTGGCATTTAGGCTGAAGTCACTTCCATCACTGGCTGAGATCGAACGGTTATACCGCACCGCTGAAGACCGGGTATTGAAAGAACGCCTCTGGCGGCAACGGTGCATCCGCAAGAACCTGGGGGATGGGGATACCGTCCAGGTGCCGCTCTGGGCGTGGAAACTGGGTGATTCTTTCCTTGTCGGCCAGCCAAATGAAGCCTGGTCCGATTTTCAAAAGGAATTACGCCGTCTTTTTTCCCCGGCTGCCGTCGCCGTAATGAACCTGACAAATGGCTCCGCCGGTTACCTGCCTCCTGCCGAATGGTATGATAAAGATATCTACCAGGTCTGGCAATCCCCCTTCGCGGCCGGATCGCTGGAGAAACTAATTCAGACCGCTATTCATACGTTACGAAAATAATTTAATAATTGTAAAACATCCCTGCCAAAATGAAAATGAACCTTACGATACTCGATACCGCTGTATTTCTCTTGTATATATTGGCGGTGTTGGCTTTGGGAATAGCTGCCTCCCGGGGAAGCAAAAAGACTAAACGGGATTATTTTCTGGCGGGAGACAAGCTGCCCTGGTGGCTGATCGGGGGAAGCATCCTGGCTGCCAATATCAGCACCCACCAGATAGTGGGAGTAATGGGAGTCGCTTACAGCCGCGGTTTCGTAGCCGTAGTCATTGAATGGGGGGCTATCCTCATTGGATTTAATGCCCTGTTATGGATATTTTTACCTTTCTATTTACGCAACGGATTCTTCACAGTGCCGGAATTCCTTCAGAAACGGTTTGGCGGCGGAGCAAGGACGCTTTATTCATTACTGGTGCTGCTGACTTATATATTTGTCGAGATCG
>JAATFV010000053.1 GCA_015655015.1 Chitinophagales bacterium | reverse complement strand
AAGCCTGCCGCTAGCGTTCATCCTGAGCCAGGATCAAACTCTCCATTGTAAATGAGTTTTGATGCTCTGACTTTAATCTCTCTTTCGGAAATTAACGTCTTTAATCGAATTTATTTCGCTAACGTAACCTTACCGTAAATACTTGATTTACGTGCTGTTGTTTCCAAACTTTCAAAGAACTTTCGGCCTTTTTCGCTAACCGTTTTTTCGACCGGGTTGCAAAGGTAAGAGCCTTTATGAAGTCAACCAAATTTTTCTGCTATTTTTTGAAGATATTTCGCTTCATTTCGTAACCAGAATTTTTGAAGAACTATCGCTTTTTTTGAAGCGGACGGCAAAGATACGATGAGTTATTTTATCTGCAAATTTTTCTTCACTTTTTTAAAATCTATTTTAGATTTTATCGTTCTCCTCAACTCGTTATTCTTGTTAACCGTCTGCAAAGAACTAACCCGTTTTTTACTTACATCTTAGCTACCTGTTTTGGCTGTTTTTATAACCTCTTTCCTCACTAAATCCGCTCTTTTATCAGGCGCTTATTTCAAATTCGGGTTGCAAAGATAAGCAGTTGTACAACCCTGCCAAATCTTTTTAAGTCTTTTTTTCGACTGCTCTCTGAAACGCTGATCCGGCAAGGGTTTCCAGCGATAAAAAAGTTTTAAAACCTTCTATTACCATCCGGGTTAATCGGTTCCCCCCTTTCACCGGAGTTACCTGGCCCCTTCCTTAACACCCGCATCGGCTTTGCCAGAGTCCTGTCTCAAACCGTCCCTTCGAATATACTAACAGGGAAGTTTACCCGAAAAAGAAAAAGCCCGTGTCCCGGCGCCGAAAAATCCGTCTGCCTGTTGTCCTTGCTTTGAAGGATTTCCCCGAACTGAGAAAGACTGATCCTCCCCCTGCCTACCTGCAGCATCGTACCGACCAATCCACGCACCATTCCCCGCAAAAAACGATTGGCAACGACCCGGTAAACGAGACAGTCATTCTCTTCCTTCCACCCACTCTCCTGAATGTCACAAAGGAAGGTTTTCACCTGGGTGTTTCTTTTGGAAAAAGCCGTAAAATCCTTCTGCTGACCGACCAGCTCCGCCGCCCCGTTCAGCTTCTCCCTATCCAGCGTATAAGGGTAAAACCAGGCCCTGTCCGCCAGAAAAGGGTTTTTCTCCCGGTAAAGGGAATACCGGTATTCCCGGCTGGTGGCGTCAAACCGGCAATGAGAACCCGGCGCCACCGGGAAAAGATTCCGCAAGGCGATATCCCCGGGCAGCAGGGCATTAATGTTATACAGCGCCTTTGGATTGATAAGCTCCTCAGAATCAAGATGGAAGAAGTTTTGCAGGGCATGAACACCCGTATCTGTGCGGGAGGACCCGGTCAATTCGAACTTTTTGCGAAAAAGGATCGCAAGAGCCTTTTCCACTTCCTCCTGGATGGAGCCGGCATTGTCCTGGATCTGAAATCCGCTGTAATTCGTCCCTTTATAGGCTACTTCCAAAAAATATCTGGGCATTTTGAACGGGGGTTTGCGGTGATAAGTGAACAGATTTGCCGTGAATCGGCTTTTTCGGGTCCGGAGGCAAAGATAGTGACCGAACGGTAAAATGTTTTGGAGGGGTTGACGAGGGGTGGCGGCGGGTATCGCGTGGATGCCTGTGGTATCGTGTGGATACCTGTTATGAGAGGCAGGGGGATGGCTACTGCTGACCAGTCATTGACCTGAATTTGCTGTTATACACCGGATCGGCCAGCAGATCCGTTAATTCCTTAAAATGGTCATCCGATACAAAAGGATAGGCCGTCTCAAAAAACCGGAACTTCTGCGCATCCGAGGTGAACACTTCGCTGAGAGCCCTTATTTGCTTGGTAGCGAAGCATTTAGTTTTGAATACTTTATGAGCAGCAGTTATGCGGTCTTCATCTTTACTGGTTTCCAGCATTTTTACCCTTAGTTTATCGACATCATAGTCTGTAGCAAAATTCCTGCAATCGGAGTTGATAAACAGCGTTTTGGCCGGCGTCTTTTTTTGAGAGGTATCCAATGGCCGGAATAACGGGGCGGAAACAGTTGTCTTCTGGCCAGATGTGCCGGTACCATTTGGGGACGTCGCCGGATGATCGGGCCGGGCAGACACCAATGCGGGAGAATCTGACCGGACCGGAGAAGCTGCAAGGCTATTGCTCTCCCCCGGGCGTTGCGCCAGGCGTGCTCCGGTGTCTACAGGGATAATTACCACGATCGTGTCTGCCTTTTTACCTTTTATATGATCAGCATAGACCAATCTCAATCCTTTGGTGGTCTTTCGCTCGCTCAACTTGAGCACAGGGCCTGCTTTAGCCAGGG
Organism: Chitinophagales bacterium; assembly: GCA_015655015.1. Lineage (GTDB taxonomy): Bacteria > Bacteroidota > Bacteroidia > Chitinophagales > Chitinophagaceae > Puia. Next base: position 7,375 of record JAATFV010000053.1, on the reverse strand, counting down.
AGGAAGGGACGGAAGAGGAAGCTCCCGGAAGAATAACGGAGGTGGTCCCGGGGATAGGAGAAGCAGGAGAAGATCCGGGAAGGGCTGATCCGGAGTTGGTAGAGGAAGAAATTGTTCCGGGCATAGCGTTACCTCCGGCAGCAGAGTCGGGAGACGATCCGGGGATGGCGGTTCCGGGGGATCCGGGCAAAACGGCGGTAGACCCGGGCGGAACTGCAGCAGTTCCCGAAAGAGCGGATCCCGGTATGACGGAAGAATCGGTTTTACGGACCGAAGAATCCATAATAATAGAAGGATCACCTGTTTTCGGAAGGCCTCTCCGTCTGACGGCTGATTCCTGCCCGATGGAATCCTTAATCTGACCGGAACTTAGCTTTGAAGAATCCAGTTCCTTATTGGAAAAGCTTGTGTCCGGCCGGATGGCATCTTTTGAAATATCTATCCCAACGGGTGCATTTACGACAGCAACAGTCCCGGAAGTATCTTTCCCTGAGGTGGCTGAAATCAACATACCATTATCAGATGAATCTACTTTTAGACCGGGAGGTTTTTCACCGGAGGATTTGTCGCCGGAAGACTTACCACCTGAAGACAGATCGTTCGCTGACTTGAGACCAGTAGAAGCTGTTTCCTGCGCTGCGGATAACAATGTGTCGACCGGAGCGGATTTGGGCGTGGCGGGACTATCTTTTAAGGTCGCCTCCATAGCATAGGTATTATACATAACCGCCGTGTCACTCACCACTCCTGCCATCAGCCTGGAAAAAGCATCGTCCTTTTTAACACCTTCCAGATGCCTTTGGGCCCCCTCACCCTTTTTTTCATCCGGCATCTTTAATTCGAGTGTTTGCGGATTGAACAACCCCCACCCCTTATCACCCAGGTCTTTTAGCTGAAGGTCAAGGTCCTTTTTATGAAGGACGAAGGAAAATTGTAACTCGGGAAAGAGCTTTTTCGGAAATCCGATCGTAATAGTATAGGAGCCATCCTTTAGTTGAGAAAGGATCATATGCCCCTGAACCGAGGAGCTAATAGATTTATTCTCCCCTTCCAGCCGGGCATAAAAAGGCTGATTATTGTCGGCCTGGATCAGAACAAAGTAGTCCTGCTGCGCATAATTCCTGCCCGCCATCAAAATGAATACGATTACCAAACCAATCTTTGACATGGATTGAGTCTTTGACATGGATTGAGGTGTTTTTTCCGAAATAACCCGGCGACAAACGGGGGGTGATGAAGATGCAAACTACATTTTTTTGCTAAAACCACAATGAACAGATTAGCTGACCGATACGGTTGCGGATTAGTTATTATGCAAAAGCCGGAAGCCGGCCGACCTTTTATACTATTTTACCATCTGCAACCCGCCCCATCTATTATCTTTACCCCCTGAAAAAAACGATATCTATGAATCCTCCATGAGATAAACCTTTCATGGCGGGATCTTCTGACAATTTAAATGATAATTATGCGACTACCTAAGCGGTCTTTTTTTGCATTGATCGGAGTTCTATCAGGCACTTTGTTATGGGCCCAGCAAGGTCCGGAAGCAAAAGACGAGACCTGGAAAAAAAATTACCGGGCAACCGCCACCAAATTCAACGACCTGGTGGATACCCGGCTTGATGTGAAGTTCGATTATGACAAGTCTTATATGTATGGAAAGGCCTGGGTGACCCTGAAGCCTCACTTCTACCCTACCGATTCCCTTTCCCTCGACGCCAAGGGAATGGAAATCCACAAAATAGCCATTGTAAAGGAAGGAAAGACCGAGCCGCTTAAATATGATTACGATGGAATGGTCCTGAAAATACACCTGGACAAGACCTATAAATACACGGATAAATATACGGTCTTCATCGACTACACTTCCAAACCAAATGAATTGAAGGTACAGGGCAGCGCAGCGATCTCGGATGCCAAAGGCCTTTACTTTATCAACCCCAAAGGGGAGGAAAAGAACAAACCCACCCAGATCTGGACACAGGGGGAAACGGAAGCGAGCTCTGCCTGGTTCCCCACCATCGACAAGCCCAATCAAAAATCTACTGAGGATATTACGATGACTGTTCCGGCGAAATATGTCACCCTATCCAACGGGAAGCTGATCAGTCAAAAGATCAATGGGGATGGCACCCGGACAGACCACTGGAAGATGGATCTGCCCCACGCTCCCTACCTGTTCTTCATGGGCGTCGGGGACTATACGATCGTGAAAGATTCTTATAAAGGAAAAGAGGTGAGCTATTATGTTGAAAAGGAATATGGTCCCGTAGCCAGAAGGATTTTTGGCAATACCCAGGAAATGATCGCTTTCTATTCCCGGATCACCGGCGTGGATTATCCCTGGAATAAATATGCGCAGATCGTAGGAAGGGACTATGTCAGCGGTGCCATGGAAAACACGACCTCCACCCTCCACGGCGAGAGCGCTCAGCAGGATGCCCGTGAATTGACCGATGGCAACGGATGGGAAGATGTGATCGCCCATGAGCTCTTCCATCAGTGGTTTGGCGACCTGGTCACCACGGAGAGCTGGAGCAATATCACCCTGAACGAATCCTTCGCCGACTACAGCGAAACCTTGTGGAACGAATACAAGTACGGAAAGGATGCAGGAGATGCCGTCAATGCTTCCGGCCTGCAAAGCTATTTGCAACAGCCGGATAATGCAGAGAAAGACCTGGTGAGATTCTATTATAGCGATAAGGAAGATGTATTCGACCAGGTGAGCTATCCCAAAGGCGGGCGTATCCTGAATATGTTACGTAATTATGTGGGAGACAGCGCTTTCTTCAAATCGTTAAACCTCTACCTGACTACCAATAAGTTCAAATCCGCCGAAGCGCAGAATCTGCGCCTGGCCTTTGAAGAGGTGACCGGACAGGATCTTAACTGGTATTGGAATCAGTGGTATTATGGCAGCGGCCATCCAAAGCTGACGATCGATTATGTATATGATGACGCGGCTAAAACTGTACAGGTGATCATCAACCAGACGCAGGAGACCGGCAAAATATTCAAATTGCCGATGGCTATCGATATTTATAACGGCGCAGCGAAAGAACGACATAAAATATGGGTGCAGGACAAGACGGATACCTTTACTTTTTCGTACAGCAACCGGCCCGACTTAGTGAATGTGGACGGAGATAAGGTCCTGCTGGGTACAAAGCAAGATAACAAGACCCTGGATAATTATATCCATCAGTATAAATATGCCGGGCTTTATGTGGATCGCCGCGAAGCCATCGATTATTGCGCCAGGAACCAGGATGACCCCAGGTCGCTGGACCTGTTAAAAGCAGCGTTGAAGGACCGTTACTACCGCCTGCGGAATTATACTTTGTCAAAGCTCGACCTGAAAAAGGACGCTGTCAAAACAGCTTTCGAGCCCATGATCGCAGAAATGGCAGCTCATGATCCGAGCCGCGTAGTAAAGGCAACCGCTATAGAAATGCTGGAGACCTATCATAATGTCTCCTATAAATCCCTTTTCGCAAAGGCAGCCATGGATTCTTCCTATACTGTTTCCGGAAATGCGCTGGAAGCACTGTCTTCCGTCGACAGCGCTGCAGCCTTGTCCCTGGCGAAAAAGTTTGTCAAAATGCCGGCAAAAGGAAAGCTGGTTGCGTCTATCTCCTCGATATTGATCAAATCGGGGGATGAAAGCAGCTTTGATATGATAACCGATAATTATGAGAAGATGCCGCTGGGACAGGAAAAATTCATGTTCACGATGTCTTATGCGAATCTCGTTTCCAAAGTGAAGAATACGGCCCAGGTGAAAAGAGGGGTGGATCTCATCGTAAAACTTCGCGAAGCCATTCCTCAGGCCTATCGCAATCAAACCGATGGCGTCATCAATAATGCCCTGACAGGGATCGCGAAGAAGAAAGAGGAAGCGGGGTTAAAGGAGCAAGCAGATTATATTAAATCCAAATTGCCGGCTGGAATGTAGAAAGGATTTTAGGATAGAGGCAGACAATTGCCCGGTCTATAACCGGAAGGTTGACCTTATATTAAAAGTCGACCTTATATTGTCGACCTTATATTAAAGAGGCTACTCTATTAAAGAGGCTGCTATATTAAAGAGGCTGCTATATTAAAGAGGCCGCTCCAATCGGGGCGGCCTCTCGCTTTATAATTCAATCCGTTTTTAGTCTACCAACTGCCGCCTGAACCGCCGCCGCCGCCGCTACCGCCGCCAAATCCTCCGAATCCGCCGCCGCCGCTATCTCCGCCGGACCAGCCGCCGCCACCGCCGCCACCGGACCAACCACCTCCCCGGCTACCGCTTCCGAGCATAGTACCTAACAGGAAGGGCAACATACCGCCTCCGCTAAAAAGGCCGCCTCCGCCTCTTCCTCCTCCGCCGCCACGGCCCATGAAAAGAACGAGAATGATCACAATGATGACGATCAGGCCGATGAGATTACCAGCGCCCGAGCCTCCCTTACCCTTTTTCTTTACATATCCTTGCGGGGCTTTATATTCCCCGGCTGCCGCCTTGATGATCGCATCGGCGGCCTGGTTGAACCCCCGGTAATAATTATCCTGGCCCTGCCCTTTAAAATTAGGTACGATCTCGTTATCGATGATCGCCTTGGCAGTGATATCCGGCACCGATCCCTCCATTCCATATCCGGTCGCAATATATACTTTGCGATCCTGTATGGCGGCCAGGATAAGTATCCCGTTATTGGTTTTCTTATTTCCGATTCCCCAATCCCTCAATATTTTCAACGCATAGTCCTCTATGCCATCATCCCCGGTGGTGGATACGGTGACCACCGCAATTTGAACAGAGGTGCTGTCATCATAAGCCACCAGCTTGTTTTCCAATGAAGCGACCTGGTCGGCTGTCATCACATGCGCCAGGTCGTTTACCAACCGGGGAGGATTTGGTTTCGGGGGGATCTGTTGTCCGTAGCCCGGCTTTCCATGCAGCAGCAAAAAGGAAACAGACAACAGTATTATCGATAGGATCTTCTTCATTAGACTCATTCGCTTGATTTATTTGCCAAACACGATATCGTCGGGCAATTCATTTTTATCGGTGCCTTTGTCGTAGGGGAAATGCCGGTATAACGCCTTTCCGATCTCCGTCACCACTCCGGCTATCCCCTGGGCATAATCCGCCTTATTAAAATGTGCCAGGATCAATTTTACCTTGTCGTTCCAGAAGGCAGTTCCTACTTTTTCATGGATGCCTTGATCTCCGAAAAGAGCTAGTTGTCTGTCTTTTAGCGCCACATAGACCAGGACAGCATTCCGGGCGGCCGTCTCCTGCATTTTCAGCCCGGCGAAGATCTCCCTCGCCCTGTCGAGGGGGTCCACGAACCGGCAACGGCTTTCCACGAATACACGTATCTCTCCGCTCGTCTGCTTCTCGGCCGCTTGTATGGATTCTACGATCTGCTGTTTTTCAGCGGCTGTAAAAAACTCCTTCCGGCGAAAAAATGGGATATGCAAAGCAGGAAATTTATTGAATGAAAAAAACCGGCGGCCGGTGAATTCCAGGCCGCCGGATCATTATTATTTGATGTTGAACTGGATGTCCGGAGCATTCTCGCTACCGGGATCCGATTTGTAGTAAGGTTTTTCGTGGTAGCCGAAGATACCCGCGAAGATGTTATTGGGGAAAGTTTTTACTTTCAGGTTATAGGAATTGACGGTGGCATTGAAATCTCTCCGTGCCACATTGATACGGTTCTCTGTACCCTCGATGTTGGTTTGGAAATCCTGGAAGGATTTAGTGGTCTTCAGGTCCGGATAGGCTTCTGCAACCGCCATCAGCCGGCTGAATGAACCCTGCAATTGCCCCTGGGCCTGCTGGTACCTGGCCAGAGAAGCGGAGTCATTGATATCAACAGTCACGCTGGTGGCTTTTGAACGCGCAGCGATCACCTCTTTCAAAGTGGATTTCTCGAAATTAGCCGATCCTTCGATGGTCTTTACTACGCTGTTATACAGATCCGTACGGCGCTGATAGTTAGTCTCTACGTTACTCCAGGCATTTTTCACCCCCTGGTCTACCTGGACGAGTCCATTATAACTATTACAACCGCAGCCGCCTAATAACAAAATAAAGATCACTACAATTATCAAGGTCAGATTTTTCGTACTCATTTTTTTACATTTTTAGGTTAACACCCTCAAAAGTAAGATTTTTGGGGGTGCAAGATGGGAAATTTAGGCAGGCAGGGCTTATTCTCACTTTAGCTTGCCAAAAGCATCGGCGAGCTGCCCGATCCGGCCGGTAGACAGCCGGTTCTCCCCTGCGGCGATGACTATGCGATACCGGAAAGTAACGGACTGCCCTTTTTTCAGACTGAAATTCAATGTTTCCTTCCCATTGCTGAAGATCTTCTGTCCCAGGGGATTGGCAGCGAACAGGCCATATCCGCGGGCATGCCAATAGGTGGGATAACCCGGATTCTGCGGATGGTCGATGATCGCAATGCTGAGGGTATCCTGCTGCTTTTTGCCATACAGCAAACACCAGCCGGCCCGGGTAGCCCAGGCGCTATCCCCTGTTTTCCCCTCTCCTGTCAGGTAATTCCCGTTGATATCCGGCGTATTGCCGGCCGCCACCTTGGTGATATTGCCTTTGTCGTCTACGAATTGCCCCGGTGTGTTAGAGGGGATCTGCAATTCTTTGGTGACCCTTAGTCCCAGTAAACCGTCTTTGGCGTCCGGGAAGTTAACATCCTGCCGGGCGGTGAGCGTAGTCACACGATCGATGATCCTTTCCCGGCCCGTAGCGCTAAACGTATAGGTGGTCAGCTCTTTTAGCAGGATATTTTGCTGCTGGTCTTTCCAGTTCGCGCTGTACGTTAGGACTCCTTTTTCCCGGCCGCTTTTTGCCTGTAGAAGATTGTCTGTCCGGATCCAACCATAGGAATGCTTCTTTTCCGCCGGGATGGCAAAGGAATTATTCCAGAAATCAAGGCCGTTGACATTCTCATAATTAAACCAGAGCCCTAAATGGTGGGGATGATCGGTGGGCTCTCCTGCCCGCGGCTGTAAAGGAAATCCCCGGGTGATCAACTGTCCATCCGGGGCATAGATGGGATAAAGAACAGGTTTTTCCAGGGTGTCCGGGTAGATAAATTCAGTAAAAGGCTGACCTCCCGCCAGGATGGTCACTTTATGAGCGCCGGCATCGGTGTTGAGCGTTATAGCCAGGGGCTGGGTGGAGTAAGGCTGCTTTGAGGATCTTTCGGTTGAGCGCCCGGACGGACCATTACCCGGTTGAGCCCGGAGCTGTGTTATTGAAAAAGAAAGGATTAAAAGAAAGATAGGTAATCCTCTGCGGAAAAAAGGCGTGAGCGCAATCATATTAAAAGTATTTTTTAAGCGAAACAGTCTT
>JAATFV010000233.1 GCA_015655015.1 Chitinophagales bacterium | reverse complement strand
TTTATATAGCCTTGTTTGCTTATACGCCCTGACCAGGATCCCTTTCTTCAGGAACAGCGGGATCAGGCCCGGGATCCTCCTGACCTACTTCGGCCTGCGCGTGACCGTCGGCTGCCTGCACAATTGGATTGCTTACCGGTACTACCCCAATCATGGGGACGTCTGGCGGTTTTTCAACAACAGCCTTGTCCAACGCCGGGAATTATTTACGGATCTCAATGCGTTCCTGAGGGATAATTCCACCCTGGCCTATCTATCGCATAATGTGATCGAATGGATGCACATGCTGCTCAATTTTCTCTCTTTCGACAACCTCTATATAAATACCCTGCTTTTCTCTTTTCTAGCCCTGGGAGGAATAATAGCCCTGTTCAGGGTTTTTAGAATCCGGTTCGGGGAAGATCCGCTAACGGCCTGCTGCGTGCTGCTCCTGCCTTCCACCCTTTTCTGGACGAGCTGCATCCACACCGAAGGATTGGAATATGCCCTACTAGGGTGGCTCTTTTATTATCTCGACCGGTTGCTCAGGCGCCCCGTTGCCGGTGACTCCGCCCCCCGGCCTACGCGTCCTTTCACGCGCCCGGTCCTCGGCTGCCTCTGCCTCTTCGCCCTGGCTGTCTTCTTCCGTCCGGCCCTCCTGGTCAGCCTGCTGCCGGCCATCTTTTTTTGGATTCTCACGGAAAAGGTATTTTTCAGCAAACAATACGAGGCGCTTTCTCAGCCACTTGCCAGGCCTGTTTCCCGCCGGGTACCCAAGCTCCTTCTCCCGGCAACGACCGTAGCTCTCCTGCTCCTCCTCCCCCTGTGTATCCCTTCCGTTTCCACGGCCATCCTGCACTACTTCTGCTCCCGTCAATCAGAATTTCAGCTGCTGACAGGAAATTCCAGGATCTATTTGCCGGTACTAGAGCCGTCATGGACCAGTTTCGGACGGATCTTCCCTATCGCAGCCCTCAACGGCCTGTTCCAGCCCTTGCCCGGATCAGGGGGACAATCGATCTATAAGGTCTTTTCCATAGAATTGATCCTGCTATGGCTGATCATAATCTATTCCCTGCTCCGGTTAATATGGCCCGCAAGATCAGCCCTTCACCCGTCTCTCCCGGGTTCCATCCACCGGGATTCGTCCCCCTGTTTCCCCCCTGCCCCCACCTTCTCTTCCTTCGGTATCTCCTGCCTGATCTTCTCCCTTTCAGGCATGCTGCTCATCGGTTATATCATCCCCTTTGTAGGCAGCATCATCCGATACAGAAGCATCTATCTCCCCTTCCTGCTGGCGCCCTTCCTCCATACCCTCCGCTCCCTGCATATTACGGCCATCCTGAATAAGTGGCTAAAAAAGCATATAGTGGAATCCTCCAAACATTGAATAAAAACTATCCTTCACCTCTATTCCTTGGATAAATGTGAATAATTTTTTATAGACCCAGCTGTTATCCAAAATTCTCTAAGAATAATCCATTACATGAATAAATATTAATATATTGGGTATACGTATTAAATTAAAAATATTTGACATAGATATAAAAACCGAAAAAAACAAGCCTGAAATATCTAAAACATATTTTTTTTTACTTTTTTATTTAATAGTTTTCCATTTTTACCCGTGCGAACCTGAAAAATTGTTTTATAGATAACAATCATTTAGTTTCGTGAAAACTTTACAGCATGTCATCATTAAGATTTAAAGCTATCGACAATCTATCCACCTCCCCCGAAACCAAGCTTCCCGGCTCCACGAAGATCACTGCGATCTTTGGCGAAAACGTCTTCACCCTCAAGACTGCCCGTGAATTTTTAAGCGACGAAGCTTACAAGAGCCTGACGGCTTCTATCAAAGGCGGGAAGAAAATAGATCGCGCCGTGGCTAACCAGATTGCTGCTGGTATGCGCCAGTGGTCTGAAGAGAAAGGAGTTACGCACTTTACACACTGGTTTCAGCCCCTTACCGGCACCACTGCAGAAAAACATGATTCCTTTTTTACCATAAAGAGCGACGGCACTGCTATCGAAGAATTTGACGGAGCAGCCCTGATCCAACAGGAACCCGATGCCTCCTCTTTCCCCAGCGGTGGTCTGAGAGCCACTTTTGAAGCAAGAGGTTATACCGCCTGGGATCCTTCCTCTCCTGCCTTCGTCATGGAGATCGGAGCCGGCAAGACCCTCTGTATCCCTACCATTTTTGTATCCTACACCGGCGAATCGCTGGATTATAAAGCGCCCCTGCTGAAGGCGCTGGCAGCCCTGGATAAAGCGGCCATCGACGTCTGCCATTATTTCGACAAGAACGTCACCAAGGTAACTGCTACCCTGGGATGGGAACAGGAATACTTCGTCATCGACGAAGGCCTGTTCAACGCCCGTCCTGACCTGGTGCTCAGCGGAAGGACTGTATTCGGTCATTCCCCCGCCAAAGGCCAGCAGCTGGAAGACCATTATTTCGGCAGCATCCCTGAAAGGATCTACGCTTTCATGCGTGATTACGAATCAGAAGCTTATAAATTAGGTATTCCGCTCCGCACCCGTCACAATGAAGTGGCGCCTGCGCAGTTCGAATGCGCCCCTATCTTCGAAGAAGTCAGCGTGGCCGTTGACCACAACATCCTGCTGATGGACATCATGGACCGTGTCGCCCGCCGCCACAAGCTGCGCGTGCTGCTCCATGAAAAACCTTTCGCCGGCATCAACGGCAGCGGCAAACATAATAATTGGAGCATGGCCACCGACACCGGTGTCAACCTGCTGGCCCCCGGCAAAACGCCGAAGACCAACCTCATGTTCCTGACCTTCTTCGTCAACACCATCAAGGCCGTTCATGATTACGCCGACCTGCTGAGGGCAGCGATCGCCTCCGCCGGAAATGATTTCCGCCTGGGAGCCAACGAAGCTCCTCCCGCCATCATCTCTGTATTTATCGGCGAGTACCTGAGTAAGGTGCTGGCTGACGTAAAAGAAAGAGTAGGTGATAAATTCGATGAGCAGGATGAGGCGATCCTGAAGTTGGACCTCCACCGCAGCATTCCTGAACTGCTCCTGGACAATACGGACCGTAACCGAACGAGTCCTTTTGCGTTCACCGGTAATAAATTCGAATTTCGTGCGGTAGGTTCCAATGCGAACTGCGCCAACGCCATGATCTCCCTCAATACGATCGTTGCCGAAACCCTGAAGAAATTCAAGAAAGACGTCGATGCCCTGATCGAAAAAGGCGATAAAAAAGAGATCGCGATCATGCACGTCATCCGTGAATATGTAGTAGGCAGCGAAAAAGTATTGTTCGAAGGCGACGGTTACAGCGAAGAATGGCATCATGAAGCGGAAAGACGCGGTCTGCCCAACGTCCGGACCACTCCCCTGGCGCTCGATGCCGTAGTCACCGACAAAGCCAAACATCTCTTCGAATCCAACGGCGTCTACACTCATATTGAGCTGGAAGCCCGCCATGAGATCGAGCTGGAAAAATACATCAAGCGCGTACAGATCGAAGCCCGGGTCATGGGTGAGCTGGCAACCAGCCACATCCTGCCGGCTGCTATAAAATACCAGAATACCCTGATCGACAACATCAAGGGATTAAAAGAGCTTGGTCTGAAAGAAAGTACTTATTCCAACCAGTTGTCTATCCTGAATAAGATCTCCGAGCATATCTCCAAGGTGAGCAACCTGGTAGAAAAAATGATCGAAGCCCGTAAGATCGTCAACGCGATCACCGACACCCGGACCAAGGCCATCGCATACAACAGCCAGGTAAAAGAGCCCTTCTTTGATGAGATCCGCTATAGCGTGGATAAACTGGAGCTCCTGGTGGATGATAATGAGTGGGTATTGTCGAAGTACCGCGAATTACTGTTCTTACGCTAATTAATTAGCCTTCATAGAGTAAATAAAAAGCCTGCTGAAAAGCAGGTTTTTTATTTATAAGTTAGCTCCATTCCCCCTTTAGGAGGCAGGGGTGGAGGCAAGGACTGGCTACATTCGTTCCTTTACCCATTTCTGGGCAATTTCCAATTGCTGTTTCATCGTCAAATGGGAATTATCCAGCACGATCGCGTCTTCCGCCTGGCGTAACGGACTCACCTCCCGGTGCGAATCGATATAATCGCGCATCTCCAGGTTATTCTTCACTTCCTCCAGCGTAATATTCGGATTTTTCTGATACAGCTCTTTAAACCGGCGATGTACCCGCACCGACTCATCCGCCGTCATGAAGATCTTTAATTCGGCCTGGGGGAACACCGTGGTGCCGATATCCCGTCCATCCATAACGATACCCTTATTTTTCCCCATGGCCTGCTGCTGCGCCACGGCAAAGGTCCTCACCTCTTTGACCGCAGCCACTTCGCTTACTTTTTCAGCAATGACCAGGTCGCGGATGACAAATTCCACATTCTCGCCGTTGAGGCATATATCGGTATGCCCGCTCTTGTGATTGGAGGTAAACTCCAGGGTAATATTTTTCAGGGCCTTCTCCACGGCCGAATGTTTGGTCCAGTCCACATGGTTGCGTAGGAAATACAACGTGATCGCGCGATACATAGCCCCGCTGTCGATATAGACATAGTTCAGTTCCTTAGCCAATTGTCGTGCAAGCGTACTCTTCCCTGTGGAAGACCAGCCGTCGAGCGTTATAATGATCTTTTTCTTAGGTTCCGTTGCAGGCATGTTACAGGATATTACGCCACAAAAGTGCGGAAAAAAATCCAGTAATGATAGCAGATAACTTACTTAAAAGACAAAGAGGGCGCCCCGAATTCGGGGCACCCTCGATATATTTTGTTCAAAGCGACTCGTACGCTTTTACGCTTCTGACTTTTCTTTCGTCTTCTCCCTGATCGTGAAGCGGATCTTCGAATTCTCCTTATCCAGGTCAGCAATTAACACATCCCCGGTCTTGATGCTCATGTTGAGGATCTCTTCCGCCAGGGGATCTTCCAGGTATTTCTGGATGGCCCTGTGCAGGGGACGGGCGCCGAAGGCGGAGTCATATCCCTTATCTGCGATGAAGCTCTTCGCCTCCTCCGTCAGCTCCAGGGTGAACCCGAGTGTATTGAGCCTTTTCAGCACTCCTTTCATCAGGATATCGATGATCTGGAAGATATGCGTCTTGTCCAAAGAATTGAAGATGACGATATCGTCGATACGGTTGAGGAACTCAGGGCTGAAGGTCCTTTTCAGCGCCTTTTCGATCACCGCCTTATTATTGTCATCCGCATTTTGTGTGCGGGCGGCAGTGGCGAATCCAACACCATCCCCAAAATCTTTCAGCTGACGTACTCCGATATTGGAGGTCATGATGATCAGGGTATTCTTGAAATTCACCTTACGTCCCAATCCATCTGTCAGCTGGCCATCATCCAATACCTGTAAAAGGATGTTATAAATATCGGGGTGCGCTTTTTCGATCTCATCCAGCAGGATCACTGAGTAAGGTTTCCTGCGAACCCTTTCCGTCAGCTGTCCGCCTTCTTCATATCCTACGTATCCGGGAGGCGCTCCGATCAGTCGGCTCACCGTGAATTTTTCCATGTATTCGCTCATGTCGATGCGGATCAGGGAATCTTCGGAGTCGAACATATATCTCGCCAAAGACCTGGCCAGCTCGGTCTTACCGACACCGGTAGGTCCTAAGAAGATAAACGTGCCGATGGGCTTTTTAGGATCCTTCAATCCTACGCGGTTACGCTGGATCGCTTTGACCACCTTCTGGATCGCCTCATTCTGACCAACGACCATTTCGCTCATATCCACGTTCATATTGCGCAGCTTTTCGCTTTCAGCCTGCACCATCCTTTTAACGGGGATGCCGGTCATCATGCTCACCACTTCCGCAATATTTTCTTCGTCGATGGGGTAACGTTTGTGTTTGCTTTCTTCTTCCCACTCGGCTTTGGCCTTTTCCAGCTCTTCCTGGAGGCGTTTTTCCGTATCGCGGAGAGAAGCGGCTTCTTCAAACTTCTGGCTCTTCACCACTTTATTCTTCTCGTTCTTGACGTCCTCGATCTTCTTTTCCAGCTCTACGATATTCTGGGGAACATTGATATTCTTCAGATGCACCCTTGCCCCTACTTCGTCCAGCACATCGATTGCTTTGTCCGGGAGCAGGCGGTCCGTCATGTAACGGTCGCTCAGCTTCACACAGGCGTCGATGGCATCATCGGAGTAGGTGACGTTATGATAGTCCTCGTATTTCGATTTGATGTTGTTGAGGATCTGGATGGTTTCATCCACGCTGGGTGGTTCTACCAGTACCTTCTGGAAACGACGGTCTAAAGCGCCGTCCTTCTCGATATACATCCTGTATTCGTCCAGGGTAGAGGCTCCGATGCACTGCAGCTCCCCTCTTGCCAGGGCGGGTTTGAATATATTGGAAGCATCCAGGGATCCGCTGGCGCCGCCGGCGCCGACGATCGTGTGGATCTCATCGATGAAGAGGATCACGTCCCTGTTCTTTTCCAGTTCATTCATAATGGCCTTCATCCTTTCTTCGAACTGGCCGCGGTATTTGGTACCGGCCACCAGCGCTGCCAGATCGAGGGAGATCACCCGTTTGTCAAACAGCACGCGGGACACTTTCCGCTGCACGATGCGAAGGGCCAGGCCTTCCACGATAGCGGTCTTACCTACTCCGGGTTCCCCGATCAGGATGGGGTTATTCTTTTTACGACGGGAAAGGATCTGAGAGACCCGCTCGATCTCCGCTTCTCTCCCTACGATGGGATCCAGGGCCCCCATTTCCGCCAGCCGCGTAATATCCCTACCGAAATTATCGAGTACGGGAGTCTTACTTTTAGCGTTGCTGGCAGCGCGGGCTTTTTGCTGGGAATACTTTTTTTCCTCGTCGAAGTCGTCGTCGTTCTCTTCCGCATATTCACTGCGGATATCATTACTCTTGACCACTCCTAATTCGTTTCTGAACAGATCGTAATCCACGTCAAATTGATTTAAGATTTGAGTAGCAATATTTTCTTTGTTCTTGAGAATAGAGAGCATGAGGTGTTCAGTCTCTACGGTGGGGCTTTTCAGCGCTTTCGCCTCGAGAACTGTCACACGTATCACTTTCTCCGCCTGTTTAGTCAGGGGAAGACTATTGATATTTGCGATATTTTTACCGGTCTTGTCCTTTACTGCCATTTCAACCTCTTTCCGCAATTCATACAGATCTACATTGAAACTCTTCAAAATGCGGACAGCTGTATTATCACCCTCACGAATCAAACCCAGCAATAAGTGCTCCGTACCGATAAAATCGTTCCCCAGTCTCAATGCTTCCTCCCTACTGAAAGATATGATCTCCTTTACCTGGGCTGAAAAATTATTATCCATTTTTAAGTTATTGAGCTTTATACAATAATAACGAATATTTTTGACTTCTGTTTCCGCTACTTTATTAACGGCCGTTAATAATCTTTAAGTGTATATGCAAGTCAAAATTAATACCAGAGAAAAAATTCATGCCATTACGATCGTGGAACCTATCCTTGCTGCTAATATGACAGCGGATTTAGAGAAAAGTTTACTCCCGATCCTTCAAACAGACCCCAAAAGCGTGGTGCTCATCCTGAAAGACATCCAGATCGTAGAGGATCCTGCTGCCGAAAGCCTGGTAAAGATCCAGCAGGAATTCTATGACGCCGGCCTCTCTTTTGTGATCTGCGAGCTTACCCCGGAAGTGGAGAAAACCCTTGAGAACAATAGCCTCCTGGAGTTCATGAACGTTACTCCTACCGAAGCGGAAGCCTATGACATCGTACAGATGGAGGAGGTGGAAAGGGAACTCCTGAACGGGCCCGATCTTTAAGGATCGGTAACAAAAGCACAAGATCACCAGACAAGACAGAAAGGCAGGAAATCAAAAATCGGGTCCACATGTCGTCGGGTTATACATCCCTTCTTTTCCAAATTCTCTCCAGGGTCACCGGCAGGTCTGACCTTGAATTGCCGGCTATACACCCCGTTGAGGGCGGCTCCATCAATGCTGCCTATCGTTTAACAACAAAGGATAATGGGTTATGGTTCTGTAAAATAAACGATAAGGACGCCCTTCCGGATTTATTGGAGAAAGAAAGGCGGGGACTCGACCTCCTGCGGGAACAGGAGATTTTCCGCATACCCGCTGTGGTAGCCTGCGACAGCCTCGCCGACAAACAGGTCCTTATCCTGGAATGGATCGGGCAGGGACCAAAGACAGACGCCTTCTGGCGGCTTTTTGGCGAACAGCTGGCCCGCCTGCACCGGGTCACCGGAGTCCACCCCGGCAACGATATTCCCATCGATATTCCCATCCAAAAGGATCCGATCGCAGGTCAAGCTGGATATCAGGCTGCATTGACTGCCGGCCTCAAATCAACCGGCACGGGGTCAATTAATACCGTTACGGAGCCCGGAATTTTAAATAATACGGTCCACGGATCCGGGAATGCAGGCATAGGTGCGATCAATTCTGCTGGAAGTGAGATCAATTCTGCGGACAACGCGATCAATGCCAATACCTCCTTCTTTGGTTTGGACCACGACAATTATATGGGCTCCCTCCCCCAACAAAATACCCAGTCACCCGTATGGACTAATTTTTTTATTAGGTGCAGGCTGGAGCCCCAGGTCCGCCTGGCTGTCGAAAAAGGTCTCCTGGAAACCAGCGCCCTCCGCCATTTTGAGCGGCTCTACCAGGCGCTGCCGGCTATCTTCCCCGAAGAAGCTCCGTCCCTGTTACACGGTGATCTTTGGAGCGGCAATTTTTTATGCGACGAAAATAGCCGGCCTGTGCTGATCGATCCTGCCGTATACTTCGGGCATCGCAGCATGGATCTGGCCATGACTACCCTGTTCGGAGGTTTTGAAAAGTCTTTCTATGAATCCTATGCCTATCATTTCCCTTTCCCGGCCAATTACCGGGAGTTATGGGAGATCTGTAATCTCTACCCGCTGTTGATCCATCTCAACCTTTTTGGAGAATCTTACCGAAGAAAGATTTTATACACAATTCAACGCTTTTAACTTACGTTAGAGCGGTAGTTTGGTCCGTGGAGTATAATTTTTAATACTCATACCCTTTATTTTCAAGGTAATGCAGCAAATTTGCGTTGCTTTTCGTCTATACACAGACTCGTATGGTACCTTTAACTCTTGGATCGTAACCTTAAAATCGCGTAATGCTGGCCGTCACTATATTGGGCAATAACTCTGCTTTACCTGCTTTCGATCGTCATCCCACTGCGCAGGTGGTCACGATGGAAGAACATATTTTCCTGGTTGACTGCGGGGAGGGGACACAGATGCAGATGGCCAAGTACAAGATCCGCCGCAGTAAGATCAATCATATCTTCATTTCCCATTTACACGGAGACCACTATTTCGGACTGATCGGTGTGCTGACCAGCATGGGGCTGCTGGGAAGATCGCAGGATATGCATATTTATGCTCCTTCTGCCCTTAAAGATATTATTGACCTGCAGCTCAAGGTAGCCGACATACAGCTTCCCTATGCCCTGTATTTTCATCCCTTGGAGCAGGAAGGCGTGATCGTCCGGGAAGCTAAATTCGAGGTCAGCTGCTTTCATGTCTATCACCGCATCGAATGCTGGGGGTTCCGCTTCCGGGAGATCCGCCCTTTCCGTCGGGTCAACCCTGAAAAAGCCCGCCAATACGGAGTTCCTTCTTCCTTTTTCGATCGCCTGAAATGGGGGGAAAGTTATATGGACAAGGAAGGCAACCTCGTGGAAAATGGCTGGGTCACCGAGCCCTCCATCCCGGCCAAATCATACGCCTATGCGGCCGATACCCTCTTTGACGAGCGGATCATTGAAAAAGTAAAGGGGGTGGATCTGTTGTACCACGAGACCACCTACCTGAAAGATCTCGAAGAACAGGCAGGCAAACGCTACCACAGCACTACCAACCAGGCAGCCACCGTAGCCCTGCGGGCAGGAGTTCAGCGGCTCCTCATCGGTCATTTCAGCTCTAAATATGAAAAGTTGCAGGCCTTTGAACAGGAGGCCCGGGAGGTCTTCCCTAATACCGATCTGGCGGTGGAAGGGGTGACGTATAGGGTATAAGACAAGATTAGGGCGGCAAACCTCAGGATTCGCCGCCCCATCCATGGATTTATTTAGCGACGTATTCTCTCACCTTCGCATGAAGTCCTTCACTGAGCGGCACCAACGGCAAACGAACGTAATTCCCGATCAGTTTCATCTCGGCCATACATGCTTTCACGCCGGCCGGGTTATTCTCGGCAAACATCAGCTCATAGCCGTAGGTCAATTTATCGTTCAGTTTTTTAGCGGCAGCAAAATCTCCTTTCAGGCAATGGCGGACCATATCCGTAAAGTCCCGGGGAAAACCATTGGCTGCCACACTGATGACGCCTTGTATTCCACAGGCGATCTGGGGCAGGGCCAGGGCATCATCTCCGCTTACCACCAGGAAATCGGCCGGTTTATCCCGCAGGATCTCTATGCACTGGGCCATATCGCCGCTGGCTTCTTTGATCCCAATGATATTCTTCACTTCGCGGGCCAGGCGGACGGTAGTCGCTGCATTCAGGTTGCGGCCGGTCCTTCCGGGAACGTTGTAGAGCAAAATTGGCTTCGGAGAAGCTTCCGCCAGGGCTTTATAATGCTGGAAGAGACCTTCCTGGGAAGGTTTGCTATAATAAGGACTGGCGCTCAATACAGCAGCCGCTTTTTCCAGGGGAAAGGATTTTAACTCTTCGACGAGTTCCCGGGTATTATTGCCCCCGATCCCTACGACGACCGGTACCCTTCCGTTCACTTTATCATAAGTGAATTGGGCTATAGCGATCTTCTCTTCTTTTGACAAGGTGGGTGTTTCCCCGGTAGTGCCCAGGGCGACGATATATTCGACGCCTCCCTTGATAACAAACTCAATTACGTTTTCCAGTGCGTCAAAATCGATCGAAAAATCAGGTCGGAATGCGGTGATCATTGCTACTCCGGTTCCGCGGAGCTGTTCCCTAAGAGCCATTTCTATATAGTATTTAAGATGATTGTTTGTTGTTTTGTTCCGGGCTGTTAGCGTTCCTTGAAAGCTTTTTGCATTCTTTCGATCTTTCTGCTTTTTCGAGATCTTTCTGCTTTTTCGAGCTTTCCAGGTTCTTCGCTCTGCCTGACAGATCCTGTACGGACCTTCGTTACCCCCTTGGGATCTTCCGGAACCGACCTAACCCCGACAATGTCGACAGGGGGTTTTTAGGCCGGCACTTCATTCCAGAAGCCCATCTTACCGAACTTCCCGATCCGCTTCTCGACGCGTTCTTTGGGGGTGAGCAGCTTTAATTCATTGAGGGTTTCCACCAGCTTCGGCTTGAGCAAGGCGGCTGCTTCCGCATAATCCCAGTGAGCTCCGCCCAGGGGTTCGGGGACAATGCTATCGATGAGGCCGAATTTAAACATATTGTCGGGGGTAAGGCGCAGCTCTTCGGCGGCCTTTTCCTTTTGGTCCCAGCTCCGCCAGAGGATGGAGCTGCAGTTTTCGGGGGAAATGACCGTATACCAGGAGTTTTCCAGCATATACACCTTGTCTCCCACCCCGATGCCCAGGGCGCCGCCGGAGGCTCCTTCGCCGATGATGACGCAGATAATGGGGACTTTCAGGCGCATCATTTCATAAATATTGCGGGCTATGGCTTCGCCCTGACCTCTTTCTTCCGCCTCCATGCCCGGATAGGCGCCGGGGGTGTCGATGAGGGTAACGACGGGTTTATCAAATTTTTCTGCCATTTTCATCAGGCGCAGGGCTTTGCGGTAGCCTTCGGGGTTAGCCATGCCGAAATTGCGCATCTGGCGCATTTTGGTATTGGTCCCTTTCTGTTGGCCGATCATCATTACGGTCTGTCCGTCCAGCTGGGCAAATCCGCCCACCATGGCTTTATCGTCCTTTACGTTGCGGTCTCCGAACAGTTCCACGAAGTTGGTGCACATCTTCTCAATATACTTCATGGTATAGGGCCGGTCCGGGTGGCGGCTGAGCTGGACCTTCTGCCAGGGGGTCAGGGACTGGGTGATGGCACGGCGTCGCTCGATCACCTGGTCTTCCAGCTTCTTAATGGAGTCGCTGAGGTCTACCTTGGTCTTTTCGGCAGTTTGCTTCAGTTTCTCTATTTCGTCAAATAATTCTTTGATCGGTTTCTCGAAATCCAGGAACTGTCGATTTTTAGCTAGGGGCATAAGTAGTTTAGATAGTATGAAGTTGTAAAATTAAGGGAACAGGATTTTTTCTGGGAAAGTTTTATTGAAGTTTGTTTTTTAAA
>JAATFV010000114.1 GCA_015655015.1 Chitinophagales bacterium | reverse complement strand
GCTGCCAGTAAGTGATCAGGCTGCGAAGCAGGTCGGGCCTTCTCAGCAGCGGGCTATCGGAAGGTGCGGCTCCGCCAACTGTGATATGATTGCCGCCCCCTGTACCCGTATGCCTTCCGTCCAGCATGAATTTTTCCGTGCCCAGCCGGGACAGCCGGGCCTGTTCATATAAAGTATCGATCGTACGTACCAGCTCCTTCCAGTTATTTGAAGGCTGTATATTCACTTCGATCACACCCGGATCCGGCGATACGACCAATCTTTCGATACGATAGTCCCTGGGAGGCTCATACCCCTCGATGCGAACGGGCATGTTCAGCTTTGCGGCAGTGGATTCGATCGAGGCTACCAGGTCTAAATAATGTTCCAGGTATTTAAGCGGGGGAAGGAATATATAAAGAATGCCCTCCCTGGCTTCCACGCAGAGGGCTGTTTTAATAACAGGGACTTCGAAGGCGACGGTCCGGGTCTCGTCGGCCGGCCGTTTCTGGTAACTAACTCTATTGGGGGGTGCAGGATGCGCAATTACTGACCCATAACGGCTACCGATGGCCTCATGATAAGCGTCCAGCACGGGTAATTCTTCGAAAAGGCTCCGTTCCGTTCTATCGTCTTCCGAGTCTTTGGCCAATAAGGGAATGGAGTCCAGGGGTAGGCGAAGTCCCATCGGTGAATTGCCGGGTATGAGGAACAGGTGAGGCCTGTTCAGCAGCCACTGGCAGCTTTGCCAGGCATTATTCCAGTGGTCCCATTTAAGGGGAAGGACATAACCGGCCGGCTTGTCCAATCCTTTATCCAGGAGGTGCATTAATGTCCTCCGTTCGGCCGGGTCTTTTATTTTTATCCGTAAAGGATCGATGTTGGCAGGCAATTTACCCTCCGTCCACAGGTAATAGTAGGCATCTTCATACGCGTCGCTGATATTTCCTATACTGACGGCCAGGTGTCTGGCCAGCTCCCGGATAAAAGCGCCGGCATCTTCCTGCGTGAAACGGGCCTTCGTCGCTTCATGCGCGATCAGGCGGGTGTTCTTCCAGACGGGATAACCATCTTTGCGCCAGTAAAGGCCATACTGCCAGCGGGGTAAAGGCTCACCCGGATACCATTTGCCCTGCCCGTAATGCAACATGCCATTCGGCCCGAACTGTTCCCGTAACCTGAAAATAAGTTCATGGGAAAGGATCCTTTTTTGCTTGCCGTCCGCATCTGTATTCCACTGCGCTGATTCCATATCGTCGATGGAGACAAAGGTGGGCTCCCCTCCCATGGTCAAACGCACATCTCCCCGTTCCAGATCTTCATCCACCCGGAGCCCGATGGCCTGAATGGCCGTCCACTGCTCTTCCGTGTAAGGTTTGGTTACGCGGGGATCTTCATGGAGACGGCTGACGGTATTGGAAAAAGAGAATTCGGTCTCACAGACATCCGTAGCGCCCGTGACAGGAGCCGCGCTCGAATAATCAGGCGTACAGGCTAATGGGATATGGCCCTCCCCGGCAAAGAGACCGGAAGTCGGGTCAAGCCCGATCCAGCCAGCTCCCGGGATGTATACTTCCGTCCAGGCATGCAGGTCAGTGAAGTCCTTCTCAGGGCCGGAAGGTCCATCCAGGGCCTTGACGTCGGCTGTCAGCTGTACGAGGTAACCGCTCACAAAACGCGCCGCCACTCCAAGATGCCTTAATACCTGGACTAATAACCAGGCCGAATCCCTGCAGGAGCCTACGGCCCGCTCCAGGGTCTCTTCGCAGGTCTGCACTCCCACTTCCATGCGGACGGAGTAATTGACCGTCTGATTGATCTTTTGATTGATGTAGACCAGAAAGTCATTGATCGTCTTTTCCTTTCTGTCGATACCGGACAGGAGGGAAGTCAGGAGCGGGCCTCTTTCTTTTATTTCCAGGTAAGGCACCAGCTCTTTGACTAACTCTCCCTGGTAAGCAAAGGGATATTTTTCAGCATATTTGTCGACAAAAAAATCGAAAGGATTGATGACGACCATGTCAGCGATGACCTCCACTTCGACCCTCATCTCCCGTGTTTTTTCGGGGAAGACCACCCGTGCCTGGTAATTGCCAAAAGGATCCTGCTGCCAGTTAATAAAATGTTCCCGGGGAAAGATCTTAAAAGAATAGGCCTCGATGGGGATGCGGCTATGAACGGCCGGTCGCAGCCGGAACACATGGGGAGATAAAGCGACCAGGCGGTCGTATTTATAGGCTGTTTTATGATTGATAGCGACACGTATTGCCATAGATCAGGGGGTGGTGATGAAGAAATAAATGGCAAATTTCGTTACTATTAAATCTAGCTGCTTTTTTCCGGCCTGCAAAATAAATAGTCAATAACTTTAAAGCAATAAATACGAGGAAAAAACAATTTGCCTATACCCTTATCATCCTGCTGTCCGGCCTGTTATTATCCTGCAGGGCCAGCCGGAATAATGACAGACAGGCTATACAGCAATTGGCGGCTGCAAGCTGGGAGGTTCGCAAGGTGGATACCTCCATCACCTGGCTACATGCTGCTTTTCCCCGGCTTTTCGACACTATTGAGAATATCAATGTCCTGGATGTCAATCTGAATGACGCTGCGCTGTACCCGGACCTCATTTTTCAGCCGTCTTTACTTTCTCCTACCCATGAAATGGCAGGGAGGGAAAATGCGGTAGTAGCCGTGAACGGGAATTTTTTTCATATGAAAGAAGGCGGTTCCGTCTGTTTTTTAAAAGCAGGAGGCCGTGTGATCGACACCTCGCGAACGGACCTGGGCGAAAAAATTTTCCTGGACGAATTGGATGATGCTGCTGTCACCATCGATTCCGCCGGAAAGGCGGCCATTCGTCTCTGCCCTGCACAAGGCTGGAAAAGTCTTTCCACAATACCTGCCATCTTATCCGGCGGGCCTCCATTGCTGATCCGGGGAAAGGCCATACCATTGGCCCGGCATAGCTTTAATGACAAGCGTTACGCCAGGACCGGGATAGGGATCACTTCCCGGGGGCATCTCCTGTTGGTGACGGTCGACGGGCATTCGGACAAATCAGCGGGGGTGAACATGGATCAGTTCAGGACTATTTTCAGGTACTTTCATTGCACCGATGCCATGAACCTGGATGGAGGAGGCTCCACTACGATGTATATCAGGGGACAACCTTATGATGGCATCGTTAATTATCCTACGGATAATAAAAAATACGATCATACGGGCGAACGGAAAGTAGCCAATATTCTGGCGATAATCCGTCGCTAAGCAATTACTTATCAAAGAAATCCGTTACATTTTACATAAATTAAGCCTTATATTTATTCCATGACCTGCGCCTATTCCATAACATGCGCCTATTACATGACATGCGCTGTCAGAAAATCAAACATATCAATATATCATTAAAGGATAAATATGAATATAACAACCCGATCATTTGCTGCCAGCCGTCAACCAATCGCCCGTGTACTGTTCGCCGGTGTACAGTTCTCCGGTCTCCTGTTCCTTATGTCCTGTAATTCTCCGACATCTTCAACAGGCTCCTCAAAGGACACCGCCCTTGCCACCCCGAAACTGGTGCGCCTGGTGACGCTGGATCCGGGTCATTTCCATGCCGCCCTCGTACAAAAGTCCATGTATGACGATATTGACCCCGTCGTGCATATCTATGCGCCGGAGGGTCCTGACGTAAAAGCGCACCTGGATAAGATCAATGCTTATAACAACCGGGAAAAAGATCCTACTCATTGGGTAGAAAAAGTCTATACAGGTTCAGATTTCCTGGAGAAGATGATCAGCGACAAAGCGGGTAATACGGTCGTGCTGGCGGGTAACAACCGGGAAAAGACCCAGTACATTATGAAGTCCCTGCAGGCGGGCTTTAACGTCTTAGGCGACAAGCCGATGGTGATCGACAACCGGGATTTCGGGCTGCTGAAGCAGGCTTTTGATACAGCTGCCAGTCACCAGCTGTTACTGTATGATATCATGACCGAACGTTATGAGATCACCAGTATCCTGCAACGGGAACTGGTCCGGATACCAGGGATATTCGGCGCCCTGGAAAAGGGTACGGCTGCCAATCCGGGAGTGGTCGGGGAAAGTGTCCACCGCTTTTATAAATATGTTTCCGGCAAGGCGCTGACCCGTCCGGCCTGGTTCTTCGATACGAATCAACAGGGAGAGAGCATGGTGGATGTAATGACCCATGTGGTAGACCTGGTGCAATGGGAATGTTATCCGGAACAGACATTGGATTATACGAAGGATATCACCGTCAATAAGGCCCGTCACTGGACGACCGATCTTACCCTGTCACAATTCAGGACGATCACGCAGCTGGATAGTTTTCCGGATTATCTGAAGCATGCAGGGGTGCATGATACCGTATTAAAGGTCTATGCCAATGGTGAGATCGATTACCAGCTAAAGGGCACGTACGTCCGGACGACCACCACCTGGACCTACAAGGCGCCGGAGGGAGCGGAAGACACCTACTACTGCCTGATACGGGGCAGCAAGGCCAACCTGGTCATCCGGCAGGGTTCGGAAGAACAATTCCACCCCGCCTTGTATATCGAGCCTGCCACCAAAGACCCTTCCTATGAACAAACCCTGACGGAACAGATCAAACCTCTGCAGGCGAAGTATCCGGGCATCGAGCTGAAGAAGAACGCCAAAGGGTGGGAAGTGGTGATCCCGGAAAAATATAAGGAAGGGCATGAATCTCATTTTGCCAGGGTGACGGAGAAATACCTGGATTATATTAAAAATAAGAACATGCCTGCCTGGGAAGTGCCGGGTATGATCGCCAAATATTATATCACTACCAGGGGGCTGGAACTGGCACGAAAGGTCCAATAAAAAAACAATTTCTATGTTACCAAGACACCTGTATCTCCGATACCTCTATCTCCGATACCTGTATCTCCTGTCCCCGCTACTGCCTTTGTTGGTAGTCCGGCCTTGCACGGCGCAACAGCGATCAGTCATCCTTTCTGACACCCAGCTGGAGAGCGTCGACGAGAAACCTAAACACAGCTCCGATACCCTGACCGGGCAGGTTGCTTCTTTCGGCGCCCTGCAAAAAGGAGAAGGCAAGCTGATACTTGGCAATACCCGCGACCTCGCCCTGCTAAGCGTCCGTGTCGTCCTGTTAAAACCCGGCCGGACTTCGGAGAATGGATCGCCATCCGAAGTGGACAACCTGTTCATCATCAAGGATGGTCACCTAAAGATAACCACCGGCGAAACGTCCAGGATATTGGGTCCCGGCGGAGTAGCCCTCATCAGCGACGGAGAACATTACAGACTGCAAACTGCAGATAACAGCGCTTGCACTTATTATATCCTCAACTTCCAATCCCGGTCTCCCAAAGACCTTGACCGCGCCCGAAAAGCCGGACCGGTCTTCTTTCTTGACTGGCCTGAGATGGTGATGAAGAAGACGGATAAGGGCGAGAGCCGGCAGATCTTCGACCGGCCGGCGGCCTGGCTGGGAAGGATCGACATGCATGCCACTACGCTCAATGCGGGAGAGGTGAGCCATCCTCCGCATATCCACCGGGCGGAAGAGATCATCCTTATGCGATCGGGGAACGTGCAGGAATATATCGGGGGGAAATATTATAAGGCAACGGCAGGAGACCTGATCTTTCTTCCATCGGGAGTGCCCCATGCTGTGGAGAATAAGAGCAATGAGCGCTGTGAATATTTCGCCCTTCAATGGATGTTGTAAAGAGCGGGGGATGTCACGATGTGACATCCCCCGCCAATTTGTTTATCTTGCGACGGTGCCCGTCACTCTCGTCACTTTCGTGTAGTCCACATATTTATACTTGCCAAAGATCGTTCTTTCGACACTCAGGGTATAAACGCCTCCATCATATTTTGCAGAAGTCAGGATCGTCTCCTTTTTTACGGCGGGGACAGCCTGTTTATTCTTTTCAACGAGGAATTCGTGGATCACTCTGCCCTCCATGGAAGAGGGAATAGGAATATGGTGAATATGCAGGAGTGTAGGCACGATATCTACGTTGGAAGTAGGCAGTTCGCTGGAGAAAGATTTTTTGAAGCTCGGACCGGCGGCCAATAAAGCGATATGCACTTCATAAGGGCTGCAGGAGCCATGGCCGGCGACGCCTCTGCTGAAGCTGGCCCCGGCATAACCGGCAGCATTTTTCCGGGCATCCCAATTAGCATCCACCAGGATATCGGAAGACCGCTGGGGATGGTTCCAGTGAATAGCATCAAAAGAGGCCGTCCCCTCTACAAATCCTTTCAGATCACCCGGTTTAGCCGCCCGGGTAAAAATCCCCCCGATCCATTCCTGCGCCTGCAGGCTGGACACGATCTTCCGGATGATGGTCTCGTCATGATCTTTTACATAAATAGCTCCTTCGGCCACTACGACGTCCTCACTTTCCCGATCTTTTTTAAACCCTTCCTTTATCAAAAAACCGGTAAGGTCATCTTTACCAACATGGGTTACAAAACCGTGATCGGTGGAGATGATGATATTGAAATTCGACGTAAGGTGTTTGCTTTTCAGGGCTGCTACGATCCGGCCGAATTGCTCGTCTACCGACCGGATGGCCTCCATCGAAGTCGGGGCCCCGATTCCATCCCGATGGGCTGTACCGTCAGGATCGGAGAACCAGATGGCGCTCACCAGCGGACCATCGAGGGTCAGCCCGTACCGGATCAATGCGTCGGTAACCCATTTATGCCGGGCCGTGTTGGGATCCCCGCCCGGCGGGATTGGTCCTAATTCTTTTTCAAGGATGGGGCGTAAGGAATCGGGAAGGATCATGCTGGTATTGATAACAGCCCCGCCGCTAACGGTATTGTTCTGTAACAAGGCT
Source organism: Chitinophagales bacterium (assembly GCA_015655015.1). GTDB lineage: Bacteria > Bacteroidota > Bacteroidia > Chitinophagales > Chitinophagaceae > Puia. Next base: position 11,172 of record JAATFV010000114.1, on the reverse strand, counting down.
TGCCCGGAAGAGCCGGAACTGAAGACCATCATATGGGCGCCGGCATTCTGCAGGATCTCTCCCAGGGAGATGGCCGTCAGCAGCTTGCCGTTGGTAGCAGCGGTGATCTTGTTTAATTCGGAAGCCTCTCCTGTGTTGAGGCCTTTCTTTTTATCCACTTCAGGGAAGTAGACGGTATTGCCCATCAGGCCGTGCGTAGCGGGATAACTGCCCGTGGAATAGGAGGAAGCGTTGACCCTTGTCACGGTGGGGAACACACTATGATGTTGTTTCCCGAAACAGCCACGCTGGCTGAAAGCATATACGTTGGGCATATTCTCCGGGGTGATATAATCGGGGCGCAGCCCGTCAAAGAATACGATCAGGGTCCGGATACCGGCGGTATCTGATGCCGTTTGCGCCGTGGCGGCGGTGGTTATCGCGAAGAAGAAGAAGAGCAGGGCGGGTAGTCGCCCGGGTTTCAGAAATTTGTGTGATGTGGTCATTGTGGTCATTGTTTGTGAATGAATGGTTTATGTAGTTATGTTCTAGTGTCGTTACTATCAACTAACTGCGTCTGTTGGTAAGTCGCTCGGAGCGGGTCTTCGACCCTGCGGATCGAAGGCCCCGTATCTAATGATGGCAGAACTTCGGTCTCAACACCGTTGAGCCCTCGTTCGTAACCTTCGCTATGCTCGGTTATGCCCAAGGCGCCCGTGGCGCCTTATTGATCCCACCATACCTTAACAGAACTATTGTCACTGCCTCCGATAGCCTTGACGGCTGCAGCTAAGTTATCCGGATTGAGGGTCTGCAAATAAGTTGGATAAGGTATCCTGGACGGGAACGGATTAGTAGCGGGAATGCCGGCCCCTCTTGGCAGAATAGGATAACCCGTTCTTCTTTTTTCAAACCAGGACTGATAATCGACGAAGTACAGCGCATAGTATTTTTGCAGCATGATCTGCTGCAGCTGTGTGTCCTGGCTGGCGTTCTCGTTATAGAGCACATTCGGCTGGGTGAGAAAGCCATTCGGCAGGCTCATGCCCCATTGTGTCATGGAAGCGGCGATGCCGTTCTCATAGTGGGTGCGGGGAGTATGCCCGGTATTATAGCCCTTTAATGCCAGCTCGGCCTTGATGAATTCCTCTTCGGCATAGGTCATCATCACGCCCAGCTGCGGCAGTGTCTTCAGGGGATCGCTATAGCTGGAGTTCGCGTCCACGATATATGAAACGGTGGGAAGATACCCGCTGCTGATGCCCGTGTAGGCAGGCGCACCGTTCACTTGTACTGTGGTGGCCCAGATGGTCCTGCGGGGGTCATTATTGATGTTGAGCGTATCCATGAAAAAAGTGGTATAATAATCTCCCTGGCGCCAATCCAGTGTCCTGGCGTTATAATACGGATTGTAATAAGGATAGATGCCGGTGAATTTAAAGATAGCATCATCGGCGGTGCTGGTGAAAACGGGGTTGTTGACCGGGTCTGCCAGGATGGCCGTTATCTGGGAAGAGACGTTGAGCTCAGCATCCCTTTTGAGCAAACGAAGCAGAAGCCGCAACCGTAAAGAATTACAGAACTTTTTCCATTGGACGATGCCCGGATTGCTCGTTCCGGACAGGGCATTGGAAGGATACAATTGATCCCCGCCATAAGTGAGCGCTTTGGTAGGATCGAACAGGCCATTGGCGGTGGACAGGTCCTGCAGGATCTGCGTATAGATATCCTTCTGCGCGTCGAATTTCGGGGTCAGCACGCCTGTCGTTGCGCTGACAGCCTCCGAGTAGGGAATGTCCCCGAAAACGTCCGTCAGCATCGAATAGGCCCAGCATTTGTATATCAGGGCGATCGCCTTGTAATTATTCTCTTTCAGCTTGTCGGAAATATTGTAGATATCGTCAATATCGTTCATATACCCGTACATGCTGGTCCAGAAACCGCTGCCATTGTCTGCCGTTACATAATACCGGTGGACGCCCAATCCGTCGGTGCTGGTACGGGGGGCGCTCACCTGCATCAGATCATGGGTGAAGTTCCTGGCCGCATTGATGCTGGTAGTTACTACCCTGTATTGCAGCTGGGAGAGGATAACGCCGGGTGTTACGGTAGAAGGGTTATCCGGATCGGTATTGAGGGAGGTAAAGTTTTTCGTGCAGGACACCAGCATGCTGCTGAGCAGGACGAAGGAGATGCCTATTTTTTTAAACGTTGTCATAACGATTCGTTTGGAGTCATTTAGAATTTGAAAGTCAGGTTAAGTCCCATGGTCCGGGTAGAAGGGAATTGCATGAGCTCGACGCCCGGTGTGAGGGTGCCGCTGTTCAGGTTGCCGCCTTCGGGATCGAAACCCGGGAATTTAGTGATATCGAACAGGTCCCTGCCGTAGATGGCGACGCTGACCTGCTTGACGGATAACCTGCTCAGCAAGTTCGCGGGCAGGTTGAATTCTATCCGGGCTTCCCGCAGCTTGAGATACGTAGCGTCAAAAATATTCATCTCGGCATTGTTATCGGGGTAATAAGCCTCATAATAAGATTCGGCGATCACCTTGACGGTGTTGGGCACGTATTTTCCGGATGCGGGGTCCATGACCACTCCATCACCGACGATCCCTGCGTCACGGCCGGGCAGGGTCACCTTGGTCTTACCCAATGTATTGTTCTTGTAGTTCGTTTGCGAGTACATGCTGCCGCCTTTAGAATAATCGAACAGGATGGATACCCGGAAGCTGCCGATGACGAATTCGTTCATCCAGCCGGCTTTCCAGTCTGCAAAAGCATTGCCAAATTTCTTTACGGTCGGGTCCAGTGCGGCAGGCAGTCCCGCCGATGTATAAATGATCTTTCCGGCTGGTGAGCGCTGAAAGCCCTGCCCATACATATCCCCCATCCTGCCGCCTACCCTTGCCTGGATCTGAACGTCACTGCCGTCTGCGTAAACGATCTGGTTGGTGATGCCGGGTGTAAGCTCTTTTACATAACTTCTGTTCCGGCTCCAGTTCAGGGTGCTCGTCCATTTAAAATTTTTCGTAATGATGGGCACGCCTTTCAGCTGTACTTCCAGCCCTTTGCTTTCTATCAGTCCGGCATTCAGCAGCGCGCCTGTATAACCCGTTGTGTTATCCAGGGGAACGGACAGGATCTGGTTGCGGCTCTTGTTCTGATAAGCCGTCAGGTCCAGGTTAAGGCGATTTTGAAAGGTCCGCAGGTCCAGACCGGCCTCATAGCTGGCAATGATCTCCGGTTTCAGATTGGGATTGTAGAGCGTCGACGGGTTGGTGAAGTTGTTGCCGTAAATGCTGCTATAGTATTTGGAAGTCTGGTAAGGGCGCGTATCGTTGCCTACCTGGGCCCAGGATAACCGCAGCTTGGCGAAATTGATCTGGGAAGGCAGGGTGAATAAGTCGTTCAGTAAAAAGCTGGTGCTCACGGAGGGATAGAAAAAAGAGCAGTTGGCGTAAGGCAGGGCGCTGCTCCAGTCATTACGGCCCGTTACGTCCAGGAAGATCTTGTCCAGGTAGGACCACTGCGTGAAGGCGTAGAAGCTGTTGATGGCCTTGCGGGTCTTCTGGGGATCCGATACGGCCTGGTTGAGGCTATTGGAGATCTGGTATACTCCCGGTTGCGCCAGTTGGTCTGCATACATGCCTGCGTAATCCCAGGTCTGCTTCATGGCGTTGCCGCCGCCGGAAACCGTGAATTTGATCTTCTTGTTCAGCTGATCTTTATAGGTGAGCAGGAAGTCCGAGTTGGATTCAAAGTTGAAGATATTCTCTTCCCGGTACATCCCTTTCGGGTATTTGGTGATGCTGTAAGGACGCTGCTGTGAGTGAAATTCATAGGCCATATCCACGCCCGTGCGCAGCATCAGCTCCAGCTTATCGGTGATCTGGTAATTGGCGGCGACGTTGCCCACGACGCCGTTCTTGCTCAGCTTATTCAGGTCCTCATATATATCTATATAGGGATTGTCCGGACCGGGATTGAAAGGAAGCTTCTGCTGAACGCCGACCAGGCCGGGCTGCCAGTAGGGCTTGAACCAGTTATGATTGATATTGGGCGCCGTGCCGATCGCCATAAAATACATATAGGTCTGGTTGTTATATCCGGCAGAGGGAAGGTTGTCGCTCGTCTTATTGGTATAGGTTACTTTACCGGTGATCTTCAGCCGGTCCGACACTTTCTGGTTGACCGATAGAGCCGCCGACCATCGTTGGTAACCGGTGTTGGGAATGATCCAGGTATTCTTCAATTGCGAAACGGACAAGCGGGCCGATCCTTTTTCATTGCCGCCATCGATGGCCAGGCTGTTGGCCTCGGTGAGGCCTGTCTGGAAAAAGCCTTTGATATAGTCGTTGTAGGCATGCCAGGGAGTGCGGGCTGTGGCCAGGTTGTTAGGCGTAGTAGGATCGTATTGGAAATAAGACTGACCCATGAATTTAGGTCCCCAGGCCCTGCCGGCGGAAACACCTGTACTGGTGTTGATCCCGTCGGCGCTGTTGCCGTACGAGTAATAGGCCATGGTCCTGCCTTCTCCGTAATCCATCTGGTAAGCCGGCCAGCGGTTGACCTGGTCGATGCTGGTATTATTATTAAAAGTGACGCCCAGCCCCTTATCTTTCCTCGCGCCGGACTTGGTGGTAATGATGAGGGCGCCCCCGGCAGCCCGGCTTCCGTATAAGGCTGTCGCACCGGGACCTTTTAGTACGGTGACGCTTTCTATGTCGTCCGGGTTGATATCCGAGATATCCGATCCGAAGTCTACGGGTGCATCGGCAGAGAGGTTGCCATTAAAACCCGTTCCGGAGATCTTGTTGCTGATAGGCACGCCGTCCATTACGATCAGAGCCTGGTTATTGTCCAGGTTCAGGGAGTTCTCACCCCGTAAGGTGATACGGGAGGATCCCATCGGGCCTGCGCCGGTGCCTTGTATATTGAGCCCGGCCACCTTACCGGAGAGTGAATTCACCCAGTTATTGGTCTTCGCGTCTTCCACCCCGCCTGTGCCGATCGTCTGCGCGGCATAACCCAGGGATTTCTCCGCTCTTTTAATGCCCAGGGCGGTGACCACCACCTGGTTCAGCTCACTGCTCCGGTCTTTCAACCGGATCGATAGGGTATTTCTCTGTCCGGATGGCCTGACGACAAATCCCTTGTAAGTTCCCGGTTGATACCCGATGGAAGAAAAGCTGAAATCATATTTATTACCAACTACTAATTTCCTGATCACAAAATTACCTTTGAGGTCGGTAACAGCTGAATAGCTCTCGTGTGTGTTCTCGTTCTCAGCCTGCACCGTCACGCCCGGCAGTATCTCTCCATTTTCAGTGAGCACAGTCCCGGTCACTTCCGGGATGTTTGGCTGTTGTGCATAGAGATTTTTGCTGCCCCATAACAGGGCGCAGGAAAAGACCAGCGCAGTTAGTTTTTTTAAAGATTGTCTCATATAATTTCTACTTTTTTAAGATTGGGATGGATATGCCATGGCCCCTCACCTCTTTTGAAAGGGGTGTCTCCTGTAAGGGCAGGCCTTTACTTATATATGGCTTATGGAATTTTTCGTTGAATGATAAAGCCGTCCGTATCCTGTACGATCATCAGCTCATTCATATTGGTTATCACTTCTAATATGGTCACCAGGGAATCAGCTGTCAGAACGGTGCCTGTAAAATACAAACCGCCGATCTGTCTCCTGTCATAGGCAATATGAGTATGATAACGGTTTGCCAGCTTGTCCAGCACTTCCGGCAGCCTCTTTTTGTCGAATACCAGCGCATCGTTATTGTCTTTGGGCTCTGCCGCAGGCTGGTCAGGCTGTCCGATCTTTCCAAATCCCGATACTTCCACCAGGCCCCGGTCAGCCGTGTACTTCATTTGTTCGCCGGGCAGGAGGATGATATTCTCCTGCCAGCCTTTCAGGGTCCTGTCATTCGGCTGCAGCCTTACTTTTCCGCTATATAATTTTATGGTAACCGACGATCCGTTTTCCGCCACATTGAATTCAGTGCCCAGGACTGTCGTAAGGATCGGACCGGCGCTCACCGTAAAAGGCCGGGCCTCCTCCTTAACTACTTTGAAAGAGGCCTCTCCATCTACAGTCAAGGCTCTTTTATCGCCGGCGAATGGCTCATCATAACGGAGCCGGCTATTGGGAGATAAGGTCGCAACCGATCCATCCGGCAATACGATCGCCTGATTGGCAAGAGTGTTGTTAAACCTCACCTGGTGAACAGGGAGAGACGGTGTGGCGGCCGTATCATTTGTTATGGTTGTTTTTACCGATGCCAGAGCAGGATCATGACTATTCCAGGGTCTCAGCAGGACTAAACCGGCGATCAGCAGAACCAGGGCAGCGGCCATCCAGGGAACAGCTCTTTTTGTCAGTGTATTGTTTCCACCTATCCGCCGGGTGGTAAAAATTTCGTGGCGGATCTCCTGTAACATCTGTTCGCTGGTGCTTGCCGGTAAGTCCGGAGATCCGTCCGCGTCTTTCCAGTCCTGCATAATATACTTTCTCAGCACCTGGGGATTGTCTTCCAGGTATTGAGCGATCCTATCCGCTTCTTCCTTCGAGCAATGCCGGTCAAAAAATCGTTCGATCTGTTCTTTTGTAATTAACATGGATCAATACTGTATAAGTCTCTAAATTAATACGGATGCCGGGATGCCCTTCCCCTGCCGGTAACATTAAGTTAATATCAGGATGAAAATTTATCCATGCAGGGCGATGAGGGTCATCAACAGGATAAGAGCGGTGACGATAGACCGGACATATCTCACTGCTTTGGTGATATGATCTTCTACTGTCTTGTCAGAAATATCGAGGAGGCCGGCGATCTCTTTATTGGTGAGGCCATTGATGATGCGCATCCGCATTATTTTTTTTCGGACGGGGGGAAGCTGTTCGATGGCGGCGTTGAGATAGTCTGTATTTTCAAAGGCCCGGGCCGGAAAAATGTCCGTCAGAAAAGACTGTGTTTCCATTGAGCTGGCCAGGCCGGCTTTTAATTTGGACTCGCTGGCCTCTCTGCGGATATGATCTACCAGGATGGAACCTGCGATGGTAGTAAGCTGTGTCTCGATGGAGTATAATTCCGAGAGGGTGTGCCTGGATTGCCAGAGTTTGATATAGGTCTGCTGGGTCAGTTCCCTGGCTGTCCCGTGCTCTTTCAAGCGTCGGAGAAAAAAGCGGAAAACTTTGGCGTGAAACTGCTTATATACGTTTACGAATGCCGTTTCGCTACTATTCTTTATGGCGATCACCTCATTCATGCGGAGTTAAAGATTTGTGATCCTGTGACGGGTTAACCAGAGCGAGTGCAATTTGTATAAAAAAAAGTAACGCACAACATTAAATCAATGTTAAGAGACTCTTCCGTAATTTTGCAGGGCATGAAGCCCAAATTATTAAAAGTCCCAAAGACGCCGACCCATTCCTTCAGCGTCCGGGAGGACAGGGATCCGTTTATCAACAATCGCTGGCATTATCACGCGGAAGTGGAGCTGATCTATTTTCACCAGGGCAGCGGCACCCAGTTCGTGGGCGATCATATCAAACGTTTTCATTCCGGCGATATCATTTTGGTGGGTTCCAACCTTCCTCATTACTGGCGGTATGATGACGCTTATTTTAAAGGGGACAAGGATATGCCGGTACATTCCACGGTGATCCACTTTTCCGAGAATTTCTGGGGTGACCCTTTCCTGCAGCTGCCGGAGACAAAACCCATCAAAAACCTGTTGGAAAAGGCCCGCCGGGGTATCCTGGTCAGTGCGAAGGAAGAGGGGAAAATACAGGAGGGGGTAGAGAAGATCCGTTCGGCCGAAGGAGTAGGCCGGATCATTGCCCTGATCGAATGCCTTGCTGCTTTCGCAGGTACGGCCGACCTGCATATTCTTTCTTCCATAGGCTTCAGCCATGACTTCTCTGAATTAGAGAACGATCGCATCAATGCCATTTATGACTATACCTTCCGGCATTTCCCGCAAAAGATCTACCTGGAACAGGTGGCTGCCGTCGCCGGATTAGTCCCTAATTCCTTTTGCCGGTATTTTAAATCCAGAACAGGCAAGACCTACACGCAGTTCCTTACGGAAATACGGGTAGGCCATGCCTGCAAGCTGCTCATAGATAACCGGATCAGCATCAAGCAGCTGTGTTATGAGAGCGGGTTCAACAATTTCACCTGCTTTCATAAGAATTTCAAGTCCATTACGGGGAAGAGCCCGCAACATTACCAGAAAGAGCACCAGATCCATTGAGGGATGAGGATCTTTGATCTATGTCCTTATTGGATCTGTACCCTTATTGGATCTGAGCATTATTGGATAAGTATCCTTATTATTTGTTCCCGGCCTTTATAATTTGTTCAGTACGCCCAGTCCTGTACAGGCATCCCATCCTTTTCCGGCCTTGTAGCCTTTTTTCGTGGAGGTCGTTATATTATCTCCCTTCGTTATATCCCGGCAGCTGCCTGCAGCCGTATATATTTTTGGATTAATGAAGCCGGCCGGTTTCCCGTTCTTTTCATTGACCAGCGCGATAAAACCTGCCATCAGCGGAGCCACGGCGCTCGTTCCTCCGATGATCATATCCTGGCCATCCACCCGTACTTTATAGCCTGTTTGCGGATCGGCATTTCCTGCTACATCCGGTACTCCCCGTCCTTTGAATTTCGTGTCGATCGATACGGGCACTTTGGCTTTTTTCTGATAATCGGGTAAAGGGAAAAAATTACTTACGCCGCCGCCTGTGGCGGAGTCAGCCGCTTCATGCCATACTGTTTCGCTGGTGATCCTGTTCCCGCTGGTCACCAGTTTGGTGCCTCCGCAAGCCAGTACGTACGGGCTGCTGGATGGAAAATCGACATGAACTTTCCCATCGCCTACGCTGTCGTCACTGCCCGAGTCGCCTGCTGCCGCGCAGATCGTTACTCCTAAAAGAGAGGCGGCCTTAAAAGCCTCGTTAAAGCTATTCAGTGATTGTTGGGTCCAGGCTACTTCGGCGGCTCCCCAGCTGATGCTGATGACGGAGGGCTTGTTCTGCGTATCATGAATAGCCCTGGTGACGGCGTCCAGGAATCCCTGGTCCGTATTGGGAGCAAAATACACCACGATACCCGCGCCCGGGGCTACGGCGCCTGCCACTTCAATGTCCAGCATCACTTCTCCATCGGCGCCATTGGGGGTCGTAGGATGATTCGTAGCGCCGTCTACAGAGACTGCCTTCACCGAGGGTGTTGTGATGCCGAGCCCGGTAAAATAAGTGGTCAGGTCTGCGTTCCGGAATCCCCCTCCCAGCTCGATGATACCGATACATTGATTTTTTCCCGTGACATTTTTCGGATAGTTATAGATAGTATTTAATTGATTGGGGGAAAAGCCGCCACCGCTCACATGGGGGCTGAAGCCTACTGCGCCGGCAGGGGGCGCCGTCAAATCCTGCGCGGGCCTGGCTACCTGGAAATGGGGGGTTGCATGGGGCCTGTTATCCAGTCCGAAAACGCCTTCCACGATCCCTTCCAGCGCTGCCGGTATGCATACATCGCCGGACCGTCCCCTGAACACGATGCCCTTAGCGTCTTTATAGTCCGTAAGATGCACCTGGAAAGCTTTTTCCAGATCGCCGATGCGGCCTTTTACAATGACGCTTCGCCTGCCTTTATCACTTTCGACGATGGAAAGGTGGTTGGCGGTGGCAAAGGCCTCTACCTGTTCAATATCACTATCGGATGCCCCATACTGGGCGGCATATTCCTCCCGGCTGATTGGCTGTCCTTTTTCCAGGGCCTTATCGATGCTCTTCTGCCTCCTTATTCTCAATGTAACGGAGGCTGTTTCATTGGGATTAAGGGTATCGAGTTTGGCTACGGCCGGGGCGGCCTTTGTACTGCCGGGCACCTTAATGTACTCGCTGGTAGTATTGTTTTTAGCTTTTTTCATGTTTACATTTTTTTATGGCTTTTAATTAAAAACAAACCTGGTTTCAAGAGAGACTGACAGGGGGATGCAGGAGAAGAATATCTAATACGTATTAAAATTGCGACAATTATTCCACCCTGACAATACCCGAAAAGTAGTAGGGAGATTATTGATAATTGCTAACTTGCCGGAAAAATAAGCGGATGGCAACAGATATAAAATGTCCGAATTGCGGTCATGTATTTCCTATGGAGGAGGCGGTGTCGGAGGAGTATAAAAAAGAGCTGAGGGAACAGATGCTGGCCTTCAAAAAGGAAAAGGAGAAGGAGCTGCAGAAAAAACAGGAGGAATTTGCCCGGAAGGAGATGGAATGGCAGCAGTCGGCGCAAAAGCTGGAAGCGGGGTTCACCCAACGCCTGGGTGAGGAAAAGCAACGCTGGCAGCAGACGGCAGAACAAAATCTCCGTAAATCCATCGCTACTGATTTTGAGAATAAGGTGAAGATGCTGGAAGAGGCCAATAGAGAAGGGGAGGAAAAGCTGAGGATGTCGCGGCAGAAGGAATTGGAGTTTCTGAAAAAGGAGCAGGAGCTGAAGAACAGGGAGTCGGAGATGGAGCTTTCCGTACAACGCCAGCTACAGGAAGAAAGGGGTAAGCTGTCCAAGGAGATCCGGGAGTTCGAGGAGCAAAAGACAGCCTCCCGGGAAACGGAATATCAATTGCGGCTGAAGGAGCTGGAAAAGCAGCTGGACGACCAGAAGAAACTTGCGGAGGAGATGCGGAGAAAGGCCGAGCAGGGCTCCATGCAGCTGCAGGGGGAAGTGCAGGAGCTGGCGCTGGAAGAATTATTAAGGGCGAGCTTTCCTTTTGACGAGATCGCTGAAGTCGGAAAAGGGGTAAGAGGGGCAGACTGCATACAGGTAGTCCGGAACAATTTCGGACAGGAATGCGGAAAGATCATTTATGAGAGCAAGCGTACCCGGGATTTCTCCCAGGACTGGATCGAGAAGCTGAAAGCGGATATGCGCAGTCAGGGAGCGGTAGTAGCTGTTATCGTCACCCAGGCCATGCCAAAGGATATGAGCTATTTTGGAGAAAGGAACGGGGTATGGATCTGTTCCTTCTCCGAGGTGAAAGCGCTGTCCCATGTGCTGCGGGATGGGGTCATCCGGGTCTTCAATGCCTCAAAGTCCCAGGAGAACAGGGGGGATAAAATGCACCTGTTATACGACTATCTCACCAGTACGGAGTTCAGCGAGCAGTGGAAGGC